>JAJYNJ010000015.1 GCA_021786385.1 Chloroflexota bacterium
AGGGCTACGACGCGGTGACGCCGATCGAGCTGCTCGACGCCTACTGCGCGCTCGCCAACGGCGGCAAGCTCTGGGCCCCCCAGCTCGTGCACCAGATCCTGGGGCCCACCGGGGAGGTGGTGCAGACCATCGCGCCGAAACTGCGCGCAGTGGTCAAGATCAGCCCCGCGATCCTCGCCTATATCCGCGAGGCCGCGCGTGAGGCGGTCGTCATCCGCCACACCGGCAACGTCGTCGACATGCCCCTCTACGTGGCGGGCAAGACCGGCACGGCTCAATATGGCGACGTCCGGATCGGTGGCCACCTGCCCTTCCACTCCTGGTTCGTGGGCTTCGTCTCACCCTCCGGCGACTTCGCCAAGACCGACTCGCAGCTCGCGATCCTGGCCTTCACCTATGACACCTCCAACAGCCTGGGCAATCCATCGACCGAGGTCGTCAAGTACTTCCTCCAGCTGCACTACGGCATCAAGCAGGACTACCGGCAGCCCTTCCTGATCAGGCCGATGGGCAACTGATTCACGCCCGCGGCCCAACCGCCTCGGCCGGCTCGCTCAGCCATGCGGGCGCACCCGTGGCGCTGGAGGGGCGGCGCCCTCGGCGTTGCCAGCGGACCCATCCGACCACTATCCTCGGGGCGGGGACAGCGCAATCCAGTGGCCCGTCCCCGGAAAGAGGGGACGTGGTCGTCCGTCGCCGCCTGTCCGCCATCGTCGGCGCGCTTCTGCTCGTCGCCGCCCTGCTGCCGGCCGCCACCACCGCCGCACCGATCGGCGGCGCGCCCTACCGTGTCCCGCCCAGCCGCCCATCCGGTGCCGTCGGGCGTGTGCTGCACGGGGGACTCGCCGCTCTCGCGGAAAGATCGGCGCGCGTCGCCACCGGGATACTGCGCGCTGGGTCCTCGGTCGACGCCGGGGCGCGCGGCCCCGAGGTGGCCGTCTCGATCACGTTGGCGCCGGACGACCGGAGCCGCGCCGAGGCGTTGTTGGTGTCGCTCGGCGGACGGGTCGCCAACCGCGATCCGCGCGGCGTGGAGGCGTACGTGCCGGAGCGATCGCTGGCGATGCTGGCCGGTGCGCCCGGGGTGGTGCGCATCGACCCGATCGTGCGGCCCGTGCTTTCGGCGACGCTGGCCGACGCCGTGACGCTGCAGGGGGCCGATCGCTGGCAGGCCGCTGGAACGGCGGGCGCTGGCGTGCGGGTCGGCATCATCGATGGAGGGTTCGCCGGCATGGCGGCGCTCCTCGGTATCGACCTGCCGCCGACTGTCCACGCGCGGTGCTACACCGCCATCGGCGCGTACACCACCGATCTGACGGCGTGTGACCAGGGCGGTCAGGTGCACGGGACAGCCGTCGCCGAGTCGCTCGCGGCGATGGCGCCGGCGGCATCGCTCTGGATCGCCGATCCGAGCTCGCAGGACGATCTGCGCTCGACGGTCGACTGGATGACCGGCAACGGTGTGCGGATCATCAACGCCTCCTGGACTGATTCTGGCTTCGAGGGGCCTGGGGACGGTACGAGTCCGTACCCTGACAGCGCGTACGCGCTCGTCGACCGGGCGGTCGCGGGCGGTGCGCTCTGGGTCAACGCCGCCGGCAACTCGGGCGAGCAGGGCTGGATCGGGCCGTGGCGCGAGGACGCCAACGGCTGGCTCGAGTTCTCCGGCACCGACACCTCGAACCGTCTGACGCTGCAGCAGGGCGACCACGTGACGGTCTCGTTGCGTTGGTCGGACCCCTGGGGCCACGCGTCGGACGACTACGACCTGGGGCTCTACCAGGCGGGCGATCCCTTTCCGGTCGCTTCGTCGAGCGAGATCCAGAACGGCGCGGGCGACCCGGTCGAGACGCTGGAATACGACGTGCCGTGGACCGGGCAATACGAGATCTCGGCGCACCGTCGCTCAGGCGGAGCGGCCGCACGCGTCCAGCTCCTGGTTCAGTCGGAGTCGGAGGCGCCGTTGCAGTACAGCGTCCCCGACGACACGCTGGCGGCGCCGGCCGATGGGCGGAACCCGGGCCTGCTGGTGGTTGGGGCGGTCGATGTGGCTGCGCCGGGGACCGTCGAGGCCTACAGCAGCCGCGGACCGACCCTGGACGGTCGGATCAAGCCCGACCTGGTGGCCGCCGATTGTGCGAACACCCGGTCGATCGCCCCGTTCTGCGGGACGAGTCAGGCGGCGCCGTTCGTGGCTGGGGCGGCGGCCGACGTGCTCTCGGCCAATCCGACGTGGACCACCGCCCAGCTGGTGCAGTTCCTGAGCCAGCACGCGACGGCACTCGGGAGCCCGGTACCGAACCCGACGGCCGGCTACGGGCGCCTCACCCTGGGGCCAGCACCGAACGTTCCGACCGCGCTCCGCTTCGTCGACCAGCCGATCGGCGGCGCGGCCGGCGCGCCGTGGCCCGTGCAGCCGGTGGTGGCGGTACTGGACGCGCGCGGCCAGCGGGTGGCGACCGGGCCGGGGGCCACGCTCGCGGTGACGCTCAGCGCGAGCGCCGGTGCCGGGCCGACTGGGGCCACCTTGACGTGTGCGGGCGGCACGACCACGCTGGCGGTCGCCGGCTTGGCGCGCTTCATCGGTTGTTCGATCGGAGGAGCAGCCGGCGGGGTCGTGCTGACCGCGTCCGCGTCCGGGCTGACGCCCGCGACGACAGGCGCGTTCGACGTGGTCGCGGCGGGCACCCCGGCTCCGACACTCACGCTCACCCCGAGCGCTCGCACGATCACGTGGGCCTCTGGCGTCACGCTGGCGGTACAGCTGGACGTGCCGGCGGGCGGTCCGGCGGCCGATGGCCGGCAGGTCGACCTGCAGGCGTCAGCCGACGCTGTCTCGTGGGAGACCATCGTGACCCTGACGACCGCGGGCGACGGACAGGCGGCCGCCGTCTACCGCCCGGTCACGAACCTCTGGTACCGGGCGATCCTGCGTCCCACGGCCGACCTCGCGGCCGCAGCTTCGCCGCCGGTGCGGGTCGTGGTGCGGCAGATCGCGCTGCTGCGGCCGACGAACGGCGGCGCGACAGCGGTGGTGGCACGCGGCACCACGGTGACGTTCAGCACCACGGTTCGCCCCTCGCGACCGGAGCTGCCGGTGCCGGTCGTCACGTACCAGGTCTACCGTGCGGTGGCCGGCGGCTGGGCGCTCGCGGCGCAGGTGCGGGCCGCGACCAGCGCTTCGGGGGTGGCCACGCTGATCTGGCGCTTCTCGACCTCCGGTACCTGGTACGTGCGCGCGGCGGCGATCCCCACCCCACTCAACGCCAACAGCGTGTGGAGCCCGCCGGTGCGGTACGCCGTGCGCTGACCGACGGTGGCCTGGGCCGCGTCGACGTGCCGTCGGCCGGGCACGTTCCGTCAGGCGCGGCCGCGATGCAGCAGGCCGAACCGTCGTCGAGGCGCCTCTATGGCCTCGCCCGGCTGGACCGTCCCCGACACGATCGAGGCGAGACGCGCCAGCCGTTCTGCGGAGTCCGAGCGTGGGGCAGCGCGCAGGACCGGCACCCCCTCGTTCACGGCGCGGGCGAAGAGCAGGTCGTGGTGCGGCAACTCGAGGGCGACGCTGGTGCCGAGCGAGTCTTCGATGTCGGCCCGCCTGAGCGGCTCGTGGGCGAACAAGTGATTCACCACGTGCAGCGTCCGATCCGCCAGGCGGTGTTCGCCCAGCACCTGCTCCACCGAGACGAGCGCGCGCAATGACGGGATCTCCGGGAGCGTGACCAGCACGATGCGGTCCGCTGCCGCGAGCAGCGCCAGCGTGCGCGAGCCGAGCGTGGCCCCGGCGTCCGCGACCACGAACACGTACGTGGCGCGCAGCGCATGGATGGCGGCGGCCAGATCGTCCGCGCCGAGCCGGTCCGCCTCTTCCGGGTCGTCGGGCAGGAAGAAGACGTCGAGGACGTCCGCGTATCGTTCGGCGATCGCGCGCACCCCGTCCTCGGAGGGGTCGGCCAGCAGATCGGCGATCTGGTGCCGTGGCTTCAGGTCGAGGTGCGTGGGGACCTGCCCGAGCGGGACCGCGAGGTCGACCAAGGCCACCCGGCCGGGCAGCCGTTCCGCGAGGCCGAGGGCGACGTTCACGGCGATGGTCGTCGTCCCTACACCGCCTTTGGCGCCGAAGAACGCGACAACCTGGTGCTGCCGCGTCGTGACCGTGGGCTCCCGGGCTACCGGCGCGGCACCGCCGGAGTGGCGGTACCGCAGGGTCAGGGCATCGACCCGGGCTTCGAGCTCCCGCGCGTCGAAGGGGCGGACGATCACGTCGTCGGCACCCGCCTCGAGGAGACGCACGCGTTCGTCCACGTCCTTCGTCTGGGCGAAACAGAGGATCGGCAGGGGAGCCAGCACCGGGTCGGCTCGCACGTCGCGGACGAGCGCTGCCGCGTCGTCGCCGTCGCCGGCGATGTCGATCAGGAGCACAGCGTGGCCGGCGGCCTGTTCGAGCCACGCCGCGCGGTCGGCCGCGACGGCGAGCGTGTGACCGGCGTGGCGCAGGATCCCCCCGATCCGGTCGGCCTCGGCCGGGTCGGCCTCGAGCAGCAGGATCGAGCTGGCGGGCACGGTCACCTCCGGGGCGGGTGTGGACAGTACGCACCAGTCTAGCAGCGGCCCTGGTGCTATACTCCGCCGGTCCTTTCGGCTTCGCCGGCCGATCATGCCCTCGTGGCTACCGATCCCGAGCGGGGCGTATCCCACAGGAAGGAGAATCCTGGCGCATGCGCCGTTACGAACTCATGCTCGTCGTCCGGCCGGACCTGGCCGACGACCGTGTCCAGGCGACGCTGGACCGTATCACGCGCTCGATCAGCGCGGCCGAGGGCCAGTTGGTCAAGGTGAGCCCCTGGGGCCGCCGTCGGCTGGCCTACCAGATCGGCCAGTTCCGCGAAGGGTCGTACTACCTCGTGCTCTTCGACGCCCCGCCGGCCGCTGTCGAGGAGATCGAGCGCGGCCTCCGCATCACCGAGGAGCTGCTGCGCTACCTGGTCACCCGCGTCGAGCGACCCGCGGCGCGCCGCCCTGAGATCGAGGTCGCGCCGCCCGAGGAGGAGGAAGAGCCGGAGGGCGAGTTCATCGACGAGTCGGAGACCGAGGCGGCACCGGCCGCCATCGAGTAGCGCCGCCGGGCCGCGAGCGGGAGGGCCGCCATGTCGCTCAACAAGTGCATGATCATCGGCAACCTCGGGCGCGACCCCGAGATGCGCTATACGCCCAACGGTCAGGCCGTGACCCAGTTCACGGTGGCGGTGAACCGGAACTTCAAGGCCGCGAACGGTGACTGGCAGGAGGAGACGGAATGGTTCCGCGTGGTGGCTTGGGGGCCGCTCGCGGAGCGCACCGCGGAGTACCTGCGCAAGGGCCGCAAGGTCTACGTGGAGGGCCGGCTCCAGACTCGCCAGTGGGAGGACCGCGAGGGTCAGAAGCGGTACACCACCGAGCTGGTCGCGCAGACCGTGACGCCGCTCGACGCGCGTCCGCGCGAGGAGGGCGAAGCCGCTGAACCCGCGGCGGCCCGCCCCGCGCGTCGTGAGCCGGCCGCGGCCGGCGAGACCAGCGACGAACCATACACCGACCTCGACGACCTGCCGTTCTGAGTGCCCAGGCGCCGGCATCGGAACTGACGTCAGCCGATCACACGAGAGGATCCTGAACTGTGCCGCCTGCCAAGTCGAAGAAGCGAGACGACTACTACCGCGATCGCCGCCGGCGCAAGGTCTGCGCGTTCTGCGCCGACAAAGCGTCGATGATCGACTACAAAGAGGTCAACCGCCTGCGCCGCTACCTGTCGGAGCGGGCCAAGATCGAGCCGCGTCGCAAGACCGGCACGTGCGCCGCACATCAGCGCCAGCTGTCGGTGGCACTGAAGCGCGCCCGGCACGTCGCCCTGCTGCCGTACGCTCCCCAGCACCTGCGCCCCTGACGCCCACGGTGCCAGGGGCCGCGGCGCCTGAGCCCAGCGGCGCGTCCGCGCCCGCAGGACTGGTGGTCGTGACGGCCCTCCGGCCGACCACGCGATAGGGCGGGCGTGCCCATGGACGTCATACTGCTGGTCGCGGCGCTCGCCGTGATCCTGCTCGGCGCCGAGCTCTTCACGAACGGCGTCGAATGGATGGGCCACCGGCTCGACCTCGCCGAGGGCGCGGTGGGCAGCGTGCTCGCCGCGGTCGGCACGGCGATGCCGGAGACCATGATCCCGCTCGTGGCGATCGTGCTGGGCGCGCAGACCGGTCACCCGCACGAGACCGGGATCGGTGTCGGCGCGATCCTGGGGGCCCCCTTCATGCTCTCCACCCTGGCCATGCTGGTGACCGGCATCGCGGTGCTGTTGCGGGCTCGGGCGCGCGGGGGCGATGACGGTCTGCTGGTGGATCCGGTCGTGATCGGCCGGGACGTGCGGCACTTCGCGCTTGCGTACGCGCTGGCGATCGGAGCCGCGTTCCTGCCGAGCTCACTCGCCTCCGGCAAGCTGCTGGTCGCCGCGTTCCTGCTCGGCATGTACGTCTGGTACGTGCGCGCGCATCTGGGCGCCGCACGCTCGGAGGAGGCAGGCGAGGGACTGCGCCCGCTGCGGTTCCGCCACCTGGATCAGGGGCGCGGCGAGCGTCCACCGCGTCTGCGGCTGATCAGCCTGCAGGTAGCGGCTGCGCTCGGCGCCATCGTCGGTGGCGCCGTCATCTTCGTGGACGCGGTCAGTCAGCTCGCCTCGACCGTCGGTGTGGACCCCACGATCGTGACCCTTGTGATCGCCCCGATCGCCACCGAACTGCCCGAGAAATTCAACAGCGTGATCTGGATCCGCCAAGGGAAGGACACACTCTCGATGGGCAACATCACCGGGGCGATGGTCTTCCAGAGCTGCATCCCGACGGTGGTGGCGTTGGTGCTCGCCGCCGACGCCTGGACCGTGACGCCGACGTCGCTGCTCAGCTTCGCGTCAGCCGGGATCGCCTTCGCCTCGACGGCGGCGATCTTCCTGCCCATGCTGCGGCGGGATCGCCTGACCGGGCGCGGGTTGCTGGCGGGCGGCGCCTTCTACGCGCTCTACCTCGCGCTCGTCGGCGGTTCGCTCGCCGGCCTCGTCTGACGCGGGTGCGCGGGTGGGAGCGCGGCGTATACTCGCCGCATGTTGACCGAAGACGTTTCCCGCACCTCCTCATCGCCTTCGGACGCGCAGCCGGGCGTGCCCGCCTCCATCTGCTATCTGAACGGCGCATTCATCCCGCTTGCCGACGCCAACGTCAACATCATGACCCACGCCTTCATGTACGGGACGGCGGTGTTCGAAGGGATCCGGGCGTACTGGAACCCCGACGAGGGGCAGCTCTACGCGCTGCGCCTGGCCGACCACTTCCGACGCATGGCCGACTCCTGCCGGATCCTCTTCATGGATCCGCCGGGGCCGGTCGACGAGCTGGTCGCCCTGACGGTCGACCTGCTGCGGCGCAATGGCTTCCGCGAGGACGCCTATGTCCGACCGTCTGTCTACAAGTCGACCCGGGCGATCGGGGTGCGGCTGCACAACCTGGACCAGGGCTTCTACATCCTGGCGATCCCGTTCGGTGACTACATCGACACCACGCACGGCATCCGCACGCAGACCGTCTCGTGGCGGCGTGTCAGCGATCAGTCGCTCCCGGCCCGGGCGAAGATCGTCGGCGCGTACGTGAACTCCGCGTTTGCCAAGACCGAGGCGCAGCTGGTGGGAGCCGATGAGGCGATCGTCCTGACCGCAGACGGGCATGTCTCGGAGGGCAGCGCTGAGAATCTCTTCATGGTGCGCCGTGGGGAGCTCGTCACGCCCCCCGTCACCGATGACATCCTCGAGGGGATCACCCGGGCCGGGATCATCGAGCTCGCGGAGCGCGAGCTCGGCCTGCGGGTCGTGGAGCGGCAGATCGATCGCACCGAGTTGTACGTGGCGGACGAGCTCTTCCTGTGCGGCACCGGGGCACAGGTCTCGCCCGTCACGGAAGTCGATCACCACCTGATCGGCGAGGGAGAGATCGGGCCGATCACACGGCGGCTCGAAGACGCCTACTTCGACGCGGTACGCGGACGGCTCCCGGCCTACCGCCATTGGCTCACACCGATCTACTAGACGCGAACCGCTCTGGATAGACCGTCGGGGGTCGGGACGCCGCACTCCCGCTACCATCGCCTGCTCGAGATCCTCCCGGGAGCCGTCACCTGGCTCCTGATCCTCGCGCCGATCGCGCTCAGTTTCTGGTTCCCAGCGCTCGTCGCGTGGTTCGTGCTGAGCTTCGATTTCTATTGGCTCTACAAGGCGGTCGTGCTGATCGTCAGCGTCTCGATCACCTACCTGCGCATTTGCGATGTGCAGGCCGCCGACTGGCCCGCGCAGCTCGAGGGCCTGCGCGACCTGCCCGGGCGCGAACGGGTGCTGGAGGACCGCATCGTGCGGATCCGGGCACGGGTCCGCGAGCTCGAGCGGACCGGCGAACGGCTGGCCGCGCGCGGTGGGCGCCGCGAGCTGCGTCGACTCGAGCACGAACTCCTCACCGTCAAACGACTGCTCGCCAGTGGGATCGAGCCACTCGACCCGCGGCGTCTGGTGCAGGTGGCGCTCATCCCCACCTACACCGAGCCGTACGAAAAGCTGGAGGCGACGGTGCGGGCGCTGGCGGAGGCGGACTGGCCGACCGAACGGAAGCTCGTGGCGATCATCACCCGCGAGACCGACCTCCCGGGCCGCGAGAACGTGGCCCGCCTGCGGGCAGTCTTTGGGGACCGCTTTGCGCACTTCTTCCACATCCTGGACCCGCTCGAACCCGGGATCGTGATCGGCAAGTCGAGCGCCATGGCGTACGGCGGTCGGTGGCTGTACCGCCGGCTGGCGGAACTCGGCTACGACCCCGCGTTGGTGATCGTCACCGACCTCGACTCCGACTACCGCGTGCATCCGCAATACTTCAGCTATCTGGCGCATCGGTTCGCCACCGATCCGGAGCGCTACCACCGGCTCTACCAGCCGATCCCGATGTTCCACAACAACCTCTGGGAGGTGCCACTCGCCGTGCGGCTGACGGCGGTCAGCGCGACGCACGTGCAGATGTGGCGTTCGCTCACGCCGGAGCGGCTGGTGAGCTTCAGCTCGTACGCGGTGAGCCTCAGGACGGTGCACGAGGTGGGCTACTGGGCTACCGACGCGATCCCCGAGGACTCGCGGTTCTACTGGAAGAGTTTCTTTACGTACGCGGGTACGTTCCGCGCTGAGCCGCTCTTCATCCCGATCTACGGGGACGCGGTGCGTGCCCGGACGTACCCGCGCACGCTGTACCAGCAGTACACGCAGATCCGCCGCTGGGCGTGGGGCGTCACGGACATCCCGTACTACATCCATCACGCGCTGACGCACCCGGAGATCCCCCTCCGTGTGCGGTTGCACCGGCTCGCGGACCTCTGGTCGGACCACATCAACTGGGCCATCGCGCCCTACGTGCTGCTCTTCGGGTCGAGTCTCCCGCTACTGATCAGCAACCAGTTCGGCCACTCCGAGTTCGCGCAGACGACGCTCGGGCACAACCTGCCCGTCTATGCCGCCTGGATGCTGACCGGGGCGTTCTGCTGTCTGCTGATCTTGATCTTCATCGAGGATCGGATCGCGCCGCCGCGGCCGGCGTCCTGGGGGCTGCTGCGGCGCGCGCTCGTCTATGTGCAGTGGCTGGCGGTGCCCGCCGTGGGCATGATCTTCAGCAATCTGCCGGCGCTGGACGCGCAGACGCGGCTGATGACGGGGCGACGGCTGGAGTACCGGGTGACGGAAAAGGTTTGAGGGATCGACGCCGCGCCCGCCACGCGGCGCGCCCTAGCCGCCCGGGACCGCGAGTTGCGGCGTCCTTCGGCCGGTGATCACGACGACGTCGGCGCCCAGGGTCGGGTCGCTCGCCGTCCGGATCGTCACGCCGAAGGTCGCCTGCAGGACGCGCACGGTCTCGGGCATCTTGGCCTCGGCGCCGTTGTAGAACGTGACGACCGTGTTGGCGTAGTCGAGACGATCGGCCCGCCCGCCGTTCGCGGAGGGCACGACGGCCTTGAGCCCCAGGTAGGTCAAGTACGCGGCGGTGGCCGTCGCCTGGCCGTTCACGCCCGACCCGTTCTCTACGAGTACCCGGGCGTTCTCGGCGGCGAGCTTGGTCCGCGATTCGACGAGCGAGGGGCTGCTCGAGAAGGCCTGCATCACCGCCTGCCGGATCGCCGTGACATTCGGATGCAGCCAGTAGTGGACCACGCACTCCGCGGGCGGGCACTGCACGGCGTAGTCGGGCGGGGTGAACACGTAGGAGTGCAGGTTGGTCGTGTCCGTCTTCTCGATCAGCGAGACGAGCTGCGGTAGTTGGTCCCTCGGGAAGTCCGTGTGGACCGCGTCGCGCAGCGCCCGGCCGAGCGCATCGAGCTTGTTCGGGTCCAGGAAGCTCAGCACATCGGTCTGCTGGCGGATCGAGGTGATCACGCGCTGCTGGCGCTGCGAGCGGTCGAAGTCCGACGTCGCGTGGCGGGAGCGCGCATAGGCGAGCGCCTCTTCGCCGTCCATGTGTTGGATCCCGGGCGGGATGTACAGCTTGATCGCCCCCCGGCCGTTGTCGGTCGGATAGTCGTAGTCGGTGACCGGGATCTGCACGTCGATCGTGGCGCCGCCGAGCGTGTCGACGACCTCGCGGAACCCCGAGAAATTGACCTCGACGTAGTAGGGGATCTGAATGCCGAGTAGGTAGCCGATGGTGCCCTTCAGCGCGTTCACGCCGCGATTCGCGTCGCTGCCGGGGAACAGGTCCGGGGCTCCCTCCGCGAAGGTCCAGATGCTGTTGATCTTGTTCGGGTAGACCCCTCCGAAATACGCCGCCGCGGGCCACGACGGCGGGAGCGGGATCTGTTCGAAGTCGCGGGGGATGCTGAACATCGACACCTGGCCCGTGGCGGGGTCGATGCTGGCGACGATCATCGTGTCGGTGTTGAAGGTGCGATCCGCCGGCCGCTGATCGACGCCGACGAGCAGGACGTTGAGGCGCCCTCCGTCCCACGGGATGATGGTCGGCTGGGGCTGCGGCGTCGCGCCCGGCACGCTCGGCGCCGCCGAGGCGCCGAGCGCCGCCGAGGCACGCGGGTTCGCCGGTTGATCGGTGGTCATCGCCACGATCGTGTCGTGCGCGATGCGGTCGTACCGCGCCAGCGCCACGTGCGCCATCCCCATCACGAGGATGACCGCCACGAGGCCGGCCATCGAGAGTGGCGCGACCGCGACGCGCGGGCGACCGAGACGGCCCGCGCCCTCTGGCACCTCCACCGCGGCGCAGCGGTAAGCATCGACGACCGCGACCAGCCGGTAGAGGAAGAGGAGGAGATCGAGCGCGAGCAAGAGATCCAGGACCGATGGCGCGAAGACGCTGACCTTGAGCGTGTCGCGGGTGGTGGAGCTCGCAAGGAGCCCTGCCAGCAGCGCGAGGCCGAGGAAGGGTGCCGCCGCGAACGCCAGCGCGCGCGCATAGCGGCGCGCGTACACGTGGCCCAGCCCCGGGAAGATGAGGCTCAGGAAGGCGGCGGTGAACGGGGAGCGGCGCCCAGTTCGGGGGTCGGCGTTCAGCACGGCCCGGATCATAGCCCCTTCGGCGTGAAGCGCGGGTGGACGCGAGGGGGTCGGCTGGCGGACGCACGGAGACCGGCGGGCGGGGCGCACGGAGGTCGGACGCCTTTGGGTATCCTATCGGTCAGATGCAGACGCCCTTCCGGCCCGTCCCCGCCCATCCGGACTTCCCTGCGCAGGAGCACGCCATCCTCGAGCTGTGGCGCGAGCGCCGCACGTTTGCGCGGCTGCGCGCCCAGAACGCCGGCGGCCCGCGCTGGTCGTTTCTGGACGGGCCGATCACCGCGAACAACCCGATGGGCGTCCACCACGCCTGGGGTCGCGCCTACAAGGACCTCTTCCAGCGCTTCCACGCCATGCTCGGCCAGGACCAGCGCTGGCAGAACGGGTTCGATTGCCAGGGGCTCTGGGTCGAGGTGAACGTCGAACGCGAGCTCGGTTTCACCAGCAAGCGCGACATCGAGGAGTACGGCATCGCCGAATTCGTCAGCCTGTGCAAGCAGCGGGTGCTCACGTTCGCGGCCCGACAGACCGAGCAGTCGATCCGCCTCGGGATGTGGATGGACTGGAACGACCCGCACGAGCTGCGCCGGCTGCGCGACTTGCTCGCGGACGACCCGACGCGCGTGATCACCGTCGACGGGCCGCGAGGTCCGGTGACGGACACGGTGGAGCAGATCGTCGGCCGGCTCGGGATGCCGGAGCTTGGGGGGTCGTACTTCACGTTCTCCAACGAGAACAACTATCTGATCTGGAGCTTCCTCGCCGAGTGCCACCGCCGCGGCTGGCTCTACAAGGGCCACGACACGATGCCCTGGTGCGCGCGCTGCGGCACGGGCATCAGTCAGCACGAGATGGCCGAGGGCTACCAGGAACGCGAGGATCCTGGGCTCACGGTCCGCTTTCCGCTCGTGGAGCGCCCGGGCGAGGCGCTGCTCGTCTGGACCACGACCCCTTGGACGCTCACCTCGAACGTGGCGGCGGCGGTCGGGCCGGCGCTGCGCTACGTCAAGGTCCGCCAAGGCGAGCAGCTCTACTGGCTCGGCCGCGGGACGCTCAAGCAGGCCCTCGAGGGACCCTTCGAGGTGCTCGAGGAGCGGCGCGGCGCGGACCTGGTCGGCTGGCACTATGGCGGTCCCTTCGATGACCTGCCCGCCGTGCAGCAGGCGTTCGCCGCGTCGCCCGACGCCGATGGCGGACCATACGAGCATCGCGTGGTCGCCTGGGATGAGGTCGGTGAGGACGAGGGCACCGGAATCGTGCACATCGCGCCGGGTTGTGGCGCCGAAGACTTCCAGCTCGGCCGCCAGCTCGGCCTGCCGGTGATCGCGCCGCTCGACGAGAACGGGGTCTTCGTGCCTGGCTTCGGATCGTTCTCGGGGCGCGACGTACGGGAGGTTGCCGAACCGATCGTCGAACGGCTCCGCAAGAGTGGCCGCTTCTATCGCGTGGCGCCCTATCTGCACCGCTACCCGCACTGCTGGCGCTGCGGCACCCCACTCGTCTTCCGGCTCGTGGACGAGTGGTACATCAGCATGGGACCCGTCTACGACCAACCGCGCGAGACGCTCACGCGCGAGCAGGTCGACGCCAGCCTGCGCTACCAGATCATGGAGGTCGTCGACCAGATCCGCTGGATCCCCGGGTTTGGGTACGAGCGCGAGCTCGACTGGCTCCTCAACATGCACGACTGGATGATCAGCAAGAAGCGCTACTGGGGCCTGGCGCTGCCGATCTACGACTGTGCAGCATGCGGCACCGTGACGGTGGTGGGGAGCCGAGAGGAGCTGCGCGAGCGTGCGGTGGACGGGTGGGAACAGTTCGAGGGGCACACCCCGCACCGCCCGTACGTCGACGCGGTGAAGATCGCCTGCCCGGGTTGTGGCGCCCCCGTGGAGCGGATCCAGGACGTCGGCAACCCGTGGCTCGATGCCGGCATCGTGCCCTTCTCGACCTTGCATTACCGGGAGGATCCCGAGTTCTGGCGGCGCTGGTTCCCCGCCGACTTCATCACCGAGAGCTTTCCCGGGCAGTTCCGCAACTGGTTCTACTCGTTGCTCGCGATGAGCACGGTCCTGCGGCGCGAGCCGCCGTTCCGCACGATCTTTGGGTACGGCACGCTCTACGGCGAAGACGGCCGGCCGATGCACAAGAGCTGGGGCAACGCGATCGAGTTCGACGACGCCGCCGAGCGCATGGGGGTCGACGTCATGCGCTGGATGTTCGCCAACGCCAGGCCCGAGGACAATATCCTCTTCGGCTGGCACGCGGCGGACGAGGCGCGCCGCGAACTGCTGGTTCTGTGGAACGTCTTTGCCTTCTTCATGCGGTATGCAGGCCTCGCGGGCTGGACACCCACCGGCGGTGCGCCCGACCCCGCGCGGCGGCCTGTGCTCGACCGCTGGATCCTGTCGCGCACGGCCGGGCTCGCGGCCGGCGTGCGCGAGCGACTCGAGGACGTCGATGTGCGCGGTGCCGCGACGCTGATCTCCGCGCACATCGATGCACTCTCGACGTGGTACCTGCGGCGCTCGCGACGACGCTTCTCGCGCCACGCGGATGAGGCCGACCGGGCCGCCGCGTTCGCCACGCTGCAGCGTGCACTCGTCGACCTGGCCCGCATCGTGGCGCCGATCCTGCCGTTTCTCGCCGAGGAGATCTACCAGGCGATCGCGGTGGCGGCGGATCCTGCGGTGCCCGATTCCGTCCACCTGACGCGCTGGCCAGATGGCGAGCTGGCCGGGCTGCGCGACGAACGGCTGGAACGCGCGATGGGCACGCTCCTCCGCGCGGCCGAGTTGGCCCGCGGGTTGCGTGCGCAGGCGGGCCTTCGCCTGCGACAGCCGCTGGCGCGCCTCTGGGTCGCGCTGCCCGGCGGCGACCTGCCGGAGCGCGACGCGCTGTTGGCGCTGCTTGCCGATGAGCTCAATGTGCGCGAGGTGGCGCTGATCGGCGACGAGTCGGCGCTGGTCGAGCGACGCGTCAAGCCGTTGCTGCCCCGCATCGGCAAACGGCTGGGCTCGCAGATCCCGGCGATCATGGCCGCCGCCCGGGCGAACGCGGTCGAGTACCTGCCGGACGGAGCGGTGCGCCTGGCCGGCGTGACGCTGGCACCCGACGAGGTGGAGATCCTGGCCACGCCGCGCCCCGGGACGGCGGTCGCGCACGACGAGGGGCTCGTCGTCGTGATCGACACCACGCTGACCGACGAGCTGCGCGCCGAGGGCGACGCGCGCGAGCTGCAGCGCGCAGTGCAAGACCTGCGCCGCGACGCAGAGCTGGAGCTCGACGAGCCGATCGAGCTCTGGATCGAGGCGCCGACCGCGGTGGCCGAACGACTGGCGCCGTACCTCGGGCGCCTGGCCGCCGAAACGCTCGCCGAAGCGGTGCACCTGTCCGCGCCTCCGCCCGACGTGGCCGCGGTCGAGGTGGAGCTCGATGGCGGTCGGGCGCGCATCGCGCTGCGCCGGTGGTTCGGGGAGGCATCACGGTGACCGCCAGCGGCGCAGGCCGGTGGGCTCGCCCGGTCGCCGGTACGACCTGGCCGCGGCTTGCCCTGTTCGTTGGCCTTGCGGCCGGGGTGCTGATCGCCGACCAGCTCTCGAAGGCCTGGGTCGATCAGTCGTTCGCGCTGAGCAGGGCCTCCGACAGCGCCGCCGCGCCGCTCGCGCCGCCGACGCCGGTGCTGGGCGATTTCGTGCGGATCGCCAAGGGCTACAACAACGGCGCGATCTTCAGTCTGTTCGGATCGAGCGCCACCTTCTTCGCGGTCGCCAGCCTTGCGGCGATCGCGGTCATCGTCTGGTTCGCCGTCGTCCGCGGCGGTCGCGCCCCCTTGCTGGTGACGCCGGCGCTCGGGCTCCTCCTCGGCGGCGCCCTCGGCAACCTCGTCGACCGGATCCGCCTCGGCTACGTGATCGATTTCGTGGACATCGGGATCGGGACCGTCCGCTGGTACACCTTCAACGTCGCCGACGCGTCGATCAGCGTGGCGATCGTGATCCTTCTCGCGGTGGGTCTCGTTGGTGACCGACTCGTTGGTGACCGACTGGGCGGTGCGGTGGTGTCGGACGGGCTCGACGTTGGCGCGGCGCACGGCAACGGCGCTCCAGGCGGTGCGGCGGACCCGGCTGGGACGCGGTCCCCCGGCGACGGTCGGCTGGATTAGGTGACGCCGCGCGTGAGCTTGGCCGTGCCGGTCGGCGCCCACGGGATCCGCGCGGACCGCTTCGTCGCCGACGCGACCGGCATGTCGCGCGCGCACGTGCAGCGCCTGATCCGTGAAGGCCGCCTCACCCGGGACGGTCGCCCCATGCGGGCCAGTCTCCTGGTCTGGGCCGGCGATGCGCTGGAGCTGGACGTGCCCGAGGTGCGCCCCCCGGAAGTCCTGGCGGAGCCGATCCCGCTGCGCATCGTCTACCAGGACGACGACCTGCTGATCATCGACAAGCCGGCCGGTCTGGTGACGCACCCGGCGCCTGGCCACGCCGGGGGGACGTTGGTGAACGCACTCCTCGCGCTCGGTGGGCCGGAGACGTTCGGGGGGATCGCCGGGGTGGCGCGGCCCGGGATCGTGCACCGTCTCGATCGCGATACCAGTGGGCTGCTGATGGTCGCGCGCAACGACCGGGCGCAGGCGAGCCTGATGGCGCAGCTCAAGGCCCGCCGCGTGAAGAAGACGTACCTGGCGCTGGTGGGCGGTGAGCCGCCGGCCACCGCGGGCCGTATCGAAGCGCCGATCGGGCGCGACCCGCGCCACCGCACCCGCATGGCGGTCGTGCCCGACGGCCGTCCCGCGGTCACCGCCTACCGCGTCCGGGAACGTTTCGGGGCCTGGACGTTCCTGGAAGTGGACCTGGTCACGGGGCGCACGCATCAGATCCGCGTCCATCTCGCCTCGATCGGGCACCCCGTCGCGGGTGACCCGGTCTACGCGACCGGCGCCGTGCGTCGCGGCCCGGAGGGGCTGGGACGCCTCTTCCTGCACGCGTGGCGGCTCGAACTGGAGGCACCCGCGGGCGGCCGCGTGATCCACGCCACGGCTCCGCTGCCCGATGATCTCGAGCGGGTCCTCACAGCACTCCGCCGCGGCCGCCAGGGATCCGGGGCATGACGGCGTGCCGGGGCGCACCGGGGGCCATGGTCGTCATCATCTCGGGACCCTCGGGCGTGGGCAAGGACACCATCATCGAGGCGCTGCGCGCCCATCACGATCGGCCCGACTACGAGTTCATCGTGACCTGCACGACACGCGCGCCGCGCGCGGGCGAGGTCGACGGCGTGCATTATCACTTCCTGCCCGAGGCCGAGTTCTTGGCCCTCCGCGACGCCGGTGAGCTGCTCGAGGCGAACCAGGTGCACGGTGCGCACTGGTACGGGACGCCGCGGGAGGCTGTCTGTCGGGCGCTCGAGCGTGGTCACCACGCGATCCTCAAGATCGACGTGCAGGGCGCGCAGGTGATCAAGCAGCGCGTGCCCGATGCGCTGCTGATCTTCCTGGTGCCACCGTCGCTCGAGGCGCTCTTCGGTCGACTGCGCGCACGGGCGACGGAGACGGTCGACGAGCTCGAGGTGCGGCAGCGCAACGCCGCCATCGAGCTGGCCCGGCAGGGCGACTACGATCACGTCGTGGTGAACGAGACGGGCGAGGTCGTACGGACCGCCGCGCGGGTCGCCCAGATCATCGAGGAGGAGCGAGCGCGCCATCCCGACCGGCGCGTCGAGCTCTGAGCAATGGAGGAGGAGCGGCCCGGAGCGGGAACCTCGGGGTCGCGCGCCTGGCCCGTAGACGAGGCGAGGTCCCGTGCCGCCGCCTCGTCAGGCGCCGCGCGGTTGCACGCCGAGCCAGGGGCCGCCGCGGAGACCCCTGCCGCGCGCTGCGTCGAGGTTGCCGTCGACGTGGCCGGCGCCGCCGCTGAGCGCACGTACACGTACCGGGTTCCCGCGGCACTTGCCGACCTCGCGGCGGGGGAGGCGGTGCTCGTCGAGTTCGGGAGGCGCCAGGCGCTGGGCGTCGTCCTGGGCGGCGCTTCGCCACCGGCCGACGTGGCGCCCAAGCCGGTGCTGGCACGCGTCCGGTCGGATGGGCCGTTGCTGCCGCTGCTGCAGCTCCAGCTGGTGCGTGCGGTGGCCCGCCGCTACCTGGCCCCGCCTGCACTGGTCGCGCGTGCCGCGTTGCCGCCGGGGCTGTTGGAACGCCTCGAGCTGGTGGCAGTCGGCGCGCCCGAGGCGGCGCGCGGCGCGCGGGCGGCAGGTGGCCGGTCGGGCGGGTTGGCTGATGACTCGGACAGCGCGTCGAGGCGTGCACTGGAGGCGGTCTGTGCACGCGTAGCGGCGGCGGGGCCGGGTGGCGTGCCGGTACGGTCGCTCCCTTGGAGCGGCGGGCGCGCGGCGCTCCTGCGGGAGCTGCGGCTGATCGAGGCGGCGGGCGGGCTGCGGCTGGAATGGCGGATCTCGGCGCCCAGCTTTGCACCCCGGGTGGAGCGGCGCGTCGGGTTGACCCCGGCAGGGCGGGAGGTCGTACGGACGCTCGGCGCCGCGGCAAGCGGCCCTCGCCGCAGCCCGACCCGACTCGGGCCCCGCCAGCGCGCCGTGCTCGTGGCGCTGGCGGCTTTGCCGGACGGGGAGACGGTACCGGCGGCACCGCTCGCGGAGTCCCACGGCGCGGGTGCCCTGGTCAGCCTCGCCCGGCGCGGGCTCCTCGAGTTGACCATCGCCGAGCACCCCCGCCGCCCGCTGGCGGGCCGCGCCCCGGGACTGCGCGGCGCGGCCCCCGTCGACGCGCGGCTCAGCGCCGCGCAGCGCGACGCGGTCGCCGCGATCGTCGCCGCGATCGTCGCTCGGCGCCCGGGTGCGTTCCTGCTCGACGGCGTCACCGGGGCCGGGCGGACCGCCGTCTACGCCGCCGCGATCGAGGCGGCGCTCGCTGCCGGACGCAGTGCGCTCGTGCTGGTGCCGGAGATCGCTCTGGCCGTCCCGCTGGTGGATCGGCTGCGTGCCGAGCTGGGGGTCGAGGTGGCCCTCCTGCACGGCGGGCTCTCGGAAGGCGAACGAGCCGACGAATGGCGCCGCATCCGCGACGGCGCCGTCGCGGTCGTGGTCGGGACGCGCAGCGCCGTCTTCGCGCCGCTCGCCGACCCCGGGGTCGTGATCGTCGATGAGGAACACGACGCGGCGTACAAGTCGGACCGCACACCGCGCTACCAAGCCCGCGACGTGGCCCTCGAGCTGGGCTCCTTCGCGGCAGCGCCCGTGGTGCTCGGCAGCGCGACCCCGGATGTGGCGACGCTGGGCCGGGCCCGTGCCGGTGAGTTCGCCCGCATCGCGCTGCCCGAACGGCCGGCCGGGACGCTGCCCGAGGTCGAGGTGGTCGACCTGCGCGTCGAGCTCGCCGCAGGCAACCGCGGACTCCTCTCACGGCCGCTCGTCGCGGCCCTCGCGGCGCTCGACCGCGGCGCGGGCGAGCGCGCGATCCTGGTCATCAACCGTCGCGGGGCCGCGAGTGTGGTGCTCTGCCGTGACTGCGGTTACGTGCAGGTCTGTCCCGAGTGCCGGCGGCCGCTCGTCTATCACGCGGCCGCGGCCGCACTGCGCTGTCACCACTGCGGGGCAAGCGCGCCGCTCGCCAGCCGGTGTCCGGCCTGCGGCTCGGCCCGCATCCGCTACCTGGGAGGCGGCACCGAGCGCCTCGAGCGGGAGGTGCGGACGCGCTTCCCCGGATACCGTGTCGGACGGCTCGACCGTGACGTCCTGGCGCACCGCGGCGCGGCGCAGCGGTTGCTGGATGCGCTGCGCGACGGGCGCCTCGACGTCCTCGTCGGTACCGGCATGGTCGCGAAAGGGATCGACGTGCCCGAAGTGACGCTCGTCGGCGTGGTCTCGGCGGACATCGCCCTCAACCTCCCCGATCTGCGGGCCGCGGAACGGACCTATCAGCTGCTCGCCCAGGCCGTCGGGCGCGCGGGGCGTGGCGATCGGCCGGGGCGGGCGATCGTGCAGACGTACCGACCCGAACACCCTGCGATCGCCGCGGTGCGCACCGGCGACCCCGCCGCCTTCTACGACGCCGAGCTCGCCGAGCGGCGGGTGTTCGGCCTGCCGCCGTACGGCCGTCTCGTCAAGCTCACGGTCGCCTTGGCGGATCGCGAGGCGGCAGAGGCCGAGGCGGAACGGATGGCGGGCCTGCTGCGGGCGCGGGCGGCGCAGATCGCCGCCGCGGCACCAGCCGTCGTACTGGCGGCACCCGCGCCGCTCGCCGGCGGCGCGGCCCACGGACCATCGGCGCCGCCCGCGACCGAGGAGCTAGGGCCGAGCAGCCCACCGCGGCCATCGTCCGGTCCGCCGCCCCCGGTGGAGGTCCTTGGCCCCGTGCCCGCCTACGTGGCGCGGCGGGCGGGACGCTGGCGCGTCCACGTCGTGCTGCGCGGCGCCGATCCGCTGCGCGTGCTCGAGCGCGACCCTGGCCCGCCCTGGAGCGTGGACGTGGACCCTGAATCGCTGCTGTAGCGCGGGCCGTGCGCCTCTCGTGTGGGCCGTTCGCCGGATCGGCCGCCGGGCGACCTGGCGGAGCGCCAATGCGGGGGCATCCCGAGGTCGCACGGACGCGTCCCGCACGCGAATTAGCTATGCTCCAGGCCATGAGCGTTCTCCCGATCGTCACGCTGGGTGACCCACGGCTTCGCCTGAAGGGCGAGCCGGTCGACAGCTTCGGCAAGTACCTGCATGAGCTGCTCGACGACCTCACCGACACGATGCGTCACGCGCCAGGCGTGGGGCTGGCGGCGCCGCAGCTGGGCGTCGCGCTGCAGGCATGTGTGGTGGAGGTCGAGGGCCGACTGCACGAGCTGGTGAACCCCACGATCGTGCGCGCGACCGGCGACGACCGCGACCTGGAGGGCTGCCTGAGCATCCCGGGGTACGCCGCGTACGTGACGCGACGGGAGCGGGTCTGGGTCGTGGCCCAGAACCGCTTCGGGCGGAAGATCAAGGTCGCGGGCGCCGGCCTCTTGTCGCGCGCCATGCAGCACGAGATCGACCACCTGCACGGCAAGCTCTACATCGATTACCTGGCATCGCTGGACGAGCTGATCCCGGTGGGGCAGGAAAGCCCTGAGGAGCAGGCGGAAGCGGGCGCGGAGCGGCGCACCCTCGTCGGGTGAGCGTGGCGCCGGCCGGTCCCACCACCCGCCCCGTCCCCACCGTCTTTCTCGGCAGCGGCTCGTTCGCCGTCCCCATCCTCGAGGCACTGGCCGCCGCGCCGGAGGCGCGGCTGGTCGGCGTCGTGACCGGGCCGCCGCGCCCCGCCGGACGAGGCGGCCGGATCCGTCGCTCGCCGGTGGCGCAGCGGGCCGACGAGCTCGGCGTGGGGCCGGTCTTGGCGCCCGTCCGGCTCCGTGCGCCCTCTGCCATGGCCGAGGTTGCGGGACTTGGCCCGCGCCTCCTGGTGGTCGCGGATTACGGACAGATCGTGCCGCGCGAGCTCCTCGCGCTGCCGCCGCACGGGGCGCTCGGCGTGCATCCGTCGCTGTTACCCCGCCACCGAGGCGCCGCCCCGATCCCCGCGGCGATCCTGGCCGGCGATCGCCAGAGCGGCGTGACGTTGATACTGCTGGACGAGGGGCTGGACACCGGGCCCATCGTTGCGCAGGTGGCGGTGCCGTTGCAAGGGAGCGAAACCGCGCCCGAGCTCGAGGCGTTGCTGGCGGCCGAAGGTGCGCAGCTGCTGCGGGCTCTCTTGGGCGACTGGCTTGCCGGCCGCCGCCGGGCGCAGCCACAGCCGGTCAGCGGAGTGACCCTCACCCGCCCCCTGCGCCGCGACGATGGGCGGCTCGACCCGTCGCTGGACGCCGCCACGCTGGAGCGGCAGGTGCGCGCCTACCAGCCCTGGCCCGGCACCTGGACCGAGACGGTCGCGGGCCGGCTCATCGTCTGGCGGGCGCGCCCGCTCTCCGTGGCGCCCGCCGCGACGACCGATCGGGACGCAGCGGAGGGTCCCGGGGGCGGGCGACCCAGCGCCGAACGATCCCTCGGCCGCATCGTGCCCGACGACGGCGGACTGGCGCTGCTGGTCGCCGACGGTGCCCTGCGCCTCGACGACGTGCAGCTGGCGGGCGGTCGTCGGATGGGCGCCGCCGAGCTGCGGCGCGGGCATCCCGAGCTCGTGGGCAGCCGCATCGCCGTGCCGGCGCTACCATGAGCGCCCCATGTCCGACGTTCGCCCGCTGCCCCGCCGTTCCATCGAATCTCCCGCCCGCGACCCCCGTCCTGGCCTCTCGCAGATCCTGCCCGACGAGTTGACGGCCTGGGCGGTCGCGCATGGCGAGCCGAGCTACCGCGCACGCCAGATCGCCGAGTGGCACTGGCGGCGGTACGCGGCCAGCGCTGCGGAGATGCGCACCGTGCCCGCCCGGCTGCGGGCCGCGCTGGACGCCGATGTGCGGGTCGACACCCTGCTCGAGACGGTGGTCTCGCCCGCCGACCGCGGCTTGACCGAAAAGGCGCTCCATCGGCTCGGCGACGAGCGGTTGGTGGAATCGGTGTTGATGCGCTACCCGGGTGGCGTCGGTTGCCGCGCGCGGGCGACGGTCTGCATCTCGAGTCAAGTCGGCTGCGCCGTCGGGTGTCCCTTCTGCGCCACCGGCGAGCTCGGCTTTGGCCGCGACCTGCAGCCCGCCGAGATCGTCGACCAGGTGCGCTTCTGGGCCCGACGGCTCGTCGCCGAAGGAGGCCACGTCACCAACGTCGTCTTCATGGGGATGGGCGAGCCGCTGCTCAACGTGGAGGCCGTGCTTGCGGCCGCCGCCGCGCTGACCGATCCAGCACGCTTCGGTCTGGGCGGACGGCACATCACGATCAGCACGAGTGGCGTGACCCCGGGGATCGAGCGCCTTACCGCGCTCGCGCCGTCGTGGACCCTGGCCGTCTCGCTGCATGCCGCTCGGCCGGCGCTGCGCGACGTGCTGGTGCCGCTGAACCGTCGCTATCCGGTGGAGGATGTCGTGGCTGCCGCTGGGGCGTACGCCGCAGCGACGGGCCGTCGCGTCAGCTATGAATACGTCATGATCGACGGGATCAACGACACGACGGCGGATGCGACCGCCGTGGTGCGGCTCCTGCAGGGTCACCCGGTGCACGTCAACCTGATCCCGATGAACCCGGTGGCCCACACGCCGTGGCGACCCAGCGCGCCCGGACGGATCGAAGCGTTTGCGGCGGTGTTGCGCGGGGCCGGCATCGCCACGACGATCCGGCACAATCGCGGAGAGGAGATCGGCGCGGCGTGCGGGCAGCTGGCGGCCGAGCGGGCTGGGATGCCGGCGCCCGACGTGGTGCGTCGGCGGCGCGAGCGGCTCGAACAGGAGGGGGCGGCGGCGCTCGCCGGGCGACGCCCGTGAACGGCGGACGGGCGCGGCTAGCGGCCGGGATCCTGGAGGCGGACTTCGGGAACCTTTACCGCGTCGTCCGCAAGCTTGAACGTGCGGGGGCCGACCGGCTGCACCTCGACGTGATGGACGGCCACCTCGTCCCCGACCTCACCTTCGGGCCGCTGGTCGTGCGGGCCCTGCGACGGCTGACGCGCCTGCCGCTCGATCTGCACCTGCTGGTCGACCGGCCTTCGACGCTGGTGGATGGGTTGATCGCCGCGGGCGCCGATTCCATCACCCTCCATGTCGAGGCGCCCGAGCCGCCCGAACGCCTGCGCGAGGTGCTGGCGACCGTGCGGCGTGCCGGACTGGCCCCCGGGCTTGCCCTCTACCCGGGCACCCCTGTGGGCGCCCTCACCCCGTTTCACGACCTCCTCGACATCGCGCTGGTCCTGCTGGTCGACCCAGCGGCTCCCGAGCGGCGCTTCCGCGGCGAACTGGCGGGCAAGGTGGCCGATGCGCGCGAGCTCTTCGCGGGCCGGCCGCATGGTTGGGAGATCCACGTCGAGGGGGGCATCGGGCGTGAGACCGCCGAAGTGGTCGGCGGTTTCGGCGCTGACATCTTGATCGTCGGCTCAGCGCTCTTCCAGCGCGGGCACGATATCGCCCGCGAGATCCGCCTGGTCAAGGCGTTGGCCGACGAGGGCTGGACGCGCGAGATCGGCCGCGGCGAGCCGCCGATCCCGCGCGAGTCGTGGTCGATCGTGGCGACGCTGCCGCACCCCGAGGCGGACACGCTGAGCCGCTCGATCGAGCGCGCGGGGATCCCGACGCTGGTACTCCGGACGGGCCCGTTCGTGCCGGGGGTCGAGGCGGAACGGGTGGTCATGGTGCCGGCTGCCGCCGAGGTCTTCACGCGCAAGCGGTTCGGCCTCGGGTTCGCCGAAGAAGACGAGACGCTGTGACCGGACGGCCCCTGCGGTCCGTCGAGGGCGCGGGCCGCGCAGCCCGGCTCGTCGCCGGTCCGGACGTCGCCAGCGAACCCGCCGCGCTCGGCGCCCGCAACGACCGGCTCTTGCTGATCGCCGTCGCGCTGTACGTGTCGATCCTGAGCGGCCTGATGATCGCACGGGGGATCGGCGTCACGCCGGACGTGTTGCTCGTCGGCTTTGGGCTCGCGGCGGTGGTGCTGGGGCGGGGTCGCCTCTTCTTCCGCGACTGGGTGCCGTTCATCGCGCTCTTCTTCGCCTACGAGCTGATGCGCGGCTACGCGGACGATTTCGGCATGACGATCCATATCGCCGACGTGATTGCCGTGGACCGCATGATCGGCCTGGGCCGCCTGCCCACGCAATGGCTGCAGGGCTGGTTCCACCCGGCCAGCGGGCCGGACCTCGTCGCGGTCGGTGCGACGATCGTCTACTTCCTGCACTTCCCCTTGCCGCTCGCGGTCGGCTTCCTGCTCTGGCTGCGGCGGCGGGCGCTCTTCTACGACTTCGTGGCCGCGCTCATCGTGCTCTGTATCGCCGGTTTCGTGACCTTCCTGTTCGTGCCGGTTGCGCCGCCGTGGTACGCGGCGCAACACGGGTTCCTGAACGGGCCGGACGGACGGCCACTGATCCAGTACCTCAAGCCGGTCGGCTTCGACCAGCTCGCCTCGTGGCTCGGCTTCAACGGCCACTACCTCTACACCTACACGTTCTACGAGGTCGGCCCGAACCCGGTCGCGGCGTTTCCCTCGCTGCACGCCGGTTTTCCGTTCCTGGCCTTTCTGTTCGCGGTCCGCGGGTTCGGCCGCGCGGGTTGGCTTCTCCTTGGGTACTTCGCGCTGGTCGTCTTCTCGATCGTCTATCTGGGCGACCACTACGTGATCGACGCACTCGCGGGGGTGGCCTATGCGGGGGCGGCCTATGCGCTGGTGGCGCACGCACCGGGCTGGTTCCGCGGCTTCCTCGCCCGGCTCCGCGACGACGCCCTTGCCGAGCCGGGCCCCAGGGGGCCGCTCGGCGGCGTCTCGGGCGCCCCCCGCAGCCGCGTGGCGTGGCGGACTCTCGCATTCGGCCTCGTGGTGGCGGCGGTCGGTGGGAGCTCGGTCGCGCTGCTCGCCTGGCACGGTACGCCGGCGGGCTCGTTCCTCTATCTGCTGCCCGCATGCCTGGTCCTGGGCGGCGTGTCCGTGGCCGCTGTGGGCCTCGTGCGGCGCTGACGCCATGCGCTTGCTGCTGCAGCGGGTCAGCCGTGCCGAGGTCCGCGTCGACGGCCAGGTGGTCGGCGCGATCGGGCGCGGCCTGGTGGCGCTGGTGGGGGTCGG
The DNA here is from genome assembly GCA_021786385.1 of Chloroflexota bacterium. GTDB lineage: Bacteria > Chloroflexota > Limnocylindria > Limnocylindrales > CSP1-4 > JAJYNJ01. The sequence goes on from JAJYNJ010000015.1 coordinate 25,274, forward strand.
GCACGGGGACACGCCCGAGGTCGCGCGCCTGCTGGCGCGCCGGACCGTCGCGCTGCGCATCTTTCCCGACGACGCGGGGCGCACGAACCGCTCGCTGCTCGACGTGCGTGGCGCGGTCCTGGCTGTGAGCCAGTTCACGCTCTACGCGGATACCAGCCGCGGGCGCCGGCCCTCGTTCCTGGGTGCGGCGCCGCCCGACCTGGGGGAGCGCCTCTACCGGGCCTACGCGGACGAGCTCGAGGCGCTCGGCGTGCAGGTGGGTCGTGGCGTCTTCGGGGCCAGCATGGAGGTCGAGCTGGTCAACGACGGGCCGTTCACGATCTGGCTCGACGTGCCGGCAGAGATGAGCGGGACCGGCGGGACGCGGGAGACGCCGGCCTCGGAGCCCCATGGGGCGGAACCGCCTGACGAGTGAAGGGCGGCGGACCGGAGAGGGTGTCTGCCGCCGCGGCCGGTGCGGCTGGATCGGTGCGCGCTGCGATCTGGGTGTGGCGGTGCCCGCCGCGAGGAGCGTCGCCCTGGAGCGTCACGCGGACTTGGTCAGCGTGCGCCGACAGCGCGTGCAGACGAGCGCGTTGACGAGCCGGCCGTCCTGTTCTATCCGGAGGCGGTGCAGGTTGGGCTGGCAGCGTCGGTGTGTCCGCACGCGGTTCATGCCGCTCGACTGGGGGTTGAAGCCGCCCATCGAGGTCTTGCCGCAGATCGCGCAGGAGCGGGCCATCGGTTCCTCGGCGTGTAGGGGTGACGCTCGCGTGCGTCGGGGCTTCGACGCAGCGGTTGCGTACTATAGCATGTCGTTCGATCGGATCGTCAGGGGAGGACACGCTCCACGAACCCGCACTCGTTGCCCGGACATGCGCTGGTGACGCGCCGCGCGGTCGCCGACCTCGTGCGCGCGGCCGCCGCCGGTTCGTATGGCGTCGTCGGCTTCACGAACCCGGACCTGCCATCGCGCCTCCTTGCGCTCGTGCACTACAGCGCCCCCGGCGTGGCGGTGCGCATCACGCCGACGCTCGACGTGCGTCTCTCGCTGCGGGTGGCCTTCGGCGTCCCGATCGCGGAGGTCGCAAGCAACGTCGAGTCCGCCGTGCGCTACGCGCTGCAGCAAGCGCTCGGCCGTGACGTGGACAACTTGGTGATCCACGTGGGCGGCCTGCAGGTGCGGCGGGCGACCCGGGCCGAGACGGGAGGCGCGCCCGAGTGAGCCGCCGCGTGGCCGACGGCGAGGGGCTGCTGGACGCCTTCCGCGGGGCGCTTGCCCTGCTCGATCAGTCGGCCGAGGCGATCAACGCCCTGAACGTGTTCCCGGTGCCCGACGGCGACACCGGATCCAACATGCTCGCCACGCTGGAGGCCGCCCTGGCCGAGGCGGAAGCGCTGCCGGCCGACGACCGCAGCGTCGGGCGGGTCTCGGCCGCGATCGGGCATGGCGCGCTGATGGGCGCCCGCGGGAACAGCGGCGTGATCCTCTCGCAGATCCTGCGGGGCATGGCCGAGGCGCTGGCTGGCCGCGCACGCATGAGCCCCCTCGACCTCGCTCATGCGCTGGCGATCGGCAGCCAGACGGCGCATCGCGCCGTGCTGAAACCGATCGAGGGCACGATCTTGACCGTCGTGCGGGAGGCGTCGGCGGCGGCCGTGGCGGCGGCCGAGCACGATCCGGACATGGAAGCGGTGCTCGGCGCGGCCGTTGAAGCGGCCGAGCAGGCGGTGGCGCGGACCCCGGCCCTACTGCCGGTGCTGCGCGAAGCCGGCGTGGTCGATGCGGGCGGCGAGGGGCTCTATCGCATCCTGCAGGGCGCGCTGCGGGCGATGCTCGGCCGGGCGGGCCCAGGGGAGTTCAGCGGGATCACCGCTGCGCATCCGGCGGCGCTGATCGCCAGCGCCGACGATGGGTTTGGCTACGAGACGATGTTCCTGGTGAGGCCCGCGGCCGGACAGATGCTCGATCTCGACGCGATCCGGGCGCGCCTGAGCGAGCTCGGCGAGTCGGTGCTGGTCGCAGGTGACTCGCGAGCGGTCAAGGTGCACGTCCACAGCGAACGGCCCGACCAGGTCCTCGCCTACGGCTTGTCGCTCGGGCCGCTCAGCCAGATCAGCGTCGAGAACCTGGATCGTCAGGCGCGCGAGGCGCGGGAGACCCGCGCCCATGCCTTCACCGGGCCTCTGGCCGCCACCGGGCCTCCGGCCGCGGCGCACGTCCTGGTCGACGAGCGCGCCATGGTGGCCGCGGCTGTCGTGCCGTCCGGCGACGTGGAGTGCGGTGCGGACGCGTCGATCGAGACGGGCCGTGCCGGGGCCGACCATGGCGGCGACGGCCGTGCCGCCCCAGCGCCATCTGCGCGCGGCGGTCCGGGTCGGGTGCCGCACGCCGGACCGCCCGTGGTGGCGGTCGCCTCCGGCGAGGGGATCGTGGCGATCCTGCGCAGCTTCGGCGTGGCCGACGTGGTGGACGGAGGCCAGTCGGCGAACCCGTCGGCCGGGGAACTGTTACGGGCGGCCCAGGGGTTGGGGGCGGCCGAGGTGCTGGTGCTGCCGAACAACGCCAACGTGAGGCTCGCCGCGCAGCAGGCCGCGGCGCTGGCCCGCGACACGCGGATCGTGGTGGTGCCCACGCGCAACCCTGCGGAAGGGTTCGCGGCGCTGCTCGCGTACGACGCCAGCCGCGATGCGGACGCGAATGCCGCGACCATGCTGGCAGCGGCCCGGAGTCTGCAGACGCTGCAGGTGGCCGATGCCGTGCGCGATGCGAAGATCGGCGGCCACAAGGTCCGCAAAGGGCACACGATCGTGCTGGGCCCCAACGATGGGCTCGTGGCGAGCGACGCCGACCGCTCGGCCGCCGTACTCGCCGGGGTGGCGACGCTGCGGCCTGGGTTCGAGCTGTTGACGGTCTACTACGGCGACGGCGCGGACCTGGCCGAAGCCGAGGGCCTGACGAGCGCTCTCCGTGCCGCGCTGCCGGGGGTCGACGTCGAGCTCGTGCATGGGGGCCAGCCGCACTATCGCTATCTGCTCGGCGCCGAATGAGTGACGCCGCCCGTGCGGCCAGGGTGAGCGCCGGTGGGAACGCGGCGACCGGAACCGCCGGGGCCGTCACACCGGGCGGCCAGGCCACGGCCGGCGGGCCGCCACGCCCGGGCCGGCCGCCACGCCCGGGCCGGCCGCGCGACCCAGCTGGCGCCGCCCGGACGTCGGCGGCACTCGGCGATCCGCTGGCGACCCCGCTGCACCGCGCGGGGCTCGGGGCCGGCGCGGTCCGGACGCGCCTGCGCCGGATCGGGATCCTGACCGTCGGGGACCTGCTCTTCCACCTGCCCCGGCGGTACGAGGACGTGCGTCAGATGCGATCGCTACGCTGGATCGCGGCGGCACGTCCGGATGAAGTCGTGAGCGCGCGTGCGACCGTGGTCGATCTCCAGGTCGGGCAGACGTTCCGCCGCCGCGTGCGGGTGGTGACCGCCCGTCTGCGCGACGACGAGGGCGGGGAGGCGACCGCCGTCTGGTACGGCCGGCGCTACGTCGAGCAGCGGCTGCACCCTGGCCAACGGCTCGTCCTGACCGGCCGCGTGACGGTGAAGGGGCTGCTGGAGGTTCCCGAATTCCAGGCGCCCGAGTTCGGGCCGGACGAACCTGGCGCGCTCCACGCCGGTCGAATCGTGCCGGTCTACCGGCTCACGGCGGGCGTGACGAACCCGATGGTGCGCCAGCTCATGCGCGCCGCGCTGACGCGCTATGCGGGCTCGCTGGAGGATTACTTGCCCGTTTCGATCCGGGCGCGCCGACAGCTGCCGAGCCTCGGCGAGGCGCTCGAGGCCGTGCACTTCCCTGCGGACTTCGCCAGCCGCGACGAGGCGCTGCAGCGTCTGGCGTTCGACGAGCTGCTGGCGCTGCAGGTCGGGATGATCTCCCGCGACCGGCAGCGACGCCCCGACACGGCCGATCCCATCGAGATACCGGAGGGTCGGTTCCGCGCCGCCACCGCGGCGGTCGAGGAGGTCTTGGGCACCCGTGTCTGGAGTCGGCGCGCGCGCCCCGCGGCGGACCCAGCTGGCGCGCCGCAGCCGTCCGCGTCCCCCGCGCCGGTCCGAGCAGCGCTGACCCGTGACCAGCGACTGGCCCTCGAGGCCATCCGACGAGACCTTGCCTCGACCCGGCCCATGCTGCGGCTGCTGCAGGGCGACGTCGGTTCCGGGAAGACCGCGGTGGCGGCGCTGGCGCTCGCCTTCGTGGCCGACGCAGGTCGCCAGGCCGCGCTCCTCGCGCCGACCGATCTGCTGGCGCGACAACACGCCGAGACGCTCGCGGCCTTCCTGGAGCCGCTCGGCCACGGCGTGACGCTCCTGACCGGGTCGCTGTCGGCGCCGGAGCGCGGGCGTGCGCTGCGGCTGATCGCTGGCGAGGGGCAGCCTGGAGGATCGGCCCGGCCGGAACTGCCGTTCGGCGAGCCCGAGATCTCGGTCGGGCGCGTGGTGGTCGGCACCCATGCGCTCCTGCAGGAAGCGGTTCAGTTCCGCGACCTCTCCTTGGTGGTGATCGACGAGCAGCACCGCTTCGGCGTCGCCCAGCGAGAGGCGCTGGCCCGCAAGGGACGCAACCCGCACGTGCTGCTGATGACCGCGACGCCGATCCCGCAGACGCTGGCCCAGGTCTTCTACGCCGACCTCGACGTCTCCGACCTGCGCACCCCGCCCGCCGGCCGCGTGCCGATCCGCACCGGGGTCCGTCGCTTCGACCAACTGTTCGGGGACGACCCGCGGTCGCCCGAGAAGGGCACCTGGCAGCTCATGGCGCGCGAGCTGCAGGCGGGACGGCGCGCCTTCGTCGTGGTCCCACTGGTCGAGGACGACGAGGCGAGCGAGGCGATCGCGGTCGAGGAGGCGGCGGCGATGGTCGGCACGGCGCTGCCGGAGGCCGCGCGGCGTGCCGGTCTGCCCGAGCCGACGGCCAGAGTCGGGGTGGTGCATGGCCAGATGCCACCGCGCGAACGGGAGGCGACGATGGACGCCTTCCGCCGCGGCGAGATCGGCGTGCTGGTCGGCACGACCGTCGTCGAAGTCGGCGTCGATGTGCCGGAGGCAACCGTGATGGTGATCCTGAACGCCGACCGCTTCGGCGTCGCGCAGCTGCACCAGTTGCGCGGCCGCGTGGGGCGCGGTGAGTGGCAGTCCTGGTGCGTGCTGGTCTCGGACGCCGAGGACCCGGTCGCGCGGGCGCGGTTGGCGGCCGTCGAGCGGACGCAGGACGGGTTCGTGTTGGCCGAGGAGGACCTGCGGTTGCGACAGGCGGGCGACCTGCTCGGCGTCGAACAGAGCGGCCTGCCGCCCTTGCGGGTGGCGCGGCTCGACCAGTCGGCCGACCGCGAGCTGGCGGCCGCGGCGCGCGAGGAGGCGCTGGGCATCGTGGACGCGGAGGGGTTCCTCGATCCGGCGCTGCAGGAACTGCAGCGGGTGTTGACGGCGGGCTGGCTGGCGCGGGTCGGCGCGGGTGAGGCGCTCCTCGAGCCCGACGGATCGCCCACCCTGGCGGCCGATCGTCCTGCGGGACGGCGACGTGCCTGAGGCAGGGCGCGTGATCGCGGGCGTCGCACGGGGGAGGCGTCTGCTACACCCGGGGCCCGGAACTCGACCGCTTGCCGATCGCGTCAAGCAGGCCATGTTCGGGGCGCTAGACCCGCGGCTGCCCGGCGCGCGGGTGCTCGACCTCTTCGCGGGGAGCGGCGCGGGGGGCATCGAGGCGCTGAGCCGCGGTGCCGCGAGCTGCGACTTCGTGGAGCGTGATGCGGGCGCGACCCGCATCATCGAGGAGAACCTTCGCCGCACGGGGCTGGCGGGGCCGCAGGCGCGCGTCCATCGGGCGGAGGTGGCGGCGTTCCTGGCGCGGGGCGGCGGCCCGTTCGACCTCGTGCTCGTCGATCCGCCGTTCGGCGACGCTGGTATGCTCGATCTGCTGGAGCGGCTGGCCGATGGCCCGCTGCTGCGGCCGGACGCGTTGGTCGTGGCGCGCCATTTCTGGCGCGACGTGCTGCCGGAGCGAGTCGGCCGACTGATCCGCCAGCGTGAGCGGCGGGTCGGCGAAGGCGTGGTGACGATCTACTGCCTGGCGCCCGATGCGCCCGCGGGCGCATCGGGCGGGCGGCGGCCGGACCCCTCGGACGGCGCGGCGGAGGGCGCGGCGGACGGTGCAGCGGGATCA
>JAJYNJ010000034.1 GCA_021786385.1 Chloroflexota bacterium
ATATCGGTGGCGATTTCTTGCCGCTCCGTCCGGCGCGCCGCGCGAGGGAACTGCAAAAGACGCGCTCCCTGTGACCGCCGCGTGACCGCAAGGGACAGCGCTCAGGCGCGCTCCATCTCATTCGTGGGGGGCGCACGGTCTCGCGGCTGCCGGTCCGGATGATCGGGCGGACCAGACGCGTGAAGAGTGTTGCGGCGCCATCGCCTGGTGGAACGTCGGAGAGTACCGGAGAGTAGATGTAGGCGTCCGGCGCCCCCACGGCCGATACACGGTACGGATTCGAGGGGTTCGCCGTCCAGTGCGCGTGGGCATCACAACCTGACCGCGTAGCCGTCATCACGCCGAACCACACGGCCCCTCCTGTCGCAACGCCCGACACGATCAGGAAGAAGAGCTACTGCGCCGCGCCCGTGCGTTCTGCATGATCAGTCCGGCGACCCACTCCTCCGGGTTCGGGGCAAGTGGGACGAATGGGTGACAGAACGACGTCGGTCGCTTGCTACGATGCGGCCACCGTGGTCGACACCTCCGGACGCCTTGCCGACGGTACCAGCACCGAACGATCGAACGACACCGATGTCGGGCGATGGGTTGCTCAAGGGAAGCCGCCTGGCCTCCTGCGGAGGCTCGGCCGTGCGCTGCTGGTCAAACGCTTCCAGGTGATCCTGCTCGCGTGGTGCGTCGCGCTCACGGCCATCCTCTTCATGCCGGACCCCACCGGCTATGGCGTCGACACGCATGTCTACGCGGGTGCATATCAGGACATGCTGGCCGGCCATGATGCGTACACGACGGCCCATCCCGCGAGCACTCGCCAGGGAGACCATCGCACGCTGGTCTTCAGGCCGCCGCCTCCAGCGGCGCTCGTCGGAGGTGCGATCGCCTCGCTCCCATACGGGGATTGGCTCTGGTTTCTTTTCAACTGCGCCGCGCTCAGTGCCGCGTTCCTGATCGTCAGATCCCTCGTCCCGGCTGCGCACGGGCCGGACGGCGCCCTATCGGCGCCGTGGAGGACCGTCGCCGCGGCAGCAGCCTGGTTCTTCTTTCAGCCCAACCTGCAGGAGCTTGCGTACGGCAACCAGCAGGCGGTCGTGGCCCTGGGCATGGCGTTGGCGGCGTGGGGCATCGTCCGTCAACGGCGATCAGCAGCGGGCATCGGAGTCGGACTCGCCGCCATCGTGAAGGCATGGCCCGCCGTCTTCCTGCTCCCGCTGTTGCTGCAACGCCGCTGGCGAGAGCTCGCATACGCATCCGGATTCGCGCTGGGCGTCGTCGTGCTGTCGGCGGCAGTCGTGGGGCCGGCACCATGGATCGACTTCGTGCACACGCTGCTGAGCAGCAGCGTCGGTGAGGTCGCATCGGCCGGCTACAACATGGCGCCGTTGGCGTCAATTCTGCCGGCGGCGCCCTCCTGGTTCTGGATCTGCTCCACCATGGTGGCTGTCGCTGCCGCCGGAAGATTGAGACCTGCGCCTGCTTTGGCGGCGGCGATCGCCGGTTTCCTGCTCTTCTGGCCGGTGTCTTGGCTGCACTACGCAGGTATCGCGTTGGTCGGGATTGGCGTGCTCCTCGCGGAGGAACCGCGTCTCGCCCCGTCTCTTGCGCTGGCATACGTGCTCTTCGGGGGCTCGGTCAATGTTGCATGGCTACCGGCCACGCTGTTGTTGGGGGCTGCCGCCTGGTGCCCCCATCGCGTCCTTCATGCCCAGATGCACGTGCATCAGTGGCTGATCGGCGCGCACCCGGACGAGCAGGCTCCCGCCGGTGAGTTGGTCCGGCCAGTTGGCGGCTGAAACAGTCGTGGTTCAGGCAGCGGCGGCGCCACCGGGAGAGCCAGGTCGGTCCCTCGTGGAAGGCAGAGGCATCGTCCTGGGAGCATGGGCCGGGTCGCGCCTGGTCGTGATCCTTGCCGCGGTGGCCGCCGAGGCGATCGTCCCACGCAACCCGCGGCTCGTCCCTGGTAGTGGCGGCCCGATCCTCTCGAGCCTGACGAGCTGGGACGGCTGGTGGTACCTGGGCATCGCGCGGTCCGGCTATCACGCGGAGCCGATCAGCGGCCAGTACCACGACTACGCGTTCTTCCCGCTCTACCCGGCGCTGGTGCGGGCGCTGTCGATCGCGACGCCGGCGTTCGACGGACTGATCGCGGTGCTCCTCTCGAACGTCCTGTTCCTGGTCGCACTCTGGCTGCTCTACCGGCTCACGCGGGAGGTGCTCGACGAGGAGCGGGCCGTCTGGTCGGTGGTGCTGTTCTGCCTCTTCCCCTTCAGCTGGGTCTTCTCGATGGCGTACGGGGAGAGCCTGTTCCTGGCGCTCAGCCTGGGCTCGCTGCTGGCGGCCGAGCGGGGCCGTGCGGGGTGGGCGTGCGTCCTGGCGTCGCTCGCGGGGTTGACGCGCCTGCCGGGCGTGCTCCTGATCGTGCCGCTGGCGCTGATTCTGTGGCGACGCGTTCAGGATCGGCGGGCCCTCGGGTGGTTGGCGGTGGTGCCGATGGGCGCGCTCGGCTTCGTCGCCTACGTCGCGGCACTGACGGGGAATGCGGCGGCGTACGGGGCCGCGCAGGACGCCTGGGGGCGCAACGGGATCGGTGCGGCGGCAGCTGCAGGTGGAAGCCTGGGGGCGCAGCTCGACCTCCTGCGGCTCTCGTTCTTGGTGACCTTGCTCGCCTACGTCTTCCTGTTGGTCTACCTGCGGCCCGACCGGATCCCGCTGGCCTACGCGCTGATCCCAGTCCTCACGCTGGCGTCGGTGCTTGCCAGCGGCAACCTGCAATCGATCGGGCGGCTCGGGATGGTGGCGTTCCCGTACCTGTGGATCGTGGCGGCCCGGCGCAGTGCCTGGTTCCGGACGGTGTGGCCGGCGGTGTCCGGGGGGCTGCTCGGCATTCTGAGCGTGGCGATCTTCGCGGGCTGGTACCAACCATGACGGCGCCTCTCGCACGAGCACGCGCACTGCCCGAGGCGCTCGCGATCCCCGACTCACTGCGCGTCCCGATCGTCCTGTTCCTGGTGGCGTTCGTGGCCCGGGTTCTGCTGGTCCTGCCCTTCTTCGCGCCCGGCTACCCCGACTCGGTCTATTACCTTGCGGTGGCCCGGGAATTGGCCGCCGGTCACGGGTTTACGATCCCCTACATCTGGGCGTTCGTCGACACAGGCGGTCACCTCCCCGCAGTCGGCACCCTGCCGATCCCCTCCAACGAGCATTGGATGCCACTCGCATCGATCGTTCAGGTCCCCTTCATCTGGCTGCTCGGCCCGACCTACCTCGCCTCGTGCCTGCCGTTCTGGATCCTGGGCGCGCTCGCCGCCTCGATCACGTACCTGCTCGGGATCGACGCCGGGCTGGGGCGGCGGAGATCGATCGCGGCCGCTGCGCTGATGGTGATGCCAGGTGCGGCGGCCCCCTACCTGTCGCAGCCCGACAACTTCTCGCTCTACCTGGTGCTGGGCGTGGCGGCGTTGTGGCTGTGCGTCCGCGGCGCGGCGGGCGACCGGCGGGCCTTCGCGTTGGGTGGCGTGGCGGTGGGGCTCGCAATGTTGGCGCGTACCGACGGCGTGCTGCTGGGCATGCCGTTCGTGGTGGCGTTTGCGGCCGAGCGCTGGGGCCGCTGGCGGGGCTCGGAGCAGGGAGCGGTGCGGATCGGCTGGGGCGCGGCGATCGCGTGCTTCGGGCTCTTCCTGCTGGTGATGGCACCCTGGTGGATCCGCGACCAGCTCCTCTTCGGCTCGATCTCACCGTCCTCCTCGAGCGGGCGCATCCTCTGGATCCGCACCTACGAGCAACTCTTCAGCGTGGGCGACCAGACCACACCGGCGACCTTCTTCGCACAGGGCCTGGGACCGCTGGTGGCCAGCCGGATCGGCGGGCTGGGGGCGGTCATCATCGTCCTCGGCTCGCAACCGCTGCTCTTCTTCCTGGTCCCGTTCCTGCTCGTGGGCGTCTGGCTGCACCGGCACGATCCCGCGTTCCGGCCGTGGCTCGTTTACGCGATCACGTTCCTGGTCTTCAGCGCGCTGGTGTTCGCGGTGCACCTGCCATACGGGATGGCGCTCCACTCGGGGATGGCGCTCGTACCGCACGCGTACCTGCTCTCGATCGTGGGGATCGGGGCGGCGGTCCGCTGGGTCGGCGCCCGGCGCCCGCATTGGGACGTGCCGCGGGCGACCCGCAACTTCACCGTGGTCGCCATCGGGCTCGTCTGGGTGATCGGCGCGGTGGCCACGCTGCTGCTGGCGCGGGGCTGGGGGCACGAGGCCGACTACCGGACGGCGATCATGACGGCCCACCCAATCCCCGCAGCTGACCGCCTGATGAGCGCGGATCCGGGTGCGTATTGGTATCGCTGGGGGATCACCGGGGTCCCTACCCCCAACGATCCGCTCCCGGTGGTGCGGCAGGCCGCAGCGCTGTACGACGTGCGCTGGCTGATCCTCGAGAAGGACCAACTGGTGCCCTCGCTCGAGCCGGTGCTGGCGGGCAAGGTCCGGCCTTCCTGGCTCTCTAGGCCGCTCGCGGTGGTGCCGGAGGGGCAGGGCGCCACCGGCTCAGCGGCGCCCCTGCCGAAAGCGGCGCTCTTCGCGGTCTGTCTCTCTCCTGGGGACACGCGGTGCGGAGGGTGAGGCTGAGGGGCGGTCGGACGTCATGGCGGCCGCCGGGCAAGTGGCGGGCGCCGGGCAAGTGGCGGGCGCCGGGCAAGTGGCGGGCGCCGGGCCTGTGTGGTGGCCCTCTCCGGGCCAGTGGTGCCCTCTCCGGGCCAGCGGCGGCCGCCGCGCCTCTGTTTCCTCGCCGTTTGCATCCCCAGCACGTTATCCGCCGTCGAGCCCCATTTCGTTGCGTAACTTTCATCCGGGGAACGGTATCCGCAAATGGGCCGCCTGCCAGGGTCGCCGCCCGCGCGTCGACCGCCCCGGGGCCGTTCGGCGGTCGATGTCCACGCACGAGTCGGGCCCGCGTCACGCATCCGCGGCATCCGGGGGAGCGGCTCTCGGCACCCGGACGCGCTTGCGAGGCGCAAAGTCTTGCATACGGTTCCCCCCATGATCGTTACGCAGAATCTGCGGGCGCGGGCCGGTGCTGCTGGGTTCGCGCGGGCCGGTGCTGCTCGGCGGGCGCGGGGCGCTGCCGTCGCGCGGGCCGCTGCTGCTGGGCTCGCGCGGGCCGCTGCTGGCCGCTTCCGGCGCGCTCGCGCCGCCCTCGCGGCCCTCTCCCCGGCCGCTCGCCACCCCTCCAGGGCCACGCCGCGAGCGGCCGCCACTGACGCCGACCGCCCGGCGGCCACCCGCCCCGCGCCACGTCCGACCCACGGCACCGCCGCTCGCCACCCCTCCGGCGCCGCGCCCGCGTCCTCCGCTGGGTGACCATCCCCCAGCGTCGAGGAACGACAACGCCGCGATCCTGCCCGCCGGCGCCCGCAACCAATGCCGCATCTCGACCGAACTTGCCGGGTACGCCGCACGAAGCACGGTCTCGTGCGCTCGAACCCGGGCACGGTTCGCGGTGCTCTCGGCGACCAGCAGCCAAACGCCGAGCTGCGCCGGCGCCCAGCCCTGATCGCGCGCGATCTTGAACCCCAACCGCCGCTTCTTGTCGAGCGTGCCCATCATCTCCTGGACGTCCACGATCTCCGTCTTCAACTCCACGACGAGCACGGTGCGGGTCGCGGCGTGCCAAGCCAGCAGATCCACGACCCCGCGTTCGCTGTAGACCGCGAAACTCACCTCCGGCCGCGCCGACCAGCCGGGCAGCTCCGCGAACATCCGCGCGACGGCCTCGTGCATGGCCGAGTGGCGCGCGTTCACCAGCCGATCGAGATCCCCACCCCGCCAGCGCGCGAGCAACTCGAGGCGGACGTCCAGCGCCGCGGCCACGGCACGGAGCGTTGCCAGGGAAAGGTGCTCGAAATGGCCCCGTTCGACCCGCGAGATCGTGGCTGTGGAGACGCCCGCCGCCCGAGCCAAGTCCGACTGGCGCCAGTTGCGCCGGATGCGGAGCAGCCGGATGATGGCCCCGATCCGCTGGTCGTCCATGGGCGCATTCTGGGGCCGCGCGCTTACCCGCGGATTGACTCGCGCTTGCATGGCTCACCCCTGGATCGCCGTCCCTCAAGCGCA
>JAJYNJ010000064.1 GCA_021786385.1 Chloroflexota bacterium
CGCTTAAGTCCGTCACCTCAAGCGACTCGAGCGGAGCATCCAGAAGTCGAATGCAATCGTCGACAGCACCCGACGCCAGCGCAACCTGCGCGGCGTTCAAACGCCACTGGAAGGCAGTCCGCGCATCGAGGTCGCCTCCGGAACCCTGAACTTGCTGGATCAGCTCTCTTGCGTGGCCAGCGTCGCCGAGTTGTGCAAGTAGCCCCGCTGCCTCCAAGAGCCTTTCCCGCATGCCGATACCCCGCGAGCGGAGACCTGCATTGATCTCTGATCGCGCGTCGGCCCAGCGCCCAAGCTCAACCAGGACGCGACCGAGCCCGATGTGCGTCGATCCAACTTCGTCAGGCTCATCCTTGATCTTGGCGAACAGCTCGAGCGCTCGGTACCCAGTCTCCAATGCGCGTGCGAGGTCGCCCTGACACAGGTAGACGTGCAGGAGGTTGTGCTGCGTGATCGCGGCGGCGAACGGTCCATCGCGGGTCTCTTGCCCCCCTGCAAGCTCCTCCAGGGCGTGTGCTACGGGTGGTAGGGGCCCATCGCGCAACGCGTGTAGCAGCGCGTCGGTGCCAATCAGCACCCCGCGCGAGTGCTCGGGGATCTGGGGGTCGCTGATTGCCTCGCGCACCAGGGGGCGAATGTCCGAGACCCTTCCCAGCCACCACAACGCGTGGACCCGCGCTTGCACCACCAAGCCTCGGGTGGCTCCATCGAGCGCACCGAGATCGAACCTCTGAACGCGGCCGAGGCCTTGCTCCAGCCGATCTCCGTACACATCTTCCCGCGCCAGGATCACAGCGATGCGCGGGTCCTCGTCCGAGGCGTGCAGCGTGCGAATCAGGTCCGCGCCGTCGCCCCATTGGCCCGATCCGAGGACCTTGGCCGCGTTGGCGACGAGGACACGCAGGGCGTCCTTCTCGTGGTCCGCCTTGATGTAGTGGCGGCACGAGGCGAGCCAGTCGGTGGCCTCCGCGGCCCGCGCGACCCGCAGATGCATGCCGCGCAGTTCGTCGCGCGTCACGAGCAGCTCGAGGCGACGTTCGAGGAACTCGCGCATCAACGGGTGGTAACGACGGCTGCTGCTCAACGCGGAGTGGCGCGCCATCAGGCCGGCTTGGCGGCCGACCTCGGCCCATGCTTCGATCTGCTCTGTCGATGGCGGCGGATCGTCGGCGCCAAAGATCGCGGCGGCCAACTCGAGCCGGACATCGTCGAGGATCGCCGTGTAGGTCAAGAAACGCTGCACCTCCGACGCGAGGTCGCTCATCACTTCTTCCGCCAGGTAGTCGTAGAGAGGACCTTCGGCGCCCGTGAGCGCACGCACGAAGGCCCGCACATCGCGGGGAGAACGTCCGCGTATCGACGAATGCAGGAGCTGTAACCCGGCCGCCCACCCGTCCGTCCGTTCCTCGACCTCGCGCAAGACCTCCGTCTCGAGGGGCTGGCGGTACACGTCACGGAACAGCCGTTCGGTTTCGTCGACCGAGAAGCGGAGATCGTCCGCGCCGAGGCGCGGCGCTTCGCCTCGGGCAATCAGCCGTCCGATTGGGAGCCGGGGCGGCCGCCGCGACAGGAGCACGAACGTCATCCGATCAGGCGCCTCGGCCAGTAGACGCGTCACGAGGGCCCGTGCCCGGGGATCCTGGTCGACCACGTGGTAATCGTCGAGGATCAGCACCGTCGAGCGGTCGGCCAGCGCGGCCAGTTCCGAGAGCAGCGTGGCTACGATCAGCTCGGTCGATGGACGTGCGGTGAGCATGCTGCCCAGCAACGCGAGGGTGCGCGTCCCGAACGCGGGGAGCGTCTCGCGCACGGCCGCTACCACGTAGTTCACGAACGAGATCGGATCGCGGTCCCCGGTATCGAGCCGGTACCAGAGACAGCGCACCGAGGCCCGACGGGTGAAGTCGGCGAGCAACGTGGTCTTGCCGAAGCCGGTCTCGGCGACGACGGTGATGCAGCGCCGGTGCACGTGCCGCTCGAGCCAGTCCAGGAGGCGGTCACGGGACAGCGTCGTCTCGTGCAACGGGGGCGGCATGACCTTGGCGCGGGAGACGGGATACTGTTCCACGGTGCGCTCGGCCGGCGACGGCAACGGGTCGCGGCGCAGGCCGGGCCCCATACTGACCGGCGTCACCCATGGCCGCGAGGCGGCCTCGGCGCCCGGATGGACTTCCGGACGGAACGCGAGGACCGAGCGGGAGATCGGCTCGCGCAGGGCGTCTCGGTCGGCCATGCCGGCCAGTCTGTGGCCGGAAGCTCAGCTGCGGCTTAGCTGCGCTGCGTCGTCAGCGGTGCCGTCGAGGCATCAACCCTCGTACTCGAAATGGATCTTCAGCTCGACGCGGTACTCTTTGATCTGGCCATCCTCCACGAGCGCCGTGGACTTCACGACTTCGACCATCCGAATGTTGCGCACGGTGCGTGCAGCGGTGGCGACCGCCTGACGGGCTGCGTCGCTCCAGGACCGCGGTGACGTCCCGACCATCTCACGAACAATGAACACTCCCATACCTCGGCCTCTCCTGTGCGGTTCGACCCGACGCGGGCCCACGGTAACGCCGCACGACGTCTTGAAGAATCGTGGGGGCCGGCTGCAAGAGCCGGCCCCCTCTGGTCGCCTGGCGCGCCCCCGGACAACCCGGCCAGGCGCCGACGGTCAGGCGGATGTGCCTGCCGTCGCGCGAACCTTGTCGTAGCAGGAGCTGCAGTAGACGGGTCGATCGTTGCGCGGAGCAAACGGCACGATGGCCTGGCCGCCGCACATCGCGCAGATCGCCGCGTGATACTCGCGCGGGCCTCCCGACGCGCGTGCATTGCGGGCCGCCTGCCGGCAGCTTGGACACCGCTGAGGGTCGTTCTGGAGCCCCTTCGCGGCGAAGAACGCCTGCTCGCCTGCGGAGAAGACGAATGTCGTCCCGCAATCGCGACAGGTAAGGGTGCGATCCTGGTACACCTGCTGTGCTGGCCCTCCTCCAGGGATGCGCGCGGACGCGATGAACCCGGCCCCGGCCGGTCGTCGTGACAGGTGGGGGCGCGCACCCGGCAGAAGCGACAGCCAGTCGCTCGGAACGGCGCGAATATACGCGCGCTGTCAACCGACCCGCAACGGGTTCGGCGGGCGGCGGATGTGCGCGTTGCGAAATCCGCAGCGCGGACGGGCTCCCTCAGGCGTAGTCGGCGACGTAGCGCTCGGAGTCGGCGTACGAAACGAAGCGTGTCTGCCGCTTCTTGAACCAGAGGCGCACCTCGCCGGTCGGCCCGTTGCGGTGCTTGGCCAGTTTCAAATTCACGACTTCGCCGTCGGCGTCGGCCTCATCGCCGCCTCGGTCTTTCTCGCGCCACAGGAAGAGGACCAAGTCGGCGTCCTGTTCGATCGACCCCGACTCGCGCAGATCCGACAGGCGGGGCTCCTTGGATTCGCGCATTTCTGGCTGCCGCGAGAGCTGCGAGAGCGCGATGACGGGCACTTGCAGTTCGCGCGCGAGAGCCTTGAGGCCGCGCGAGATCTCCGAGACTTCCTGTACGCGGTTGGCGTCTCGATTGGTCACGCTCGACTGCATCAGCTGCAGGTAGTCGACGACGACGAGGTCCAGTCCGGCCTCGGCCTGCAGACGCCGGGCCTTTGTGCGCAGCTCCATGGTGCTGATGTTGGGGGTGTCGTCGATGTAGATCGCGGCCTCGGCGAGGGCGTTCATGGCGGGTGCGAGCCGCGTGAAGTCCATCTCCTCGAGGAAACCGGTCCGCAGCCGCTGAGAGTCGATGTTCGCGACCGAGCTGAGGAGACGAAGCACGAGCTGCTCCTTGCTCATCTCGAGGCTGAAGATCCCGACGGTCCGGCCATCGCGCACGGCGGCATGCTCGGCGATGTTGAGCGCTAGGCTCGTCTTGCCGATCGCCGGCCGGGCCGCCACGATGATGAGGTCGGAGCGCTGCAGGCCGGTGGTGAGCGCGTCGAGGTCCGCGAACCCGGTGCGGACTCCGCTGATCTCGCCCTTGTGCTGGTGCAGGTAGTCGAGCCGATCGTACGCGCTGTGGAGCAGCAGGCGGAGGGGGCTGAAGCCGACCTGGACGCGGCGCTGGCTCACGCCGAAGAGCTCGCTCTCGGCGCGATCGATCGCCTCGGAGACGTCCGCCGTCTCGTCGTACCCGATCCCCGCGATCCGTCCGGCGGCCGAGATCAGGTTGCGCAGGATCGCCTTGCGCTCCACGATGCGCGCGTAGTACGCGGCGTTCACCGCGGTCGGTGTCAGGTTGATCAGGCTGGTCAGGTAGGCGGCGCCACCGACTGCCTCGAGCTGGCCCTTGCGTTCGAGCACCTCCGCCACGGTGACGACGTCGACCGGCTCACGGCGCTCGTACAGCTCCAGCACGGCCGCGTAGATCTCGCCGTGATGGGCCCGGTAGAAGTCCTCCGGCCGCAGGAGGTCGGCCACCTCGATGACGGCGTCGCGGTCGATGAGGAGGGCGCCGAGCACGGACTGCTCGGCCTCGATGGATTGCGGTGGCAGGCGATCGATCGACAACGGTGGCTCCGTGCGGTTGCGATATGGCCGCGGGAGATTGTCCACCGGGCGGGACGGCGGAGCATCAACGAAAGGCTGCCGAGCGGCTGATCGTATCCCCCGATTCGCCGGCGCTGTGGACAGCCGCTGTGGACGCTGTGGACGAACGACGACCCGCTCAGTCGAGCCGGCGGATCACCCCGATGAGCTTTCCCTGGATGCGGACGTTGTCATAGAACTGCGGCGCGTAGCGCTCGTTGGCGGGCTGCAGGCGCACCCGTCCCGCTTCTCGGTAGAACCGTTTCAGCGTGACCGCGTTCTCCTCGACCTGCGCGACCACGATGTCCCCGTCCCGCGCAGTCTGCTGGGGCCGGATCACCACGAAGTCGCCGTCTTGGATGTGTGCGTCGATCATCGAATCGCCGCGCACGCGGAGTACGTAGGCGTCACCGCTCGGGGCCAGCATGTCCGGTACCGCGATGCTCTCGCTGGCATCCTGGTAGGCCTCGATGGGGCCGCCCGCCGCGATCTCGCCGATCACGGGCAGGAAGTGGCTGGTCTGGACCGCCGCCTGGGGCACGAGCTCCGACGTGAGCCCGACTGCCAACGCGGCGCGCGGGGTGAGGCGCAACGCTCGTGACTGCGTCGCGCCTCGTTCCAGGTAACCGTCGCGCTCCAGGACCGCCAGGTGGTGGTGGACCGCGGAGGTCGAGGCCAGATCGACGGCCTGCGCGATCTCCCGGACTGACGGCGGATATCCGCGGGCGCGGAGCGTCGCGGCGATGTACTCGATGATGCGCTGCTTGCGCAGGGCGTCGTGCTTGGTCACCGGCGCCTCCTTCTGCCGCGTACAGTACAGAACAGACGTTCGATTGTCAAGTGGCCCCTCTCCAGCGCGTCTGCCGGGCGCGTCTGCCGGGCCAGTTGCCACGATCAGTGAACGGGCGGGCTGGGGGCTGCAGTCGCAGGCCCGCCGGCGGTGCTGGTTTCCACGATGAGTGAACGGCGATCGAGCCGCGGCACCGCCGGCGCAACGGCGAGTCGGGCTTCCCGGGGATCGGGACACGGCCGACGCGGTGGAGGTCGGCTGCGACCTCGACGTGGCGCTTGCAGGACGGCGCTGTGGCGTCCACAACCGCGGCGCCCGCCCCGTGCTGTTCACTGATCGTCCAAAACCGCCCTTTCCGCGCGCCGTCCTGCGCTTCTGACTCACGAGGCCGTCGACAATGCCCGACTGGCACGCCGGGCTCGCCATGCTTGCCTGTGCACCCCGCTGCTACGGGTACGTCGGCGCGAGGCCGCGCGTTCGGAAGGCGCGCGGGAGGCACGACGACCCGGCGACGACGATGAGGGACGGCCGCGACCGGACGACGAGACCCGGCGGGCGCGACCGAGCGACGAGACCGGACGGCTCGGGCGGCCATGACCGGGCGACGACGACCACATGGGGGTTCCGGCCCCGCCGCGCCATCGGAA
>JAJYNJ010000016.1 GCA_021786385.1 Chloroflexota bacterium
CGCCACCGCCCGCAGATACGCCCGCAGGGCGCGGCGCGTGTCAGGAGACCATTCGGACACCGAACACTCCACTCTTGTGTATAGTCGCAGAGACGGGAGTATAGCGGATGCCGGTCATCGCCATCGCGCGGCAGTACCGGCTCGCTTGCCGCGGCGGCCGGCATGGTGTGGCAGGCGCCGTATCCGGATCCGGCGGAGGACCCGCGCCTGCCATGCTCGAGCTCACCGGGCAGGTGATCAGCGAGGTCGCCCGTTTGGCGAACTCGCTGACGTGGGACGCGGCGCGTCAGCCGTGCTGCGCAACTGCTGGGACGCGCGCCACGCCGCCCTCTACGCCGTCGACGCCATCCGAACCCAGACCGCGCTGGTGCGCGAGGCGGTGTCGGAGCCGGCGACGCGCCGGCGCATGCACGAGGTCGACGCCGACCGGGCGGTCTATCTGCGCCAGGCCTACGGGACCGACTGGCGCGACCCGCTGCAGTACACGCTCCCATTCAACACCGGCGTGCTCCGGGTATGCCCGCACCGTCGAGGGCATCCTGACCGCCGCGGGCCGGCTAGCTGATGCGCTCCCAAGCGCCGGCAGACTATTTGCCCGGGGCGCGGTATCGTTCGTCTTCCAGCCGCCGGCGCCCGTGTCGCCCCGGGGCGTGGAGGGGGTGAGGCGCCGTGCGAAGGGCCCTGTCGGTTGTGGCCACGCTGGTCTTGGTCGTCGCCGCGACCGTACGCGCCGCCAACGCATCGGGGACCACCGCGTCGGCCGTGCGACCGGTGGCGGGGGTACCGACATTCCAGGCGATCGACGTCAGCAGGATCGACCCCCGGCTGCGGCCCTTCCTGCTCGATCCGACTCGTCAGGCGACGGTCATCCTGGAACTGCGCGGCACGCCCGTCTCGTTGGTGGGCGCCGCAGCCCGTGATCGCGGCATCGTCCTCTCCGGGTTCGCCGCGGCGACCGTGCGCTCCGCCCTGCGCGCTCAGCAGGATGCGCTCCGCCCGAGCCTGGCGGCCCTGGGAGCCCGCGTCCTGGGCCAGTATCAGGACGCCTACGATGGCATCAAGGTGCGCGTGTCCCTGCGGGACCTGCCGCGCCTGACCGCGCTGCCCGGCGTCGCGCAGGTGCTGGCCGTGCCGCAGTACCAGATAGCCAACGCGACGAGCGAGCAGTTCACCGGGGTTCCGGCCGCCTGGTCGGTGGGCGCCGGGCTGACCGGGGTGGGCGTCAAGGTCGCCGTCGTCGACACCGGCATCGACTACACCCACGCCGACTTCGGAGGCTCGGGCAGCCCCACGGCCTACCAGGCCAACGGCGGGGTCACCCTCGTGGGGAGCGGCTTCCCCAACGCGAAGGTGGCGGGTGGCTACGACTTCGTGGGCGATGCCTACGACGCGGCCGGGACAGGTGCCGCGATGATCCCCCATCCAGACCCCAACCCGCTCGACTGCGCAGGGCACGGCACGCACGTGGCGGGGACCCTCGCCGGGTACGGCGTCACCCTCGACGGCACGACGTACCACGGCCCCTACGACGCGCAGACCCTTTCGCGCACGCAGTTCTTGGTCGCCCCGGGGGTCGCCCCCGGCGCCCAGCTCTACGCGCTCAAGATCTTCGGCTGCTCGGGCACCACCGACGACGTCATCGACGCGGTCGACTGGGCCGTCAAGAACGGCATGAACGTGATCAACCTCTCGCTCGGCGCGCCCTTTGGCGCCGAGGGGTCGCCCTTCGGCGGTCCCGAGTCGCCGGACGCCGTGGCGGTCGACAACGCGGCGGCGGCCGGCATCGTGGTCGTGGCCGCGGGCGGCAACGACGGCTCCGTCGCCTACACCGCGAGCACCCCGGGCGTGGCGTCGGGGGCCATCGCGGTGGCCGCCGTCGATGCCCACGCCACCCTGCCGGGTGCCGTGATCGGGGTCGGCAATGGCGTCGCCGCCCTCGACGCGAACGGGACCGCGGCTTTCCCGCTGACCGGTCGCCTCGACGTGCTCGAGGACGCCGCAGGCGGGATCGCCCTGGGCTGCGCGGCGTCGGACTACACGGCCGTCCAGCCCGGCGACATCGTGGTCACGCTGCGGGGCACCTGTCCGCGGGTCGACCGCGCCACGCTCGGCCAGGCGGCGGGCGCCGCTGCGGTGGTCATGGTCAACACCACGGCCGGGGCGTTTCCCCCGCAGGAGGGGCCGATCCCCGGTGTGACCATCCCCTTCCTCGGCGTGCGGCCATCCGACGGTGCGGCGCTCCTGGGCGCCGACGGCACGACGGTGACCATTGCCGGGCCCATCACCTTGGCGAACCCGACGTACCGCGCGACCGCCGACTTCTCCGCCGGCGGGCCGCGCAGCGGGGACAGCGCCCTCAAACCTGACCTGGCCGCGCCCGGCGTCTCGGTCTCGTCGGCGGCCATGGGCACCGGCATCGGCGCGGTGACGGAATCGGGCACCTCCATGGCCGCGCCGCTGGTGGCCGGTGCCGCGGCGCTGGTCCTGCAGGCCCACCCGCGGTGGACGCCCGGGCAGGTCAAGGCGGCGCTCATGAACACGGCCTCGGCGGCCGCGATCGCCGGCTACGATCCGCGCACCGACGGGGCGGGCCTGGTCCAGCCGGCCCGGGCGGTGGACACGCTGGTGCTGGCCACCACCGGTTCGGGCACCGCGAGCCTCTCCTTCGGGGCACCGGCGATGACGGGACCCTTCCGCGCATCACAGACGGTCCGCCTACAGAACCTCGGCACGCGCGTCGTCACCTACGCGCTGCGCACGGCGTTCGTGGGGTCCGCCCTCGGCCTCTCCGTGAGTCTCCGACCGTCCCGCGTCAGCGTGCCGGCCCACGGGACCGCCAGCGTGACGGTCGCGCTCACCCTCTCGGCGGCGGCCGTCGCGGCACTCCCCGGCGTGGCGCATCCGGCCGACCCGGCCGCGCAGCTCACGAGCGTCCGGGGGGCGGTCGTGGCAACTCCGACTGCGGCGGCTCCGGGGATCTACCCGCTCTCGATCCCCTTCCTCATCGCACCGCGGGCGTTGTCCAACGTGGTGGCACCCGCCACCGTCGCCCTGGCGGCGCAGGGCGGGCAGGACGTCGCCTCCGTGCGGGTGACGAACACCGGGATCCATGCGGGGATCGCCGACGTGTACGCCTGGGGCCTGCGCAGCGGTCCGGTCGGCGCCGGATCGGCCGACGTGCGCGCGGTCGGCGTGCAGTCGCTGACCACGGGACTCGACGGCGCGACGCTGCCCGCCACCGATCGACTCCTCGTCTTCGCCATCAACACCTACGCGCCCTGGAGTTCCGCCGCCGTCAACGAGTTCGACATCGCCCTCGACACCGATGGTTCCGGCAGCGCCGAGTACGTGCTGACCGCGGTGGACCACGGCCTGGCCACCGCCGGCCAGCCCGACGGGCGCACGGCCTGCTTCGTCTTCCGTGCCTCGGACCAGCACCTCCTCGCCGCCGCCTTTGCCGAGGCGCCGGCCAACAGTTCGACGCTGCGCTGCGGCGTGCTGGCCAGCACGCTCGGTCTCAGCCCCGCCAGTCCGCCGCTCGCCTACGCGATGCAGGCGGTCTCGCTGGTGTCTGCGGCGGCCGACATCGTGCCCGGTGTGGGCACCTTCGACGCGTTCGCGCCGGCGATCTCGCAGGGCGAACGGCTCGCCCTCGGTCCCGGCACGAGCGCCACCCTCCCGCTCTCGCTCGACCCCACGCTCTTCGCGAGCGAGCCGGCCCTCGGCTGGATGATCGTGAGCCCTGACAACGCGAGCGGGCCCGACCAGGCCGAGACGATCCCCGCCGCGCTGCCACCGGCGAGCCCGTAGCCCGTCGTCGTCCATCCGCGACCAACCCCGACGGCCGGTCGGCTAGCGGCTTTCCCCGCACCATGGAGGGACGATGTAGGGCTGCGGGATGAAGCTGACGGGCAGCTCCCGGGCGCCGCGCGTTGACGGAGCGAGCGCGAGTGAGCTACCGGAACGCCACGCTCCTCGGGGCGTTCATGGCTGGGCCCGCAGCCTCGGAGGTGATCCACGAAGCGGTCCTGGCGATCAAGACCCGCACGCCGCTCGCCGTGCTCGCCGACACGATCCACGCGTTTCCCACCGCTGCCCGGGTCATGGGCGGGCTCTTCGTCCAGGCCGAGCGGCGCTTGACGGCCGCCAACCCCGGCGGTTGACGGAAGCCCGCGGGGCTGCCTCGTTGCGCCGCCCGGTCAGATGATCCAGACCGTGAACCCGTCGCGCACGTGGGATACGACGCTCGGGTGGTCCATGTAGGCGCCGGTCAGCAGCTCGCCGGCCGCAACGAGCTTGTCGCGGACATGGAACGCGCCCGAGCAGTAGTCGCAGACCTCGTAGGTCAGGCCGGCCGCGGTCAGCTCCCGGAAAAGCTCGGCCAGCCGGCCGGACGCCTGCTCGGGGTCGCGCAGGCGCGCCAGCCACTCGGTTCCCGCGCCGTCGAAGACCAGGCGGACCGTTGCGCCGGCCTCGCGGAGTTCACGGGCGTAGAGCAGGGCGTGAAGCGCGCGGGCCTGCCCCTCGTGGGTCTCGGCGCCGGCCTGCAGGACGATGAGAACGCGTGTGTCGTTCGTTGGAGGCTCCTCTCTTGTCTTGACCCACGACGTCGGTGGGCTGCGGTCGCGGATCATTGCAGCGCGGTCGGCACGTCGGCGCCGTGATCCAGCTCACGAAGCGGAAGGGCATTCCCAGCTCGCACGGCTGTCCGCGTCTGCGAATGCCACTCCCGAGCAGCTGAGGCCGGCTCCGACACGCAGTCCGTACGCCGCCGATCGTAGTGCCGCTTACATCCTTCGCCAGCCATCGCGCATAGCCTGGGGTGCATCGCGCTGGGTATCGGAGCCCGGCGGAGAAAGGAAGCAGGTTCGGGTGGCCAAGATCAAGCACGCAACAGACGAGACCTTCGAGGCGCTCGTCCTCCACAACAGTCGGCCCGTGGTGGTCGACTTCTGGGCCAGCTGGTGCGGTCCGTGTCGGATAGTCGCCCCGGAGCTCGAGAAGCTCGCCGCCAAATACGCGGACGCCGTCGACGTCGTCAAGGTCGACGTCGACGCGAACCCGCGCCTCTCGCAGACGTACAACATCATGTCGATCCCGACGATCGCCCTCTTCTCACCCGGCGAGCCGCATCGGGGTGTGGTGGGCGCCCTGCGGCTCGAGCAGCTCGAGGAGGCCTTCGGGCTCCGGCGGTACGCCTCCGTCGCCGAGTAGCGATCGCGCAGCGACTGCCGGGACGCGCGCGCCAGCCGGCCGCGAGCGAGGCCGGTTGACCCGCCGGGCAGGTGCGCGAGCGTATCATCAGCATCCCTCCGGGCAACACAGCTCGGCGGGTACTGCAGCGAAGGGGGGGACCCAGTGCGGCTCTACCGCATGCTCGCTCTCGGCGCGTCGGCGCTGGTGTTCCGCGGGCGCCTGCGCGACGGGAGGGGGCAGCACGCCGACCTCGACGGGCCCGCCCGCGAGCTCGCCTCCGATCCAGGCGGCCGCCTCTGCCGCCCCCGCGGCCCCCGCTCCCTCGAGCGCGC
Organism: Chloroflexota bacterium; assembly: GCA_021786385.1. Classification (GTDB taxonomy): domain Bacteria; phylum Chloroflexota; class Limnocylindria; order Limnocylindrales; family CSP1-4; genus JAJYNJ01. The sequence continues at coordinate 5,529 of JAJYNJ010000016.1, forward strand.
CGGCCGCGGCATCGCCGGCTGCGCAGACGGTCGCCAGCCGCCTTGTCTTCGGCGGCCCGCCCGAATGCCCGACCCGCCCCTTCTGCCTGGTCGGGCTCGCCAAGGTCTACGGGCTCTCGTTCAAGGCGTTCGTCCCGCTCGACGCCGGCGGCCCCCTCAC
>JAJYNJ010000059.1 GCA_021786385.1 Chloroflexota bacterium
CCCACCCAGCTGAGTCCTCCCCCTCGAGGAGGCCGATAGAGACGTGAGAAGCGCATCCCCCTCTCAGACCCGGGCGCCCCCAAGAGGGCCTTGGCAAGCGGGGTCCTCTCATAGAGAACGGATCGTGCTACGAACGCGAGATGGGACCTGCGGCGAGGAAGCCCAGGCGTCCCAGAGCGCCCGTGAGCCGGCGGTCGAGACCCAGGTAGAGCCCGGCCGAGCTCAGGAAGAGACTGGCGAAGACGAGGACATAGATGATGGCCGCGCCGATGTCGGTCGAGCCGGCCTGGTACGGGCCGCCGAACCCTTCGGCGGTCGACCAGATCACGAGCGACAAGGCGACCCCGATGAGACTAGCCAGGTTCGTGAAGGCACCGAGGATGAGCGCGACCGCGACGGCCGTCTCCCCGATGGCGACGAGGTAGGCGAAGGCGGTCGGGTCGATCTTGACGACGTCGATCCAGAACCCGATCCAGTGATGGACGAGGAGCGGTTGCCCCTGCTGGGCGCCGGTCAGGTAGTCGGTGAAGTTGTGGGCGAAATCTGGCTGCCATTTGAACCACGCGTCGATGGCCCAGACCAGGCCGAAGACGATGCGCAGCACGCCCATGCCGACGAGCCGCCAGTGCGCCACGACCTGCCCCGGCGGCGTGGATCGTGCGTGCCCAGACATGAGCCTATCCTAACGCCGAGTCGTGCCTGGAATGCTGTTTCCCTGGCGCTTGCGGATCGGCTCGCTGCGACAACGATCGTCGTGCCAGAGCGGTCAGGGGCGAGGCGTCAACCAGATCACGTGGCGCGCGAACGAGCGGTCCGGGGGGCGCGGCACTCAGCGACGATCGCCTCGACGTCCGGCGGGAGCACCAGGTCGGCCGTGCGGGTCTCGAACTCGATGCGGGTCGGCGCGTCGATCGCCGCGAGCTCGCCGATGCAAGGGACAGCCAGTCCGGCTACATCAAAGGTGCCCACCGGGTGCTCGCCGATCGTTACACAGAACTCCGTGTACTGGGCGTTGGTGCGCCGATCGAACGCCAGAAGGGTGTCGCGCTCGAGCGGCCGATAGAGCAAGACGTAGAGCGCGCCCTGGTGGTCGCGCAGCGGCGAGAGGCCGTGTGGGTAGGTGACGGCCTCGCGGAAGGTCAGCCGGTGCACGCCGGGCTCGGACGCTGGCGCCTCGCCGAGATGTAGACGCTCGCGGAGCCCGCAACCTGATCGGCCCACGGGTGGCCGGGCCGCACCTGCACTTCGGCCGCATATCTGCCCGGCCGCCTGCGCTCCCCACGGCGCCCTCACCAGCTAGCGCGACGTGTCCGGCCCTCGCCCGAGTGGCACGTGCCAGCCGATCAGCTCACACCCGAGGTCATGTGGGGCGCCCTCCCCGGGCGTGCAGGTGGGGCAACCCCAGCGCGTGAGGCCGCCCTCGTCCGGCAAGAACGCGATGTCGCAGGTGTTGTGGGACGGGTCGCAGTATCGGCCGTGACAGGCGCAATCACAGTCGACCCAATGCTCGCAGGTACAGCGCGCCGCTGGCGATGGCGGCCTCACGGCGCTGGCCGGAAACGGGTCCGCTGCCTGCATCTGATCGCTCCTTGCCGCCCCCAGCAGATCGCGGCGGGTCCGCCGAACCCCGGTGGGTTCGATTGTCGTGGCCCCGTCAACTGGTCGGCGACGCGCGCGATGATCGGCGAAGGTCTTCCTCGATCGCCGGCCGCCGCTCCCGACGGCCGCGATCCGCGCGCGGGCCAGCGAGCGCGGGTCCGCGCTTCGTCTCGGCACGCCTGACCCCGGCGGCATACGCGCACGGCCTGGCCGTGGTACTCCCCGAGGTTGTTAAGGCGTCCCCGGCAGGATTCGAACCTGCGACCGACCGCTTAGAAGGCGGTTGCTCTGTCCACTGAGCTACGGGGACCCACCCGAATCCTACCCTGCGCTGCAGCCCGCACGTGGCGAGCGGCACGGCCCGGCCCCTTGACCCCGGCCGCGCGAGGCCGCCGGCCGGGAAACGAGATCCGGGCACCGTTGGCCCCGCGGAGACCGCCCGGTCGGTGCTAGATTTGCGGGCCCGCGCCCGGCGTGGGCGCCGTCGAGGCCCTGGCAGTTGACGCTCCCGCTGCGTCCCGAGCCGGCGTACCGATCAGCCGCGGACCTGCCGCCGGTGAGTGCGTTCGCGCCGGCCGAACCCGCGATCGGCCTCCCCGCGTTCCCCGTCGAGCTCGAGTGGAAGGCCGTGCGCCGCTTGTGGGGCCACGCACTGCACCCCATGTGCAGCTACCTCGGCGCGTTCCCGGCCGGGCTGACCCACGCGTTCATCGCCCGCTACACACGCCCGGGCGACGTGGTGCTGGACCCGTTCAGTGGCCGCGGCACGACACCACTGCAGGCCTGCGCGGAGGGCCGGGTGGGGATCGGGAACGATCTGAACCCGCTGGCGCACCTGCTGACAGCCGCCAAAGTCGACCCGCCTGAGGCGGCTGAGCTGTACGAGCGCTTGGCCGATCTGCGCGCCGGCTGGTCGACGCTGGAGACCACCCGGAGCCCTGCACTCCCGGCCGACCAGATCGATGCCGCGGCGATCCCGGCCGAGGTGCGGATCCAGTTCCACCCCCGCACCCTCCACCAGCTCCTCTTCCTGCGCGCGGCGCTCGATCGGTCGCATCGGACCGACCGGTTCCTGGCGGCGACGGTTGCGGGCATCCTCCACGGCCACGGCCATACGTTTCTCTCGACGCTGATGCCGAACACCTTCTCGATGCCGCCGGCGTACGTGCTCCGGTACGCGGAAACGCAGGGCCTCCGGCCGGAGCCGCGGGACGTCTTCGACGCCCTGGCGGTCAAGCTCCGGCGGCTGCTGCGGGATCCGCTGCCGTCCACGCGCGGGATCGCGCTCTTCGGGGATGCGCGCGACGCCGGCACCCGGACACGGGACGCGCTCCACCGCAGGGCCTTGCCGGGACGCGTACGCCTGGTCGTCACGAGCCCGCCCTACCTGCGCGTGGTCCGCTACGGCGCCTGCAATTGGCTGCGGCTCTGGTTCCTGGGGCTCTGCGCGGCCGACGTCGACGCCACGCTCGACCACGCGCACCGGCCCCCCGCCTACCTGAGGTTCCTGCGCGAGGTGCTCGCGGATCTGCGCAAGGTGCTGGCGGACGACGCCGTGGTCGTGCTCGTGCTCGGCGACGTGGAATCCGACGGCGGGCACCGGCTGCGCAGCGAGATCGGGCTCGCGGGCCGCGTCTGGGAGGGAGCGGCCGAGCCCGAGGGCTACCGGCTGGCCGGGATCGCGCCCGACGAGATCGCAGCGCACCGCAAGTCGACGCGCATCTGGGGCGCCGAGGCGGGTCGCGCGACGCGGACCGACCGGCTGCTGGTGGTTGCACCGACCGAGCTGGGGAGACGGCGCGCGCTCGCGGGGGCGGCCCTGCCCGTCGACTGGAGCTGGCCCCCGCCGCCCCGGCCTCGCCTGCTGTCGGCTCAGGGCAGCCGGTAGAGGCAGGTCCGGCCCGGGCCCCAGGAGACGCACAGCACGCTGGTCCGCGCGTTCCACGCGGCACGGTGGAGCGGCGCCCACGCGGGGGCGGGCCCCGTCGTGAGCACCCAACGCACGCCGCGCGTCGCGTAGAGATCCCCGGCGTTGACCTGGCTGGCCGGCCGCGACACGATCGTCACGGCCCGGGCCCTCATGGCGAGGATCGGCGCCAGATCGCCCTGGATCGCGGCCCCCGGCGGGACGATCGCCATGATGCGCGCCTGCACGCCGGGCAGCGTCGAGGGCGCCGAGGCGACCCACCCGACCTGGAGCGCCAGGCCGGGTGCCGCGAGCGCGACCGCAAGCACGCACGCGGCGGCCGCGACCGGGCCACGTCGCCGCGTGTCCATCCACACCACGAGCCGCGCGAACCCCAGACCGGCGAGCACGGCGAGCGGCGGGAGCAGCGGCACCAGGTAGCGGTTCGGACGGTAGGGCACCACCAGCAGCACGCCCATCCCCACCGCGAACCACCCAACGCAGGCCGCCGCGATCCGCCGCTGCGACGGGGTCAGCGCCGCGCGGCGCAGGATCGCAACGACGAGCCCCGCCGCCCCGGCGACGAGGAGTGGGAGTGCCAGCGGGATGGCGCCGTCGCTGCGCGTCGGGTAGGCGGTGATCCGGCGCAGGAGCTCGGCGAGGGTGTGCGGAAGCGGCTCGGGGGCCCAAATGCGGAGGTCGGTGGCGAGCGCCGCCGGTTGAGGCAGGGCGAAGACGACGGCCCACGCCAGCGCCGCCAGGAGCAGCGCGACGACGGCGCCCGTGACGGCCCGCCGTACACCCGCATCCCGCCACTCCACGACGGCGACAGCGACCAGCATCCCACCGGCGGCGAACCCGGCGCTCGCCTTCGTGGCGATCGCCAGGGCCAGGGCGAGACCGGCCACCATGCCGGTGCCGAGCGATGGTCGCTCGCCCACCAGCGCCACCAACGCGACGATCAGCCAGAGCATGACGAGCGGCTCCAGGTAGGCCAGTCGCCCGTAATAGAGGAGGAGGGCAGAGCCGCCCAGAGCCGCTGCGGCGAGGGCCGCCCCGGGGATGCCGAGCGGGCGCCGGAGGCCGCCGCCGAGCACGGCGAGCCCCAGCGCCCCGGCCACGATCACGAGGAGCCGCGCCTGCACGATCCCGACCCCCGTCACGGCGAGCCAGGCGGCCTCGAGGAGGCTGAACGGCAGGTTCACCAGGTACATGTTCCAGTCGTCAGTCGACCAGTGGCCGAAGAGGACGAAGTTGCGGGCGTTCACCACGTTCCAGCCCTCGTCGGTGTACGGGCTGGTGCTCGCCGTGACGCCGCGGGCGGGGTCGACACCGACCGAGGCGGCGAGCAACGCCAGGAAGGCCAGCGCGACCAGCAGCGGCACGACGAGGCCGGGATCGACGCGGCCCCGGGCGGCGTCGGGGGCGCACGCGGGGGCGGAGGCGCGGCCGGCCACGGCCGGAGAGCCGTCGCGGTCCGTTACGCGCGCAGCTGGCGGCGGGCCATCTCGCCCTCGATCTGGCGCTCCGCCTCCACGTAGCGGTCGATCTCGTCGCGCAGCCGATTGGCCTCCGGGGTGTAGAGATGCACCTGCTGCTGCAGGATGTAGCTGAGGCGACGGCTCGTCATCCGGACATGGTCCAGGTTCTTCATCAGGACGAGCGGGTCCATCGCGGCAAGGTCGTCGGGGTGATACATCTGACGCATCGGGGCGGAGTATAGGGGCCCCAGCGCTCGAACGCCCCGCCGGGTGACCGACGGGGCGTTCGCTTGCGGCGATGATCGCCTCACGATTGCCGTGGGCTGCCGGTGCCTCCTTCAGCCGGCCCCGACCGGCTCGGTCGCCGGCCGGCGACCGACTCCCTTTCCCTCCGCGGCCCTCCGCTCGGCGGCCCGTGCGCATTCTGCGCGGACGACGCCGCCCACCAGCGCGGCCAGCCCGGGCAGATCCGGCAGCGTCAACCGGATCCCGTGCTCGGCCAGCTCCGCATACCCCCAGCCGCGAAAGAGGCGACGAGCCGCCACCACGCTCATCTCGTCGTAGAGCTGCGGCCAGGAAACCGGGCGCCGGGCGTAGCAGAACCGCACGAATTCCATTGCCTCGGACGAGGCACCCGCACTGCGGGGCTCAGCGGGCTCCATCGATACGAGCTCTCTCCTTTCCTCCCACACCGAGCGACCGCGGCCCATAGCCCTCCGCAACCTCCCCAGTGGGTCGGTCCCGGCTCTTCGCGGCCCCTCCGGGTCGGTCGCTGAGACATGCTAGGGGCGGCGGGCGGGGGCAGGAAGGGGTTCTGTCCACGACGTTGTCCACCAAGTTGTCCACAGCGAAAGGGCCACCGTGCCACGGTCGTGCAGCGACGCTCGCGACGCGGCTCAACCGGGCCCGCGCCCGTCGCTCAGGACCGTCGCCGCACCCCCAGGCCGGGCGTATCGGTTAGCCGCCAGCGGCAGTCCTCGCCGAGCTCCAGTCCTTCGAACGGATCGGAGGCGAGCAGCAAGCAGCCGTCCAAGTCGACCCAGTCGGCCAGGGAGGCCACCGCCGCGGACGCGGCGATCCCGACGCTCGTCTCCTCCATGCAACCGAGGAACCGTTTGAAGCCGAGGTCGCGGGCCCGCTCGAGCATGCGTTTGGCCGGGCCGACCCCGCCGCACTTCGCGAGCTTGACGTTGACGCCCTGCACGACCCCGACCAGCGCGTCGAGATCCTCGTAGACCACACAGCTCTCGTCGGCGACGATCGGCAGGCTCGAGCGTTCCTGGAGCCAGCGGAGTTGGTCGAGGCGGTGGGCCGGAAACGGCTGTTCGATCAGCTCGACGCCGAGCCGCTCCAGCTCGGGGACGAGGCGTACGGCCTGCTCGGGAACCCAGCCGGTATTGGCGTCGACGCGGATCGGCCCACCGTACACGGCCCGCACGGCCTCGAGCGTCTCGAGGTCAGCCGGGCCGCCCACCTTGATCTTGAGCGCCGGGAAACGGCTCGCCCGGGCCGCCCGCTCTCCGACCAGATCGGGCGCATCGATGCCGAGCGTGAAGTCGGTCGGGGGGATCGCGGGGGAGAGCCCGAGGAGGTCGTACACCGGGATGCCCAGCCGCCGTGCCGCGAGGTCGTGGAGCGCGATATCCACGGCACACTTGGCCGCGCCGTGATGGCGGATCGCCGCGTCCATCGCGGCCGATGCCGTCTCGAGCGCTGCGCGGGTCTCCGGGAGGTCGCGCCCCAGCCGCCCCTCGAGCGGCTCCACCGCGCCGAGCAACAGCGGCATGACGGCCGCGATCGTGTCGGGGTTCTCGCCGTAGTACGTGTCCGGAAACCCTTCGCCCAGGCCGCTGCGACCAGCCTCACGGTCGGCGGCGGCGGACGCCTCGGCGATGACGGTGACCGCGACCTCGCCGCTCATGTCGCGGGCGATGCGGAACGGGTCACGAAAGGGGGTCCGGAGCGTGTCGGTCTCGACGCGCAGGCTGCTCATACCGTCACCTCCGTGCGATCGATCCAAGGGAGCGCCTCCACGCGTGGGCGGAGGGCGGCGAAGAGCGACCGGCCGCCGAACCGGAACGGATCGTCGCAGGGCAGTCCCGTCTCCGCGGCCGTGCGCTCGATCTCGTGCCGGGCGGCCGCCTCGTCGAGCAGCGACGTGTTGAGCGCGATGGCCACCACGCGGCTCGGCGCCACGAGACCGGCGATCTCCTCGTGGATGCGGATCATCTCGGGGAGCGGATGGAGCGGGAACGAGCGCTCCGGCAGGTGATCGAAGTCGTGCTCGAGGAGCCCGGGCTTGTGGACGAGCACCATCGCGTGCGGCGTAAAGCCATGGATCAACCCGAGCGTCACCGAGCTGTAGGCGGGGTGGTCGAGCGAGCCCTGCCCCTCCACGAAAACCCAGTCGCCGCGCGCCTCCCCCTCTTCGCTCAGCCACTCGCAGGTACCCTGCACGAAGTCGCTCACGACGCGGTCGATGGCGACGCCCCAGCCCTCGATCATGATCCCGGTCTGGCCGGTCGCCACGAACGAAGTCGAGACGCCCGCCGCGCGCGCCGCGCGGCGCAACTCGAGCGCAACGCTCATCTTGCCGATCGCGCAGTCGGTGCCGACGGTGAGGATGACGCGCGACCCGGGCCGATGGAGCCGCCCGACCGATGTCTCCATGCGCTCCGGCGGCTTGCGGTAGTCGATCAGCTCGACCCCCACCTCGGCTGCGGCCGCGACGAACTCCGGGTCTTCCGAGACGAAGGTATGGAGGCCGGAGTGCACGTCGAGGCCGGCGCGGATGGCGCGCAGGATGATCGCACGCCACGTGCTCGGAAGCCGGCCACCGGTCGGCGCGATCCCGATCAGGAGCGCCGTCGGCCCCAGCGGGAGGACCTCGTCGAGGGTCGCCACGACGGGCACGTCGAAGGCAGGGCCGAGTAGGTCACGCGCGTTGGCGCCCGCCCGGGTCGAATCGATGACCGCCAGTACCGGATCCGGGCCGTAGCGGATCACGCCGAGCGCGGTCTTCGCCGCGTGGGGCCGGAACTCGCCCTCGGCGAGGATGACGAGCCGGCGTGGCCTCCTGGACATGCGACCTCCGCTACAGCGCGAACGAAATGCGGGGAGCCCCGTCGACACGAGTGTATCGGGGCCGCGCAGGGCAGCGCGGCGTGCGGCCGCGGGTCGAAGGGCCGCGCCGCGCGGTGGGGGCAGAGCACGCCGGGTCGGGGGCGCGCCTCGTCGGGGGCGCGGTGAGCATCGGGTGGTACCGCATATCGGATTCGAACCGATGATCTCCGCCTTGAGAGGGCGGTGTCCTGGGCCTCTAGACGAATGCGGCGTGCGAGCGTTGCGCCGGGCACGGCGAAACGGCGCGAATGGTACCACAGGGCCGCCGCCTAGAGCCGGTGCGTTTCCAGGAAGACCCGGACGGCGTCGGCCACCTGCTCGAAGCTCTCGACGCCGATCACCAGCCCGTAGTGCGAGTGCGCCCCGAACGGCTCGTACTGGGCGCCGAGCCACTCCGCCAGCCGCTCGCTGTCGGACGCGGGGAACCAGCGGTCCAGTCCGCCGCCGATCACCAGCGTCGGCATGGTCCCGATCCGCTCGCGCTCGACGGGCACGCCGAGCAACATCGCGCGCCTGGCCGCGCCCGATCCCCGACCCATCAAGTGCTGCACCCGCAGCACGTCTTCGATCGTGAGGTCCGGATTCGTGCGCCGCAGTTGTTCCGGGAGCGACTGCCAGCCGAGCATATCGCGCCGGAACACGTCCGGGATCTCGCGCAGGACGTGCGGCCGCACCGGCGGCCGCAGCTGGGCCGGCAGCGCCGGGCTGATCAGCACGAGCCCGCCCGCGCGGCGTGCCTCGGCCGCACGCATGGCGATCAGGCCGCCCATCCCATGGCCGACCAGCACGGGCTCCGGCGGGATGTGATCGAACGCCGCCGCGACGTCTTCGACGTAGTCGTCGAAGCGGATCTCCGACACCTCAGTGGTGTCGGACCAGTAGTGGGCCCGCAGATTGACAGCGTGCCCCTCCCAACCGCGGTGCGCGAAATAGCCGAGGAACCGCTCCCAGAGCCAGGACCCGCCCAGCTCGCCGTGGACGAAGAGGAGCGGCCGCCTCCGGGAGCGCCGCTCCGGGAGCCAGGACTCGATATAGATGCCGCGATCCTCCAGGACGACTTCGTCCTTGCGGATCGGACGCTCCCCCTGGTTCACCACTCGTGCGGGTTCAGCACCAGGCCGGTGACCTGCTTGGGGTAGAAGTAGGTCGACTTCTGGGGCATCGCTTCGCCGGCGGCCGCGACGCGCAGGACGTCGTCGACCGGTGTTGGATCGAGCAGGAAGGCGGCGACACCCTCTCCCCGGTCGACAAGCGCGAGCGCCTCGGAAGCGTCCTTGGTGTAGGCGATCCGGCCTCCGCCGGCGGCCGCGGCGCGGTCGACGCCGAAGATTCGCTCGAGCGCGACCTCCAGCAAGTTCACATCGAGCCAGCGCAGCGCCGGCGACGCAGCGCCGTCGAGGAGCGGCGCGAACGATGCCGCACGCACGTGGAGGACGGCGGCCTGGCCCGCGGTCCAGAGCCCGAAGCGGTGCGGGCGCTCGGCCGGGTCGCCGGCTCGCCGTGCAGGCTCATCGGCCCTGGCGGCCGCCCAGGCCGCCAGGAGTGCATCCCCCGACGGGAGCCGTTCCACGTCGAAGAGCGCGCTCGCGGCACCCAGCAGGGCCTCGCCGGCCGGGCCATCCCGCACCACGCGGTGCGTCGGCAGGACGGTCAACGGCTGCTCGATCGGCAGCAGGAGCGCGAGCAGGTAGTCGAAGGGCGCGACCTCACAGCGCTGGCGGTCCCGGTGTCGCTCGTCATGGTAGCGGAGGGCGGTCTCGTACCGGTGGTGCCCGTCCGCGATCGTGAGCGGGCCAGCGGACCCGGCGCGCAGCAGGTCTTGCGCCAACGGACCGCGCAGCGGATCGTCGGCCGGCAACTGCCAGAGCCGATGGTGCACCCCGTCATCGTCGGTGAGATCGACCAGCGGATCGGCCCGGGAGGCGTGCTCGAGCGCCCGCATCGCTGTACCGTCCTCGTCGGCGAAGAGCAGGACGACAGGGCTCGCGTTCATCCCGGTGGCCCGGAGGAGCCGGTAGCGGTCCTCTTTGGGCGCACTCAGCGTCCGCTCATGCGGGAGAACGCCGGAATCGGGCCCGGGCTCCGCGACGCGCAGCCGCGCGAAGAACCCGCGCTGCACGCGGTGCTCGGACGAGCCGGGCAGGACGTACGCCTCCTCGTACACGTAGACGGAATCCTGGCGATCCTTGCGGAGCGTGCCGTCCGACCGCCACGCGGCGAGATCCCGGGCAGCGCGCCGATAGCGCTCGTCCGCCGGGTCGCCGGCCTCGTCGAGCGGCAGGTCGAGCCGGACGACGTTACGGGGGTGCCGTCTGGCAAGGGCGTGCTGCTGCGCCGCCGAGATCACGTCGTACGGCGGGCTCACGACGTCGCGCAGGTCGCCGACGACAGCAGCGTCGTATCGTAGGGCACGGAAGGGTCTGAGTTCGGGCACGGGACCTCATAGTACGACACGCGGTGGTAGCCTCGCCGCCGATGGCGAGGAGCGACGGCGCGGGGGGCACGAGCGGCGCTGGGCGGCACGCGCGAGCGACTCGCCCGTTCTGGCCCCCCCGCCGGCTGTTTGCGGTCCCTCTCGCCCTGGTCCTCCTCGCGGGAGCGTGCGCTGGACCGCCGATCATCGATACGCCACAGCCGGCCACCGGGGTGTTCGCCGAGCTCGCGATCCTGGGCGGTTCGACGGTCAGCCTGACGAGCGGCGACACGGGATGCGGCCAGAGCGCGATGGTGCCATACGCGATCCACGCTCAGATCCGGCTGCCCGCGCACGCACCCGACACGACCGATGTCTATCTCTTCACCTGGGCGGATCACGCCGCGTGGCGGCGCGGTGGGACCCGCTTCCAGGAGTGCCTGACCGAGTACGCCGCAGGCCAGACGACTATGGGGCGGACGGTCGGCCGGCTGGACGTCAGTCCGTACCGCGCGTTCGGGGCTGGCTGGTCGCCGCAGTTCCGGAGCGCCCTGCAGCAGGCGATGACCAGGGCGGCGGGCAACGGCGGCTGACCGACTGGCCAACTGCGCCGGCCGCTGCGGGCGCATCGGGCGGCTGCAGGCGCATCGGGCGGCGGGCTTGGCCGCGGCGGCACGCAGACGGCCCCAGGTCGGGGTGGTACGCTCGGCGTGATGGACGACCGCCCCCCGGACCAGCGGCACGCCCCGACCCCGCAGGCGCTCCTGCTCGCGCTCCGGCGACAGGGCCCACTGAGTCCGGACGGCCTTGCCGCCCACTTCCACATCAGCCGGACGGCCGCGCTCCAGCAGCTGCGGGCACTGGCGGCGGAGGGCCTCGTCGAACGACGCAGCATGCGCCACGGCGTGGGGCGGCCGCGCCACCTGTACGACGTCACGGAGCGGGCACAGGCGCTCCTCCCCGCCAGCTACGACCGGCTCGCGGTCAGCCTGCTCGGAGCCGTGCGCGAGGTGGGCGGCGCCGAGCTCGTGGGGCAGGTGTTCGACGCGCGGAGGGCGGCCCAGGCGCGGGCGATCCGCGACCGACTGGCCGCACGTGGCCTCTCACAGGCGCCGCTGGCCGATCGCGCCCGCGAGCTCGCCGTGATCCAGACCGAACAGGGCTACGTCTGCGAGGTACTCGAGGACGACGGGCTCCGGTTGGTCGAGCACAACTGCCCGATCCGCCAGGTGGCCACGGAGACGCCGACGGCGTGCGAAGCGGAAGCACGCCTGTTCAGCGAGGTGCTCGGTGTCCAGGTCACGCGCGCACAGCACATCGCATCGGGCGCGCGGAGCTGCGAGTACCGGTTGATCGAGCTTGGGCCCGAGGGAAGCTGACCGCGTCCGGCCGGCATCCCGGGCCCTACGCCTCCTCGCGTTCGACCGTCTTGCGGGCCGGCGGTCGCCGTCGTGGCGTGGCAACCTCCGCCACACCGGCCACAAACGACGCCTGGCGCGCCCATTCGGCCGCCCGCAGCTGTTCCTCGACCGAGAGGATCCCGAGCCGCGTGAGCGTGGCCAGCTCATCGCGGATGTACGTCTTCAACATCTCCGGGCCGTCCGTGTTGATCGTGAACCTGACCCCGTTGCGGCGGAACGTGTCGAAGATCCAGCGGAACTCGTCCCAGCCCGAGACCACGCCCGTGTTCAGGTTGCTCGTCGGGCAGATCTCGAGCACGATCCCGCGCTCCCGGATCATGCCCATCGTCCGCGGATCGTAGGCCGCCTTCACGCCGTGACCGATGCGGTGCGGTTCGAGCTCCTCGATCACCTCCGCGATCTCCTCGACCGGGCCCGCCTCGCCGGTGTGCACCGTGATCCCGAGCCCGTGACGGCGACAGCGCTCGAAGAGGCGGCGGTACTCCCGCACCCGGAACGTCGGCGTCTCCGGGCCGGCCACGTCGATGCCCACGACTCCGCGCCCGTAGTAGGCGATCGCCTTCTCGGCGATGATCTCGTTGAGCTGGTACGGGAACGCGCGGTCCAGACAGAGGATCAGCCCGGGACGCACCGGGTACTCCAGGACCGCGCGGTCCATGCCGCGGATCGCCGCGCTGATGATGTGATCCAGGTCCTGCTCGCCACCCCGGTTGCGCTTCATCGGGTTGAAACGCAGCTCGATCGTCGTGACGTTGTTCTTGCGGTACGCGCCGCCGACCACCTCGTAGACGGAGCGCTCGATGGCGAGCGGCGACGACTGGATCAGCTCGGTCCAGTGGAAGAGCTGGAGGTACCCGTCGAACGAGCGGCCATGCCTGGGGGAGACCGTGATCATGTCGCGGAACTCCCAGTAGTCTTTCGTGGGCAGCTTGATCCCCTGGGCGTGGGCGATCCCCCACATGACGGCCGGCGTCACGGCCCCGCCGAGGTGACAGTGGAGCTCGGCGAGCGGGACGCGACGAGGAAACGCAGCGGGCATCGCGGTCCATCCTACCGGAGCGGACCGAGGCGCGGGATCCTGGTCGGCGCTCCACGCCCGGCCGTGTCGATGGCCGGCACGGCCGGCGTGCGAGACGGTGGGCGCGCGAGAGCCGCCGGCGCCCAGGAGCGGCGCCAGAGGCGCGAGATCAGCGCCAGATCGGCCGATCCTCGAGCGCCCCGGCGAGCAGCCGACCCTCCCTGAAGCGCTCGAAGCCGAACGGCGTGATGTCGACCGTCGTTGCCCGCCCGTCGACGATCAGCTCGGCCATGCACGCCCCTACCGCCGGAGCCGTCTTGAACCCGGTGCCGCTGAAGCCGCAGTCCAGGTAGAAACCGCCGGGACCGGCAGCGCCCAGAATAGGCCGCTGGTCCGGCGTCATGCCGTCCTGACCCCGCTGCGTGCTCTGGAGCGACGCGTCGGCCATCCCCGGCACCCGCCGGCAGATCCGATCGACGACCCGCTCCACGAAGCCATCGGCGGGCCGCAGCACGTCTTCCGGCTCGCCGCCGATGGCGCTGTCGTCTTCGAGGCCCACGAGCGTGAGCTCGCGCCCCTCCGGTCGGAAGTAGATCGCGTTGCCGTCATCGATGACCGTGGGGTGTCCGGCGCGCAGCGACGGGGGCCGGCGGATGTAGGCCGTATCGTGCCGCCAGACGGAGACGGGCAGATCGAGGCCGACGAGGGCCGCGATCTCGCGCGCCCAGGCCCCGGCAGCGTTCACCACCACCGGTGCGGCGTACGCCCCACCCGACGTGTCCACGCCGGTGACCCGTCCGCCCTCCACCCGGATGCCCGTCACCGTGCACCCTTGCACGAGCCGAGCGCCCCGGTCGCGTGCCGCGGTCAAGAGCGCCGCGGTCGTCCCGGACGGGTCCGCGTAGCCGGACTCCGGCTCGTAGGCCGCCAGATCGAAGTCGTCGGTCCGGAACGCCGGAGCGAGGCACCGCACGTCGTCGGCCGTCACGAGCAGCGTCGGGATCCCCACGCGTTGCTGCATCTCGACGTTCACCCGCAGCCGATCCGCCGCCTCACGCGGGTAGATCTGGAGGAATCCGGTCCGAGTGAAGCCGCACTCACCGCCGACGCGTTCGCGCCACTCGCGGAAGTAGGCGAACGATGCCCAGGCGAGCCGCGCTTCCGGCTCCAGGTCGTAGTGCATGCGCACCAGCCCGCTCGAGCGGCCGGTCGCTCCGCTGGCCAGCGCACCGCGCTCGAGGACGAGGGGGTGGAGCCCCTTCTCCACGAGGTGGAACGCCAGGCTGGCGCCCTGGATGCCCCCTCCGATGATGATGGCGTCGGCAGTCTCGATCATGGGATCGATGGTACTGCCCAGGGCGTTGCGCGCGCGGTTTGCAGCCACCCGCCGCAGCGTGCAGAATTCCACCATCTTCGCGATCCCGTGATGCACACGGCTGGGGCTCGCGCGACGGCGCGCGACGGTACGCAAGGAGGAGGCGTTGACCCCATGAGGCGGTCGATTGTTCCGGCGACGCTGCTTGTCGTCGCCACCCTGGTGGGAGCGTGCAGCACCGCTGCGACGCCGGCACCAAGTCAGGCACCCGCGAGCGCGGCACCCGCCAGTGCCGCTCCCGCCAGCGCGGCACCCGCGAGCGCGGCACCCGCGAGCGCGGCGCCCGCGAGCGCGGCGCCGGCCGCGTCCATCGCGGCCGTGCCGTCGGGGCAGCTGATCTTCCCCGGCAAACTCGTGATCTGCTCGGACATCCCGTATCCGCCGCAGGAGTTCTTCGACGCGAACGGCAACCCGACCGGGTCCGACATCGAGATCGGAGCCGAGATCGCGAAGCGGCTGGGACTGACCATGGAGGTCCAGAACTCCGTCTTCGACACGATCATCGCGGCGCTCACCGGCGGCAAGTGCGACATCATCATCTCGGCCCAGAACATCACCGCCGACCGCGTCAAGCAGGTCGACATGATCCCGTACTTCCAGGCCGGCCAGTCGTTCGTGGTCGCCAAGGGCAACCCGAAGAACATCACGACCCAGAACGATCTGTGCGGCAAGACGATCGCGGCCGAGAGCGGCACCACCGAAGCCGACTATCTGAACGGAACCGGCAGCTACAAGGGCCAGGGCCTGTCAGCGACGTGCGTCAAGGCCGGCAAGGGCAAGATCACCGTCAAGGAATACCAGAAGGACAGCGACGCGCTGCTCGCCCTGCAGGCCGGGCAGGTCGACGCCTACTTCGCCGACTCCCCGGTGGCCGGCTACTACACCGTCCAGCACCCTGACCAGTTCCAGCTCTCCGGGCTCACGCTCGGCGTGGCCGATGAGGGCATCAGCGTCGCCAAGTCGAACACCGGGCTGCGCGACGCAGTGCAGCAGGCGCTGATCTCGATGATCAACGACGGCACCTACATGAGCATCCTCAAGAAGTACGGCGACGATTCCGGCGCCATCAGCGCCGCCATGGCGGCCAAACTCAACTACATCGGACAGTAGCGAGCGGAAGTCCGAACGCGTGGCTCAACCCCACCGTCCGCGTCGTCTCGGCGAGCCCCGACCAGCCATCGTGCTGGTCGGGGCTCTTGCCGTCGTCCTCCTGGCCGGATGCGCTTCCGGGGAGGGCAGCTACCAGTACCACTGGCCGTACTTCTTCAACTCGATCTTCCACCCCGACGACCAGATCCTCTACGGGCTCTGGCTGACCCTTTCGATCTCGATCGTGAGCCAGCTGATCGGGGTCGTGCTGGGCGTCTTCGGAGCGCTGGGGAAGATGGCCAAGTTCCTCCCCTTCCGGCTCCTCGCCAACTTCTACATCTGGTTCTTCCGCGGCACGCCGCTGCTGGTCCAGATCACGTTCTTCTTCTTCGGCCTGAGCGTGGCGAAGATCTACACCTGGCCGCCGATCGACCTCTTCGGCCTCCACATCGAGGGGGAGATCCAGGCCGGCATCTTCGCCCTGGGGGTCAACGAAGGCGCCTACATGTCGGAGATCGTGCGCGCCGGCATCATCTCGATCGACCCGGGGCAGCTCGAAGCCGCCAAATCGCTGGGCATGACATATGCCCAGGCCATGTGGCGGATCATCCTGCCGCAGGCGGCGCGGGTGATCGTCCCGCCGCTCGGCAACGAGTTCAACAACATGCTGAAGACCACCTCGCTGCTCGTCATCATCAGCGTCCCAGAGCTGTACACGATCTTCTCCCGCAAGCAAGGCCAGTACTTCGCGCCGTTCGAGTTCTTCCTCGCGGCGGCGGTCTGGTACCTGCTGCTGACGACGCTCTGGAGCATCGTGCAGGCGTGGATCGAGCGGCGGCTCGGCAAGGGCGCCGCTGGCGCGTCAGCGAACGAACCGGGGTTGGCCTCGCGGCTACTGGGCTACCGCTGGCGCACGTCCGGGACGGGCGTTCGATGAGCACGATCCCGCGCGACATCCTGGGCGCCATCGGCGGCGTCCCCAAGCCCCCGAGCGAGGTGGTGGTGCAGGCCACCGACGTCAACAAGTGGTTCGGCCGCCTGCACGTCCTCAGGGGCATCTCGATGACGGTCAAACGCCAGGAGGTCGTGGTCGTCATCGGCGCCTCCGGCTCGGGCAAGACGACGTTCATCCGCTGCATCAACCACCTCGAGAAGATCCAGTCGGGGCGCATCTTCGTCAACGGCCACCTGATCGGTTACCGTGAGGTCAACGGCAAGCTGGTCGAGGATCGCGAGTCGAACATCGCGCGCCAGCGCCAGGAGATCGGGATGGTCTTCCAGCGCTTCAACCTCTTCCCCCACAAGACCGCCCTCGAGAACATCATCGAGGCGCCCGTGCATGTGCGGAAGATCCCCGTCGCGGAGGCGACCGAGACCGCGAAGGCGCTGCTCGCGCGGGTCGGCCTGGCGGCCAAGGCCGACGTCTATCCGGCGCAGCTCTCGGGCGGTCAGCAGCAGCGCGTTGCGATCGCCCGCGCCCTCGCCATGAAGCCCGCGCTGATGCTCTTCGACGAGCCCACGAGCGCGCTCGATCCCGAGATGATCGGCGAGGTCCTCGAGGTCATGAAGGAGCTCGCACGTGAGGGCATGACGATGATCGTGGTAACCCACGAGATGGGCTTCGCGCGCGAGGTGGCCGACCGGGTCGTGATGATGGACGAGGGCCAGATCATCGAGGAAGGGACGCCCGAGCACTTCTTCACGAACCCGCAGCAGGAGCGGACCAAGAGCTTCCTGTCGAAGATCCTGTAGCCGGCGCAGCCGGCCCTCCCGCCCGGCACGGTTGGCCGGCACTCGAGCACCGCCCATCAGGACCCCAACCGAGGCGCGACGCGATGGCGATGGCGATACCGACCCCGAACCCGCTCCTCGAACGCTGGCGCTCCGGCGGGCGCGTGGTCGCCACCTGGCTCACGATTCCGGACGTCGTGGTGGCCGAGGCCTTCGCGGAGTCGGGAGCCGATGCCGTGGTCGTCGATCAACAACACGGCGGCGCAACGACAGCCGACCTCGTCGCGCTCTTCGTGGCGATCGAATCTGGCGGCGCGGCCCCCCTGACGCGGGTGCCCGAGAACAACGTGGCCGCGATCGGCCGCGCCCTCGACGCCGGTGCGCTGGGGATCATCGTCCCCATGGTGAATACCGCGGAGGAAGCCGCGGCCGCGGTCGCGGCGTGCCGGCACGGGGCTGCGGGGCGCCGTTCCTACGGACCACGGCGGCGCCGGGTCCTGCCGGGAAGCGCCGACCCGGCCGATGTGGCACGTCCGGCGGTGATCCTCCAGATCGAGACCACGGCTGCGCTCCGCAACCTCGATGCGATCGCCGCCACGCCGGAGGTGGACGCCCTGCTCGTGGGACCGACCGACCTCGCGCTCTCGCTCGGGATGGCCGCAGACGCAGCGGCCCGCAGCGACGAAGACCGGCGCCGGCATGGGGAGGCCATCGACCATGTTCGTGCCGTCTGTGTCGCGCACCGGATCGCCGCTGGGATGTACTGCACCGACGGAGCGTCGGCTCGCTCGTACGTGGAGCGCGGGTTCCAGTTCGTGTCGGCCGCCACCGACGCGGTCCTCCTCTCCGGAGGGGTGCGGCGGGAGATACAGGCCGTCAGGTAGCGCCAAGAGGCACGTCGTGCCGATGCGCCCCGCAGCCGCGACGTCGCCCGCTCAACTCCGCCGATGCGCGGCGAGGAACCCAGTGACGTGCGGGTCGATGCCGCGGCCGTGCAGCTCGAGGAGGAGTGGCGGAGTGCCGTCGCCGGCGCCCGGCGCCCGGCGCGACGTGGAGCAGATACTCCCGATCGCGCCCCTGGTGGCGCAGGGGGATGCGCAGATCCGCGGGTCCCGGCTCGCCCCTAACCGTCGAGCGCTGCGCCCCCAGCCTCGGCCGCGGCGCGGAGCGCGGCCCGCTCCAGCGCCCGTCGCTCGGAATCCGGCACCTGGTCGCGGGCGTGGTAGCTGGAACGGACCAGCGGCCCCGACTCGACGTGCTTGAAGCCCAGCGCGAGCGCCTCGGCCTTGAGCGCGGCGAACTCGCTCGGGTGGTAGTAGCGCACCACCGGCAGGTGCTGCTCGGATGGGCGCAGGTACTGGCCAATCGTCAGGATGTCGCAGTCCACGGCGCGCAGGTCGCGGAACGCCTGGAGCAGCTCGATGGGCTCCTCGCCCAGGCCGACCATGATGCTCGACTTCGTGTGCACGGTGCCTTCGCGCCCGGTGATCTCGCGGGCGTACGCCTTGGCCCGCTCGAGCACGCCGAGCGAGCGGTCGTAGCGGGCGCGCTTGCGGACCGGCTTCTGCAGCCGCGCGACGGTTTCGATGTTGTGGTTGAGGATGTCGGGCGCGGCCTCCATGACGGTCCGCAGCGGCGCCTCTGCACCGTTGAAGTCGGGGATGAGCACTTCGACGCCCATCCCGGGGCAGCGCGCCCGTAGCTCGCGGATCGTGGCCGCAAACGCGCCGGCCCCGCCATCGGGCAGGTCGTCGCGCGCCACGCTCGTGACCACACAGTGGTCGAGGTCCATCGCCGCGACCGCCTCGGCCACCCGGCGCGGCTCGTCGTCGTCGAACCAGGTGGGACGCCCGGTCTTGATGGCGCAGAAGCCGCAGGCCCGCGTGCACGTGTCGCCGAGGATCATGACGGTCGCGGTGCGCTGGTCCCAGCACTCGCCGATGTTCGGGCAGCGCGCCTCCTCGCAGACGGTGTGGAGGGAGAGGCCGCGCAGCAGTCCCTTCAGTTCGAAGTAGCCCGCGCCGGTCGGGATGCGCGCCCGGATCCACTCGGGATGGCGCTGGACGACCCGCGTGCCCGGCACGTTCCCCTGGCTGGTGCTCGCCTCCGGTGCCGGCATCCCGCCGCCCATGGCGATCGTCGGCGGCTCGAAGACGTGGGTGTGCCCGGCGGAAGGCGGCTGGAAGATCGGCAGTTCGCGGCTCATCGGATGAGTCTACCCCGCGGGCGCCCACGGCCGGCCGGCGGCGGCGACCACCCGGGCATCCGGGCCAGCCCGCCCGTCGCGCTCACCAGATCGCCGTCTGCGTGTCGACCGCCTCGAGCCAGCGCTTCACGTCCTGCATGAACCGGCCCATCTGGGCGCCGTCGGTCGCCCGATGGTCGAAGCTCGCGCAGATGTACATCATCGGTCGAATGGCGATCGCCTCACCGGTCGGGGTGTCGACCACCACTGGCCGCCGCTGGATCGCCTCCATGGTGAGGATCGCGATCTCGGGCACGTTGACGATCGGCTGGCTGACGATCGACCCGAACCAGCCGGTGTTGTCGACGGTGAACGTCCCGCCTTGCAGATCGTCGAGGCGGAGCCGGTTGGCACGGGCACGCGCAGCCAGGTCGGCGACCGCCCGGTTCAGCCCGTTGATGCTGAGGCGGTCGGCATCGTGGATGACCGGCACGATCAGGCCGTCGTCCACCGCGACCGCTATCCCGATGTTGACGTGGGCGCGACGGAGCAGCCCCTGGTCGGTCCAGTGGGCGTTCACGTCGGGGTGGCGGCGCAGCGCCTCGACGGCAGCTTTCGTCACGAACGCGGTGTACGAAAGGCCGACCCCCTCGCGCGCCTCGTACTCGCGCTTGACGGCTTCGCGGAGCGCGACGACGCCCGACATGTCGACCTCGAGCGTGACGTACGCCATGGGCACCGCCAGCGCACGGGTCATCTGCGCGGCGATCCCCTTGCGCATCTGCGTCATGGGCTTCAGTTCGTCGCCCTCGCCGATGACGGCGGGCGGGGCAGAGGCCATCGCTGGAGTCGCTGGGGCAGCGGCCGCCGACGGAGCGACCCTCCCGGCTGGGGCGGCGGGTCCGGCGGGTCCCGCCGGCGTCGGCGCGGCGACGGACGGGGCAGGCTGACCGGCGGTGGTCGGCGTCTCTCCCGCAGGCACGCCGCGCTGCCTGGCCTCCACGTAGGCGAGCACGTCCTCGCGGGTCACGCGGCCGCCGTGCCCGGTGCCGCGGACGAGGGCGAGGTCCACGCCGTTCTCACGGGCCAGGCGGCGCACGGCCGGTGTCACGGGTCCTCGGTACTCCCCGCGCGGTTCGGGCGACGGCTCGAAGGACGCCGGCGCGGCGGACGGAGGCGCGGCCCGCATCTCCTCGACGCTCCGTTCGTCCGACCCAGCAGGGCCCAGTTCCGGGGCCTGGCGCTCGGGAACCGCTGCGGCGGCTACGGCCCCCCTCGGAGCAGCAGCGACCGCCTCGCCCGTCGGCACACCCGCCTCCTCGATCACGGCGATCTCGGCGCCGTTCGGGACCGTCGCGCCCTCCTCGACCAGGATCTGCGCGAGTGTCCCCTCGAACGGTGAAGGCACCTCGGCGTTGACCTTGTCGGTGATGACCTCCACGATCGGCTCGTACTTCGTCACGTGGTCGCCGACCTGCTTCAGCCAGCGGCCGATCGTCCCCTCCGCGACGCTCTCACCGAGCTGCGGCATCGTCACCTTTGGCACTTGATGCATCCTCCTCCGAGGACCGGGATCCCCCGGCGCGCCCGAGCTCGCTCGGGACTGTGGGCCCTCTTGCCAGCACGGCGGTAGTTTCCCCCATCTGCGCCGTCTGCGTCGTTCCGGCGCAGACGGGCGCCATGGCGGCCCCGCCCGCAAGCGTTCAATACGCGGCCAGCCGGCGGATCCCCGCGGCGATCTTGTCGGGATTCACCATGAACCAGTCCTCGAGCGCATGCGCGTACGGGACCGCCGGAACGTCCGGCCCCGCGACCCGCAAGATCGGCCCATCGAGGAAGTCGAACGCCTGCTCGGCCAGCGTCGCCGCGATCTCGGCGCCATAACCGCCGAACTTGTTGTCCTCGTAGACAACCACGCACTTGCCCGTCCGCCGCACGCTCGAGAGCAGCGTGTCGAGGTCGAGGGGGCGCAGCGTCCGTACGTCGATCACCTCGACGCTGATCCCCTCGGCCGCGACCTGCTCGGCAGCTTCCAGGGCGTAGTGCGCCATCAACCCATAGGCCACGACCGTGATCTGCGTGCCGGAGCGCGTGACCTGGGCCGTGCCGAGCGGCACCGTGTAGTCTCCGTCGGGGACCTCGCCGCGCACCGACCGGTACATCTTCTTGTGCTCGAAGAAGAGGACCGGGTCGGGGTCGCGGATCGCGCTGCGCAGCAGGCCGGCCGCGTCGTGCGGCGTCGAGGGGATCACCACCTTCAGCCCGGGGACGTGCGTGAAGTACGCCTCCACCGACTGGCTGTGGTAGAGCGCGCCGTGGACGCCGCCGCCGTAGGGCGCGCGGATCGTGATCGGACAGCCGAACGTCCCGTTGGAGCGGTAGCGCATCTTGGCCGCCTCGCTCACGATCTGATTGAACGCCGGCAGGATGAAATCCGCGAACTGGATCTCCGGCACCGGCCGTAGCCCGTTGACCGCCGCCCCGATCGAGGCCCCCACGATCATCGACTCTGTGAGCGGGGTATCGATCACGCGCTCGGGTCCGAACTCGGCGAAGAGCCCGTCGGTGGCGAGGAAGACCCCGCCCTTCAGCCCCACGTCCTCCCCCAGCACGATCACCGATGCATCGCGCCGCATCTCGGCCGCCAGGGTGTCGCGGATCGCCTCGATGAACGTTTTCACGGGCATGGGTTCACTCCGCCTCCGGCGCGGCGTAGACGTGCCGCAGGGCCGTAGCGGGGTCCGGCTCCGGCTGCCGTTCGGCCCAGTCGGTCGCGTCGTCGACGGTGGCCTTTACCTCGGCCGCGATGGCTGCCTCACGCGCCTCGTCGAGGACGCCCGCGTCGCGGAGCTGCTGGCGGAACCGGGGCAGCGCATCGCGCCGCCGCTCGGCTTCCAGTTCTTCCGGTGGGCGGTACTTCGTCTGCTGGTCGTCCGAGGAGTGGGGCGTGAGGCGCGTGACCTTCGCTTCGATGAGCGTGGGCCCCTCGCCGCGCCGCGCCCGGTCGATCGCCTCACGGCCGGCCCGGTAACAGGCGAGCACGTCTCCCCCGTCGACCACCACACCTGGGAAGCCGTATGCCGCCGCGCGGTCGGCGATGTTGGGGATCGCCACCTGCAGCGACATCGGCACGCTGATCGCATATCCGTTGTTCTCGACGACGAAGACCACCGGCAGCCGGTGGATTCCGGCAAAGTTCAGCCCCTCGTGGAAGTCACCCTGGTTGCTGGAACCATCCCCCAGCTCGGTCAGCGCGACCTGGCCGGTGCGGCGGATCTTGGCGGCCAGCGCGATCCCAACCGCGTGCAGCAGCTGCGTCGCGACGGGCGAGCTCGTGGTCAAGATGTTGTGTGCGGCGGACCCGTAGTGGCCGGGCATCTGGCGTCCACCAGACGAGGGGTCCGGCGCGCGCGCAAACTGCGCGAGCAGGATGTCGCGGGGCGTCATGCCGAACGTGAGCACCGCCGCGATCGAGCGATAGTACGGGACGAGCCAGTCGAACCCGGGGCGCAGCGACGCCACGATCCCGACCTGCGCACCCTCGTGACCTTGACCGCTGATCACGAAAGCGGCCTTGCCGGAGCGGTTCAGCACCCACATCCGCTCATCGATCGCGCGGGCCAGCGCGACGAGACGATACATGCGCAGGAGGTCGTCGTCGCGGAGTCCGTACTCGGCGGCCAGTTCGCTCGTCCGGATCGGCGCCTCCGCCACCGTCGTCCTCCCTCTGCCGGCGGCCCTAGTAGTTGATCGAGCGTCCGGCGACGGCCATGGCGGCCTCGCCGATCGCCTCGGACAGCGTGGGGTGCGGGTGGACCGCCGCCCCTAGCTCCCACGCAGTCGCTTCCAGGAAGATCCCTACGCTGGCTTCGGCCACCAGGTCGGTGACGTGCGGCCCCACCAGGTGGACGCCCAACACACGGTCGGTCTCAGCGTGCGCCAGCACCTTCGCGAACCCGTCGTACTCGCCACCGATGATCGCCTTGCCGTTCGCCATCCAGGGGAACTTGCCCACCTTGAACGGTACGCCATCGCGCCGCAGCTCCTCCTCGGAGCGGCCGATCGAGGCCACCTGCGGCCGGCAGTACGTGGCCCGCGGCATCTTCGCGTAGTCGATCGGCTCGGGCTCGAGCCCCAGGATCGTCTCGACCGCGGTGATCCCTTCGTGGGCGGCCACGTGCGCCAGGAGCAGCCCGCCCACCACATCGCCGATCGCGTAGAGGTGCGGCTCGGCGGTGCGCATCCGTCCGTCGACCTGGACGATCCCGCGCTCGACCACCGCCCGCGTCTTCTCCAGCCCGATCCCTTCGACGTTGGCGGCCCGGCCGGTGGCCACCAGCAGCTGCTCGGCGCGCAGCTCCACGGGCTTGCCGCCCTCCGGGCCAACCGTCAGGGTGACGCCGTCGGCATCGACCGTCACCGCCGCTGGGTCGAACCGCGCGTTCGTCATCACGTCGATGCCACGCCGCTTGAAGGCACGCTCCAGCACCTGCCCGACCTCGGCGTCCTCGAGCGGGACCACGCTCGGCAGGTACTCGAGGAGGGTGACCCGGGCGCCCATGTCGCGGTAGAACGAGGCGAATTCCACGCCGACCGCGCCTGCCCCCACCACGACGATGCTCTTCGGGAGCGTGTCGCTGTGGAGGACGTCATCGCTGGTGACGATGCGGGTCCCGTCGGGCACCAGCCCGGGCAGGCTCTTCACGCGGCTACCGGTGGCCAGGATCACGTCGGTCGCGTCGAGCAGCCGCTCACCGCCAGCGCCCGGCGTGCCGTCCTCGCCGTTGAGCGCGACGCGCACGGTCGTGGCGCTCTCGAGGACGCCGTGCCCAGCCACGAACTCCACCTTGTTCTTCTTGACGAGGCTCATCAGCCCCTTGGTCAGCCGATCCACGACCTGCGCGCGACGCGCGGCGATCACGCCCATCTCGACGCCGGTCTCACCGACGGTCAGGCCGAAGGCCGCGGCATCGCGGATCCGGGCGTACAGGTCGGCCGACTCGAGCATCGCCTTCGTGGGGATGCAACCCCGGTGCAGGCAGGTACCGCCGATGCGGGCCTCTTCGACGAGCGCCGTGCGCAGCCCCATCTGCGCTGCGCGGAACGCGGCCGAGTACCCACCGGTACCGCCCCCCAGAACGACGAGATCGAAGGAGTTGGACGATCCGACGGCCACGGTCTTCAGCACGCTCCTCTGCAACGGGAGGGCGCCGTGGGCGGCCACGGCACGCCACGGGGGCAAGTCACGCTGGCGATGGTACGGGGGCATCCCGGCGTACGCAACCGGCACAAGCCCCGGCGCGCGGCCGCCCCGCGCGGCAAGCTGCGCGGGGCCTCACCACGCGGCGACCGGTGCACGGCCCCCGGCGCTCGTCTCATGCGACACGCCGGAACGCCGCGGCCGAGGGGATCCCGGCAGACAGACGGGCTCGCCACCGGCGAGGAATCACGGGCGCCGTCCCGCCGCCCAGAGCGCACGTCCGAGCACCACCGCCGTCACCACGACCAGCGCCACGATCATCGTCGGCGGCCGGCCGAGCGCGGCGGCGAACGGCGGATAGACGATGCCGAGGAGCTGCAGCCCAAGGACGAGCGCCACGCAGCACGCCGCGAGGAGGACCACATCGCGGTCGCGCACGCTGCGGGCGTCCGATGCGTCCATGGAGCGGCGCCGGCCCACATCCGGTTCGGCGTCGTGGATGCGCGTCATCGCCTCTTCCGCCCCTCCGCTCATTGCAGCCTTCCCCGCGCCACGATCTCAGGTCCGATCCGCGTCGGCCGGGATGCCGATCGGCGCCACCAGCACGCGGCCCGCCAGCGCGCGGCCGTTGCGGGTCAACAGCCCCACCTTGGGCCGATGGAAGGTGATCGTGGCGTCCGCGTGCACCACCGGGTCGGAGGGATCGCCGCTCGTCAGGTCCAGCGCGGTCGGCGTATCCACGGCCAGCACCGGTACACCGGCGGCGCGGGCACGCTGCACGAGCTCCACCGCACTCCGGATCGGTTCACGCAGCTCGCCGCGCACCCCGGTCCCCAGCAGCGCGTCCACCACGGCCGCCGCCTTCTCGATCCCCTGTCCGAGCAGTTGCAGATCGCGCGGCTGTGCGGCATGGATCCGCTCCGCGTTGATCACGCCCGCCAGCGCGTCCCAGTTGCGAGCGGCGTCGGGCGTCCCAGGGCGCGGCTCCGTCGCCACCAGCACGACCACGACACGCAGGCCGGCGCGTGCCAGGTGGCGCGCCGCGACGCAGCCGTCACCGCCGTTGTTGCCGGGGCCGGAGAGCACCAAGACCGGGCCCTTGCCGAGCCGATCGGTGGTCACGAGCAGGGCCCGCACGGCCGCCGCCGTGGCGGCACCGGCCTGCTCCATCAGCCAGCGCCCGGGCGTGCCCATCGACTGCGCCTTCCGATCGGCGCCGCGCATCTCTTCTGCGGTCATCGCCGGGCGCGCGGCGGTCGCTTGCCAGTGCCGCGCGAGCCCGTCGAGGTCGAGCGGCGCGCCCCGCAGGGTCGGATCGTCGGCGGGCAGCGGCGGCTCGTCGGACGAAACCGGCCGAGCCCCGCTGGGATTGGACGCGGGCGTCATGACACGCATAGCGTGCCACAGGGCGCGCGCGAACGAGCGGGTGACGGGCAGGGCGGCGGCGCGGTACGACGGGCCCGCGCCGCGGCCGTGTGCGCAGTCGTGTGAGTGGCTCTGTGCGCGGCCCCGTGCGCGGCTGCTCCGGCCATCGCCGTCAGCAGGTCTCCTCCCATCACCCGGTCCCCTGCAGCCCCGCCGCGACACCGTTCACCGTCAGCTGCACGACCCGCAGGATGCGCTCGCGTGCGGGATCTCCGGCAGGGAGAGCGCGGAGTCGGGCGAGCAACCGCACCTGCACCTCGCTGAGCGGCTGGACGTACGGGTTGCGCAGCTCGATGCTGCGTTGCACCACCGGAGATCCGTCGAGCAGCCGGGCGCGGCCCGTCACCGCGAGCAGTCCGGCGACACTGCGCTCGTACTCCTCGCGGATCGTCTCCCAGAACCGCGTCGCGCGCGGCACGTCACGCGCCAGGTTCGCATACGATGCTGCGACGCCCAAGTCCACCTTCGCGAGCACCATCTCCGCGTTGTCGAGGGTAGAGGTGAAGAAAGGCCAGCTCCGGTACATCTCGCGCAGATCGCGCAGCCCTGGTTCGCCATGGCGCCGGCGGAACGCGTCGAGGGCCGTGCCGAGCCCGAACCAGCCGGGCACGAACGCGCGACTCTGCGACCAGGCGAAGACCCAGGGGATGGCGCGCAGGTTCTCGAGCGACGACGAGCCCAGGGACGGTGAGGTCCCGTCGGCGGCAGTGAAGCCGCGAGCCCCGGCCGCAGCGTCGTCCGCGCGGGCTCGCGCCGCCGGCCGCGAACCGATCTTCAACCCAGAGATCTCCGAGATCGGCGTCGCAGCCGCGAAGTACGCCGCGAACGCCGGCTCGTCCCAGACCAGCGCCCGGTAGGCGACTCGGGCGACCTCGGCCAGCTCGTCCATCGCCGCACCCCAGCGCTCGGCGCCCAGGGCCACGCGGCCGTCATGCTCCGGCGTCGACGCACCGATCACGGCGTGCACCGCCTGCTCCAGCTCGCGCAGCGCAATGGCCGGGTTCCCGTAGTGCGCGGCGATCACCTCACCCTGTTCGGTGTGCTTCAGGCGGCCCCGCACGGAACCGGCCGCCATCGCAAGGATCGCCCGGTTCGTCGGGCCGCCGCCGCGCCCGATCGCTCCACCGCGGCCATGGAAGAGCGTCAGCTCGATCCCCTCTTCCGCAGCCGCTGCCGCCAGCGCGGCCTGCGCGCGATGGAGCGCCCACGACGCGGCCAGGAACCCCGACTCTTTGTTCGAGTCGGAGTAGCCCAACATCACTTCCTGGCGCCACCCGCGGCGGTCCAGGTGCGCGCGGTATGTGGGGTCGCGCAGCAGCGCTCGCAGCAACGGCCCGGCAGCCTGCAGCGTATCGAGCGACTCGAAGAGGGGCACGACGTCCAGCCGATCGGCGAGGCCGCCCGACGGATCAGCGAAGCGGGCCAGCTCGAGGACGGCCAGGACGTCCGCGGGGCCTCGCGTGAAGCTGATCACGTAGCGCCGGCACGCCTCCTCACCGAACACGGCCTGCAGCTCGCCGATCGCGCGGAAGGTGTCGAGCACCTCCTCCACCGGCACCCCCGGCGACGCCTCTGCGCGGCGGTCGCCGCCGGCACGCAGCACGGCGAGTGCAGCCTCGTGGACGGCGGCGTGCTGGCGGATCTCGAGTTCGGCCAGGTGAAAGCCGAAGGTCTGCACCTGCCAGACGAACTCCTGGACGTCGCCCCAGGCGACCCGCCCGGCGCCCGCGGCAGCCAGCGCGGCCTGGATCATCCGCAGATCGGCCAACAGCTCCTCCGGGGACGCGTACCCGCAGTCCGCCTGCCCAGCTCCTGCCGCGTCCAGCCCGGGCGCGTCCAGCCCTGCCGCTCGACCCGGCCCGAACGCCGCATCCAGTCCACCGACCGTCTCCGGCCCGACGGCTCGCCGCGTCCCCGGGGATCCATCCGACGCCCCGATGCGGGCCAGACCCCGGTCCACCCTCGACGAGGTGGCGAGATCGTCGGTCAATGGCGCGGGGTCGGCGGAGAACCCGACGCCCACGAGTCGCGCACGGGTGTGGCGGAGCCGCTCTCCGATGAACCCGAAGGCGCGCCGGAACGGCTCGGCCGCGAACCGCCGACCGAGCTCCCGGGCGGCCTCGGGGTGCCGCGCGGCCTCAGCGCCCAGCCAGGCGTCGAGGGCCGGCGGCACGTCCCGGCCGCTCGTGGAGAGGGCGACGGTCTGGAGCAACCGCTCCGCGACGTGCTCGTACGCCCGCAACACATGGTCAGCCTGGATGCGCAGCGTCGCGCGGGTGACGGCGGCAGTCACGTTCGGGTTGCCGTCGCGGTCGCCGCCGATCCAGGTCCCCCAGCGCAGGAACGGCGTCACGCGTGGCGGACGGGTTCCCGTGCGGCCCGCGTCCGCGCCGCCGCGCAGCGCAGCGAGGTACGCGGCCCGGGGGGGCCGGTCGGGGCCTGCGGCACCCGTCGCCTGGTCCGGGGCGAGGTCGGGAACCATGTCGAGCGCGGCGTCGAGCGCCCGCAACACGCGCGGCGCAACCCCGAACAGTGTCGCATCGAAGAAGACCATGGCGGACCGCACCTCGTCGAGCGGCGACGGGCGGATCTCGCGCAGGTCGTCGGCCTGCCAGAGGATCGTGATCGCCTCACGGAGCCGGCGACGCACCTCGCGGTCCTCGCGCGGGGAGAGGCGCGGGTCGTCCAGTCGGTCGAGGAGGCCGTAGACGCGGCGCAGGGCGACAAGGAAGGTCCGGCGGCGTGCCTCGGTCGGATGGGCCGTGAGGACCGGGTGGATCGAGAGGCCGGCCAGAAACGCCTCGATCTGGGACCGATCCCAGCCGCGCGCCGCCAGCTCGCGCACGGCAGCGCCCACGCTCCCCGCCACATAGCCGTCCGACGTCATCCGCTCGCGCCGGCGCAACGCCCGGACGCGCTGCTTCTCCTCGGCCAGGTTCACCAGTTGGAAGTAGCGCGTGAATGCGCGGGCCAGTTGCTCGGCCGTGGCGAGGTCGAGGTTGTCGAGGTCTTCCGCCAGCCGTCGCCGCTTCTCTGGGTCGGGCCCGGAGCGCAGCGCGATCGCCCGCCCGCGTACGCGCTCGACCAGGTCGAGGAGCTCCGGGCCACCCTGCTCCACGAGTACCTGGCCGAGCAGCGCACCGAGTAGGCGCACCTCGCGCCGGAGCGGATCGGAGGCGCCCGCGCTGCCGATCCCCCTGGGCTCGGCGCGGACGGCCTGGTTCTGCCGTGACACGCTCAGATGATGCACGAAGATCCGTGTCTCCGCGTTGCAAGGGTCGGTCCGCGCGCTCCACCGCGCTCCGACGGGCCATCGTCCGGCGTCGGCGGCCGCGTGGAGGCGCCGGGTCGGCCCCTGGTTACGCCGCTGGCCCCCGCCCGCGCCATCGGCCGACGCCGACGTCGGCCGAGTCACTCGGTCGCGCGGTCGGCTCGTATCGAGGTCAGCCGGTCATGAAGAGGCGGAGCAAGAAGAGCGCGAGCGCGACGAGCCCGGCCACGCTCAGGATCCCGCGTGCACGTGCCGAGGCGTGCGCGCCGAACGACCTGGCGAATGGGAGCGCGGCGAC
>JAJYNJ010000097.1:0-85720 GCA_021786385.1 Chloroflexota bacterium
GCGGCATCCGGGCGTCCTGCCGGTGGCGCAGCGCGACACATCCTGATGCGATCCGGGCGTCCTGCAGCAGCCAGCCCCTGCGGCGCCTGTCGAGCCGCCCTGGCGATCCGGGCCTCCTGCAGCCCGCCCGAGCGGATACCCCGTCGCAGAGCCAACCCGGCGGCTATCCGGTCCGCTGCCAGGACTTGCCCTCAGTGGCGATCGCCGGGGCATACACCATCTCGACCCGCTGCATCGCCCGGATGTCGCGCGCCCCGAGCGCCGCCATCGATTGGCGCAGAGCGCCCACCAGATTCTCGGAGCCGTCCGTGACGCGCGCCGGTCCGAACAGGATGCGCTCGAGCGTGCCCGCGGTGCCGACCCTGATCCGCATGCCGCGCGGCAGCGTCGGCGAGGGCGCGGCCATCCCCCAGTTCGTGCCACGACCCGGGGCTTCCTCGGCGCGCGCCAGCGGCGAACCCAGCATCACCGCATCGGCCCCCGCGGCGATAGCCTTGGCGATCTCACCGCCACGCCGCATGCCACCGTCGCCGACCACCGGCACGTAGCGTCCCGTCTCGTCGAAATACGTGTCGCGGGCCGCAGCCACGTCGCTGATCGCGGTCACCTGCGGCACCCCGATGCCGAGCACTTCGCGCGTCGTGCAAGCGGCCCCCGGACCGACCCCCACGAAGATCGCCGCGATCCCCTGGCCCATCAGCTGGTAGGCCGCCTCGAACGACGTCGTGTTGCCCACCGCAACCGGAATCGGCATGAAGCGCGTGAAATCGCCCAGCTCGAGCGGGTCGTAGCCGGTGGCGAGATGGCGCGCCGAGCTGACCTGCGACTGCACGAGGAAGAGATCGGCGCCGTGCTCGGCACAGAACGGCCCCCAGCGTCGCGCCGCGCCGGGAGTGGCCGCAACCGCTGCCGGACTGCCCGCTGCATGGAGTTCCGCGATCCGGCGGGCCACCAGTTCTTCCCGGATCGGCTGGGCGTACGCCTCGGCCAGCAACTGCTGGATCTCGCTATCGGGGGCCGTGGCGACCCGCGCGAGGAGTGCATCGGCGTCCTCGTAGCGGGTCTGGATACCCTCGAGGTTGAGCACCGCCAGGCCTCCGAAGCCGGCCAGGATGCCGGCGAAACGGGGGTCCACGACGGCGTCCATGGCCGCCGCGAGGATCGGGATGCGCAGCGCGATCCCGCCGATCCCCACGCTCGTATCGACGTCGGCGGGCTCGACCGTCTCGGTCCCGGGCGCGAGCGAGACGTCGTCGAAGCCATAGGTCGGGCGGATCGAGTCGACCTTGGACGGGTGACGCTGCGCCGGGTGGGAGGAGTCGGTGGGCGCGGGGCGGTGGGGGACCTGCAACACGATCGATCGACTCCCTCTGGCGTGGCGGTCGAAATGGTTGCAGCGCAGTATAACGACATGAACCCCCGTCCCCGCATGCACGACACGTCAGAGACCTACCCCACCTCGCCAGCGCCTGCCGATACGGCGAAGCTGGTCACGCTCGATGCGATCCGTGCGGCCGCCCACGTGCTCCGCGGTGTGGTCGTCCGGACCCCGCTGCTGCCGTTCGGCCGTCCGATCGAGGGCGACCGGTTCGGGCGCACCCGAGCCTGGCTCAAACCCGAGTCGCTCCAGCCGACCGGCGCGTTCAAACTGCGTGGCGCGTACTACAACATTGCGACGCTGCCGATCGAGCGCAGGGCAGCCGGGGTGATCGCCCACTCCAGTGGCAACCACGCGCAGGGAGTGGCGCGTGCCGCGCGACTGCTGAGGGTGCGCGCCGTCATCGTCATGCCGTCGGACGCGCCGCGGATCAAGGTCGACCGCGTGCGCGCAGATGGTGCCGAGATCGTCGTGGTCGGGCCCTCCAGCGAGGAGCGCGCCGAGCGGGCGGCTGAGCTGGCACGCACCGAGGGGCTGTCGTTGGTAGCACCGTACGACGACGCGGCGACGATCACAGGCCAGGGGACGGTCGGGCTCGAGATCGTCGAGCAGCTCGCTGAGATCGAGGGGCTGGGGGAGGCGCCCGACGCGGACGGTGCCGGCGGCGGCGCACGGTCTGCCCGAGTCGACGGATCGGCGTGGGCGGCCGACCCACGCGGTGCGGACCTGGGCGGCCAGGGCGCACCATTCACCGTGCTCGTGCCGGTGGGCGGCGGCGGGCTCGCCAGCGGCGTCGCCGTGGCGGTCAAGTCGCTCCGGCCTGACGCTGTCGTGCTCGGTGTCGAGCCGGAGCTGGCCGCAGATGCGCGTGACTCACTCGCGCAGGGTCGCATCGTCACATGGCCGGCAAACCAGGTGGGCCGAACCATCGCCGACGGCCAACGGACGACGCATATCGGGCGCATTCCGTTCGAGCACCTGCGGCGGTACCTCGACGGGATCGTGACGGTGTCGGAGGACGAGATCGCCCGCGCCATGGTGCGCGCTTCGCGCGAGGCCCGGCTGGTCCTGGAGCCATCCGGCGCCACCGCCCTCGCCGCCTGGCTGTTCCGCGCACCGGAGCTGGCCGCGCCGGGCCCGGTGGTCTGCATTCTGAGCGGTGGCAACGTCGACCCGGCGCGTTACGACGAGCTGCTCGCGCGGGGGCTTGCTGCCGGCGGCTGAGTGCAGGGCCCGGCCAAGGATGGCGTCCGACGAGTAGCGCGGAAAGCGCCGGCGGCTGAATGGCGGGCAGGAGAGCGCGGGCGGCCAGATGCGCCACGCGGACCGGGACGGCCGCCGAAGATCGCCGCCACAGGCGGTGCGCCTGCGGTGAGAGGCGCTCGGCCTGCGGCTAGAGACGCTCGAACCGCTCGACCGGGAGGACGAACACGACGGCGCCGCCCATCTCGACCTCGACCGGATAAGGGAGGTAGAACTCGCCGGGTTCCATGATCGGCGGCATCGGGTTCACGATCTGCGTGCGCGCGTGGCACTGTTCGCCGACGATCTCGATCACCGCGTCGACCTGATCGTCGTCGACGCCGAGGATGACCGTGGCGTTCGTCTGCTTCAGGAAGCCCCCCGACGAGTGCAGCCGAGTGGCCCGGAACTCTCGCTCGAGCAGCGCGTCCACGAGCGCCCCGGCATCCTCGCTGTGGACGATCGCTACCACCAGCTTCACGGCCCGCAGTATAGGCGGGCACCCGCGGGGTGACGAGGTCGCAGATCGATGACGCGCAGCGCGCACCCGGGCAGGGAACGCGCACCCGGGCAGGGAAGAGGAATATGATGGCCAACAGGCGCGCATGGCCTGCAGGGCTGCCGCGGAGAGGCGGTTGCCGTCCCAAGACTCGGCGGCACTCAAGGCTCGGGAGCCTCAAGACTCGGGAGCCGCAGGGCTCGGGATGCGCCGCCGAGACCCATGGGCTGCGTGGAGACTGCGATGTCGAGCGAACCCCCAGTGATCCGCGATCCGCTCCCTTCCGCTGCGCTGCTGCTCGCCCGGACAACCGAGCTCGGGGAGCGCCTCTCTGGCCTCGCACGAGCCGCAGCAGGCCTCGCGGAGGGCAGCATCGCGGCCATCCATCTCCTCGACGAGGAGGGCGGGGCGCTGCGCCCGATCGCGGCTCATCCGGTCGACCCGTCGGGGCTCCCGTCGCTCGAGACAGCTGGCGTCGATGCCGCCGACGGGATGGCGCTCGCGGTGCGCGACCGTCGTGAGGTGGTCGCCCTGGCCGGTGGGACTGTGGCGTCCGTGCTCCTCTCCACACTACCCGGCAGCGGCGTCGCGCTGCACCTGCCGCTGGTCCTCGAACGACCCCGGGAGAGCCCTGATGTCGAGGGGGTCCTGACGCTCGCATGCCCGACGACGCCGCCGGAGGGGAAAGCCCTGGAGACCTTGCGGGCGCTGGCTGCGCTGACGGCAGTCGCCGCATCGCAAGCGCGCCTGGAGACCGCTTTAGGCGAACGGTCGGACTGGTTCGATCGGCTGGCCCACACGGACGCCCTCACCGGTCTCGCCAATCGGCGGACCCTCGACCGCGTCCTCGAGCTCGAGCTGGCCCGCGCCGTGCGACAGGGAAGCGACCTCTGCGTCGCGATCTTCGGCGTCGATGATCACGACCTGATCGCGGGGCAGCATGGAGCGCATGCCGCCGACGACGTCCTGCGCCGAGTAGCGGCCTCGCTCGCGGAGACGGTCCGCCTGGTCGACACCGTGGCACGCTACGGCCGGGCCGAGTTCGTCGTCGTCGCGCCCGGTTCGTCCGGACTCGCGATGGCGGAGCGCGCAGCGGCGGCCATCGGCCGGATCGAGCCCGGTGACGGCGGGGCGCCGGTCACCGTCAGCGTCGGAGTGGCCACATTCCCGGGGCAGGGCACCACCACGGAGGAGCTGCTCGCGTCGGCCGAGCGCGCGCTGTCCGTGGCTCGAGCCCGCGGGGGCGCCATCGTCGCGGCCGACTGACGTCGCCTCGGTCAGCCTCGCCGCGGGGCCAACCCCAAGAATCCCGAGACCGCCGCCCACACGTCGGCCGCGATCGCGCCGGGCGGCCGGTCCGCGTCGATCACCCGCCACCGCAGCGGCTCCCGCCGCGCCAGCTCCAGGAAACCCGCGCGCACGCGCTCGTGGTAGGCCGTATCGAACGCCTCCGTGGCCTCGAAGCGGGTGATCCCTTCCGGCGCCCCGGCCACCCGACGCGCGAGGCCCGCCCGCACGGACAAGTCGAGCAGGATCGTCAGGTCGGGCCGGATCCCGCCCGTCGCGAACGCGCCGATCGCCTGCAGTCGGTCGAGCGGCAGGCCACTGCCGTACCCCTGGTACGCCATCGTCGAATCGGCGAAGCGATCGCAGACGACGACGGCGCCGCGCCGCAGCGCCGGCCCGATCACCTCATCCACGTGCTGGGCACGCGCCGCGTTGAAGAGGAGCGCGTCGGCGCGGGGCGTGTGCACGCCTCCGCCGCGGTCGAGCAGGACGGCGCGGACGCGCTCGCCGAGCGGAGTGCCGCCGGGTTCGCGCGTCAGGACGACGTCCACGCCGCACGACCGGAGCGCCTCGGCGAGCAGCGCCGCCTGGGTCGACTTGCCCGATCCATCGGGACCCTCGAGCGTGATGAACCGCCCCGCCTGCTCCACGGTCGACAGTCTAGCGGCGGCTCGGTGCGACACGCGGGCTGACGGAGGCCCTTACCTCCAGGCGCGCGCCTTGTCCGGGTAGAGCCGCACCCGGCGGTAGGGCTCCCTGCCCCGCGACTGCGAGACCACGTTGGCACGTTCCGCCATCTGGTGCTGCAGCCGCCGGATGTACGCGTTCTGCGGCGACAGCTCCACCGGCCGGGCCTCGTTCAGCACGAGCCCGATCGCCTCCTCCGTCTCGCGCAGCGCCGCCTCGCGCGGGTCGACCTCGATCGAGTACAGCGACGTCAGACACGCCTCCATCTGGATGATCGTATTCGACTTCAACACGTAGAGCGGCAGCGCCCGCTCCTCCGCCTCACGGAGCGCCGGCGGTTTCTGCCGGTAGTAGTTGCGGAGCGTGATGACGACCTCGGCCTCCTCGGGGTCCTGCACCACCACGACCGGCAGCTGGAGCTCGCGGATCGCCTGCTCCAGCTTCTTGCGGCTGATGCCGAAGCCGAGCACCCGGACCGTCGGCAAGGCCGTCGCATATCCGTCGGGCGCGCGCGGGCCGAGGCGGTCGAACGCTGGTCGGTCGACACCGGCCGCCGCGCCCCCTGCCTCCTCTCCGTCGCGCCCGTCGACCTCCTCGCCGACCTCGTCGTCGGCATCCTCGTCGGCCGCCTCGCCAGCCGGCGGCACGCGATCTGCCGCTGCGGATCGGGACGCCTCGCGTTGCGCGGGCTGCATGTCGCCACGGGATCCGGCCGCAGACGCCGCCTTCACGCCGCGGAGCTCGTCGGACGCGCCTTCCTCCTGCACGGCCGCCTCGAGGGCACGCGCCGCCGATTCGCGCCACGCCCGGTGCCGCTCGACCTCCCGGGCGTCCCGGGCGCGCTGGTCCGGTGTCGGACTCACCGACCCACGCTCCAGCGGCCCCCGGTCGGCGATCTCGCCCGACCGGAACGCGGCCCCCGGATCCCCGAGCGCCGCAAAATACGTGTCTCGATCCGACTCGTAGAGCGGCCGCCCGGCCTCGTCCAACGGACCCGCCGCTGGGCCGGGCTCGACGTCGCGACCGCGCGTCGACCGCCCACCGTCGCCGCGGCCGCGGGACGCGCGCCAGCCGCCCGAGCTCCCCGATCGGAACCCGCCCCGATAGCCCGGCTCCGCCTCGCGCCAGCCGCCCGTGCGATACTCCGTCTCGCCGCGCCACCCTGGCTCGGGGCGCCAGCCCGCCTGGCCGCTCCCCACGAGCCCGGCGAAGCGATCCGCGACGCCCTGAGCGGGACGAGGGCGCGGCCTCGACTGCGAGCGGTGCACCCCCGCCTCGTCGCGCCAGCGCAGCTCCGGCGCCACCGGATCGCCACGCAGCATCGCGTCGACCGTCTCGGCCACGTCGGCATGCACGATCACCCGGTCGCGGTCCTGGATCTCGACCACCACGTCGAACGTCGGCGGGGCCTTCCGTTCGAGCACACTCTTCTGGGTGCGGCGGCGGCGTGCCTCCTCGTCGCCGAGGGTGACGCTCTGGATCCCGCCGATCAAGTCGGAAAGCGTCGGGTTCAGCATCAGGTTGTCGAGTGTGTTGCCATGCGCCGTGCCGATCAGCTGCACCCCGCGCTCGGCAATCGTCCGTGCCGCCATCGCCTCGAGCTCGGTGCCGATCTCGTCGATCACGATCACCTGCGGCATGTGGTTCTCGACTGCCTCGATCATCACGGCATGCTGCAGGGCGGGCGTCGGCACCTGCATGCGGCGCGCTCGGCCGATCCCAGGGTGCGGGATGTCGCCGTCACCGGCGATCTCGTTCGACGTGTCGACCACGACCACGCGCTTGTCCAGGTCGTCGGCCAGTACCCGTGCCGCCTCGCGCAGCATCGTCGTCTTGCCGATGCCCGGACGACCCATGATCAGTACGGAGCGGCCGGACTCCACGAGGTCCTTGATGATCTCGATGGTCCCGAAGACGGCCCGGCCGACGCGGCAGGTGAGGCCCACGATCTTGCCGCTCCGGTTGCGGATGGCGCTGATGCGGTGGAGCGTGCGCTCCACTCCGGCGCGGTTGTCGTCGCCGAACGACCCGATGTGGTCGACCACCCATTGGATGTCACGGTCGGTCACCTCGCGGTCGAGCAGGACCTCTTCCCCACCCGACCCGAAGCGCGCCTCCGGCCGACGGCCGAGGTCGAGGACGACCTCGATCAGCTCGCGCTCCGGCGGCAGCTGGCGTAGCCGCTCCGCGATCTCCGGTGGCAGCGCCGCCAGCAGTGCGTCCAGGCCGTCGGTGAGTTCCTGTCGGTTCGTGGTCACGGCTCTCCCTGCGTCCGCCTCAGCGAGTCACCGGCACGAGCGCCGGCTCCGCGACGCGCACGAGGGCCTCCTTCATCAACAAGGTGACGGTTGCGATCTTCGTGAATCCGCATTCCTCGAAACAGCGGTCCAGCGGCGCCTCGTAGGTGCGTACCGGCGCGATCACGCCCGCGTCGTGCCGGCCAGCCTTGCCGCGGTGCGCGCCGGTCCGTTCGGCGACCACCGAGAGCCCGTACTGCACCAGCTGGCTCGCATCGTGATCGGGGCGCGCCAGCACGCGCAAGTAATGTGGCTGCTCCTCGCGCGCCACACCGACCTGCAACAGGCCGATCAGCTCCTCGCCGTTCCGGCCAGCGCCTTCCTGCACGAACGACTCCACCTCGGCGAAGCGCAGGATCGGCGCGAGGCTGCTGCGCGGGATCCGCGCCTGCTGCTCGGGCCGCTCCCAGTCGGGGAGCCGATACGCCTCGAGCCGTGCCACCGGCGCCGGCGTCACCTGGGCGTATAGCCGACTCAGGGCCAGCGCGTCGAGCGGCATCGCCGGGCGGATTCCCGCACGTGCCGCCTCCTCGGGGGCCACGTGCGGCAGCGAGACCTCCGGCGCCTGATAGAGGATGTGTTCCTGGCCGTAGGTGATGAACCCGGCCTGCATGAAGAGCTCGACGTTGCCTCCGACATCCGCACAGGCCACGTGGAAGCGCACGGCGCCGCGGCGCGCCCCATCCCGCAAGAGGTGCTGGACGAGGCGCAGGCGGATGTCGCCGGCCTCGTGGATCCCGACCGCGTCGAGCTCGACGATCGTCCATTCGTCGCGCTGGGGGTCGCGTTCCACGCGTGCCAGCCCCGCCAGCCGGCCGTCTTCCTCGTACACGTAGAGCTGGTCGCTGGGTCGGAAGGCGCCGAGCGGGAGCCGAAAGAGCCGGAAGACACTGACCTGGCTGCGGCTCACGGGCAGCCCCAGCGAGCGGACGCTCGACTCACGTTCGTCGGACTGGTGCGACAGCCGGGAGAGTTCGCCGAGAGCAGCCAGATCGGTCAGGCGGGCTCCGCGCACGCGGCCCGGTCGCGCGCTCACGGGGCTGCCCGGCCGCCCGTGTCGCGCCGCAGCGGATGGCGTCGGCGCTCGGACCCCTCGCCCGGCTCGTCGTGGTCGGAGGCCATGGTCACGAGCAGACGGTGGAAACGCGTTTCGCCGGCGAGTTCAGGGTGGAACGCGGTAGCGATCACGTTGCGTTCGCGGACCGCCACGACACGGCCGTCAGCCAGCCGCGCCAGCACGTCCACTGACGGCCCGGTCCGTTCGACCACCGGCGCTCGGATGAAGATGCCGTGCACAGGACGCTCGCCGAGGAGCGGCACGTCGAGGTCCGTCTCGAAGCTGTCGAGCTGGCGCCCGAACGCGTTGCGCTTGATGTCGATGTCGAGCATCGGGAAGACGGGCTCGTCGCCGTCCACGATCCGCCGGGCGAGCAGGATCATGCCGGCGCACGTGCCGAAGATGGGGGCGCCGCTCTCGATCAGGTGTTCGATCGGCTGGCGCAGCTCCCAGCGCGCGATCAGTTTGCGCATCGTGGTGCTCTCGCCGCCGGGCAGAATCAGCCCGGAGACGCCCTCGAGGTCGCTGGGGAGGCGCACCTCCACGCCCTCGACCCCGATCTGGCGCAGCACCGCGATATGCTCGGCGAAGGCGCCCTGCAGCGCCAGGACACCGATCTTCATGACTGTCACGGTCGCCGGACCCACGCCGGCTACCAGCCGCGGACCGCCAGCCTGTCAGCCTCCGCGATGGTCCCGAGCTCCATCCCGCGCATCGGCGCACCGAGCCCTTTCGATACCTCGGCCAGGATCCGGGGGTCGTCGTAGTGGGTGGTCGCCTGGACGATCGCGCGCGCCATGCGGGCCGGATCCTCCGACTTGAAGATGCCCGAACCGACGAAGACGCCCTCGGCGCCGAGTTGCATGGCGAGGGCCGCATCGGCCGGCGTGGAGATGCCGCCGGCGACGAAGTTCACCACTGGCAGCTTGCCCGTGCGGGCCACCTCGGCGACGAGCTCGTAGGGCGCCTGGAGCTCCTTGGCCGCCGTGTAGAGCTCGTCCTCGCGCTTGGCCGCAAGGGCCCGCACGCCCGACTGGACGGCGCGGATGTGGCGCACCGCCTCGACGATGTTGCCGGTGCCGGCTTCGCCCTTGGTGCGGATCATCGCCGCGCCCTCGGCGATGCGGCGGAGCGCCTCGCCCAAGTCGCGGCAGCCGCACACGAACGGCACCTTGAACTGGTGCTTGTCGATGTGGTAGGCCTCGTCGGCCGGCGTCAGGACCTCCGACTCGTCGATGTAGTCGACGCCGAGCGCCTCGAGGATCTGCGCTTCCACGAAGTGCCCGATCCGCGCCTTCGCCATCACGGGGATGGTGACGGCGTTCATGATCGCTTCGATCAGGGCGGGGTCGCTCATCCGCGCGACCCCGCCCGCAGCGCGGATGTCGGCGGGGACACGCTCGAGGGCCATCACGGCGACGGCGCCGGCGTCCTCGGCGATCTTCGCATGCTCGGGCGTGACGACGTCCATGATGACGCCGCCTTTGAGCATCTGGGCGAGGCCCTTCTTGGTCGCCCAAGTGGACGTTTCGGTACTCATGAGTTGGGTGTCGACCTCGGAGGCTGTGGTGGCGCCCGCCGGTCCTCTCTGCCACGCATGCCTGGCACGGCCATCGTGGAGCCGCTCGTTGTCGCGGCCCACCGCCCAGACGGAACAGACCGGACGCCACTGACGAGCAATTATCGCATGCCCGGTCGCGGAGCGGCCATCGTCGAGTTAGGCGGCTCCGAAACGGGGCGCGCCACGGCCGCGGCCGATGCCGCATCGGCGGTACAGTCGCGCCCATGCCCCGGCACACCCCCGTAGCCGATCCCCACCACGAGCGTGGCACGCCCGACCAGACGCTCCTCGAGGAGATGGCCGCCGACCGCGACCTCACGGACGTCCGTGCCAAGATCGTCGCCTGCCGCGCGTGTCCCCGGCTCGTCGCGTGGCGCGAACGGGTCGCCCGCGAGAAGGTCGCCCGCTTCGCCGATTGGACCTACTGGGCGCGGCCGGTCCCCGGCTACGGCGATCCAGCGGCACGCATCGTGGTGGTCGGGCTCGCGCCCGCGGCGCACGGCGGCAACCGGACGGGGCGTGTCTTCACGGGCGACCGTTCCGGCGACGTGCTGTACGCGGCGATGTACCGCGCCGGCCTCGCGAACCAGCCGACGTCCGTCGCTGCGGACGACGGGCTGGTGCTCCGCGACGCCTACGTCACCGCCGCTGTGCGGTGCGCGCCGCCCCAGAACCGGCCGCTTCCCTCCGAGCGCGACCATTGCCTGCCCTACCTGGTGCGCGAGTTGCACCTGCTCCGCGAGGCGCGCGTGATCGTGGCGTTGGGCGCGTTCGCTTGGGATGCGGCCCTCCGTGCGCTGGCGCTGCTCGGCCACGGGGTCCGGCCGCGGCCGAAGTTCAGGCACGCGGCCGAGGCGCGGGTCGGGCCGTATCTGCTCCTCGGCTGCTTCCACCCGAGTCAGCAGAACACGTTCACCGGCCGGCTCACGCCCGGGATGGTCGACGAGGTCCTGACGCGGGCGCGCGAGCTGGCAGGGCTGGAGATCTCGAGCAGCGATGCGCCCTCGCCGCAGACGCGGCGCGCACCGTGACTGGGGCGCCCACCGTGACTGGGGCCGTCGCGGGCGCGGTCCTGGTGCTCGGCCCGTTGCCCGGCGCGTTGCTCGTTGCTCGGCGCGTTGCTCGGCGCGGCATCGGGAGCGGGGCAGCGGGACGCCACGTCTCCTGACGAGCGACGAAGCCTCGATGAACGGGCCACGGCGCCCCTATGATCTACCCATGTCCGCGTCCGAGGCCGCGCCCGACTCCGCGCTCCTTCGCGATCGCGGCTCGCCCCAACCGGGGCTGTCCTCGACCCCCCTGACCGCAGCCCCGCCTGCGCGCGTCGTCCACGTCAACGTCTCCCCCGGCGGCGTCCCGAAACGTCCGGTCGAGTCGGCGTGGGTGGGTCGGCTGGGGCTACAGGGCGACGAGCACCACGACCGCACCGAGCACGGTGGCCCCTTCCGCGCGGTCTGCCTCTATTCGCTCGAGGCGATCGAGCGCGTCCGTGCCGAGGGGCACCCGATCTTCCCCGGATCCGTTGGCGAGAACCTGACCCTCGCAGGGCTGGAGCTCTCGACACTCCACACAGGCGATCGGCTGGCCGTGGGCGACCGGCTCGTGCTCGAGATCACCTATCCGACGAACCCTTGCGAGACGATCCGCGACAGCTTCCTCGACGGGCGAATCGCGCGGATCTCGATCCTCGCGCACCCCCTCGACAGTCGGCTCTATGCCCGCGTCCTCGTCGAGGGGGCGGTCAGCGCCGGCGATCCGGTCCGCGTCCTGCCGCCCCTGCCCGATTCGGACGCCTCCACCCACGCGCTGCTCGATCGGCTCGACGCCAACGAGCGGGCCGGCATGCTGTCGGCCTGGCGGGCCGCGGCGGAGGGCGGGGTCGACGTGCGGACGCTCGACGACGGCGAGCTGGCCATCGCAGCGGCGCCCGAGCTTCCCGGCGAGAGCTTCAACCAGGCGTTCGGGCTGCGGCAGCTCCCCCACCTGCTCCCCGAGGTCCTGGCGTTCTTTGCGCGTCACGAGGTCTCCGGCTGGCTGACCGCGGCCGAGCCACCCTGGCCCGACGCCGTACCGGAGCGGACGGGAGCGGTGCTCGCGGGCAGCCCGACCGAGATCCTCGAAGCGCCGTCGGTGGGCGGGTTGGCGATCCGCCTCGTCGGCCCCGCCGAAGCGGTGGCGTGGGAGCGCACCGTGGTCGCGGGCTGCGGCTTCAGCGGCCCACTCGCCGACGCATGGCTTGCGGCCGCGCCCGGGATCGCGCGAGACCCGCGCATGCATCTCTTCCTGG
Organism: Chloroflexota bacterium; assembly: GCA_021786385.1. Lineage (GTDB taxonomy): Bacteria > Chloroflexota > Limnocylindria > Limnocylindrales > CSP1-4 > JAJYNJ01. The sequence continues at coordinate 12,296 of JAJYNJ010000097.1, forward strand.
CCGAGATCGGTGGGGCGCCGGCGGGCGCCGGCGGTCTCTTCGTCCATCGGCACGTGGGCGGCCTCGCCCCCGGGTGCGTGGCGCCGGCCCATCGGGGCCGCGGGGTGCACGCCGCGCTGATCGCCGCGCGCGCTCGGCTCGCCGCAGAACTGGGCTGCGATCTGGTCGCGGGATGGGCCACGCTGGGCGGGCCCTCCGAGCGGGAGATGCTGCGCCTGGGGCTACGCCGGATCTGGACGCGCGGGGTCTACCGCTGGCCCGCACCTGGGCCGGCCGCGGCGGGCGAGGCGGCCCGGTCGTGAGCGAACCCGTGCGGGTCGAACGGGCAGGCCCGGGCGCTGTCGTCGCCCATGTCATGATCGACCGCCCCGCCGTGCACAATGCGCTCGACGCGGCCACGATCGACGCACTGCGTCAGCAGTTCGCCCGGCTCTCGGGTGAAGGGCCGGGCACGCTGCGCGCCGTGGTGCTGAGGGGCGCGGGAGCGACATTCTGCGCCGGCGCGGACATTGCGTGGATGCGCGCCTCGGCAGGCCTCAGCCGCGAACAGAACGAGGCCGACGCCATGGCGCTCTCCGCGATGTTCGACACGATCGACCGCTGTCCCGTGCCCGTCATCGCGCGGGTACAGGGGGCAGCGCTGGGCGGCGGGATGGGGCTCTGCGCGGTGAGCGACCTGGTGATCGCGGAGGCCGGCGCGCGGTTCGGCTTCACCGAGACGCGCCTCGGGATCCTGCCCGCGGTCATCGCGCCCTTCGTCGTGGCCAAGATCGGCGAGACGCACGCGCGGGCGCTCTTCCCCGGCGGTCGCCGCTTCGACGCCACGCGGGCGGTCCGCGTCGGGCTCGTGCATGAAGTCGTCGAGGGCGAGGCCGGACTCGATCGCGCGGTTGAAGCGGCGCTCGCTGACATCCTCGCCGGGGGCCCCACCGCAGTGCGGGCCGCCAAAGCGATCGTGCGCGAGATCCGCGGGCTGCCGCACGAGTCGACGCGCTGGCACACGGCACGGCGGATCGCGGCGCAGCGGGTGACCGCCGAGGGGCAGGAAGGACTGCGCGCGTTCCTCGAGGGGCGGCGTCCCGCCTGGGCCCCCGATGCCGGCGATGAGTGAGCGAGCCGCCGGCCCGACCCAGTCGCCCGCGCCACGGCGACTCGGCGCCTCTCTGCTAGGATGCGGACAGGTAACTGCTCGAGCTCTGCATGGATAGCGACGTCCTGGTCTTGAACGCGGACTACGAGCCGCTCAACGTCTGCGACGTGCGGCGCGCGTTCCGGCTGCTCTTCGGCGCGAAGGCCGAGGTGCTCGAGTACGACCACATCGAGATCCGCACGCCGCGTGCCACATACCGTGCCCCGAGCGTCATCCGCCTCCAACACCGCATCCGGCGGCCTCGGCCGCGGGTCAAACTCTCGCGGCGCGAGATCCTGGCGCGCGACCACCACACTTGCCAGTACTGCGGCCAACACGGGAGCGATCTGACCGTCGACCACGTGGTCCCGCGCCACCGCGGCGGCCAGCACACCTGGGAGAACCTCGTCACCGCCTGCCGCAGCTGCAACCACCGCAAGGGCGGCCGACTGCCGGACGAGGCCCACATGCGGCTCCTCCACCAGCCGACGGAACCGCGCAGCGACGTCTACTCGCTCTTCACTCCCTACCTCGCGGATCCCCGCAACGAGGGCTGGCGCTCGTACCTGTTCCTCGGCCACGACTGACGGACCACCGATGCCGGAACACGCACCCCGCGCGCAGGCCGCGGGTGCCGTCGACGGGAAGTCCGCCCCTGCCGAGAGGGCCGTGGACGTCCCGGATGGCGGGCCCGCCGACGCGATCGCCGACTTGATCCCGCCGCACGTCCTGGCCCTGCTCGATCGGCTCTGGTCGGCCGGGCATGCCGCGTACGTCGTGGGCGGATCGCTGCGCGACGCGCTGCTCGGCTGGACACCGCACGATTGGGACGTGGCGACCGACGCGCGCCCCGAGCGCGTCCAGGCGCTCTTCCCGGGCAGCCACTACGAGAACCGTTTCGGCACCGTGCTGGTGCCCGCCGACGGTGGCGAGGTCGTCGAGGTCACGACGTTCCGGCGCGATCATCGCTACGGCGACCACCGGCGCCCAGACACCGTGACCTTCGGCGACGATCTGCTGGGGGACCTGTCACGGCGGGACTTCACGATCAACGCCCTGGCGTGGGGGCGACCGCGGTCGGCACGGTCGTCCGTCGGCGCGCAGGCGGTCTCAGCCGAGCTCGTCGACGCATTCGGCGGGATGGACGATCTGCGGCGTGGCGTACTGCGCGCGGTCGGCGACCCACTCCAGCGGTTCGACGAGGACGCCCTGCGCCTGGTGCGCGCCGCCCGCCTCGCCGGACAGCTCGGTTACGAGCTCGATCCAGCGACCGAAGCCGCCATGCGCCGGACGGCCGACCTGGTGCGCCACGTCTCGCACGAGCGGATCGGCCAGGAGCTGCGGAAACTGCTGCGAGCCCGCGATCCGTCGCGCGGCCTCCGCGTCATGGCCGCGACAGGCATCCTCGACGTCGCCTTTCCGGAGCTGGCCGCGCAGCGTGGCGTGCCCCAGGCCAAGGCGCGCGGCATGGACTGCTGGGAGCACACCCTCGCGACGGTCGACGCCGCCAAGCGGCTGCGGCCGGCGGACGAGCGGCTGGCGCTGGCGGCGCTCCTCCACGACGTGGGCAAGCCGAGCACCATGGGGGGCGGCCACTTCATCGGCCACGAGGACGTGGGGGCCCAGATGGCCGGTCGGCTCATGCGCCGGCTCGCGATCCCGCGCGACGTGGCGGAACCGGTCGTGCACCTGATCCGCCAGCACATGTTCAACTACGACCCATCCTGGACCGATGCCGCGGTGCGTCGCCTGGTCCAGCGCGTCGGCCCCGACGCCATCGACGACCTGCTCCTCCTGCGTGAGGCGGACAACCTGGGAAGCGGCCAGTCCTCCGACGAGGGGCGTCTGCTCGAGCTGCGGCGCCGCATCGCCGAGCAACAGCGGCGCGGGTTCCCGCTCTCGCTGAAGGACCTCGCGGTGGATGGCGACGATTTGCAGCGCGAGCTCGGCCTGGGGCCCGGTCCGCTGATCGGCGCGCTGCTCGAACGCCTCCTGGACTCGGCGATCGCGGACCCCGCGCGGAACACGTACCGCCAGGCGATCCTCGACGCCCGTGCTTGGCTCCCGGAGCTGCTGGAGCGCGCGGGCGACCCCGGGACCGGCGGCCCCGGCGGGAATGGCGCGACGGCGAAGGGCGCGGGCAGCACGACGGCGCACGGCCCGACCGGCCCTACGGCCGGTACCGCCGCAGCGCGGGAGTCGCGTGGGACGCGGGAGGCGCGCGGGACGCAGGAGGCGCGCGGATGATCGAGCGGCTGCTCGAGGCCGAGCGCGACCTGGTCGTGGGGCTGGTCGACCGGGCCGAGGCGATCTACCGCAGCCTCGTCGAGACCGATCCCCAGAACGCGGTTGCGGTCGTCGGCCTGGCCCGCTGCGCGCTCGAACGCGGCGACGATCGCGGTGCCTACGCGCTGACGGTCCGCGCCCTGACGATCGACCCAGAGAACGCCGCGGCGCTGCGCCTGGAGGCGCGCCTCTCCGAGATCTTCGCAGCGCGCGGCCAGCCCGTCGAGCGGCCGGCGTCCGTGCTGCCGGACGCGGACCGCGCCGCTCCCGCGCGGGTCTCCGGGGCGCCCGGCTCCGACGAGGATCGGGGCCAGAAACCCGGCCTGCTCCGGCGTATCCTCGGACGTCGGTGAGCCCGCTGGCGCTCGGCGCACCGGGCGGTTCGCGTCGGCCGTGCCGGCCGTCGACGAGGGACGGTGAGAGATGAGGGTACTGGTCACCGGGGGTGCCGGATACGTCGGCAGCGTCTCGGTCGAGCGGCTCGTCGAGGCCGGGCACCACGTCGTCGCGCTCGACTCGCTCGTCACCGGGCACCGCAGGGCCGTGACCGACGGTGCACGTTTCGTGCAGGGCACGCTGCGGGACCGGGAGGCACTGGAGCGCATGCTCCGCGAGGAACGCATCGAGGCCGTCCTGCACTGCGCGGCGCGTTCCCTCGTGGGACAGTCCGTCCTCGACCCCGCGCTCTACTACAACGAGAACGTGGCGGGGGGTCTCGGACTCCTCGACGCGCTGCGGGCTGCGGGGGTCGAGCGGCTGGTCTTCTCATCGACCGCCGCGGTCTACGGTGTGCCCGCATCCGTGCCGGTCCCGGAGGACGCGCCCCTCGCGCCGATCAACCCGTATGGGGAGACGAAGCGCGTCTTCGAGGGCGCCATGCGCTGGTACGGCGAGGCGTACGGCCTGCGAGGCGTCGCGCTCCGTTACTTCAACGTTGCAGGCGCGTCGGAGCGCAACGGCGAGCAGCACGATCCCGAGACACACCTCATTCCGAACGTCCTGGCGGCTGCGCTCGGCCGCGCCACGCTCTCGGTGTTCGGCACGGACTACCCGACACCGGATGGGACCTGCATCCGCGACTACATCCATGTCGCGGACCTGGCCGACGCGCACCTCGCGGCGCTCGAACTGACGGCGCGCCCCGATCCGGGCGGCGGGGCTCCGGGCGGGGCAGGGCTGACCGTCTGCAACCTCGGCTCGGGGTCGGGGTTCAGCGTGCTGCAGGTCATCCGGGCGGCCGAATCGGTAGTGGGACAGCCTATCCCGTACGAGGTGGGCCCGCGGCGTCCCGGCGATCCGCCCGCCCTGGTCGCCTCGAACGCCCGCGCCCGGGAGCTCCTCGGGTGGACGCCGCGGCGGGGCAGTCTCGAGGAGATGATCGGCTCGGCGTGGCGTTGGCTGCAGACGCACCCGTCGGGATACGCGGCATAGCGCGGGGCCAGCGGCGGCGGCGCGGCCCGCGGCGGCGCGTAGCGCCCCACACTGGGATCGGCGCGTCCATCTCCGGGCGCCGCAGATCATGTGTTCCGACCACGTCGCGCGGGGGTAGGATGCGGCTGTGCCCGGTGTCGTCGAGATCCCGACCGATCCGCTCGACTGGCGGCCGCAGTCCGCCCGCCCGAGTCGTCGTCCCCGCGCGCTGGCCGATCCGGTTATCGAGCCGCTCTGGCAGGGCATCCGCGTGCTAGTCCATCTCGACACCGCCCGCCGAGCCGCCGACGGCGGCCCTTGGTGCAGGATCGTCGCCGAGGATGGAGCCGACGCGAGCGAGGTCGAACCGGCGGTCACCGCCGCCTTGCGGTCCGCGGCCCTCGCTCGGGACGCGGTCATCGACGGCTTCCTGACCAGGCAGGCGACCCGTTCCGGGGTCAACGTCGCGCTCGTCACGATCGGCCGCCGCAGCGGCAACATCGTCATGGGACACCGCGTGGATCCCGAGATCGCACCGCCCCTCGACGACGACACCCCGCACCCACTGGCCTTCGTGGCGGTGGACCTGCTCCGCGTCGACGGCCAGGACCTCTTCGACATCCCGCTGCTCGAGCGCAAGCGCATCCTCGATTCGCTCCTCGAGGTCGGGGAGCGCGTGCGCATCTCGCCCTACACGCGACCGCCGGTCGAGGGCTGGATGCGCAGCTGGCGGGCGGCCGGGTTCGAGGGGGTCGTCCTGAAGGCGGCCAACAGCCGGTACCACCCCGGCGCCGAGACCGACGACTGGACCGTCGCGCTGGCGTCCCCTTCGCGACGCTGAGCGAGGCCGAGGGTCGCCCGTGATCGATCCCACGGGGTTTGCAGCAACCGGCCCGGCCGCTCCGCCACCCGACCTGCCCATCGTGGTGCGACAGGCCCGCCCGGGGGACACGCGCGCGGTCCTCGATTTCACCCGCGGGACGTGGGACGGCTGGGACTATATCCCGCGCGTCTGGCATGCGTGGCTCGAAGCGCCGGACGGGGTACTGCTCGTGGCCACGCCCAACGTCCACCGCCAGCTCGACCTGTACGGCCGGCCGCTTTCTCCCGATCGCCCGATCGGCATCGCCCGCGTGGCGATCCTCTCGGAGCGAGAGGCATGGCTGGAAGGGCTGCGGGTCGATCCCGGGGTTCGCCAGCGGGGCGTGGCGCGGTTGCTCCATGGCGCCTGCCTCGTCTGGGCCCGCGCACAGGGCGCCACGACGGTGCGGTACGCGACCGGCGAGGAGAACGAAGGGTCGCACCGGCTGGGCGCCTACCACGGGTTCCGCCTGCTGCGGCCCTGGCGGAGCTACCAGCCGCCCCGCGAGCCGGTCGAAGACGTGGCCGAGGACGCCGTCGATGCCGAGGCCGTGGCGACCAGCGAAGACGAGCTCGCGGATCTCGCGGAAGATGCTCCCGGCGAGGTGCCGTTCGACGTGGCCGCGCGCGTGGCCGGCGCGCCGATGGAGGTGGCGTCCAGCGCGCCCGAACTGCCCGCCCAAGCACCCGCGGAGGTCAGCGGGCCGGGCCGGCGCCAGCTGCGACGCGCCGGTCTGCTGCTCGACCCGCACGCGTCGTCCGAGGCGTTGGCGCGGTGGTGGGCGCGGGTCGACGCGGACGAGACGTTCGCGCTCGGCGACCGGCTCTACGAGTTCCGCAGCTGGGCGTTCCAGGAGCTGACGATCGAGCGGTTCACGGCGCACGTCCGGTCCGGCGAGGTCCTCGTGCGTGAGGCTGCTGCGGAGGCCCCCGCTGGCATGGAGAGGGTCGCCGCCGTCGAGGCCGGCCGTCCTGCGGGACCGGCCACGCGGCGCGGGGGGCGTCACGCCTCCCGCCCTGTGTGGGGGCTCGCGATCATGCCGCTGGGGCGGGACCTCGCGCCCGGCGAGCGGCCGTGGGCGGCGCTCGTCGCCGGCGACGGGGACGCCGTGCTGCGCCTGGCCGTCGCGGCCCGCCAGGCGCTCGGGCACCCGATCCGCCTGCGCGTGCCCGACGGCGCGCCCCTGGTGGCCGATCGGCTCGAGGCGTTCGTCGCGGCCGGGTTCCCGCCCGCCGACGGGACGCTCCACATCCTCGCGCGACGTCTCGGCCCCGACGACCCGATCGATATGGGGCCGCCCGGGGCTGTGCTCTTGGCGGACCCGCCGCGGCGCGTGGCCGCCCCGCCGATGATGGCTCGCTGACGGCGGTTGGCGGACCGCAGATCACTGGCGGCAGATTGCGGAGGGCGCGTGGCCCGGATCGCACGGCGGCTCATCGTGCGGCGGACGCCGCCCAGACACGCCATCCGGTAAAGTGGCAGCGATGCCGTCGCCTCTCCCCCCTGCCTTGCGCGACGCCGTCGAGCGCGTCGGACGCGCCGACATCATGGTGGGCATCCCGAGCTTTCGGAACGCGGCCACCATCGGGCACGTGGCGCGCGCCGCCCAGGCCGGCCTCGTACAGTACTTCCCCGACCTGCGGCCGGTCCTCGCCAACGCCGACGCCGGCTCGCCCGACGGCACCCAGCGCGTTGTCGTCGAGACCGAGCCGCCCGACTACGTCGAGCGGATCCTGCTCGTCCGGCCGCGCAACCGGCTCCAGCGCATCAGCCTGACGTACCCCGAAGTCGACGGCGTCGGCGGCAAGGGCGCCGCGCTGCGCACCCTCTTCGAGATCGCCCGCGCCCTCCAGGTCCAGGCGCTCGTCGTGGTCGACTCGGACCTGCGCTCGATCCTGCCCGAGTGGATCGAGCTGCTCGCCGGCCCCATCCTGAAGGGCGGCTTCGACTTCGTGGCGCCGCTCTATGCCCGGCACAAGAACGACGGCACGATCACGAATACCGTCACCTACCCGCTGACGCGCGCGCTCTACGGCCTGCGCATCCGCCAGCCGATCGGCGGCGACTTCGGCGTGAGCGGCGATCTCGTGGACCACTACCTGCAGCAGGACGACTGGACCCCCGAGGTCAGCCGCTTCGGCGTCGACATCTGGATGACCACCACCGCGATCGCCGGCGGTTTCGCCGTCTGCCAGGCCCGGCTCGGCGCGAAGGTCCACGACCCCAAGGACCCCGGAGCCGATCTCGGCCCGATGTTCAGCCAGGTCCTCGCCACGATCCTGCGCCTCACCGAGCGCCATGCCGACCGCTGGCTCGGGGTGCGCGGCTCCCACGACGTCCCCGCCTACGGCTTCGAGCGGATCGTGGAGCCGCCGCCACTCGAGGTCGACCTGTTGCGCCTGCTCGAGGCGTTCCAGCACGGCCGCCTCGCCCAGGGCGAGCTCTGGGATCGGATGCTCGCACCGGCGACCGCGGCGCTCGTTCGCGAGCTCGCGAGCGACGCCGGTGCCGCGGCCGACCGGGCCGCCCGTGCCGATGCTCCGCGCCCGCCGGAACCCGGCGCGTTCAGCTTCCCCGACGAGGCCTGGGCCCGTGTCATCTACGACGTCTGCGTCGCCGCGCACCGCCGCACACTGCCGGTGGAGCGACTCGTGGCAGCGCTCGTCCCGCTCTACTTCGGCCGCGTGGCGAGCCTGCTGCTCGAGGTCCGCGAACTGAACAGCGAGCAGGCAGAGGCGGCCGTCAAGCGTCAGGCCCGCGCGTTCGAGCTCGTCAAGCCGTACCTGGTCGCGGGCTGGGAGGAAGCAGGGGCCGCGCCGGCATGAGCGCCCGACTCCCCGAACGGATCCTGATCCCGCTGGCGAACCCGCGCACGGCTGCGGACCTGGTCCGCATCGGGGCCTCCGTCATGGATCGCAGCGGCTGTCTCGTGGCGCTCGGCATCGTGGAGATCCCCGAGGGCGTGCCGCTCTCGGAGGGCGCCACCCGGGCGCGGCACGCCCGCCGCCTCCTTCAGCAGGTGCTCGACTTCGTGCCGGAGGGCGTGGAACTGCGCACGCTCGTCCGGATCGGCCGGCGCGCCGCCGAGGGGATCCTGGAGACCGCGGCCGAGGAGGACGCGGACCTGATCGTGTTCGGGTGGAGCGGGACACCCGGCGGCCGCCGGGGTGGCGAGGCCATCTTCACGCCGACCATCGACGCCGTCGTGCGCGACGCCCCCTGCGACATCGCGGTCGTCAAGCAGCGCGGCGTCGAAACGGTGCGGCGGATCCTGGTGCCCGTCCGCGGCGGGCCGCACGCGGAGCTGGCCTTGCGCTTCGCCGATGCCTTGGGCCGGCGCATGGACGCCGAGGTGGCCGTGCTCCACGTGTTGCCTCCGGACGTCGGGGAGGGCGTCCACGTGGAGGCCGAGCGCGCGCTGCAGGCCTTCATCCGCCAGCACGCCCGGGGACGCTCGGTGCCGCTCGTGCGCGAGGCGCTCAACGTGCGCAACGCGATCCTGCGCGAGGCGGAGTCGGCCGATCTGCTCGTGATGGGGGCAGCGGTGCCAGCCGCCGCGACACCACCCGGCGCAGGGGTGGCCGCTGCCGCGCCGGGCACGCGGGGCGGTGGCCTCTTCGGCGCGCTCCCCGAGCACATCGCCCAAAAGGCCCGCACCACGGTCATCGTGGTCAAGACCCGGGAGGCGCCGAGCCGCGCCGCCTTCGAACGGGCGGCCCAGCAGGCGGAGACGCTCGAGGCCGTCGACCGCGCGGCCGAGGCGAAGCGCAGCGTCGCCGCGCGTGTCGATCGCTGGTTCGCCGAATCGAACTACCACCACAGCGAGTTCGCCGACCTGCGCCGCCTGGTCGCGCTGAAGGAGCAGCAGAACGTCACGATCAGCCTGATCCTGCCCACGCTCAACGAGGCCGCCACGGTGGGGCCCATCGTGCGCCGCGCGCGCGTCGAGCTGATGGAACAGGTCCCGCTCGTCGACGAGCTGCTCGTGGTCGACTCGGCCTCGACCGACGAGACGCGCACGATCGCGGCTGCCGAGGGGGCCCGCGTGGTGCAGCACCCCGCCGTACTCCCGGCGTACGGGTCGTACCGCGGCAAGGGCGAGGCACTCTGGAAGAGCCTCTTCGAGACCAGCGGCGACCTCATCGTCTGGTGCGACACCGACGTGCAGGACTGGGAGCCGCGCCTAGCCTACGGCACCCTCGGACCGCTGCTGACCGAACCGCGCATCGCCTACGTGAAGGGCTACTACCAGCGCCCGATCGTGGAGGGCGGCGTGCTGCGCGAGGGCGGCGGAGGCCGCGTCACCGAACTCGTCGCCCGGCCCTTGATCAACCTCTTCTTCCCGGAGCTCTCCGGCATGATCCAGCCCCTGGCCGGGGAGTATGCCGGCCGCCGCACGTTACTCGAGACCATTCCGTTCTTCACCGGCTATGCGGTGGAGATCGGGCACCTCATCGACATCATCGAGCGGGTCGGCCTGGAGGGGCTCGGGCAGGTCGACCTCGAACGGCGGGTCCATCGCAACCAGGAGCTCGAGGGGCTCTCGCGGATGAGCTTCGTGATCCTGCAGGCTGTCATGAAGCGACTGGAAGAGCGGCATCGGGCGCACCTCTTCGCGGAGCTCGGCTCGACGATGAAGCTCCCCCGCTCGGGCCGCGATCGGCTCTCGCTCGAGGTGATCGAGCTGGCCGACCAGGAGCGTCCGCCGATGATCCGCATCCCGGAGTACCTGGAGCGGCGCAGAGGGACAGGGTGAGTCGCGTGGAGGGCGCCGGTTGGTGACGTCGCGGGTGCTGGTAGCGCCCGATTCGTTCAAGGGTTCGCTGACGAGCCTGCAGGTGACCGACGCGATCGCGACGGGGTGGGCGCGCGTCCGGCCCGCCGACCAGATCGACCGTTGTCCGATCTCCGACGGGGGCGCCGGTCTGCTCGACGCGCTGCGGGCCGCCGATTCGTCCTGGCAGCCGCTCCCGGTGGCCTCGCGAGACCCGCTCGGACGCCCGATCGGCGCGCGCTTCCTGCGGTCCGGCGAACGGGCGGTGGTCGAACTGGCGGATGCCTCGGGGCTCGGGCGTGTGGGCCGGGACGAGCGCGACGCGGGCACGGCGAGCACCTTCGGGACGGGGCTCACGCTCGCCGCCGCGATCGGGCTCGGTGTGCGCGAGGTGATCCTCGGGGTGGGCGGCAGCGCGACCACCGACGGGGGCAGCGGCCTGCTCGCGGCGCTGGGCGCCCGCTTCCTCGACGCGCAGGGCAACGAGCTGCCGCCGGGAGGCGCGGCGCTCGCCCGGCTCGCCCGCGTCGACCTGGGCGGACTTTCGTCTGTCCTCGCCGAGGTGCGGCTCACGGTGGCGTCCGACGTCACGAATCCACTGCTCGGGCCGAGCGGCGCGGCCGCCGTCTACGGACCACAGAAGGGCGCATCGCCGGGGCAGGTGGCGGCGCTGGACGCTGCGCTGGCGCGCTACGCCGACGTGCTCGAGGCGGCCGCGGGGCGCAGCATTCGCGACGTGCCGGGCGCGGGCGCCGCGGGCGGCACGGTGGCCGGTCTCCTCGCCATCGCGGACCGCTTTGCCGCGTTCGCCGTGCGGTCCGGCGTCGAGGAAGTGATGGGGCTCGTCCGCTTCGCCGAGCGCCTCGCCGGGTCCACGCTGGTCATCACCGGCGAGGGCCGCGTGGACGCGCAGACGGCGTTCGGCAAGACGGCGTACGGCGTCGCACGGCGGGCCGCGGAGGCCGGCGTCCCTTGCCTCGCACTGGGCGGCAGCGTCACGCCTGAGGGCGAGGCGGCGCTCGCGGCGCTGGGCGCCATCACGGTCTCCGCCAGCGAGGGCCCTGGCACGCTGGAGGACGCGATGGCCGCGGGCGCGGCCCCTCTCGAGCGCACGGCGGGGCGCATCGCGCGCCTCGTGACGCTGGGGAGCCGCCTCGCCTGAGCGCACGATCGGCGCCGACCCGGAGCGCGGCCGCCACAGCCTGCGGCCGCCGGCTGTGGCGCGGGTCGGTCGGGAATCCAGAGGTGCGCCGGTCTGGGAGGTGCGCCGGTCCGGGGCGCACCGCCCGCCGTGCCCTCTACAACCGGAGCTCCGCGCGCACCAGCCCGGCCTCCGGGATCGGCACCAGGCTGAAGCCGACCTTCTCGGCCACCCGCTGCATCCCGACGTTGTCCGCCTGCATCTCCGCGCAGATCCACTCGAGCTTCTCGGCCCGCGCCACCTGCACGAGGCGGCGCAGCAGCTCGGTGCCGATGCCGAGACGTTGGCAGTGATCGGCGACCAGGATGGCGAACTCGGCTTGTCCCGCGGCATGGCGCTTGCTGAGCCGCCCGACCGCCACGATCTGGCGCTCCGCCCCCGGCGGCTGGCACTCTCCTACCAGCGCGATCTCCCGGTCGTAGTCGTTGAAGCAGATCCGCACCAGCCGTTCGTGCGTGGTGCGTTCGCTCAAGCCCAGGGGCGCGAAGTAGCGCGCATAGACGGTCTGCTCGGAGAGCGTCGCGTGGAACTGCACCATCAGCGGCTCATCTTCCGGGCGAATCGGACGGATGATCAGCGGCGTGCCATCCTTCGCTGTCCAGTTCGCGACGTACCGGCGCGGGTACGGCCGGATCGCCAGCCGCGGCAGGTCCGCCTCAGGCGTCGCGGGGTCGTGGAGCACCACGCGCGCGTCGAGGGCGATGAGCCGCTCAGGCGAGGCGAGCAGCGGGTTGATGTCGATCTCCTTGATCCAGCGCTGCTCGACCACCAGCTGGCTGAAGCGGACGAGGAGCTGCTCCAGCGCCGCCAGGTCGATCGCCCGGCGCCCGCGCACCCCGCGGAGCGCCGTGTAGATCTTGGTGCGCTCCATCATCCGTCGGGCGAGCGTGGTGTTGAGCGGGGGGAGGCCGAGCGCCCGGTCCTGGAAGACCTCGACGAGCTGGCCGCCCATCCCAAAGAGCAGGACCGGACCGAACTGTGGGTCGATGCTGCTCCCCACGATCAACTCGTACCCGCTGTAGTTGATCATCGGCTGGACCGTGACGCCCTCGAAGTGTTCTGCGCCGCGCCGCGCCGCAACGGCCTCCTGGATCGCGCCGTACGCCCGCCGAACCGCGTCCGCATCGGCCAGATTCAGTTGCACACCACCGACGTCTGTCTTGTGGGTGATCGTGTGCGAGTAGAGCTTGACGACGACCGGGTAGCCAATCTCCCCGGCCGCGGCCACTGCCTCTTCCACACTGCGCGCGATGCGCGTCTCGGTGATGGGGATCGCGTACGCGGAGAGAACCTGCTTCGACTCGAACTCGGTGAGGATCGTGCGGCCTTCAGCTCGCGCGGCGTCGATGACCCCACTCGCAAGCGTGCGGTCGAGGTCGTGTTCATCGTCGCCCGGCAGCACGGGCGTCTCGTAGAGGGCGCGCAGGTTGTCGCTGTAGCGCCACATGTAGTTGAACATCTCGACGGCGGTGTCGGGGTACGGGAAGGTGGGGATGCCCGCCTCGCGGAGGATCGCCGCGCCCGGTTCCACGCCCGCCCCTCCCATCCAGCTCGCCAGCACTGGTTTCCCCTCGGTCTGGGCGAAGGGCCGCAGCTGTTCGGCCGTGCGGGTCGGGTCGGTCATCGCCTGGGGCGTCAGGATCACCAGAAGCCCGTCGCCTCCGGGATCGGCCGCGGCGATCTTCAGCGCCTCGGCATAGCGCTCGGGGGGGGCGTCGCCGATGATGTCGACGGGGTTGTTGTGGCTCCAGGGAGCTGGGAGGATCGCGTTGAACGCTTCCATCGTTGCCGGTGAGATCTCGGCCAGCTCCCCGCCCCCGGTGATCAGCGCATCGGTGGCCAGAACGCCCGGACCGCCCGCATTGGTCACGATCAGGAGCCGACGCCCCTTCGGACGAGGCTGCTTGGCGAGCACCTCCGAGACGTAGAAGAGGTCCTCGATGGCATCCACGCGCAGGACGCCCACGCGTCGGAAGGCGGCGGCGAGGACTTCGTCGCTGCCGGTCAACGAGCCCGTGTGCGACGCGGCGGCCTTCGCCGCCTGCGCCGTGCGGCCGGGCTTGATGACGATGATCGGCTTGGTGAGGGCTACCTCCCGGGCCGCCGAGAGGAAGGCGCGCGCGTCGCCGATCGTCTCCATATAGATGACGATGCTCTTGGTGTTGGGGTCGTCGCCCATGTGGTAGATGACGTCGCCCCAGCCCACGTCGAGCATCGAGCCGAGCGAGACAACGCTGCTGAAGCCAACCTTCTCGCGGATGCTCCAGTCGAGGATTGCGGTGAGCAGCGCGCCGCTCTGGCTGATCAGGCCGACCGAGCCGGGACGCGCTTGCTCCACCGCGAAGGTCGCGTTCAGGCCGCCGATCGGGTTCATCACGCCCAGGCAGTTGGGACCAACGACCCGGATACCGCCCTTGCGTGCCTCGGCGAGGACCTGCCGTTCGAGCTCCTCACCGGCGGGCCCCGTCTCCTTGAAGCCGGCGGAGATCACGATCGCACCGCGCACCCCAGCAGCGACGCATTCCGCCATCACGCCGGGGACCGTCTGCGGGGGCGTGACGATGACCGCAAGGTCGACCGGATCGGGGACGTCGGCCAGGCTCGGGTACGCCTTCAGTCCGAGGATGCTCTTGCGCTTCGGGTTGACCGGGAAGACCACGCCGCCGAACGGGCTGCTGATCAGGTTCCAGAGCAACGTGCGCCCGACGCTGCCCTCCTTCTCGGTCGCGCCGATCACGGCAACCGAGCGGGGCGTGAAGATGACGTCAAGTGGGTGGCGCCTGTAGCCCAGGACGTCGGTGGCCCGGTCGGGGATCGCCCCCGCTCGGGGTTCGCTGGTCGTCGCCTCAACCATGACTCGCTCCTTGGACGGACGCAGCATCAATGGAGGACGCGCTGCACCTGCCTGTAGTCAAGGCGTGATGCGGCCACCGCGAAAGGGCCACACGTCCGCGAAAGAGCGACGAACCGCCCGGTCCCGATGGTGCCACGAGGCGAGAAACGTGTCTCGTGGCCGTCTCGGCCGCCGGCGTGGGGCCGCATCTCCTGCGTGGGGCCGCACCTCAGCCCCCAGGTCGCACCCCCTGCGTGGGGCCGCACCCGCCGGTGTGGGGCTGCACCCCGGGCATCGGGCCGCATCTCCGGGCCCCAGACCGCACCCCGCACAATCGCACGTGAAGTACACAGTCGGGGTGCCGCGTGCACGGTGCACCGTCCAGACAGGCGGGCGCGCCCGGCCGGGCCGCGCGTAGGTCGCGCTCGACGCTCGGCGTCATGCGGCATCGACTGGCCGCCTGGACCCCGCGAGGACACGGTCACGCGTCACCAGCTCCCCAGCCGAGCCGGACGAGCCGGACGAGCCGGACGAGCCCCGCAAACCTGCACGAAGACCGCGGCACGTTGACATGACGTGCGAAATCCGCTCCGACGCACTCCGTCCAGTTCAGGCGCGGCCCGCCGGGGTCGCGGGGGCTCATGGCGAGCGGCTTTGAAATCCGCTCCGACGCACCCCCGTCCAGTTCAGGCGCGGCCCGCCGGGGGCACGAGCAACCCGCCGCGGCAGGAAACCAATGGTCGAGCGGCCACCGCGCCGCGACTGTCCGTCCCGCCGGCCAAACCACGCTCCCCACCAGGCCGCACGCTGGTGAGCCCCGCGGCCGGCCACTCTCAGGTAGCCTTCGCTCGATGCGCGATCACGACGACGCTGCGCTCGTTCGGTCTACCGGCGACCAGCCCGACCCTTCGGGAAGCTCCCCGGGCGCGCCGGATCCGGCGCCGTTTCCACGGCCACGTCAAGCCCCGACCCGGCCACCTGTGGCGTCACCTGCGTTCACTCGGCCGACCGACACGCTTGTGACCCGGCCATCCACGGATATGCGTTCACCCACTCCGCCTGCCGCCGGGCGCCAGCATCGTGGGCCTGCCGCCGCGCTGCGGGGCACTCCGCCTGCGGTTGCGCTGCCGGCCTCGTCAGCTCGGACCCCTGCTCGACCCGTCGTGAGCCGTGCGGCCCAGCCGCAAACGAAGCTCGTGGGCGATCGACCGGGCCTCGTCGACTTCGTCCTCGACCGTTTGGCCCAGCTATATGGCGTGCCCGCCTGGCAGCCGCGCCGCCCCCCGACCGACGAGCTGGTCCTCACGATCCTTTCGCAGCACACCAGCGACCGCAACGCCGAGCGCGCCTTCGACCAGCTCGTGCAACGCGTCGGCGACTGGGACACGGTCGCCCACGCGCCGCTCGACGAGGTGGCCACGGCGATCGCCAGCGGCGGACTCGCCCAACAGAAAGCGCCACGCATCCAGGCCGCCCTGCGGCAGATCCGTGAAGAACGCGGCGACTACGCGCTCGATTTCCTCGGTGGGATGGCGCCCCGCGACGCACGCGACTGGCTGGTCCGTCTTCCCGGCGTCGGTCCGAAAACCGCGTCCGTGGTCCTCCTCTTCTGTTTCGACCTCCCGTTGATGCCGATCGACACGCACGTCCACCGCGTCACCCTGCGGATCGGGCTCATCCCAACGGGCACGCCCGCCGATCGCGCCCACGACCTCGCGCTCGAGATCTTCCCGCCCGACCGGATGTACGAGGCGCACGTCAACCTGATCACGCACGGGCGCCGTACGTGCACCGCGCTCAGGCCCGCCTGCTCGCGCTGCCCGGTCGCCCCGCGCTGTCGTTACCTCGATCCCCGGGCACCGTGAAACCCGGGACGCCGCACTGCTGGAGGCCTGCTCCATGACGTTCCAGTCACTCGTCGACGACTTCCTCGAGCACGAGTTCGCGCTGTCCCCGATCCGGGCGAGCCAGCTCGGTCTCACGCAGTACGACGAGCGCTTCGACGAGCTCTCGGCGGCGTCGTTCGAGGCGCGCGACGCCGAAGCGGCCGAGTGGCTGCAGCGCTTCGACGCGGTCGCGGAGGGCGAACTCACGCCGGCCGAGCAGATCGATCGGGAGCTGATCCGTGCGGTCCTGCGGGGCCGGCTGATCCTCGCCGACTGGCAAGACTGGCGACGCGACCCAGCGACGTACACCAACCCGGCCCTCGACGGCATCTTCACGCTCTTCCTGCATCGCCTGCGGCCGGAGGCCGATCTGATCGCGGCGGCGATCGCGCGGATGCGGGAGATCCCTCGCGCTCTCCAGGAGGGGAGGGCGAACCTCGATCCCGCGCTGGCCCATCCGTTGATCCTGCGACGCGGTGCGGGCGCGGCCCGCGGCGGGGCGCGCTACCTGCGCGAGCTGCTGCCGGCCGACGTGGCCCCCGGCGAGGGACGCGATCGGCTGGCCGCGGCCGGCGCCGACGCTGGGCGCGCCATGGAGGAGTGGGCCGCCCACCTCGAGCGTCTCGCCGAGGTGGCAACCGGCACGTGGCAGCTCGGCGAAGCGCGCTACACGCGGCTGCTGCGCGACAGGGAGCTGCTCGAGATCGACACGCGCGGGCTGCGCGAGCGGGGCCGCGCGGAGTACGACCGCCTGGCCGCCGAGATGGCGGAGGTGGCGCGCCGCGCCCGCGGGACCGACGACTGGGCCACCGTCCTCGAGGAGGCGGGCCACGACCATCCGCCGACGGAGGAGGCGATGCGCCAGGGCTACGCGGACTGGACGGCCCGGGCCCGCGCGTTTCTCGCCCGGACCGGACTCGTGACATTGCCGCCCGGCGAGCGCTGCGTAGTGGAGCCCTCGCCCGTCTTCCAGCGACCCGTCCTCGGCGTCGCCTCCTACAACGCGCCGCCGTCCTTCTCCGATTCCTGGACCGGGCACTTCTTCGTGCCGTTCGCGCCTGACGGCACGCCGGCGGAGGAGGTCCAGCAGCGGCTCGAGGCGAACAGCTGGGGCGACATCCCGACCACCTCGGTGCACGAGGCGTACCCTGGTCACCACTGGCACCTGGTGATGCGCAAGCGCAACCCGAGCCGCGTCCGGCGCGTCTTCGGGACACCGTACTTCACAGAGGGCTGGGCGCTCTATGCGGAGCGCGTCATGCGCGAGCGCGGCTTCTTCACGGATCCCATCCAGGAACTCTGCCACCTGAACGCCACGCTCTTCCGCGCGGCCCGCATCATCGTGGACACGAGCCTCCACATGGGCGAGATGACCTACGACGAGGCAGTGGAGTTCATGCGGACGAAGGCGGGGCTGCCCGAGCCGACGGCGAAGGCCGAGGTGGGCCGCTACTGCTCCTGGCCGACCCAGGCCTCGGCGTACCTGACGGGCTGCCTCGAGATCCTGCGGATCCGTCGCGATTGGCTCGCCGCGCGCGGCCTGCGCGGCGTCGCACCGGCGGACGCACCGGTCGCCGCGCTGCGCGAGTTCCACGACACGATCACCGAGAGCGGTGCGCTGCCGCTGGGCCTCGCCGAGCGCGTGATGATCCGGCAGCGGCCGGCGTGACGCGCTGCCGACCCGTTTCCGGGCGGCCCGCGTGAGAACAGGTCAGCGGTCGACGTCTTGCGCGACCCCAGTGCGGCGACCGGCAGATCCACGGTGCATCCGCGCCTGAGTGGCAATCCGCGCAAGAGCTGCAGTCCGCGCCGGAGTTGCAACCCGCGCCCGAGTTGCAATGGCAGATGCAAGGCTCCACCGGATACCGTAAGGACGGCTGGGCGCGGTTGCGCCCGGTGGTCGCCGGCCCAACGCGCGCGTCGGTGGCTACCTCGGGTCGGCCGGTTGTCGGCGTCGGCGCCTGCCCGGGTCGGCCACGTATAGGACGATCGGTGTATTGCGTGGCATGCGGCCACTGGTACGATCCCGTGACCCCGAGGGTGGAGCGTCGTAGCCGGCAGATGACACACACGCACGTTCAGCGGCGCGCCTCCGGCCGGCACCTGGCGTGGCTCGCCGTGATCGCACTCGCGGTCGCGGCTTGCTCGTCCACGGCGCCGGGATCCACGACGCCCTCTGCAGGGCTCCCCGACGGGATCCCGGTGCCGGCCGAGGCCGTGGTCGTGGTCGGCCAGGATGGCGGCTACGATGCCGGCGCCACGCTCTACGGCTTCAGCTCGGACCTGGCTCCGGCAGATGCGGCGCGGGCGTACGCGGCACAGCTGCTTGCGGCGGGCTTCACGCACGCCGGCCGCAACGGAACGTGGTCCCTGTACCGCAACGGTGCGCTGCTCGTCGCGGTCCGTGTCGGGGCGAGCGGCCCGCCCAGCGACCTGCTCGTGCGCGTGACCAGGCTGTCGGCCCATCCCGCGCCATCCGCAACAGGCAGCGGAGGCAAGGGCAACGGAAATCTCGGCACCAACGGCAAGCCCAGTGGGAACGGCAACCCTACTCTTGGGGGCAACGGGAAACCCGACGGCAACCCTGCCGCCGTCGGCGGCAACGGCAACCCCGCTCGCGGCAGCAGCGGCCATCCGGGCGCCAACGCCAACGCCAACCCGAACGCCAACCCCGCCAACGCCGGTGCTACCGGGAACCCCGATCCCGGCGTGAGCGGCGCTGCGGCCACCCCGGCTCCGCAGCCACCTCCGCCGCACGGCCAGCCCTTGGTCCCACCCGGACAGGCCAAGCCCGCCTCCTCCGGCGGCGCCACGCACCCCCACCCGTGACCCGGCCGTGGTGACTGACCAGGTCCGCCGCGTCATGCTCGTCGACGACGACGTACGCCTGCTCGCGCAATTGAGCGAGCGCCTCGAGCGTGACGGATTCGACGTCCAGCCGGTTAGATCCGGTCCGGAGGCCATCTCACGCTTCACCGCCTTTGCGCCCGACATCGTGGTCCTCGACCTGATGATGCCCGGCATGGACGGCGAGGAGACCGCCGAACGGCTGCTGCGCATCGCCGATGTCCCCATCATCGTCCTCTCCGCGGTCACCGCCGGTGAGAGCAAGGTCAAGCTGATCGAGCGCTACGCCGAGGACTACGTGACGAAACCGTTCGACTACGCGGAGCTCCGCGCCCGCATCAAGCGTGTGGCGCACCGCCTGGGCGAGCGGGTCCGCGAGCGCGAGCTGCGCCTCGGCCCGGATCTGACGCTCGTCCTGCAGCGGCGCGAGGCGTGGGTCTTGGGCCGGCGCATCCCACTCAGCCCCATCGAGGTCCGGCTCCTCGCTGCCTTGGCGCGCGACCTGGGCCGAGTGGTTCGGACCGACCAGCTGGTCGCACGCGGGTGGAGTGAAGTGGACGGCGCAGACGAATCGTTCGTCTGGGTGTCCATTCGTCGCCTGCGCCAGAAGATCGAACCCGATCCCGACCACCCACGCTACCTCGTCACCGAGCGGGGGGTCGGCTACCGGCTGATCCCGGCCGCTGCCTAGTCGCCGATGGTGCCGCGCCGGGGGCTCAGCTACCGGCAGCAACAGACCTTGTCGCTCCTGGCGTTGGCGATCCTGCCGATCGTGCTCGTCGCGGCCCTCGTGCTGGGACAGGTGGACGCGGCGGTGCGCGCCGAGGCGGACGGGCGAGCCGTCGATGCCGCGCGCCGTCGAGAGCATCCTCGGATCTGACGCCGCCGCGCTCGACCGGCTGGCGGAGAGCTACACCACTTGGAACGTGCTGCAGGACGAGGTGGCTGGACTGCACGACCAGGCGATCGCCTCGTCGGTCGTTGATTTCCAGGTCGATCAGGGCGGCGTCGACGCCGCGGTCGTCGTCGCTGGTGACCATGCCGTGGCTGGCGGGCCGAGCGACATCGTCGGCACACTCGAACGGCTCGTTCGCGCCGCGCTGGACACCCCGGGCGCGATGCCCAGCGCGGGCCTCTATGCCGACCTGGCGGGCGGCGTCTACCACGTCGCGTTTCAGCCGATCGACCTCTCGGGCCGCTCCGGGCCGGGTGTGGAAGCCGCCGGAGGCCGGGCTGGACTGGCGTTCGCGGAGCGGCTTGGCTCGGACTTCGTCGTCGCCGCGAAGCGGCTGACCGGGTTCGACGTCGCCGTGTACGACGTCTCGGGCGCGCTCACGGCGGCCTCCGATCAGACGATCGCCGAGCAGTCGGCACCGGCGGACCGGGTAGCGTCGGCCACGGCCGACGTGCTCGTCGCACAGCGGCGGCCCAACGACATCGTCGCCGTCGCATTCCCGGTCGGGGGCGGCGCCTCCGGGGCAGCCGGCACGGTTGTCGTCGCCACGCAGCTCGGGCTCGCGGCCGCCATCGGGGCCAGCCTCTTGCCGTACCTCGCGGTCCTGCTCGCCCTCGTGCTCGTCTTCGCGGCATCGCTGGCGGTCTACCTCGCCGATCTCCTACGTCGGCGGCTTGGCGCCCTCGAAGCGGGGATCGCCGCAGTGGCTGCGGGCGACCTCACGGCACCGTTGCCGGGAGGCGACCGGGACCCGCTCGACCGCCTGGGGGCGTCGCACAACCGGCTGGCCGCGGCGCTCGAACGGCGTGAGCGCATTGTGTGGCGCTCGCTCGAGGCGCTGGAGGCGCTGCGGCCCGACCGCGGCCCCACGGCCCTGGTCGGCGCCGTGCTCGATGCCGGTCGCTCGATCTTCGAACTCGATGCCTGCTGGCTCCGCGACGCAAACGACGCGGTCATGACCATTGCACCGCCAGGGAAGATCGCCGTCGCCCCTGCGCCGGTGTCGGCCAACTTGGGGGCCATCCCGGGCCACCGCTTGGAAGGCGCGGGCCCGTCCGTCGGCGCATGGACCGTGGCTGACCGCGCCCTCTTCGGCCTCTTCGCCCGCGAGGCCGGCGTGGCGCTGCGCAACGCGGGACTTCACGAGGAGACGGCGCGTCGAACCGAGCAGCTCGGTCGGGCCCATGCGCTGCAGCGGGAGTTCGTGCGGGGCCTAGGGCACAACCTGCAGGCGCCGCTTGCGCGCATCCTGATGGCCTCTGAGGGTCTGGCCGTCGCGTCTGGACTGGACAAGGCAGGCCGGCGCCGCGCGGACGAGATCAATGCCGATGCCGACCGACTCGCCCGGGTCGTTCGCGAGCTACTGACAGCGACGCGCCTCGACGCCGGCGTCTTCGTCCCGGCGAGCGAGCCGTTTGCGCTCGCACCCGCGGTCCGACGGGCCTGGCACGCCTTGGGGACCGACCGCCGGCTCGACCTGGTCGATCGGAGCACCGGCTGGCTCGCCGTGGCCGATCGAGAGGCGGCCGAACAGGTGCTCTGGATCCTGCTCGACAACGCGATCCGCTACGCACCGGCCGGCCCAGTGCACGTGTCGATCTCGTCGGACGAGCCCGGCGAGCCGACGGTGCGCGTGCGTGACGAGGGCCCCGGCGTGCCACGTGCCGAGCGTGCCCGCATCTTCCGCCGCTTCCAGCGCGGGTCGACCGCCGGCGGACACGAGGGGACCGGGCTCGGCCTCGACGTCGCCCGGCGGCTGTTGCGCACGATGGGCGGGCGCATCCGCTACGAGGAGGGTCGCGAGGGCGGCGCGACGTTTGCCTTCACGCTGCCGGCGGAACGCGTTGCCGGCCCCGAATGAGTGGGGTGCGCGGCCCGGAGTGAGCCCGGGGATCCGTGCCGGGATGAGCCCCGGCGCTGCTATGCTGACCCCATGACCACGGCTCCGCGGCCCGTGCGGATCCTCCTCGTCGACGACGACCCGAACTTGCTCGTGGTGCTCGTCGACCAGCTCCGTGACGACGGGTTCGAGGTCGCGACCGCGCGCGACGGGTTCGAAGCCATCCGGCGCCTGGAGCAGGGCTGGCCAGACCTGCTGATCGTCGATCTCATGATGCCCCGCATGGACGGTCTCACCCTCGCGCGCCAGATCAAGGAACGGGCCGACCTGCCCGTGATCGTGCTCTCCGCGGTCGACAGTGGCGACTCCAAGGCAAGCACGCTCGAGGCTGTCGCCGAGGACTACGTCACCAAACCGTTCCATTACCCGGAGCTGCGGGCGCGCATCCACCGCGTCCTGCGACGCGTCGGCGACGCCGTGCCGTCCGGCGCGCTGCCCCTCGGCCCCGCGCTGATCCTCGACCTGCAGAAACGCCGCGCCATCGTCGACGGCCGCGTGGTGGCGCTGACTCCCGCCGAGTCGCGGCTGCTCTACGCGCTGGCCGCCAATCTGGGCCGCGTCGTCTCGACCGAGACGCTGCTGGCGCGTGGCTGGTCGGACGCCGAGGTGCCTGATCCGTCCTACGTCTGGGTCACGATGCGCCGGCTGCGCCAGAAGCTGGAGGCCGACCCAGATCACCCGGTCTACCTGGAGACGATCCGGGGCGCCGGTTACCGGCTGCGGCGGGCCGAGATGGGCGACTCGGAGGCCAGCGGCGCGGATCGCGCGTCGCGCTGATCCCGAGCGGCCGACCGGCCCGCACCCAGTGCCCGGGCACCCATCTCGCCTGCCCGGTGCCTCTAGGCACCGCTGCTATTCGACCTGCAAGGCGCGATGGTGACACTGGCTTGGTATGCCGCGTCCAGCTACTCTGCTCGCCCGCCTCCGCCCGCCCTCCCGCGGCCAGGCGCTGGTGGAGCTCGCGCTGGTCCTGCCGATCTTCCTTCTGGTCCTCGCCACCGCCGCGGACTTCGCTCGGGTCTTCTACGGCTACGTGACAATCCAAAGCGCCGCAAAAGAAGGCGCCCTGTATGGTGCCGTGAACCCTGGGTGCCCGACCGCCGGGGCACAGCCCGCGCCTACGTGCAGCGATCCCAACAACGTAGCCTGGCACGTGGCCCAAGAGACGACGAACCTCAGCGGGGTCACCAGCACAGCAAGATGCCTCCACGCGGGTACGTCCGTTCCGGTCACACAATGCCAACCGGGCGACACCTACGACGTCACGGTCGCGTACAGCTTGAACCTGCTTACACCGCTCCTGCAGCCGCTCTTCCCCTCTGGCGTCGCCCTCAGCTCCGACGCCAAGGCGGTCGTCTACAACCCGGGCAGCGTCCCCGCAGGGACGCCGGTTCCCGGCCCAACCCCGACGCCAACGCCCACGCCATCCCCGTCTTCGAGCGCCACCACCACGCCCACGGCGTTTCCCACGGCGACGCCCACACCAACCACGGCACCAACACCCGCCCCGAGTCCATGTGGCCTGGCCCCGAACTTCAGCTGGAGCGAATCGGGGAAGAGCGGACGGCTCTCGTTCAGCGGCGCGTCCACAGGGACGCCAACGAGCTGGGCGTGGGCGTTCGGCGACGGATCGACGGGCGCTGGCCAATCGGTAACGCACGACTACGCAACACCTGGCAGTTACACCGTAACACTCACCGTCAGCAGCGGCACGTGCCAGGTTTCGACCAACAAGTCGATCACGGTGCCATAGCGATGCGCCGCCGCAGCTCCAGTCCGGCGTCGAGCGGGCAAGCACTCGTCGAGTTCTCCCTCGCGATCACCATCTTCGTCTGGCTGATGCTCGGCGTCTTCGACCTCGGACGCCTCGTCTACGTGAACACCGCCACGGCCCAAGCCGCGCGCGAAGCGGCCCGCTGGGGCTCCGTGCAGTTCAGATCCGCCTCGGACACCAGCCGCCAAACGATCGCGGCATATGCCGTCAACACCATGACGGCGGTCCCATCGCCAAGCGCCAGCGCGACGTGCATGGAGAATGGCGCACCGATCGCCGACCCAAGCACCTGCCACGCCGGAGATCTTCTCGTCGTCCACGTGACGAGCGTCGTAGCGCCGATCACGCCGGTGATTGGGCAGCTCGTCGGCAACGTGACGGTATCCAGTTCCGCAGAGGTGACGGTTCAGCAATGACGCGTCGGGTTTCGGGACCGTTCCGCGCCGAACACGCGCGGACCCAAGCGGGCCAGGCGATGCCCCTCTTCGCCATCGTGCTGGTCGGCCTGCTCTTGTTCGCCGGGCTTGCCGTGGACACCGGCTATGCCTTCGTCAACCGGCGAGACGCCCAGAATGCGGCCGACCTGGCGGCGCTGGCAGGGACCAAGGTCATCGCGGACTTCTACGTCTCGAACCCAGGGCTGACCGGGGCCGACGTGTACAACCAGATCGCGACGTCCGTGCAGGAAAACTGCACAGCAACCGGCAACGCGTGCACGGGCTGGTCCGCAGCGTACGTGGACAACACGCTTGCTCCCATCGCGCCGGTCACCAACAGCGGTGGCATCCCCGGCGGCGCGCAAGGCGTCCAGGTCACGACGGCCAAGCAACCCCCGACGTTCTTCCTGAACCTTCCGCCAGTCAATCAGACGCACTGGTCGATCGGGGCTACTGCCACGGCGCTGACCGCCAGCGTGCAGGGATTGCCGCCCGGCCAAGTCCTCCCCATTGCCGCAAATCCGCCGCACAACTACACGCCCGGGCAGCTAGTGAACCTGACGGACGGCAGCATGAACGGCCCTGGAAATTTCGGTTGGCTCTCCTGGTCTGGCCCGCCCAGCGAGCCAAACCTCGCAACGAGCCTCTGCACCCCCAACAACCCCTATCTCGCCTTCCCGGCTCTCGTCACCGGTGACCCGGGGCAGAAGAACGGAAAAGCCGTACGCGCGTGCCTCCAACAGTGGGTCACGAGCGGGACGGTCGTCTACATCCCGCTCTGGGCAAAGGGGCCGCTGTCCGCGCCAAATCAGAACTGTGTGACCGCGCCACAGGGGAGCTGGGGCCAGTACTGCATCACCGCGCTCGCGGCGTTCGTGCTGACCGGTTTCGACCAGCCCGCTGTCGACCAGATCACGGGGCGGTTCGTCGCGTTCTACACACTCCCGAGTGTGCCAGCGGGATACGGGGGCCCGCCAACACCCGGGTCAACCTCGTATTTCCTGGGTCTCGTGAAGTAGCCACCGCGGTCCGCGAAAGAGCCGCCCACCGTTCCAGAGAGGCAGCGCGTCAGGGAGCTCGGCTCGGCGACTGGCCGGCCGGCGTCCCGCATTCCGGCCAGCCAGCGCGACGACGGCCGTCTCGGTGGCCGGTCGAGCGCCGGAGGGGTACCAACGTCCCACCGGGAACTAGACCATCGTGCCATATGAGCGCAAGGTGTTCCGTAAGGTCGACGCCGCATCGTGAGTGCATGCGCACGCGATCGGGCGTCATCAACCTCAGCGCTCGGAACGGCGACCTCGGCCAAAGTCTTGCTGAGTTCGCGTTGATGCTCCCCTTCCTCTTGCTCACACTCGTGCTCGCGCTGGACTTCGGCCGTGTCTTTCTCGGCTGGGTGCAGCTCAACAACATGGCGCGCATCGCGGCCAACTACGCGGCACAGCACCCCGACGCGTGGGCGTCCGGGAACACGTCACAACAGGCCGCCTACCAGTCGCTCGTGCAGGACGACGCGGGAGCGATCGACTGCACCCTCCCGAGCCCGCTCCCCACCCCGACCTTCCCCGCCGGTGACACACTGGGAGCGCCCGCCAGGGTCCAGCTGAGCTGCTCCTTCCAGCTGATCACGCCACTCGCCGGCGGCATCGTGGGCAACCCACTGACCGTGTCGGCCTCGGCCGTCTTCCCGATCCGCACCGGGATGGTCGCCGGCGTCCCGGCCGCCTCGAGTATCCCGTCCCCGACCCCATCTCCCACCCCCGCACCCACCGCGACCCCAACCCCGACGCCGAGCACGAGCCCGAGTCCCACGCCCACGCCCATGTGCACGGTGCCGAAGTTCACCGGTACGAACACCGTCAATGCCCAGGCAACGTGGACCGCGGCCGGCTTCACCACGACCGTCATCTTCAGCCCCGTGCGACCTCCCGAGTACGTCATCAATGGCCAGTCGATCGCCGCTGGGTCGAGCGTGGCCTGCAACTCCGGGATGACCGTCTATGACAAGCACCAGTGAGGCAGGACCCTTGACACCGCTGCCTCCGGGTCGGTTCATCCGGACGCCCCGCGCGGCGCGCTCGGCGGGTCGATCCGCCGGCCAAGCGTTGGTCGAATTCGCGCTGGTCTTCCCCGTGGTCGTCTACCTCTTGCTTGGCCTCTTCGACTTGGGGCGTGCGGTGTACGCCTACAACACGATCGCGAACGCGGCTCGCACCGGCGCCCGCGTCGCCATTGTCAACCAAACCATCACGAGCCCTAACGACTGCCCGGTCACGCAATCGATCCAACGGTGCGCCGCCGACCAAGCGGTCTCGCTCGGGATCGACCCGGCCACGATCCAGGTCCGCTTCGTCACCCCCGACCAATCGGCGACCTGCGCCCCAGTGAGCATCGGGTGTCTGGCCGAAGTGACGGTCTCGTACACCTTCACCCCGTTGACACCGGGCGTGGCGAGCTTGCTCGGCCCGATCCAGATGAGCTCGACGAGCGTCGAGCCGATCGAGTCGACCTACCCATGAGCATCGAGCGGGGAGGTTCGGGAATGTCGACGTTCCGGAGATCCAACGCGCGCCATGGCAGACAAGGCGGCCAGGCGTTGCCGCTGCTGGTCGGCGGCATCGCAGCAGTGTTGGCGCTGACCGCCCTGGTGGTCGATGGCGGGAACGCCTGGGCCCAACAGCGCATCGTGCAAAACGCCACCGACGCCGTCGCGGAGGCCGGCGCCGTCACGCTCGCCCAGATGTGGGCGGGCCAAACCGCGCCGGCTGCCGGCTGGGATGCCGCGACGGCCACCGCCATGGCCCAGATGGCCGCCCAGAACGGGATCCCCACACCGCCCGGTTACTACACGGATGTCTGCGGCACCCTGCTCACCCCAACCGGCGCGGCCGCCGCAGATACCAGCACGGCCGCGCAGGTCGGCAGTGGCCAGATGCCCCCGACCAACGCCAACTGGCCCACCGCCTGCCCTTCGGCCACCCCGGGCCCGCCGAGCGGCGTCCTCGTCAACGGCGCCCGCCAATTTCACACCTACCTCGCGGCTGCGGTCGGGATTTCGACGATGTCCGCGTCTGCGACCGCCACGGCGGTGTCGGGCTTCCTCCAGGCAGAGTGCGATGCCATATCCGGCTGCGCGCTGCTCCCGATGATGCTGCCAGTCTTCCTCCTCCAGTGCAGCTCGAACAACCAGGTCATCTGGCCGCCGACCGGTCAGCCGTGGCCGCTGAACACGGTCCTCACCGTGCCGCTCTGCCAAAACGGCCCCGGCAACGTTGGGTGGGTGGACTGGACCCCGCCGGCCGGCGGAACCCAGGAGCTGGTCCAATCGATCGAGACACCCAACAACCCTCCCATCCCCGTCCCGTCATGGCAGTACATCTCGCAAACCGGGAACATCAACAGCGGAGACGTCGAGACGGCGCTGCGCGCGTACGACGGGCAGATCGTGCTGATCCCGATGTTCGACAACACCTGCGATGCACAGCCGACCGGGAACGGTCTGAACGACTGCCCGAGCGGCCACCTGAGCGGCAATGGGCAACAGCAGTGGTATCACGTTGCCCAATTCGCGGCGTTCCAGCTCTGCGGCGGTGCCAATGACTTCTGCGGGGCCACCTATCAGTACGGGGCCTACATCCAGGGGAACAACCAAGCGATCTGCGCGAACGGTGGAAACGGCGGCACCTCCTGTCTCGCAGGGCGGTTCGTCAAGTACGTGACCGGGACCACCGTGGTGCGCCCGCCATCTGGCGGTGGCTCCACAGTGACGAGCATCGTGGGGGTCCAGCTCATCCACTGAGCGTGTCGCGCGGGAGGGGGCGCCCACCCGCACCAGCGACAGCGCATTCGGTGGAGAGGGGCGGCGCTTTGGGCCCTGCGTGAGGGTGCGCCGTCTCGATCATCGTGGGATCGGTTACGTGCGTCCCGCGGCTCGTGCCCGCGACCATCGTGCGCGTGCAACCGGAATGGCCGTCGACCTAGCCGTGTAACGCCGGGAGCGGAGCCATCTGACGCACCCTCCGCGGGATCGCCGGTAGCTGCGGCCGGCCTGTTCGCCGACGCGCACCACCCGGTGGAAGGCAAGAGCGGCCCACAGGGGAGCAGCCCGGGGTGACGCACGTGGAGGGCAGCGATGTGCGCTGCATGCCGATCACCGCGTCTCAGCGCGTCGGCAATGCGGCCTTCCATCAGCTGCCCCCACGAGCCGAGCCGCCACGCGCTCCCCGTGTTCGCCAGCTGATATGCTCGCCACACCGTGAGCCGGTTACCCCTCCGGTCCCGACTCTTCCTCGCGCTCGCGACGGTCGCGCTGCTCCCCGTCCTCGTCTTCGGCGTGGTGGCCGTCCAGCTCGCCACCTCCGGCGCGGCCCAACAGCAACAGTCGGCCACGCTCCGCCTGGCGCAGCTCGCGGCCGCCGGGCTGCCGCGTCAGCAGCTCCCCGACGCGTCCGCGGCCGGACGCCTCGCGGCGCTCACCGGTGGGAGCGTCACGATCTTCGACCTGGACGGCGTCGCGCGATCCCAGTCCGGGGACGCCGCGATCGCCACCCTGCCGCCATTCCCCTCGTCGGCGAGCGACGGGGTCGCCATGCAGACCGGCAGCCGCATCGTCGCGGTCGTACCGTTGCAGGGCGCTGCCGGCCAGCCGATCGGCTACCTCGCCCTGGCCCAGCCGCTCGCGGGCTCGCCCGATGTGGGCGTGGTCCTGGCGGTCGCCCTGACGATGACCGTGCTCTGGGGCGTCTTCCTCAGCTTCGCCCTGGCTCGTGTGCTGATCCATCCGATGCGCGAACTGACGGTCACACTCGACCGACTGCAGGCAGGCGATCTGTCGGCCCGCATCGTGGCGCCGGCGGACGACGAGCTCGGGCGCCTGGCCGAGAGCCACAATCGGCTCGCGGCGGCGCTCGCGGCCCGGAACGAGTCGCTGCACCAGGTGCTGGAGGCGCTGGCCGCCTTGTCACCGCGCGACGGGATCGCACCGCTCCTTGCGACGGCCGAAGGTGCCGCGACCACCGCCTTCGGGTTCCGCTCGGTCGAGATCGTGCTGGCTGGCGAGGGGCGCCGGAACGCGCCGGAACCGGGCGAACGGGTCCCCGGCGAGGCGTGGATCGTGGTCGCGCCGCTGCGCCTCGGCGACGACGAGGTGGGCTGGCTGCGCGCGGTCGTGCCCCCGACACGCGACTGGGGCCCCGCGGACACCGACCTGCTCGCCTTGTTCGGCAACCAGCTCGCGGCCGCGGTGCGGAACGCCGAGCTCTACGCGGCGGCGAACTCGCTCTCGGAGCTGAAGAGCGAGTTCCTGCGCGGTGTGAGCCACAATCTGCAGACACCGCTGACCAGCATCCGCGCCTTCGCCGAGCGACTGGCGACACACAACCACGATCCGGGGCTGCGCATCATCATCGAGCAGGCGGATCGGCTCTCGCGGCTGGTCGCGCAACTGCTGACGGTGTCGCGTCTGGAGGCCGGCACGCTGCGACCGCAGGAAGAGGTCGTGGCGCTGGCCCCGTTGGTCCGTCGGGCGTGGGAAAGCCTCGGGCACGATGAGGTGCCGTTCACGCTCCGGGACGATGCGGCGGGATGGCTGGCGGTGGCCGACCGTGACTGGCTCGACCAGATCGTCTGGGCGCTGCTCGACAACGCGGTCAAGCACGGGGGTGGCGCACCGGTCGAGGTCGCGATCCGCGAGGAGCGGGCGACCGAACCGGGCGCCGGGGTCGGCGGTGGCGACGACCGCGGCGCTGGGGCCGACGACCGCGGCGCTGGGGCCGGTGGCGAACCGATCGCGTCGAGCGTGGACGGCACCCCGCACGATCGCGTGCGGCCCACCGGAGCTCGCCTCGTGGTCACCGTCCGCGACCACGGGCCCGGCATCTCGGAAGCCATACGCAATCGGATCTTCGAGCGCTTCACCACGGGCGGTCCGACCGGCGGCACGGGTCTCGGACTGAGCGTGGCCCGCGGCCTCGTCCATGCGATGGGGGGCTCGATCTGGGTCGAGCATCCCGGCGACGGGGCGGCGTTCGTCTTCGCGCTTCCTGCCGAACCACCGGGCGACGCGTGAGCGCGATCGGCGCGGGCGAGTGGCGGGGCAGGCGACGGCGATGACGGGGACGAGCTGCGAGCCCGAGCGGTCGATGCCGTACGGCGGTCCGCACGATCCAGGCCCGGCCGAAGCCGCACGGCGGGCCCGCGCCCTCGAAGACGCCGCCGCACGTCCGATCGCGGCCCCGTCGGGAGGGGAGATCCGGATCGGGACCGCCTCGTGGACCGACCCCACCATGACCGCCCCCGGCGTCTTCTACCCACCCGACGCCGAGACCGCCGAAGCGCGCCTCATCTACTACGCCCGCAGCTTCCCGTTGGTGGAAGTCGACGCCACCTACTACGCGCTGCCGGTACCGGCGACGGCGAGGCTCTGGGTGCGCCGGACGCCGCCCGACTTCACCTTCGACGTGAAGGCGCACGCACTGATGACCGGCCAGCCCAGCGAGACGCGGCGCCTGCCACGCCAGATCCGCGACGCCCTGCCCGCCGAGCTCGCCGCCAAACCGCGCCTCTACGCGAGCGACCTGCCGCCGGAGCTGCGCGACGAGATCTGGCGCCTCTTCATCGCCGGGATCGAACCGTTGCAAGCGTCTGGCAGGCTCGGATCCGTGCTGCTGCAGTACCCGCGTTGGGTGGTGCCGTCGGCGCGGGATCGCGACGCGATCGTCGAGGCCCGCGAGCGGCTGGCCGGGCTCACCTGTGCCGTCGAGTTCCGCAACGCGGCCTGGCTCGACGAGCGGAACGCCGAGCGGACGTTGCAGTTCCTGGCCGACCACGGCATGCCATTCGTGATGGTCGATGAGCCGCAGGGGCTGCGCAGCAGCATGCCACCGGTCGTCGCCACCACCTCGCCGCAGCTCGCGATCGTGCGGTTTCACGGCCGACGAGCCGAGACGTGGGAGGCGACGGGGATCCCAACCGCGGAGCGCTACCGCTATCTCTACGACCGCGCAGAACTCGGCGAGTGGGTGCCGCGCATCATCGAGGCGGCGACGGCCGCCCGCGAGATGCACGTGCTGATGAACAACTGCTTTGCGAACTACGGCGCGACGAACGCGCGGGAGATCGCCGCGCTGCTGCAGGGGGTCCGGCTCGAGTGATCGGTCGTGGCCTGGCGGGCCTCAGTCGCCTGTGCGGCGACCGAGCGTCGGCACCGGCGGCGCACCCGGCAGCGTGACCCGGAACGTCGACCCCATCCCCTCGACGCTCTCCACCGCGACTTGGCCGCCGTGGTCCTCCGCGATGTGCCGGACGATCGCGAGCCCAAGCCCCGTGCCGCCGCCCCCGCGCACGCGTGCCTTGTCGACCTTGTAGAAACGCTCGAAGACGCGCGGCAGGTCTGCCTCCGGGATCCCCACGCCGTGATCCTCGACCTCCAAGACGACGAACGCAGATCTCGTCGATGCGGACGCCGCCGGCGCAGGCTGCGGTCGCGCCCGGACGATCACGTCGCCGCCAGACGGCGAGAACTTGATCGCGTTGTGCACCAGGTTGATCAGCAACTGCCCTAGCCGTTCCGCGTCACCCAGCACCGGCGGCGTGGCCGGATCGATTTCGGCCCGCAGGCGCACGCCCTGCCGCTCGGCGAAGAGCGCGAGCCGGTCCAGCACACTGGTCACGATCGGCGCCAGATCGACGTCGTCGATGTAGAGCTGCGGCTTGCCGGCCTGCTCGATCTTCGCGAGGTCGAGCAGCTCGGTGGCCATCTGGACCAGGTGCCCCGTCTCGACGTCGATCTTCTGCACGATCTCGACCACCCGCTCCGGCACCTCTATCTCCTCGAGGTCTCGCGCGAGGGTCTCGGTCAGCAGCCGCACCGTGGTGAGCGGCGTGCGGAGTTCGTGCGAGAGGTTGTCGATGAACTCCGTCCGGATCCGCTGCAGGCGTCGCAGTTCGGAGAGATCCTCGAGTACGACCCAGACTCCCTCGCTGGGGGAGCGACGGGCGCGGATCGAGAGCGTGCGCCCCTCCGGACCGCCCACGGCGATCTCGTCGGCCGCGCTGCCGTTCCGCCAGGCCGTGCGCGTCACCGCATCGAGGCGCACGTCCCCGAGCCCAAGGGCGGCTTCCTCTGATACATCGTCTGGTCGCACGCCGGGCCGGTCCGCCACCTGCCGGCCGAGCAGCGCTCCCGGCGCCACGTCCAGGTACAGGTGCGCCGCCCGGTTGGCGGCCGTCACCCGCAGGTCGTCGTCGAGGCGGATGATGCCCGTCCCGACCAACTCGGTGAGGTGCGCCAGATCCTGGCTCTCGAGCCTCGCGCGCCATTCTGCCTGACTGCTCCGTTCGAGCAGGTCCCGCACGGCCGATTCGAGCGGTTCACCAGGCCCGCCACCGACGATCTGGCGGACTCGCTCGACGGTGACCTCCCGACTGATGGCAAAGCCGGCGGCAAGGCCGAGCAGGATGCCGGCGACCCCGAGCGCGACCAGCTCGGCGCTCATCGACAGTCGAGGTTCATCGGCGCGGTGCCCCGCGCGCCCGTGGCGGCCTCATTGGTTCGGTCGGCGGAACACGTAGCCGACGCCACGCACCGTGTGCAGGAAGCGCGGCTCCGACGAGTCCGCCTCGATCAGGCTGCGCAGCTGGTGGATGTGCACGTCGACGGTCCGCGTCTCCCCCGCGTACTCGTACCCCCAGACGCGGTCGAGGAGCTGTTCCCGCGTGAACACCTGTCCGGGGTGACGCATCAGAAAGGCCAGCAGGTCGAACGCCTTCGCCGTGACGGGCAGTTCGACGCCCTCGCGCAGGACGCGGTGCCCGGCCATGTCGACCACGACGTCGTCGAGCTCCTGTTGGCCGGTCGAGAGCTCGGACACCGGCGGTGCCTCGGACGACGTGTCGGCGCGCGCAGCGGCCACCTCCGCTGCCGACCGCCCGCTCGACGGGAGTGCCGCCTGCGCGGCTGGCCCCGACCCTTCTGCCTGGTCCGCGGCATGGCGAGCCTCGGTCCGGCGCAGGAGCGCGCGGATGCGGGCGAGCAACTCGCGGAGGCTGAACGGCTTGGTCAGATAGTCGTCCGCGCCGAGCTCCAGCCCCACCACCTTGTCGATCTCCGAATCCTTCGCGGTGAGCATCAGGATCGGCACGTCCGACTCGCGGCGGATGGCGCGGCACACGTCGAGCCCGGAGATCTCAGGGAGCATGATGTCGAGCACGACCAGGTCGGGGCGTTCGGCGGCGAAGCGAGCCAGGGCCTCGCGGCCATCGGCCGCCGTGACCACACGGTACCCGTCCCGGACGAGGTTGTACTCGAGGGTCTCACGCAGGATCGCTTCGTCGTCGACGACGAGCAGGGTGCGGGCCATGGTGACCCGATGGTAGCGCGCCGCACGGCGCACAGATCCGGAGCGACGGTTGGACGGGGCACCCGGCAGGGTCGTCTCAGCCGCCGGCGACCAGCCCCGGCAGCCGCTCGCGCCACGCATCGCCGGCTCGTGCGACCGCCAGGATCGTCCCCTCGCGGATGCTCGCCTGTGAGACCGCCGCGGACGAGAGCCCGTACCGCTCGAGAAACGCCTCGACGAGCGCCGCGCCCCCCGCCAGGATGCGGGCCCGCTGCGGCCGGAGCGCGCACCGCTGTGCCAGCGCGGCGGCCGACTCCCGCTCCAGCGCACCGACCGCGAGCGCCAGCCGGCGGCGGCTCAGCGTCCGAAATGCGCGCCCATCGGCCACCACGCGCAGCAGGTTCGTGGCCGTTCCGCCGACCAGGATCGCCCGCCGAGGGTGCATCTCGGCGGCCGCGGCGAGTCGACGGCGCGCCTCGGCCCGCAGCGCGTCGAACTCGTCGCGAGTCGGCGGATCGTGGTGGACGGCGGCCTCCGTCAGCCGCGCCGCACCGGTGCGCACGACGTGGATCGCCGGCGGTCCCTCTCGACGCGCCAGGACGTACTCGGACGAGCCGCCGCCGATGTCCACCACGAGCGTGTCGACCGCCGGCAGGCGGCCGCGCAGCACCCCGTAGAGTGAGAGGAGCGCCTCCTCCTCGTGCGTGAGCAGGTGCAGCGGCCGACCGGTCGCCGCGCGAACGGCTGCGGCCACCGCGTGCCCATTCGCCGCCCGGCGCAGCGGCTCGGTCCCCACGAACGTGACGTCGCCGACCCCCAGCTCGGCGGCCAGGGTCGCGAAACGCTGCAGCGTCGCGATCAGCTCGGCGACCGTCGGCGCGGGAATGTCGCCGTGGACGTCCATCGCCGACCCGAGCTCGAGCAGGACGCTCTCGTCGGCCACGCGCCGTAGCCCGCGGGCGGTGACCGCGGCAGCGGTGAAGTGGACACTGGTGCTGCCGACTGCGACGGCCGCTCCGGCGCTCCTGATCCGTCCTACGCCCCTGGTCCGCCGTTCCGTGCGCCCCATCTCGACGGCCTGTGTATGCGGCATCCCCACCTCCCGCCGCGGATGGTCGCAGATCAGGAGGCGGGGCGCGGTGCGGGGGAGCCATCGGCCATCGATGGCCCAGGCCCGCGTGGCTCGAACCGCGAATTTACCGTCGCCTTACACCGGCCGCACGGGCGATTCACCGATCCGCGCGACAGTGCCTGCGTATCGATCAGGACCACCGGTCGGCTCACGCTACCGGTTCGGGTGTCGGCGCGCAGCGCCACGTGACCCGGCCAGGGCGAGAGCGGCCTCGAGGAGGAACGGAGTGTCGACACAGATCCGCGCCCGCTGGGGCGCTCTGGCACTGGTGGCCGCGCTCGGCTTCGGTGCATGTTCCGCCGCCGCTACCCAGGCGCCCGCGGCTGGGGCCTCGGGCGGCGCAGGGGCCACCGCCGGCGGTGCGGCTGGCGCTGGCAGCAGTGCGGCGACCACCACCGACTACAGCAACGTCTCGCCGTCCACCACGATCGGCAAGGACGACAAGGCCCAGGTGACCGGCGCCGGCTCCACCGCGATCTACCCGTGGCTCAGCGCCGTGGCGGAGATCTACCAGCAGCAGGTTGCGCCCGGCGTCGCGGTGAACTACCAGGCGATCGGGTCGGGTGGCGGGATCGCCCAGTTCCAGGCAAAGACCGTGGACTTCGGCGCCTCCGACATCTACCTGAGCGACCAACAAGAACAGCAGATCGGCGTGCCGGTGCTCAACATCCCGATGATCCACTGGGCGGCCGCCATGACCTACAACCTGCCCGGCTTCACCGGGGAGGTGCGCTTCAGCCCGGACACCATCGCCGGCATCTACCTCGGCAAGATCACGAAGTGGAACGATCCGGCCCTCGCGGCTGACAACTCCGGCGTGACGCTGCCCGACCTCCCCATCACCGTGGTGCACCGCAGCGACGGTTCGGGCACGACCATGAACTTCACGAGCTTTCTGGCCGACACGAGCGCGGCCTGGAAGAGCCAGGTGGGGGCCGGACTGTCGGTCAACTGGCCAGTCGGCGCGGGCGGCAAGGGCAGTGCCGGTGTGACGGCGCTGGTCCAGCAGACACCCGGCGCGATCGGGTACGTCGAGCTCTCGTACGCGCTGCAGAACAAGCTGCCCGTGGGGCTCGTGAAGAACGCCGCCGGAACCTTCGTGAAGCCCACCCTCGCCTCCACCACCGACGCGGTTGCGGCGGCCGTCGCCAACGCCCCAGCCGACCTGCGCTTCCTGGTGGTGAACCCGCCCGCCTCGCACCCCAACGCCTACCCGATCGGGGCCAGCACGTGGGTGCTCCTCTACAAGGACTACCCCGCGAGCAAGGCCACTGAGGTGAAGGCGATGGTCGACTTCCTCTGGTGGGCGATCCACAACGGACAGACCTACGCTGCGCAGGTCGACTACTCGGCGATGGCCCCTGACCTGGTGACCAAAGTCGAGGCTGCACTCAAGAGCGTCACGGTGGGCGGACAGCCGGTCCTGCCGTGAGGCCAGCCGCTGTGCCATCATCCGTCACTGCATGAACGTTCGCCCGTGGCAGGACCTCACGTGACGGCCTTGCCCGCCGAGGCTCGCCGTGTCCGGACGCTGCTCGCCGAGCATCGCCCGCGACACGGCGAGAGCCTCTTCCGAGGCCTGGTCGTCCTGGCCTCGCTGACGGTGCTCGCGGTGATCGCCGGCCTCGTGCTGGTGATCGCGAAGGAGTCGCTCCTCGGGATCGCCCACAACGGCGTGGCCTTCCTGTGGGGCACCACCTGGGACCCGGTGCACAGCGTCTTCGGGGCGCTGCCCTTCATCTACGGGACGATCCTGACCGCGACCAGCGCCCTGGTGCTGGCCACGCTGATCGGCGTCGGTGTGGCGCTCTTCCTCGTAGAGCTCGCGCCCGGCTGGCTGGCTCGCCCGATCGGGTTCATGGTCGAGATGCTGGCGGCGATCCCGAGCGTGGTCTACGGCCTGTGGGGCATCTTCGTGCTCGCGCCCTGGCTCCGCGCGTACGTGGAGGCGCCACTCCACGACCGACTCGGCGCGCTCCCCTTCTTCAGCGGCAACCCGATCGGGATCGGCAACATGGCCGCCATCGTGGTGTTGACCATCATGGTCCTGCCCACGGTCGCGGCGGTCTCCCGCGACGTGATCGCCGCGGTGCCGGACTCCCAGCGCGAGGCGGCGCTGGCCATCGGGGCCACCCGCTGGGAGATGATCCGCGTCGGCGTGCTGCCCTACGCCCGCAGTGGGATCCTCGGCGCGGGGATCCTCGGCCTGGCGCGCGGCGTAGGTGAGACGATGGCGGTGACAATGGTGATCGGCAACGCCCCCACGATCTCGCCATCGCTGTTTGCCCAGGGCTACACGATGGCGAGCGTCATCGCCAACGAGTTCACCGAGGCGACCACCGATCTATACCGCAGCTCGTTGATCGAGATCGGGCTGCTCCTGCTGATCATCACGCTCTTCATCAACGCGGTCGCGCGGCTGCTCGTCTGGCGGGTCGCGTACAGCGCGACCTCGCGCAGCCTCCTCGCATGAGCAGCCAGCCTGCCGGGACGCGCGGGATGAGCCCTGCTGGCGTGTGCGGGAAGCGCCGATGAGCGCGACCGTCGACCCGCTGCGGATCCCCGGCCGGAACATTCGGCGGCGCCGGGCGACCGACCGGGTGATGGGCGCGCTGCTCGCCGTGGCCGCCGTCGTGGCGGTGGTCCCGCTCGTCCTGGTCTTCGCCTACGTGCTGATCCAGGGCCTGCCGGCGCTGAACGTGCCGCTGCTCACCCAGTCGCCCATGCCCGCCGGCTTTCCTGGGGGCGGCGTGGCGCCCGCCGTGGGCGGGACACTCGTCATGGTCGGCCTCGGAACGCTGCTCGGCACACCCGTGGCAGTCCTGGCCGGCATCTACATCCGCGAGTACGCCGGTTCACGCGGCGCGACGGCGATCCGCTTCCTGGTGGACGTGCTCGCGGGGGTGCCTACCATCGCCGTGGGGCTCTTCGCCTACGGCCTCGTCGTCGTCCCCATGGGCACCTTCAGCGCCATCGCAGGCGCCATCGCGCTGGCGGTCATCATCCTGCCGATCGTCGCCCGGGTGACCGACGAGATGCTGGGGTTGGTCCCAGGGTCCGTCCGCGAAGCGGCCTACGCGCTCGGCATCCCGCCCTGGAAGACGATCGTGCGCGTCGTCCTCCCGGCCGCGGCGAGTGGGATCGTCACCGGGATCCTGCTCGGCGTGGCGCGGATCGCCGGTGAGACGGCGCCGCTCATCTTCACGGCGCTCGGCAACCAGCGCGTCAGCACGTCGTTGACCGAGCCGATGGACGCGCTGCCGCTGCGCATCTGGGTCTACGCGACCGGCCCCTACGACTCCTGGCACCAGCAGGCCTGGGCCGCCTCGCTCCTCTTGGTCGGCCTCGTGCTGATCTTCTCGCTGCTGACCCGTTTCGTACTCCGCCGGCGCGGCCCCGCCGGCCGCTGACCCCGCAGGTGGTGCGTACACTGATGACGCTGATGACCGAACAGACGAGCAACGCGCTGCCGGCCGCCGATCCGCCGGCCGGAGGCCCTCCGACGGCGAGCGTACCTACCGCGGACCCGCCGGCCACCGCGGCCCCGGCCGCTCCACAGGCCGCGCCCATCGCGCAAGCCGGCTCGTCGCACGCCCGCACCATCGCCGTCGCCGAGCACGCCGCAGTGACCATCGAGCACGTCGCCGTCGGGGTCGAGATCGAGCACCTCAACGCGTACTACGGTCAGCACCTCGTGCTGCGCGACATCACCCTCTCGGTGCGACCCAATTCCGTCACCGCGATCATCGGCCCCTCCGGCTGCGGCAAGTCGACCCTGATCCGCTGCCTCAACCGGATGCACGAGGTGACCCCG
This sequence comes from Chloroflexota bacterium, assembly GCA_021786385.1. Taxonomy (GTDB): domain Bacteria; phylum Chloroflexota; class Limnocylindria; order Limnocylindrales; family CSP1-4; genus JAJYNJ01. Next base: position 50,871 of record JAJYNJ010000097.1, read on the forward strand.
GGGGCTCGGGTGGAGGGGCAGGTGCGCCTCGACGGGGACCCGATCTACGCTCCCGGCGTCGACCCGGTCGTCGTCCGCCAGCGGATCGGCATGGTCTTCCAGCGCCCCAACCCCTTCCCCACCATGTCGATCTTCGACAACGTCGTGGCGGGCCTCAAGCTGGCCGGGATCCGCGACCGGGCCCTCCTCGAGCAGGTCGCAGAACGGAGCTTGCGCCGCGCCGCGCTCTGGGACGAGGTGCACGACAAACTGCACGCGCCCGGTGGGGCCCTCTCGGGCGGACAGCAGCAGCGCCTCTGTATCGCGCGGGCGATCGCCGTCGAACCAGAGGTGATCCTGATGGACGAGCCGGCGTCGGCGCTCGACCCGATGTCGACGCTCCGGATCGAGGAGTTGATCGACGCGCTCCGCACGAGCTACACGATCGTGATCGTGACGCACAACATGCAGCAGGCGGCCCGGGTCAGCGATCGGACGGCGTTCCTGACCGTGGGCGAGGACCGTGCGGGGTACCTCGTCGAGGAAGGGCCGACCGCGCAGATCTTCACCAACCCGCGGCGGCGGCTTACCGAGGACTACATCTCGGGCCGCTTCGGATGAGGGAGGCGCAGCGGTGACCGAACCGATCCGGACGCACCCGATCCTGCACGGGCATCGGGAAGCCTACGACCGGGAGTTGAGCGAGATCCAGGCCGGGATCGTCCAGATCGGCACCTACGTCGAGGAGGCGATCCGCACCGCGACCCAGGCGATGCAGGTGCACGACGGCGAGCTCGCCGCCCGGGTCATCGCCGACGACCAGCGGATCAACCAGCTCCAGGAGCAGGTCTCCGAGCTGATCACGACGACGATCGCCACCCAGCAGCCGGTCGCCCGCGACCTGCGCTACCTGCTTGCGCTCGATCGTGTGGCGCACGAGCTCGAGCGGATGGGCGACCACGCCGGCAGCGTCGCCAAGCAGGTCCGCAAGCTCGCCCAGCAGCCACCCTTGCGTCGCTACGTCTTCCTGCCACGCATGGGAGAGCTCGTGGCTGGCATGGTCCACGACGTCCTCATCGCGCTCGTCGAGGTGGACGAGGCGCGGGCGCGTGCGGTGGCCGCCCGCGATGACGAGGTGGACCGCCTCTACCACGCGAGCTTCGACGTGGTGCTCGACCTGATGCGCGCCGATCCCGAGAACGTGGACCGCGGCACGCGCATCCTGTTCGCCGCGCACTACCTGGAGCGGATCGGCGACCGCGTGACGAACATCGCGGAGGATGTGCTCTTCCTCGCGGGGGGCGTGGTCGAGGACTTGAACTAGGCTGCCCCTCGCCCCGTGCGGCCCCGGAGTGGGCGTCGAGCCCGCAGCCCTGTGCGTTTTCCCTCGTTCGCGCGTCTGTAGGCTGTGACCAACATGGAGGACCTTGCGCCACGGGATCGGGCGCTCGCGGCCGAGCCCGGGGCGCACGCGGCAGCCGTGCTTGATGTCCAGGAGCGCTGCGGGCAGGCGTTGTTCGGGCTGGCCTGCCGGCTCGGGCGAGCCCGGCGTGATCGGCCGTCCGACCCGCAGGTGGCCGCCGACGAGCTGGCGGTCTGGTCGGCCGTCGACCGGCTGCCGGTGCGCCAGCGCGTCGTGTTGTACCTGCGCTACCGGGGAGATCTGCCGTACGAGCAAATCGGCTCCATCCTGGGCATCAGCGCCGGTGCTGCGCGGACCCACGTGGCCACTGGACTGGCCACGTGGCGGCGGCAGTTGGCCGAAGACGAGGGATGATGATGAACCTCGACGAGATCGAGCGGATCCTGCGGCGGAGAGCCCCCGACGAGCCCCGCTATTCGCCACGCCCACTGCCGCGGCCCGACACGAGAGGCGGCATCGAGCCTGGAGTGCTGCGCCGCGCGACGACGTCTTCGCGCCGACGGGTCGGCTGGCCCGGGCTCGTCGCGGCAGGCGCAGTCGCGGTCGGGGCGTTGCTGCTGGTCGGGTCGGCACTGCACCTCCGGCCCGACCTTACGATCGGGGGCGCCGGGCTTGCCAGCTCGGGGGGCGTCGGGTCGACGGTCGCCGGCTCCGGTGGATCGACGGCCGCCGCCCCCGGGACATGGGGCACCGCCTCGCCCGGTGTCTCGATCGGGCCAGCGCAGGTCGTACCCTGGACCGACGCAACCCCCACCCCGGAGCCACCGAGCCCGACGCCAATCCCGGTCCCATCGGGCACACCGGCGTGCGCAGCCGATCAGGTAGATGGCAGCGCCATCTGGCAGGGCGCGACCGGTAACATGGTCGGCCCCCTGACCGTCACCAACGTGGGGACAGTCCCGTGCCGGCTCGAGGGCCCGCCCGCACTCGTGCAGATCCTGTCGTCCGGCCAGGGGATCCTCCCCATCGACTATGTCGCCCACGGGTCGTCGGACGCGGGCCTCACCGCACCGGCCGGCCCCGTTTTGCTGCGCCCCGGCGACCGGGCCGCGGCGTTCCTGGCCTGGTCCGAATGGTGCGGCGCGCCGGTCAGTGGCCACCTGGAGCTCCTCGTCACGCTTTCCGGCGCCGCCGGTCACGTCACGGCCCCGGTCGCGTACGCCCTGGTGCCCCGTTGCGACACGCCTGGGCTTCGCTCGACGCTCGCGGGCTTTGCGTTCGTCGCGGTCCCGCCGCAGCCGGCCCCCGCCCCCGAGCCAGTGACGGCATCCACGACGCTGCTCCTTCCGCCGACAGCGGTCATCGGGCAGACGCTGCACTTCCAGGTTCGACTGACCAACACCGGCGGCCACGCCGCGTCGCTCGACCCGTGCCCAGCCTACGGTGAACACCTCGTGGTCGGCGGCGCTGCACTGAAGGTCGAGTCATCGTACTTGCTCAACTGCGCTGCGATCGGCCAGCAGATCGACCCAGGCCAAACGGTCGTGCTTGACATGGCCTATGACGTGCCCGCGGGCCTGGCTCCGGGACCGGCGCAGCTCGTCTGGGACCTAGAACCCGGTGGGCCGTTCGACGCCCTCTCGGGACTCGCCCGTGCCCCGATCACGCTCGTCGCACCGTAAGCTTCGTGGGAGCGCAACCCTCGTCGTACACCATCGAGCCGCCCGCCATGAAGACCACCGAGATCACCGTCCGGACCGGCCGCCGCCGCGGCCTCTTCGACCTGACCGACCAGTGCGCGCGGTTCGTGGCGGGCGAAGGCGACGGCCTGCTCACCGTCTTCGTGCCGCACGCCACCGCCGCCATCGTGGTGATGGAACTGGGTGCAGGCTCCGACGAGGACCTGATGGCGACGGTCGACCGCCTGCTGCCGCGCGACGACCGTTGGCATCACCGCCACGGGTCCCCCGGGCACGGCGCCGATCATGTGCTGCCCCTCCTCGCCCCGCCGTCGGTGAGCGTGCCGGTCGTTCGCGGGCAGCTCACGCTCGGCACCTGGCAGTCGATCGCGCTGCTGGACCCGAACGTCGACCACGAAGTCCGCACGGTCCGGCTGAGCTTCCTGCCCGGCTGAACGGCGCAGCACGCCACGAGGCGGCCCGCCAGCGGGCCGGTCCGAGCGGGCGTCGCGGGGCCTTCGAGCCGCGCCTCATCTGATCGTGAAGGTGCCCGATGCGGTGGCGGATCGCCCGCCAGACGTGCAGGTGACGGAGACCCCGGCCGTGCCACGCCCCGTGTTCGAGGTGATCCTCCAGGTCCAGGCGACGGCGCCCGCGGCATCCGCCGTCTGCTGGTGCAGGAGGGCCTTCACCGTCGAGACGCGCCCAGAGGGGAGCACCACCGCGATCGAGCAGATGGCGCCGGGCGTCGTGCGTGCGGCAACCGTGGCGCTGGATCCGGCCGGGACGGACGCGGGAACGGAGGAGAGGCGGACGGTCAGCGCCGAACCGGATGCCAGCGACGGGGGCGTCGCGGTCGTCGAGGGGACCGCGGTCAGCGCCGCGCCCGTCGTGCTGCCTGCGCCGCCAGCTGTGCCGCCGGTCGCGCCGCTGGCCCCCGCCGCGAGTGGAATGCCGAAGTACGCGTGCACCCAATGGATCCCGATCCGCGCCCGCGCCTCGGCCAGAGTCAGCGTCCCTGCGCACACCTCCCGATGCAGCGCATCCTCGTACGCATCCTTGACCCGGGCGCCCACCGGCGTCCCGTCCGGCAGGGTGATCGAGTACGGCTCCGGCCACAGGTTGCGCGGGTCCGACGGCGCGCCGCCGAGCTCGAGCGGGATCAGGTGGTCCTCCTCGTACGCCGCGGGCGAGGTATAGGGATAGTGGTAGGCAGCGATCTGCTGCACCTTGAGCGGAGCGGTGTAGGACTCGGGCGGACGCACCGTTGCGGTCCAGCCCCGGCGGCAGATCGTCGAGCCGATCGTCGCGGGCGTCACGGCGGGGTTGAAGGCACCGGGTGTCAGGTGCGGGTCGGGCTCGCCGGGCAGCCGACCGACGGGTGTCGGCGGTGCACCGGCTGCTTGCCCAGGGGCCGCGCTGGCGGCCGATCCGACCGAGCCGGCCGCGCTCGCCCCCGGCGGCGCCACCTGCTGATCGCCTGGCAGCGCCGTTGCCGGGACCACTCCGCTGCACCCGGCCAGGACGACTGCCGCGACCGCCACGAGACACGCAAGTCGATGCGGCGCTGGTCTCCCGCTACGTTCGAGCTGCGGCCGTCCGGCCATAGGCCTCCTCCCAGGCCAGCGCCGCGCTCAGCACCGTGCGCTCATCGCGGCCAGCGATCTGCAGGTTGCCGATCGCGATGGTCGGCCAGCCGAGGAAATTGAACGGCCGCGTGTAGCGCGTCATCCCGGCCCGCACGTCGGGCTCCCAACAATCGACCGGCGGGGGCTCGATCGCGAGCGTCGGGCTGATCACCAGGTCCACCGCCGGCACGGTTCGCGCCCGCCGCCGCAGTTCCCCGAGCGCGATCCGGCCTTGCGCCGCTTCGCGCTCGCTCACCAGCTGGGCCGCGTCGAGCTTGAATTGCACGTCCGGCCCGTACTGATCGCGCAGCCGAGGGAACCACGGCCGGTGCACTGCGGCGATCTCCGCCAAGAAGACGGCCATGGGGTCCCCGGCGTGCGGTCCCTCGGCCTGAGACTCCGGCAGCACGGCCTCCTCGAGCAGCGCCCCGAGGGCCGTCAACTCGTCCTCGTGCCCGGTCGGCTCGAGCACGCCGACTCGCACGCCGGCCAGCCGGGGCGGCGGCACCGCGCGACCCGCCAGTAGCGCGTAGACGAGCGCGCAGTCGCGCACCGAGCGTGCCATCGGCCCGACCGTGTCGAACGAGGGCGCCAGGGGAAACGTGCCGCTCGTCGAGACAGCCCCCAACGGCGGCTTGAAGCCGACGACGTCGCAGCAGGCCGCCGGGATGCGCACCGATCCGCCCGTGTCGGTGCCGAGCCCAATGGTGCAGAGCCGCTCGGCCAGGGCGGCCGCCGTCCCACCGCTCGAACCGCCGGCCACCCGGCCCGGCCGGACTGGGTTCGCCACGGTGCCCCAGTGGGGGTTCTGGCTGGTGACGCCCCACGCGAACTCGTGCTGGTTGGCCTTGCCGACGACGATGGCCCCCGCGGCCTCCAGCTGCCGCACCGCACTCGCGGTGCGGGTTGGCACGTGGTCCACGAAGATCGCGGAGCCGTAGGTGGTGCGGAGGCCAGCCGTGTCGAACATGTCCTTGACCGCCAACGGCACGCCCGCCAGGGGGCCGCTCGGCCGCCGCGCCGCCCGCTCCAGCGCCCGTTCGGGACAGGTCGTGATGAACGCGTGGCCGCCAGCGTGCTCGTCGATCCGGCGGAGGAAGGTCTCGGTGATCTCTACCGCCGAAACCTCGCCACGGCGCACAGCCGCGGCCAGGGCCTCGGCGGGGAGGCTCAAGAGTTCGTCCGTTCCAGCGGTCACCGAGCGCCTCTGCGTTGGCGGATGTGGCGGTCTCGCCCGGTGCCTACCCGACCAGCCCCTCGAGCAGCGGCTCAGCTTGGAAGAGGTTGATCCCGCTGTCGATCAGGTCGAGCAGGGCGCGCATCGTGCGTTCCTCTTCGACCTGCTCGTCGATGAACCACTGCAGGAACTGGAAGCTGCGGTGGTCGCCATCGGTGAGAGCCGTCTTGGCCATGGTGTCGAACTGGCCGGTGACGCGCAGCTCGCTCTCCAGGGCCGCCTGTACGGCGTCCCGAGCCGTGGCATAGCGCGTCGGCGCGGCCGCGATCGCGGGCAGCTCGAACTCGACCTCGTTGTCGATCAGGAAGGTCCAGATCTTGGCGGCGTGCTGGGCTTCTTCGAGGGCCTGGTCGTGGAAGAGCTTGGCCCACCCCTTCAGGCTCTGGCGCTCGAAGGAGAGTGCGATCCCGATGTAAGCCTGGTGGGCGCTGAGTTCGTGTCCGACCTGTTCGACGAGGAGCCGGCTGAGTCGCTCGCTGATCATCTCGATCCCCTCCCGTGGCTCGCTGCTGTCTTGGCGACAGGATACGGCCGAGGGTGCCCCGGGGGACGTGCCATTCGTCGGGGGTCCGACACCCGACGAGGTGCGAGGGGCGCACGGAGCGCTGCGGCGGCTTGGGCGCGCGCGCGCCCCGCGACCTGATCGGGCGAGTGTCGGGCGCCGTCCGCGGCCGAGTGAACCGGGCCTCGTCCGCGGCGCACTGCATGCTCAAGGCCCGGCGCGCAGCATGCGCCGCCTACCGAGCACCTCGTCGACCAGGCACGAGGGCCTGGTCGCTGTGACCGCGCGCAATGGTGGTGATCGGTCGCGGCGGGACGCAGAACCTTCGTGGCCCACAGCAAGCGAGCTACTCAAACCTACCGCAGCCGAGCTCATGCATCCACCGGCAGAGCCGATGCCGACCGATCCTCGGGTGTGAGCCGGATCCCAGCCAGGCAGTCCGCAACACGGCGCGGCACGTCAGCGCCGCTCCCGTCCCGATGCAACAGGCGGGGCCCGCGAGCAGCCAATGCAGGTCGCTCGCGGGCCCCGCCGGATCGGACGGTGACGTCGCACGTCGGTCACCGCAGCGAGACCGTAACCACGGGATACGAACCTCAGCGTCAGCCCTCCTTCCGGACAGCCGGCGCGGAGATCTCGACTACTTGGTCATGTACTGCGTCACGTTGGCCTTCGTGATCTCGATGAGCGGAGCGGCTGTGAATCCGCCCTGAACAGTGCCGCCGCTCGCGATTGTCACGAGATCGTCGATCGCGGCCTTGGCCATGTATGCGGGTTGCTGCGCAACGGTCTCCAGCAGCGTTCCAGCTTGGACAGCCGCCATTCCGTCAGCCGTACCATCGATGGAACTGACCAGAACCTTGCCGGCCTTGCTGGCACCCTTGAGTGCCTGGATCGCTCCCAGTGCCATCTCGTCGTTCTCAGCGAATACACCGACGATGTCAGGGTGGGCCTGGAGGATATTCTCTGTGACCGTAAGCGCAGTGGCACGGTCGAACTGTGCCGTCTGCTCAGCCACCACTTTGATACCCGGATACGCTGTCAACGCCTCCTGCAAGCCCTTGGTGCGGTCGTTTGTGGCAGACGCACCGGGAACGCCAGTCAGCACCGCAACGTTGCCCTTGCCACCCAGCGCCTTGAACAGCGCAGTGCTCGCCAACTTACCAGCTTGAACGTTGTCGGAGGCGATGAACGCAGCGGTCTGAGCTCCGGAGCCGACCGCACGGTCAACGGCGATCACCGGGATATTGGCCGCGTTCGCTTCCTTAATTGCCGGCACAATCCCATTCGAGTCAACAGGATTGACGATGATCCCATTGACCTTCTTTGAGATAAAGTCTTCGATTTCCGACGTCTGCTTAGAGAGGTCATTCTGACCGTCCGCCACGATCAGATTGACGCCCTTGGCAGCGGCCTCTTGCTTGGCCGCGTTCTCCATCGTCACAAAGTACGGGTTGTTCAGGGTTGACAAGGCAATGCCGATGGTGATCGAGGTCGTGGCGGGCGAGGATGCTGTGCTCGCAGCCGGTGCGGGACTGACCGGGGCCGCACTCACGGGTGCGGCACTGGCCGGCGCCGCACTGGCGGTCGTGGCGAGGCTTGGGGCATTCGTGGCGCTCGAACCGCAGGCAGCAAGCAGCAAGGTCGAGCCCGCGATCGCGACAATCACTGTCTTTCCGGGTAGAAGCATGATGGTTCATCCTCCTCATAGTTGTGACGACAGGAAGGGAACATGGGGTTCGCCGGATCCACCTCCTTCGGCCGAACAGGGGCCATCGCTCAGTCCGCACCAGATCGCGAGCGAAGCTCGTCGATGTGGCTGATTGCGACCGCGAGAACGATGACTACGCCTTCCGCGACCTGCTGATAGAAAGGAGAAACGTCAAGCAGGTTCATGCCATTGCTGAGAACCCCTAGGATGAGCGCTCCCAGGAGTGTGCGAGCCACCGAACCCTCGCCGCCGAAGAGGCTCGTACCCCCCAGGACCACTGCGGCGATGGAATCGAGTTCGTATCCGACACCAGCCTGGGGATCAGCGGTCGCAAGTCGGCCTGCCAACACGACGCCGGCCAACCCGGCCAGCATGCCCGAGATCACATACACCGCAATCCTGACGCGGCGAACATCAATCGCAGAATATGCTGCTGCGCGTCGATTGCCACCCACGGCATAGACGTACCGACCAAACGCCGTGTACCGAAGCACAACATGGGACGCGGCAAACACGAGCAGCATGATGATAATCGGGACCGGCACTGGCCCCACATAGCCGGCCCCGAGATACAGAAACGGCTGGGAAGCGACCCCGATCGGCTCGCCGCCCGAGTAGATAAGGTCGAGGCCCCTAGCCGCACTAAGCATCGCAAGAGTGACCACGAAATCAGGGATGCGAATCAGCATGATCGCCATGCCATCCACGAGGCCGGCCAGGGCCGCCACACCAAGGCCAGCCCCGATGCCGGCGACGAAACCAGCGTGAAGTGCGACACCCGCCGCGACAACCCCCGCCAGGCCGACCAGCGAGCCCACTGACAAGTCGATGCCCGCAGCCAAGATCACGAACGTCTGCCCAGCGGCGAGGATCGCGGTCACGGACACTTGGCGCCCGACGTTCAGTATGTTCTGCGACGTAAAGAAAGTTGGAGTTAGGACGGTAAGGGCGGCGCACAGGGCGAGGAACGCAAGTACCAGTCCGTAATCCGCGACCGATATTGTCGTCGGGCGAGCGACGATCGAAGCTCGCGACTTCCTAGCACGAGTGCGCTCGGTCACGCCGCCGCTCCCATGGTGACCATGTGAAGGACACGCTCCTGCGTGGCGTCCGGTCGATCCAGTGTCGTGACTACGCGCCCATCGCGCAGCACGACGACCCGATCAGCAAGCCCGAGCAGCTCGGGAAGGTCAGACGAAATCAGGATGATCCCGACGCCACCGCGAACAAGGTCGCCCATGATCTGGTAGATCTCCGCCTTCGCACCGACGTCGACACCACGGGTGGGTTCGTCGAGGATCAATGCAGCCGGCCTGATCTCCAGCCACTTGGCGAGGACCAGTTTCTGCTGATTTCCGCCAGACAGATGCAATGCCTGTGCGTCCAAGGACGGCGTCCTGATCCGCAGCTCTTGGACACGTCGCGTGACGATGTCACGCTCGCGCCCTCGGTCCACCCATCCGAAGCGCGATATGCGGGGCAGAATCACGTGCGTTTCGTTGTGGCGGACCGACAGGCTCAGAACAAGACCGAGGGTCTTGCGATCCTCAGGGAGATAACCGATGCCCACTCGCAGCGCGTCTCGCGGGGAGCGAATATGGACAGGACGCTGATCGACGGCCACTGTGCCGCGGTTGATGGGCACCATCCCGAACAAAGCTTTGCCAATGCTCGTGCGACCGGAACCGATGACGCCGGCAATCCCCAAGATCTCCCCCCGGTGAAGACAGAACGTCACATCCGTAAAGCGTCCCGCAGACGTCAGGCCGTGGACCGACAAGGTCTCTGGGCCGATCTGGACGTTTGCTTTCGGATACAGATCATCAAGCTGTCGGCCCACCATCATGCGAATGACCTCGCCACGATCGTGTGTAGACGTCTCCCCCACCAAGCGCCCGTCTCGCAACACCGTCACTCGATCCGAAAGCTCCAGGACCTCTTCCATCCGGTGAGACACGAAGACGACCCCTACGCCGTGGTCCCGCAGGCTGCGCACTACGGCAAACAAGGCCTCGATCTCGCGCTCGGTGAGCGCCGATGTGGGTTCGTCCATGATCAACACGCGCGCCTCGGCCGAGAGGGCTCGCGCAATCTCGACGAGCTGCTGGTCCGCCACGTTGAGCTGTCGCACCGGCGTGTCGAGCGGAAGTTGAACACCCAGCTTCCCAATGGCCTCACGTGCCTGTGCTCGAACAGATCTGCCATCGAGCAAACCCACGCGCGTGGGAAGATGGTCAAGGCAGATGTTCTCTGCGACCGTCAGCGCCGGGAACAGGTTGAACTCCTGATGAATGGACCGGATCCCGAGCGCCTGCGCCTCACGGGGAGAGGCGAGTGCCACCCGCCGGCCCTGCAACTCAATTACGCCTGTGTCTGCCCGCTCAGCTCCGCCGATGATCTTGAGCAGAGTGGTCTTCCCCGCACCGTTTTCTCCGACGAGGCCGTGCACCTCACCCGCCTGCAGGTCGAAATCGATGCCGCTGAGCGCCACCACGCCAGGGTATGTTTTGGAGATGCCACGCAGCGAGAGGAGCGGAGTTGCGTTCAAAAGGCCACCCCCGCCCGCAGTACGACGTTGGCGTACGGCGTGAACTCTCCGGTTCTGATCACCGCCACGGCCTCCGATGTCATCTGCTTGAGGTCATCGTGCGGGACACGCATGACGGCGATGGAAGGCTCCAGCACCTGAGCGACGGCGCCCGCCAGCGACGGGTTACCTGAGCCTAGTTCGGTGGCGATCGTCGCAGCCTCGAAGACCCCCTCCTCGACTACGGCCTGAAGCACCGGGAGAAACCCCGGAAGACCCGGCTGGACGGCTAAGTCAATGCGCCGGACAGAGGGCGGGATGGGCAGGCCCGCGTCCGCCACTACCAGCAACTGGCCATGCCCCAGTCCTGCAATGACACCGGCCAATTCCGCGTGAAGCAGTCCCCTGGACCTCATGTCAGCCGCGCCTCCAACACAAACCCATCGACCTCCTCGCGACACGGCAGACTGGCCTGCGCCCCTCTTCTCGTGACAGAGATCGCAGCCGCCCGGTTGGCGAATACGACCGCGGACGCCAGCGGCCGGCCCTCCGCAAGGGTCACGGCCAAGGCGCCGGCGAACGCGTCGCCGGCTGCCGTCGTGTCCACGGACTCCAGTGGGAGCGCCGGCACGTGCGTCACGTAACTGCCTTCCACGAGCATCGCGCCCTCAGCGTCGAGTTTGAGCACCACCGCATGAGGCCCGTGGCTAGCGAGACGTGCCGCGACCAATCGCGCCGCCTGCGCGTCCACGGCCGGCATCCCCGTCAGGACTTCCGCTTCTGTGCGATTCGGCGTCAGAATGTCGACGCTCTGCCACAGTTCCTCGGGTAGCGGACGGACCGGAGCAGGATCAAGGACAACCACGGCGCCGGCCGCACGCCCCGCCCTGGCCGCTGCCAGGACGGTGTCAATCGGGATCTCCAGTTGCAGAAGCACCACGCGCGTGCCTTGCCACCGCAGTGTGCTGAGATCGCGCGGGGCGAGCATCGCGTTGGCTCCGGGGATCACCACAGTACGGTTGGCACCGCCGTGCTCGACTCCTACGATGGCCATGCCTGTCGGCAGCTGGGAGTCAGTGACGACGTGCCCGACATCCACACCGAGTGCGCCAAGACTGCGGCGTAGATACCGGCCGGACTCGTCGTCTCCCACCCGGCCGACCATCGCAACATCACCGCCAAGCAGAGCGGCGGCAGCAGCCTGATTGGCACCCTTTCCTCCGGGGAAACGCGCCACGCTGTCGCCCGTGAGCGTTTCCCCGCGTTCCGGCCAGCGGGAGACGCTCACCACGATGTCGAGGTTGAGGCTGCCAACGACCACAATCGGGCCCATGGCTCAGGTTGACTCCCTGATCACCAAGTGGGGTTCGACAACCACATCAGAAGTCGGTGCACCTGGGTCGGCCATATGACGCGCCAACAACTCCCAAGCCTGGACGCCGATCTGGTACGCCGGTTGCAGCACGGTGGTTAGGCGAGGCCGCACGAGGCGCGCCAGCAGCGTGTCGTCAAATCCAACGAGCGCAAGGCGCTGAGGGATGGCCCAACCGCGGTCTTGGCACGCCTGAAGAGCTCCGATCGCGATCAAGTCATCCGCGGCGAACACGGCGGAAATCTCCAGCCCGGAGTCGATCCAGTGGAGCATCCGTTCGTAACCGCTCTCGTAGCTGAAGGGTCCGCGCGCGATCCACTCCGCCCGCGGGTCGATGCCTGCTTCGAGGAGCGCCTCGCGGTATCCGCCGAGCCGATCCTCTGCCGAGGCAACGTGCTCCGGGCCACCGAGATGCGCGATGCGTTGATGACCACGCGCCACAAGATGCTGGACCGCCAGACGGGCGCCCAAGCGGTGATCCGTGCTCACGTAGCTCACGCGCCATCCCGGCACTCGTCGGTCGAGCAGGACCACCGGCACGTCTCCGACCAATTCGGCAAGGGCGGCGGGCGCACCTGTCGAGGCGATGATCATGCCGTCGACCAATCGGTCGCGGAGCAGGCCCACGTATTCAGCCTCGCGCTCGGGCACGTTATCCGCGTTGCCGAAGATCACCGCATAGCCATCCGCGTGAGCTGCGTCCTCGACCCCGCGAGCTAGGGAGGGAAAGAAGGGGTTGGAAACGTCGGGCAAGATGAGGCCGGCGGTCCGGAACTTGCCAGTCGCCAGCGCCTTCGCGACGCCGTTGGCACGATAGTTGAGCACGCGGGCAGCTTGGAGAACCCGGTCACGGGTCGCGGGTCGTACACCTGCGTATCCGTTCAAGACTCGCGAGACCGTGGCGGTGCCGACCCCCGCGCTGGCTGCAACGTCTCGGATCGTGGCCACTCCGGAGAACCTCTCGCTGCCGGTCCACCGTTGACGAAACCGCTTCCATCATCGATGAAAGCGGTTTCATACTACCGCCTCAGTCAACCTGTTCTGTCTCAGGGCCAGCTCTGCCAGTGTCGTCGCAAACTCCCGGGCCCCAAACGGCTCCTCTCACGCCGAACCACCACGACGTGGCTGCGGCTCCGGTGGCCCGACCTAACGTCATCGTGTGTGGGAACGGGGCCGCGCTGAAGACAACTGACCTGACCGGGAAAGAGCAGGCCGTACCCTTCCGACTGAGTCTGACTTCACGGAGGGAAGGTCCGCTGCGACGGTACGCTATCCGCGCTCAGGAGCCGGTGCGGAGGACCGGTGCAGTCATCGCGAGCACGTTCGAAGGGGTCGCCGCCGAGGACCACCGGCGGATTCTTGCGCGGGTCCTCTGGGGCGGCGCCTGATTCGGGCGTGAGCGCGATCAGCCCGCTGGCGCTGAGACCGGCTGCCGGGACGCCCGTGGCCGACCCGGCCAGATCGGGGTCAGGACCTGGTCGATCGAGGTGCGTCTGCCGCCGTGTCCGATCTCCCGCCGCGAACCGAGCCCTGCCGCTCGGCGCTCCGCCCGAAGCGGCGTGACCGCAGCCCGGAGACCTGAGCGCCCCTTTGCCAGGCCGTACCTAGAGGGCTTGAGCTCGGCCGACTGCGAGCCAGTCTTCCGCCAGATCCGGGGGGCGAAGGCGCCGCTGAGCAGTTCAACGATCACCTGGCTCAAGGCGGCCTAGGAGGTCGATTACCGGACTTGGCGTCCCCACTGGCGGATCCGCCCGATGGACGGCCGCTGCGCGCACACGGGCGGTGACGAGCTGTGCCTCGGCGTCGGGCTCGAGGACGAGTACTCCCGCCTGCTCCTCATCGCGGGCGCCCGAGCCAACGGAGCGAACGAGCTGCTCGCTACGCGGCTTGGCCGCTGCCTGCGCGCCGACTCCTGAACCCGCATCCCCCATGACCTCCGTGATCGGGGCCTGGGCGCACCGCTCGTTGCCGTCGCCGACGGCTCCTCGCAGTCGGGTCGCCGCCGACCTGGGCGGCTCACACTGCGAGACACGGCCCTCCGCCCTGCCACCAAGGAGTGCAGCCCCGGGGCGGCCGAGAAGCCGCGGGCAGGATCACTGGCGCCGAACCGATGATCACGGCCACGATGGATGCGCTGCGCACCTACCTCGCCGATCCGATCGAAGTCGTCGAGCGATCCGCGGCAACCGTCCTCCCGCCGAACGGTGCCGACGAAGTCCACTGGATCGAGGGAGGCGACGATCCGGTCGTGGATATCGAGACGCGGCTCGCGGCGTCCCGCGGTTGCCAAGACGTCGACCTCCCCCTCCAGGAACGTTGGAGCCCGCGCCAGACGCGATCGATGAGTTCCTGCGCCTGTCGAGCGTCTGGCTCGCGAACGCGAAGCCGGGCCGCTCCCCGCACTTCGCTGCCTGAGGTGGCGGGGCCGCGAAGCGGAGGACGGGCTGGTACACTCAGCCCCGCGCCGACATAGCTCAGCGGTAGAGCAGCTGTTTCGTAAACAGCAGGTCCTCGGTTCAAATCCGAGTGTCGGCTCCAGCGACTCGAACGTGAAACCGCCGCCCTAGGACAACCCAGGGCGGCGGTTTCGGCATCGGCTGGGCACGAGCGGGGCGGTCGTGCCGCCAGACGTGCTGCCACGCGACCCGCATGGGCACGCCCAGCAGGCGTCGTCGGCGTCGAATCCCCGCGCTGGGAAGGTACTGCACCAGCCAGACCGAACCGCCACCGAGGCTGCCGCCGCTCCGGCCTGCGCGTCCGCCCGGTCGGACTCAGTCGGCCCCGCCATCCCGCACGCGTCGCCGCGGTTGTGCCGGCACCGACACGGCGCGGACGGGCACGGGCGCGCGGTGCGGGCATATCCTGGTGGGGTCCGGCACCCGTCGCCCCGGCCGATGCAGATCGCAGGGAGACCCGCGGATGGCTGTCACGTTTGGCTACGCGCTGATCACATGCGAGCGCCACCCCGCGGTCGACCGCACGGCGGGCGAGCTCTACCGTGACGCGCTGGCACTCGCGCAGCGCGCCGAACAACTCGGCCTCGACTCGGTCTGGACCAGCGAACACCATTTCGTCGACACCGAGTACCTGCCGTCCCCGCTCCTGATGGCAGCCGCCATGGCCGCCGTCACGCGCCGCATCCACGTGGGGACGGGGGTCATGCTCGGTCCGCTCTACCATCCCGTACACGTCGCCGAGGATGCCGCGACCGCCGACCTGATCGCGGATGGTCGCTTGATCCTAGGGCTTGGGCTCGGCTGGTCGGGGATCGAGTTCCGAGCCTTCGGCGTCGACCGCTCGCTGCGCGCCCGGGCGATGGAGGAGCTGCTCGACGTGCTCGAAGGTGCCGCCCGCGACGACCTCCTGCGCCACCACGGTCGGATCTGGGATCTCCCGGAGGTAGCGGTGCGACCGAAGCCGGCACGCGGGAAGCTGACCGTCTGGCTCGGAGGGACGGCGGAGCCTGCGCTGCGACGCGCGGCGCGTCGGGCGGACGGTGTCTTCTTGCACACGCCGATCGACCAGTTCCGCACGCAGATGGCGGCGATCCGCGACGAGCTGGCGCGGGTTGGGCGCGACCCGGCGACCTTCCAGGTGGCGGTCTACCTGACGATCGTGCCCACCCACGACGGCACGGACGGCTGGCATCAGTACGGTGATCTAGTGCGCCTCACGCAATGGAAGTATCGGGACTTGCGCGCGGCCGCCACGCGGGTCTCCCAGCCGCTACCCACAGGTGGGCCGCTGCCGCCCGAAGACGAGGCGCTGGTGCGCGGCTGCTACATCGGCGGGCCGCCGGAAGCCGTGGCGGACCAGCTGCAGGCGTACGTCGACGCGGCCGGTGGCAGCCTGCACATCGTGGCCCGGGACTACCTGCCGGGGCTCGACCCGGCACAGCAACGGGAGCTCTTGGAGCGCTTCGCGACCGAGGTGCCCCCGCTCTTCGCATGAGCCCGCTCCGCATCGCGTGAGGAACGAACGATGATCGACCTCACAACCTCGCCCAGAACCCGCGCGCGGCGCTCCACCTACGGACCGACGAGCACGCCAACGACGTGATCGTCCTCACCGGGCGCGCCGTCGTCGATCGGACCGCCCCACCTGCCGATGAAGTGCCGCAGTACCAGGAGAAGTACCGCCCGCTGATCGCCGCGTTGGGCATGACGCCGGACGAGTTCGCCGCCAGCTACGCCGTCGCCATCCGCTTCGTTGCGGACCGCATCTCGGGCTGCTGAACCCGCCATGTGCGTCCGCCACGAGGTCGTCTCGGTCGCCGGACGCCTCTTGAGCGATCTGCGCACTCCGGTCCTACGGCGCGATCCGAGCCAGCCGGTTGGCGGATAGGGCGCCTTCCGCCACCCAGACGTTCCCTGACTGGTCGATCGCTGGCCACCAGGGGCCCCCGTCGCGCGTCGGCAGCCCGATCGCTGCGACGGCGCCGCTCGCAGGGTCGTAGCGCACGATCGCGCTGCCGAGCTGGCCCACCCAGACGCGCCCCGAGCCGTCCACCGCGACACCATACCCGGCCGCCTGGGTCCCCAGGTCGATCGCCGTGATGCGTCCCGTGGCCGGATCGAGCCGTCCCAGGCTCCCGCTGAGCGTCGCGAACCAGACCGTGCCGCCCCGGTCCACCGCGATCCCGACCGGCTCTCCCTGGGTCAGCGGCTCGCGGTACTCGCGCACGAGGGCCGTCGCCGGATCGAGCACCCCCACGGCCCGCCCGTCCATCTCGGTGAACCAGAGGCGCCCATCCGGTGCGGTCGCGATCCAGTACGGGACCGCATCGGGAGTGGGGATCGCGTACTCGCGCACCGTACCGTTCGCCGGATCGAGCGCCGCGATCCGTCCGGCCGCCTGCTCGGTGACCCAGATGAGCCCGGAGGGCGCGACGGTGATCCCGACCGGACCGGCGTTCGGGGTTGGCAAGCGGAAGGCGTGCGTCTGGCCGGTGCGGGGGTCGAGCATGCCGACCTGGTCGGTGGCCTCCTCGGCCCACCAGACGCGACCGTCGGGCGCCACGGCCAACCCCATCACCGACCGGATCGGCGGCCCCAGCGGCAACTCGCGCACCTCGCCACTCGATGGATCGAGCGCCGCGATCTTGTTCCCATCCATCTCTCCGACCCAGACCTGGCCATTTGGCGCGACGGCGGGGATCATCAGGCCGCTCCCGGGCGTCGGCATCGCGTACTCGACGATACGACCAGCGCGGTCCGTGGCGGCACGGGAGACGACGCCCCAGCGGGCCGCGGCGAAGGGAGCCGGCGGCGGCCGGCTGCCGGCCAGCGCGATCGCGACCAGGAGCGCCGCAGCGCCCAGGCTCGCACCACCGACCGGCGGCGCAAGGTGCCAGGCGCGAGTACCTGGCCGCGTGCGCCCGACCGCAGCCAGCGCCATCCCGAGCGTCGCCACCACGATGGCGAGGAGCACCTCCGCTGGAATGCCCGGGGCGGGCGAGTCGAACGGGCTGCCCGTGGTGGAGGCCGGCTGCGGCGCGAGGGCACCGAGGGGCAGCGGCACGGGCACGTCGACCTGGCGGGTACCAGACCGCAACGTGAGCCGCGCGCTCCACTGCCCCGGGAGAGACGCGAGCGACGCGAACCCGTCGTAGGCCTGTATGGGGCCGGCGGGCGATTCTTCCCGGTCGCCAGCGCTGAGCGCGATTGGTGGGCCGGCCAGGCCGGAAGGATCGACGAGCTGTACGCGCAGGGGCACCGGCCCGCCCGCGACGGCCGGCACGTCGATGTCGATCTGGTCGAGCCCGGGGGCGCCCGGGACGATGTTGACGTCGACGGCGACCCCGTCGACGTCAACGGTGGACGAGACGAGGTTCGACGGGTTGGAGTTGGACGCGATCGTCTGCTCGAGCGACCGGATCGCCAGCTCGCCGCGCGCCGGAGTGACCTGGCTGAGTGCTGCGGCGACCCCCATGGCGGCCGCTGCCAACAGGAGCTCGGCCGCCGTGGCCCAACGCAGTCGACGGTGGCGCCCGGCCGGCGACCCGCTCGCGCCGCCGTGGGCCCGATGGCGCTCGACGGGAGCCCGGAACCGGAACGCGTTGAGGCCCGCCGGCACGAGCAGCAACCCGACCAGGGCACCCTTGAGCAGCAACGTGCGCCCGTAGCCGGTCGAGACGAGCGCGTCGGGGCTCGGGATCTGGACCACCGCCGCGAGCAGGCCGCTGCCGAGGACGAGGGCAACGGATGGAGCGGCGAGCCGGGAGAAGCGCGACAGGAGCGGCGCCAGGGGCGGCCGTTCGCCGACATCCGCAAGCGCCACCCGCGCCAGGTGGAAGAGCGTCCCCGGCCAGACGAGCGCCGCACCGAGGTGCACCGTCATCGCCAGCGTGCCCCAGGCGCTCCCCGGCCCGGCGGCCAGGTGGCTCGTCGCGGCCAACCCCACGAGCGTCACGACGCCCGCACCCCAACCCGCGACTGCGCGCAACCCAGCCGGGCGCACCACCGCGCACGCGAGCACGACGACTGCACCTGCGACGACGAGCGCGGTCTGGCCGGCGAAGGTCCCGACCGCGACCTGCGGCGCCGTCCCCAGCCCAGCCGAGCCTGCCGCCTCCGACACGATGCCCTCGATCAGCGCGCCCCAGGCGACGCCGACGACCACGGCGACCGCCGCCCGACTCGGCGCCGCCCGCTCCGGCGCCACGAAGCCTCGGGCAAGGGCGGCGAAGGCGAGCGCGCCCAACAGATAGGCAAGGGCGAGGAGCAGCGCCCAACGGGCCACCACATCGAGCCAGCCGGGGAGCGGCGCGACCGCGGAACGGATCTGGAGCGGCGGCGCCGGGGGCAGCCGACCGGCCGCGTCGAGGATCCCGAACCCGAACGCGCCGGACCGCGTGTGCCCGTCGATCAGCGAGAGCGTATGCCACTCCACCGTATAGCGCCCGGGTGCCAAGACCGGGAGCTCGGCCGCCATGCCGCGTGGATCGCCGGGCGGGAACGTCACGTTTGCGCCCACGGCCCCTTGCGGACCGATCACCATCAGCCCGCTGAACGAGGGGTTGAGGGGCTCGGTGAACTCGAGCCGCACGATCCGCGGCGGCGCGGCGAGACGGGCGCCTGGCGCGGGAGTGGCCGAGCCGAGCAGCGCGTGGCCGAGCGCCGTGCTGGGCGTCGCTGCTGAGAACACGGCCAAGAGCGACAGCGCGACGAGCGAGGCCGCGATCGACCGGCGGAGGCGCGCGCCGGAACGCTCGTGCCCGAGCGGCGGCCCTAATCGCTGGCCCAGCCATGACCGACGCGGTGCGGTGCGCCCGCCGTCGGCCGGGGCCGCGACCTCAGGAGTTGGGTGCCGGGATGCGCTGGCCAAGCAGATGCCCCAGATCGTCGAGCGCCTGCTGGACCGTCCACGCCGCCTGCGGCGCATGCAGGTTCTGCAGCCCCTGCTGGTCGAGCAGCGACGTGAGCGTGGGGCTCAGCTTGCCCCCAACGTCGGCGACCCCCACGATGGCGATCCGCTCGTGCCCGGCCGGGTCGAGGAAGAAGACGCCGTCGCTGTGGCCCACGTCGTACGTCTCGGGTTGATGCGTCCACCAGTCGATCGGAGCGGGCGAGCCGATCGGCTCGGTCTCGTAGGCGACGCCCAAGAAGTGCCACAGGCGGGCAAGCTGATCGGCCGAACCCGTGAACAGATGCCAGTCCGCGCCCGTCAGTTGCGCATAGGCACGCAGCCGGGCAGGGGTGTCGCGCTGGGGATCGACGGTCACCTCCACGAACGCCACGCGCTCGGCGAGGCCCGCCTTCGCCACCGCCGCCTGCATCTGGAGGAACGCGCCCGTCGTGATCGGGCAGACTTCGTGGCACAGGGTGAGGAAGGGCGCCAGCACGACGTAGCGGCCGTGGAGCGACGAGAGCGAGCTAGGCTGACCGGCCGCGTCGACGAGCGGCACGGCGGGGACGGGCTCGTCGAGCTGGACGCCCGTCACCGGCGGCAGTAGCACGCCGGAGCGACTGACGACCGCGCCGACGATGAGCAGCAGCGGCAGCAGGGCGGCAACGGCGGCGGCCAGGAACCGCAGAGGAACGTTTCGGGGACGCATGGCACCATCCTAGAGCCGGCACCCGAGGCGCGTCGACGAGGGCGGGTCGGAGCGGCCGGGCGCGGCGACGGGCGATTCGGTGGCGTTCGGGTGCGGTGCCGAGGTCGCGGGCGCCGCGCGGTTGGGGGTGGCCGCGCGGTTGGGGGTGGCCGCGCGGTTCCCACGGCGGTCGCGATCGGGGTAGGATAGAACCGACTAGCGAGTCGGTTCTATCTGGATCGTAGGAGTGCGCGCGTGAGTCCCAGGCGGCCAGCCACCGAGCCAAGCGAGAAGAGCCGGACCCGCCGAGAGCAGATCCTCGACGCGGCCTTCCACACGTTCTCCCAGCACGGGTTCCGCGAGACCGCGATGGACGAGATCGCGGCCGCGGCGAACACCTCCAAGGGTGGCATCTACTTCCACTTCCCCACCAAGGAGGCCGTCTTCCGGGAAGTGATGCGCTCGACGGCGGATCGGCTGGCGGCCAAGGTGGAGCGGGCCGTGGCCTCCGAGACGGACCCGATCGCGCGGGCCGAGGCGGCCCTTCGGACGGTGCTGCTGACATTCAGCGGTCACCGAGCCACGGCCCGGCTCCTCTTCGTGGACGCCGTGGGTGCCGGGCGGGTCTTCCTGGCCGAGACGGCTGCCCTCCACGCGCGCTTCGCCGGGATGATCCGGACCTACCTCGAGGAGGCGGTCGACAGCGGGGCGATCCCGCCGCTTGACGCCGAGTTGACGTCGCAGGCCTGGTTCGGGGCACTCAACGAAGTCGTCGCCCGATGGTTGCTGGCGGAGGAACCGGACCGGCTGGACGACAACTATCCAGCCCTGCGCGCCATCCTGCTGCGCAGCGTCGGGGTGCCGGAGGAGCGGATCGCAGCCGGCGATCCCGCCTGGCACGGCGCCCGCTCCGACGACCGCGCTCCACGATGACCATCCTCGAACGGGTCGACCGTCGGGCCGCGCACCCGCCAGGCCCCTGGGACGAAGCACTGCCGATCGCGGTGGCGCTGCGGGAGCTCGCGGGTGGGGCCGTACCCGGCGCGACGGACAGGCTGCTGAGCGCCACGCTGGCCTTGGGCCCGTCTGCCGCGCCGGACCCGACCGAGCTGTTCGGGGCGGCCCTGCGGGCGGGCCTCGAAGCGTCGCTCTGGCTCCAGCCACACGAAGGGTTCGCCCTGGTGGGCCTCGGGCGTGCCTGGTCGGTCGAGGCCGCCGGGCCGGGCCGGTTCGAGGCCATCGCCGAGGCTTGGCGGCGGCGGCTCGACGGGGCCCGACTCCGCAACGATGGCGGTCGGGTGCGGGGGACCGGACCGCTCCTGCTGGGCGGCCTAGGATTCACCGGCGATCGGCCGACGGACGCGCGATGGGTGCCGTTCGGCGCCGCATCCCTCGTCCTGCCGCAGCTATTGCTGGCGTGGGCACCTGGGGGAGCGTGGCTCACGGCGTCGCTCGTGGCCCCCGAGGGAGACGACCCGGCCGATCTCGAAACGCTCTGGCGCCGACTGGCCCGCCGCTCGGCGGCGGCGTCGCGGGACCGCTCGGCGGCGGCGTCGCCCTCCGCCCGACTGACCGTCGTGGGGGAGCAGCCGGACCGCCCCACCTGGAACCGGCTGGTGGGCAGCTTCGCGGGCGCCGTCGGCCGGGGTCGGCTCGACAAGGTGGTCCTGGCGCGCCGCGTCGACCTGGGCGCCTGGGCCGACATCGATGCGGTCGACGCGCTCAGGCGCCTCGCTGCCACAGCACCCGAAACGACGACCTATGCCGTCGCCCGCGGGGGCATCGTCTTCCTGGGCGCCACGCCGGAGCGCCTCGTTCGGACGGAGGGGGCCGCATTCCGCACCGTCGCGGTCGCCGGGTCCATCCGGCGCGGTGCGGATGCAGCAGAGGACGCGGCGCTCGCGGCCGAGCTCCTGGCCAGCGAGAAGGACCGCGAAGAGCACGAGATCGTGGTCCAGATGCTCCGCTCGACGCTCGCTCCGATCGCGGAGCGCCTGACCGTGGCCGCGGAGCCGACGGTCGTCGCGCACCGCACGGTTCACCACCTCGTGACGCCCGTCACGGGCCGGCTGCGCGACCGCACCAGCATCCTGGCCCTGGCCCGACGCCTGCATCCCACGCCGGCCGTCGGCGGCGAGCCGCGTGACCTGGCCCTCGAGCTGATCGCCGAGCACGAAGGCTTCGACCGCGGGTGGTACGCCGCGCCCCTCGGCTGGGTGGGAACCGATGGCGACGGTGAGTTCGTGGTCGCCCTCCGCTGTGCCGTCGTCTCGGGGACGACCGCGTCGCTCTTTGCCGGCTGCGGGATCGTGGCCGACTCGGATCCGGCCCGCGAATGGGAGGAGTCCCGGATCAAGCTGGAGGTGGTCGCGGCGGCCCTCGGGGAGCTGCGCCCGTGAACGCGCGTCCGCTGCGGGCCTTCGTCGACGAGCTCGCCCGCGGCGGGATCCGCGAGGCGGTGGTCTGCCCCGGCTCCCGCTCGACGCCCCTGGCCCTGGCCCTGCGTGCGCACCCGGCGATCCGCATCCGGGTCCTGCTCGACGAGCGCGCCGCCGGGTTCTTCGCGCTGGGGCTGGCGCGGGCGAGCCGCCGACCCGTGGCGCTCCTCGCCACCTCGGGGACGGCGGCGGTCAACTTCGCCCCGGCGGTCGTGGAGGCCTTCGCCGATCGGGTCCCGCTGGTGGTCCTGACCGCCGACCGTCCGCCGGAGCTCCGGGACCGTGGCGCACCCCAGACGATCGACCAGGTGCGCCTCTACGGGACACACGCGAAGTGGTGGGCGGAGCTGCCGGTCTTCGAGGACTCGCCTGAGCTGGTCGCCCACCTCCGCTCGGTTGCCGGACGGGCCGTTGCGACCGCGTCCGCGACGCCGGCGGGGCCGGTCCACCTCAACGTTCCGTTCCGGGAGCCGCTCATCCCAGAGGGAGAGCTCGGTGCGGAGGAAGACGATCCGGCCGACCGAACCGTCTTCCCCGGCGGCGGGGGCCCATTCACGGCCGTGCTCCGGGGGCCCCGGGCGCCGGCTGCAGCGGACGTGGCCGTCCTTGCGCAGCGCCTGGCCGCGACGGAGCGCGGCCTGATCGTGGCCGGGCCGCAGGATGAGCCAGGGGTGCCGGCGGCCATCGCCCGGCTGGCCGCGGCCACGGGCTATCCGATCCTGGCCGATCCGCTCTCGCAGCTCCGCCTGGGGCCCCACGACCGCTCGCACGTGGTGGCGCGGGCCGATCTGCTCGTCCGCCGCGGGACCTGGATCGACGCCCACCGGCCGGATCTCGTGGTCCGGTTCGGGGCGATGCCGACCTCCAAGCCGATCCTCCAGTTCCTCCAGACCACGCGACCAGCCCAGCTGGTCGTAGACAGCGGTGACGGCTGGCGGGAGGCAGCGCTGCTGCCATCGGTCTTCGTCCACGCCGACGCGGCCTTGCTGGCCGACGCCCTGGCCGAGGCCCTGACCCGTGCGGCCGCGGGATCGGCCGTCGCCCGACCTGCCCACTGGGCAGACGACTGGCTGGCGGCCGACCGGACTGCTTCGGAGGCCCTGGACGGCTGGCTGGCCACGCTGGTGGCGCGGGACGAGCCCTTCGAACCGCTCCCGTTCGTCCATCTGGCCGACCTGCTGCCGGACGGCGGGATCCTGTGGGTCGGCAGCTCCATGCCAGTGCGTGACCTAGACGCCTTCCTGCCCACCGGGCCGCGCTCGGTCCGCTGCCTGGCCAATCGCGGCGCGAACGGGATCGATGGCGTCGTCTCGAGCGCGCTGGGGGCCGCAGCCGCGGACGAGGGCCCGGTCGTCCTCGTGGTGGGCGATCTCTCCTTCCTCAACGACCTCAACGCCCTGGTGATCGCCCGAGTGCACCGCCTATCGGCGACCATCGTGCTGGTGAACAACGACGGCGGCGGAATCTTCTCGTTCCTGCCGCAGGCCCGGGCGCAGGCGCCTGGCGTAGGGCTGCCGGAGGCGTACGAGGAGCTCTTCGGGACGCCGCACGGGATCGACGTCGGACCGGTCGTCGCGGCACTCGGCGGTGAGCACCGGGTCGTCGCGCCGGGACAGGTCCGAGCGGCGCTCGCCGCGTCCATCGGTACCCCCGGGATTCGCGTCCTGGAGCTGCGCTCCGAGCGGGCCCGCAACGTCGAGCTCCACCGCGAGGCCGCCGCCGCGGTTGCCGACGCCCTGGCCGCGCTGCCGTCTCCCAGCCGATCGCGGGGGGCTGGTCGGTGAGCCGCCTCCTCGTGGACGGCGTCCGCTACGAAGTCCGCGTCGCGGGATCCGGTCCGCCGCTCCTCTTGCTCCACGGGTTCACCGGCCGCGGGGCCACGTGGGCCGCGCACCTGCCCGCCCTGCGGCGCGTCGCCACGACGATCGTCGTCGACCTGCTCGGCCACGGTCGTTCGGACGCGCCGTCCGACCCGGCCCGCCACGCGGTGGAGCGCCAGGCCGCCGACCTCGCGGCGATCCTCGACCGCGTCGCGGGCGTCCCGGCGAACGTCCTGGGCTACTCGTTCGGGGCCCGCATCGCCCTCCATCTCGCACTCGACGCGCCAGGAGCCGTGCGGCGTCTCGTACTCGAGAGCCCCTCGGCGGGGATCGCCGATCTCGTCGCGCGAGCGGAACGGCAGGCGGCCGACAGGGCCCTCGCCGACGCCATCGAGCGCGACGGGATCCCCGCCTTCGTCGAACGGTGGGAGGCGTCGCCGCTCTTCGCGTCCCAGACGGTGCTGCCGGCCGCGCGCCGGGCCCGCCTCCACGCCGGGCGGCTCCGCAACCTGCCAGCCGGGCTCGCCGCCAGCCTCCGTGGAGCCGGCCAGGGCGCGATGACGCCGCTCCACGCGCGCCTGGGCGCGGTCGCCTGCCCGACGCTCGTCGTCGCTGGCGCGCTCGATCCGGCCCTCGATCGTGCCCTCGTCGTCGTCGCCGGCATCCCGGGCGCCCGGCTCGACCTCGTCGCGGATACCGGGCACGCGCCCCATCTGGAGGCGCCGGCGCGGTTCCGTCACCTCGTCCTGTCGTTCCTCGCCGCGCGCGAGTCGCTGCCCGGGGCACGCCGCTCGACGCCGAACGCCACCCCCGCCCCAACACCGATCCTCGAGGAGGTCACCTGAATGCCCAGCGTCACCTGGACTCCTGCCCACGAGTACCGCGACATCCGCTACGAGCATTCCGGCACCGGGATCGCCAAGGTCACGATCGACCGACCACACGTCCGCAACGCCTTCCGCCCGGAGACGGTGGAGCAGCTGATCGACGCGTTCCGCCGCATCCGGGACGACGGCTCGATCGGCTGCGTCCTCCTGACCGGCGCCGGAGATCGGGCGTTCTGTGCCGGAGGTGACCAGAACGCCCGGGGTGTCGGCGGGTATGTCGGTGCGGACGGGATCGCCCGGCTCAACGTCCTCGACCTGCAGCGCCAGATCCGCTCGCTGCCGATCCCGGTCATCGCGCTCGTGAACGGCTACGCGATCGGTGGCGGCCACGTGCTCCACGTCGTCTGCGACCTGACGATCGCCAGCGAGAACGCGATCTTCGGCCAGGTAGGGCCGCGGGTGGGCAGTTTCGACGCGGGATTCGGGGTCGGACTGCTGGCGCGACTGGTCGGCGACAAGAAGGCCCGCGAGATGTGGTTCCTCTGCCGCCAGTACACGGCCGCCGAGGCGCTCGAGATGGGCCTGGTCAACAAGGTCGTGCCGCTCGCGGAGTTGGAAGCCGAAGGAGTCGCCTGGGCTAACGAGATCCTCGCGATGAGCCCGACGGCGATCCGCTTCCTGAAGGCCGCCTTCGTGGCGGCCACCGACGGGCTCGCGGGACTGCAGGAGCTGGCCGGCAACGCGACCGGTCTCTACTACACGACCGAGGAGGCCCGCGAGGGCTCCCGCGCCTTCCTGGAGAAGCGGAAGCCGGACTTCTCGCGGGTTCCGCGCCGCCCGTGAACCAGACCCCTCGGTCCGCCCTGCAAACCTGGCTGCTGGCGATCCGGCCCGCGACGCTGCCAGCCGCGGCAAGCGGGGTGGTCGTGGGTCTCGGTGCCGCACGGGCGACCGGCGCGGCCTTCCGCCTCGATACCGCTCTCGGGTGCCTGGCGGTCGCGTTGCTGCTCCAGATCGCGGCCAACCTGGCCAACGACCTGTCCGACTTCCGACGCGGAGCCGACACGCCGGACCGGCTGGGGCCAACCCGAGTAGCGGCCGCCGGGCTGGTCAGCCTCCGCCAACTGGAGGCCGCCGTCGCGCTCGTCCTCGTCGCGGCCGGGGGGATAGGTCTCTGGCTGGCGACCGTCGGCGGGCCGGTGCTGATCGCCCTCGGTGCAGCCGCGATGGTCGCGGCGCTCACCTACACTGGGGGGCCGTTCCCGTACGGGTACCACGGCCTGGGCGAGTTGTTCGTCTTCCTCTTCTTCGGGCTCCTGGCGGTCGTCGGCACGACCGAGCTGCAGGCCGGGCGAGTGGAACCGCTGCACGTGCTCGCCGCGCTGCCGGTCGGGGCGCTCAGCACGGCGATCCTGGTCGTCAACAACCTGCGCGACGTCGCGACCGACCGGGCCGCCGGCAAGCGGACCCTCGCGGTGCGCTTCGGCGAGGGCTTCGCCCGGGCCGAGTATGCCGCCTGCCTGGTGGTCGCCTGGGCCACCCCGATCGCGCTCTTGCCGATCGCGTGGGGGCAAGGCGCCGGAGCCGGGGTCGGGCCACTCGTCCTCCTGCCGTTCCTCGCGCTGCCGCTGGCCGCACCGCTCTGGCGTACGGTCCGCTCCGACGGCGATCCGCGCCGGCTCAACCCGGTCTTGCGCGGGACGGCCCGTCTGAGCCTCGTCTTCGGCCTGCTCTTTGCCGTCGGCCTCGCCGCGGGGCCGGCGCTCTCGTGAGCGCGGCGTTGCCTCGACTCGCGCGGGCCGAGGCGTTCCGGGTGCGGGTGCCGTTCCGGCGCCCTTTCCTGGCGGCGCGCGGTCCCTTGACCCACCGGACCTCGTGGATCGTGCGGCTTCGCGACGAGGCCGGGGTCGAGGGGTTCGGCGAGGCCGCGCTCCACCCGGCGGCCTCGGCGGTCGAGGAGGCGGAGCTCGATCGTCTGGTTCGCGCGGCGCTGACAGCCCTCGCGGCCGGGGGGCTCGTCGATGCCGGCGACCTCGGGCCGTCGAGCAATCCCCAGCGGGCGCAGCGGGCCGGGATCGACGCCGCGCTCGCGGAGCTGGAGGCGGCCCGCCACGCCGGCGACGACGTCGCGGGAGACGACGTCGCGGGAGCGAGCCGGTCGATCGCGGTGCAGGCCACGATCGGCAGTGGCCCGCCGGCGGCCGCGGCGAGAGATGCCGTCCGGGCGGTGGCTGCCGGGTTCTCGACCCTCAAACTCAAGGTGGGGTCCGAGCCGGACGCCCGCCGGTTCGTCGACCACGTGCGCGCCGTGCGCGGCGCTGTCGGCCCGGCCATCCGCCTGCGCCTGGACGTCAACGGGGTCTGGGACCGCGCGATGGCCCGCGAGCGATTGGAGGCCATCGCCGACCTAGACATCGAGTACGTCGAGCAGCCGCTGCCCAGCCGTGACCTGGCCGGGCACGCAGCGTTGCGACAGGCGTGCCCCGTTCCGATCGCCCTCGACGAGTCGATCACCTCGGAGCGTGCGGCCCGAGCGGCCCTGGACGCCGGCGCGGCCGCCGTGCTCGTGCTGAAGCCGGCCCGGGTCGGAGGGCCGCGAGCGGTCGCCGCGATCGCCGCGGATGCCGCCGCCGCCGGCGTGCCGGTGGTGTTGAGCACGTTCTTCGAGACCGGCATCGGCATCGCCGCCGCGCTACGGGCCGCCGCTGACCTGCCGGCCAGCAGCCCGGAGCGCGCCCACGGCCTGGCGACGGCGGCTATCCTGGAACACGATCTGTTGACCGCGTCGATCCCGGTGGCGGCCGGCCGCATGACGGTGCCGCACCGCCTCTTCGTCGACGATGAGGCCCTGCGCCACTACGCGCTCGAGACGGTCGAGTGGAACCCTTGACGGCTGGCCTCCTGCTGCCCGCGACCGCGCGATGGCACGTGGCGAAGCGTCCCGACGACCCCGCCCTCATCGACGGGGCCGTCCGCTGGAGCTGGGCTCAGCTGGATGCACGTGCGGACCGGATCGCCGCCAGCCTCCGGGCAGCCGGCGTGGCGTCGGGTGAGCGGATCGGGCTGCTCGGTGGGACGAGCGCCGCGACCCTGGCCTTCCTGCACGGCGCGGGCCGGGCCGGGGCGGTCGTGGTCCCGCTCAGCGAGCGCCTGGCGGCGCCGGAGATCGCCGCGTTCCTCGACGACGTCGCTGTCGCCCGCGTGGTCGCCGCGGACGAGCGCCTGGCGGCAGCCCGCCGCTTCAGAACCGACGTCCTCCCCCTTGCGGAGCTGCTCGCTGATCCCGCCCCTTCCGATCCGCACTGCGCGGATCCCTTGGTCGGCCCGGAGATCGACCCGGCGTCGCCGGCGGTCATCGTCGCCACGTCCGGCACCACTGGCCGGCCCAAGGGCGCCCTCCTGACCCATGGGGGGCTCGCGGCGAGCGCCGCCGCCTGGCTCGCCGTCCTGCCCCCGGCCAGTGGCTGGCTGGCCGCCCTCTCCCTGGCCCACGTCGCGGGCCTCGGGATCGCCTGGCGTGCGGCGGCGGCCGGCGTGCCGGTCGTGGTTCCGTCCGGCACGTCCCCCGAGGATCTCCTTGAGGCGCTTGCCCTGCCCCCGGTGAGCCACGTCTCGCTCGTCGCGGTGCAGCTCGCCCGCTTCCTGGACGGCGCCGGTGCCATGCCACCGCCCCCAGGTCTCCGGGCGGTCCTCGTCGGCGGCGGACCCGTGCCGCCGAGCCTCGTGTCGCGGGCGCTCGCGGCCGGCTGGCCGGTCGTGCCTACGTACGGCATGACCGAGACCGGTTCGGGCGTGACGGCCCTGCCGACGGCGGACGCGGCTGGCCACCCCGGTTCGGCCGGGCGAGCGCTGCCCGGCCTGGAGCTGCGGATCGCCCGGCCCGGCCCGGACGGGATCGGTGAGATCGAGGTGCGCGGCCCGGTCCTCTTCGCCGGGTACGTGGGGCGGGCGGCAGAGACGGAGGCCGCGCTGACCCCTGATGGCTGGTACCGGACCGGTGACCTGGGGACGCTGGACTCGGACGGGTACCTGGCCGTCGCCGACCGCCGGCTCGACCTGATCGTCTCCGGCGGTGAGAACGTCTACCCGGCCGAGGTCGAGGCCGTCCTCGTGGGCCACCCGGCGATCGCCGACGCAGGGGTGGCCGCCCTGCCGGACCTGACGTGGGGCGCCGTCCCGATCGCGGCGGTCGTTCTGCGATCGGGCCAGTCCGTCAGCGACCGCGAGCTACGGGCGTTCTGTCGCGCCCGGCTGGCCGGCTTCAAGGTCCCAGCCGCCTTCGTGCGGGTCGCGGCGGTGCCGCGGGCGAGCTCGGGCAAGCTCCGCCGCGATGCGCTCCGGACGATGCTGCTCGCCTGCGCTGCCGATGAGCTCGTATCAGCCGACACTCGACCGGCGCTGCCGTCGCTCCTCCACCTCCGGCGCCCCGACGGCGTGCGCCTCGCCTACCGGCGGCTGGGCGGGGCTCCGGGCGAGGGGCACCTGTCGAGCCGACCGCCGATCGCGCTCCTCCACGCCACGCTTTCGAGCGGGACCCAGCTGGCGCGGCTGGCAGCGCTGCTCGGGCGACGAGCGACGGTGCTGCTGCCCGACCGGCGAGGGAGCGGGGCGAGCCGGATCGCGCCGCCCCGGATCGTGGCGATCTCCGAGCAGGTCGCGGATCTCTTGGCACTCCTCGATCAGGAGGGTGTCGAGCGGGCGTGCCTGGTGGGGCACAGCTTCGGGGGCGTCGTGGCCCTCGCGACCGCGGCTCTCGCGCCGGAACGCGTCGCCGCCGTCATCGCCTACGAACCGCCCTACCTCACCCTGTTGGAGGAGATCGGGCCAGGCTTGGTCGCCGAACTCGGCGCCGGCGTCGCGGCCGCCTACGCGATGGGCGGCGCCCCGGCCGCCGCGGAGTACTTCCTGCGGACGATCAGCCCCGAATCATGGGCCGCGATGCCGGCCCACCAGCGCAGCGCCGTGGTGGCGGAGGGCGAGTCGGTGCTCGCCGATGCCGGGCTCGCCGGGATCGAATCGGTCGACCTCGACCGTATCGTCGCGCCGGTGACGCTGGCGACCGGTGGCGCCAGCGAGCCCTACTACGTCCCGATTGCCGACGCGCTCGCGGCCAGGATCCGGGGCGCCCGCCGCGTCCACCTGCCGGGGCTCCGTCACGTCGCCCCGATCACCGACCCGCACCCCGTGGCGGATCTCGTCCTGCACAACCTCTGAGCAGACCCCAGCGCCGATCGCTCGTCCCGGTTCGCTCGGCGGTCGCTCGTCAGCCCTCCGCCGGCTGCTCGCCCGCCTCGCCCGTCCCCTCTGCGGCGCCGGCAACCGGTGTGACAGCCTCGCGCTCGACCTCGGCACGCGACGGCTGGACGTGCGCGACCGGCTCGTCTGGGTCGGAGAGCAGCGTCACCTTCGGCGGCAGCGGCAGATCGCGGACGTGGATCGCCGCGTCGAACGAATCGAGCACGCTGATGTCGAACTCCAGCGTCTGCGGCATGTCGCCGGGGAGCGCGCGGAGCCGCACATGGTCGAGTGTCTGGAGGAGCGTGCCGCCGTGCTTCTCCACGGCCACCGAGGACCCGACGGGCTCCAGCGGCACATCCATCGTCATCTCCTCGGTCATCTTGACGAGGTAGAAATCGACGTGCAGCGGCCGGCGCTTGACGGGGTGCTCCTGGATCCCGTGGATGACGGCCGGGTGGGTGCGCCCTCCGTCGATCTTGAGATCGATCAGCGCATGGCGGCCGGCGCTCCGGCGCAGCGTGTCGAACGCCTTCTCGTCGATCTGAATCGGCTGGGAGGGCTCGCCGTGGCCGTACACGACAGCAGGCAGGATCCCCTCCCGCCGAAGCTTCGCGACGTGTTTGCCTGTCAGCTCGCGTCGGTGCGCGGTCAGTGCGGGTCGTGTCACGGTGGTGTCCTCTGTGTGGCGGGCGACGGACCGGGCGGGCAATCGGCGGGGCGGATGATGGACCCGGTGGCCGACCGTCGCCGCCGCGCCCGGCAAGCGCGCAACGGCGGCGCTCCTCCTGCGGTGCGCGACCCGGCGATGGTACCAGACCGCCGGGGTCCTCAGTCCGTGCGGGTTGTACGATTCGCGCCGATGAACGCCACGATCCTGATCGTCGAAGACGAGTACGCCGTCGCACGGGGCATCGAGTACGCGCTGCAGCAGGAGGGCTACGACGTCCGGATCGCCCGCAGCGGCGAGGAGGGGCTCGAGTTCGCCACGCAGCAGGCGCCGGACCTGGTGATCCTAGACGTGCGGCTGCCCGGGATGGACGGATTCGAGGTCCTGCGCCGGCTGCGCGCCGCGGGGTCCAAGGCGCCGGTCCTCTTCCTGACGGCTCGCGACGACGAGGTCGACAAGGTGATCGGCCTGGAGCTCGGCGCCGACGACTACCTGACCAAGCCCTTCAGCCTGCGCGAGCTGATGAGCCGCATCAAGGCGCTGCTGCGGCGGGCGTAC
Source organism: Chloroflexota bacterium (assembly GCA_021786385.1). Classification (GTDB taxonomy): domain Bacteria; phylum Chloroflexota; class Limnocylindria; order Limnocylindrales; family CSP1-4; genus JAJYNJ01. The sequence goes on from JAJYNJ010000097.1 coordinate 82,452, forward strand.
GGCGATCTGGCCGATGCGACCGGCGGGCGGGTGATCCGCTTCCGGGACCTGGTGATCGACCTGGAGCGGCGGCGCGTGTCGCGGGGCGATCGCCGGATCTCCCTGACCGCCACCGAGTTCGAGATCCTGCGGCACCTCGCCTCGCGGCCGGGACGCGTCTACTCGCGCCGCGAACTGCTCGAGCTCGTGCGCGACTACGAGTCGTCGCTCGACCAGGACGAGAAGACGATCAACGTCCACGTCAGCCACCTGCGCGAGAAGCTCGAGGACGATCCGTTCGCGCCGGCGTTCATCCTGACCGTGCGGGGTGCCGGCTACGCCTTTGCTGAACGCTGAGGATCCCCTGCGCCTGCTGCGCCGGCTCGGCGTCTGGCGGGTGCTGCCCCGCTCGTTCCGGGCGCGCCTCGCGCTGGTCATCTCGGCGGTGGTCGCCTTCGCGCTGATCCTCGTCTTGGCGGTCCTGCCCCGCCTCCTCGATTCGTATTTCACGCAGCAGGAGACCCAGAACCTGCAGGCCCGGGCAGCAGCCGTGGAACAGCTCCTGGCGGCGCAGCTGCGCCTGACGGCGCGGGGCGGCCAGGTGCCGATCGTCGCGCCCACGAACCCGCTGCGGCTCTCGGACCAGGTCGTCGCGGCCCTCACCGGTGCCGACGAGCCCGACGAGCGTTCCTTCTTGGCGGTGGAGGCGCAGGTGGTGGCCCAGGCCGACCTGACGGTCCAGGTCTACCCGGGGCCGGAAGCGACGGGCACGCCGGTGGCCACGCTCCGGGCGCCGCTGACGGAATCTCCAGGCGAGGGGTTGACGCGTGAGCCGGGCAGCGTCTCCGGCTCGTTCACGATCACGGACTCGTACTGGTCGCAGTTCTCGGGCACGGCGCCGGTGCGCACGGTCGTCGTGACCCTCTCCTCGCCGTACACGCTGCGCGCCGAGACACTGCAGACCCTCTTCACGGTGCTGATCGCCGTCGCGGTGCTCGCCATGGGCGTGGCGGTCGTGGTCGCCTTCATCGTGGCGGACCGGCTCACCACGCCGATCCGGAAGCTGACGCTGGCCTCGCGCGCGCTCGCCGAGGGCGACTTCTCCGCGCGCGTGACGGCGGTCCCAAGCGGCGCCCCCGAAGTCACCGAACTCGCGACCGCGTTCAACCGCATGGCCGACGAACTGCAGCGGTCGATCGAGTTCATCCGGCGCGACCGCGATCGGAGCCGCGAGTTCCTCGCTGACGTGAGCCACGAGCTGCGCACGCCGATCGCGGCGCTGCGCATGTTCAACGAGCTGCTGCAGGACGGCGCGGCCGACGACCCGGCGACCCGCAACGAGTTCCTCGAGACGAGCCGCGTGCAGATCGAGCGGCTCGACTGGCTGGCCTCGAACCTGCTCGAGCTCTCGAAGCTCGACTCCGGGTTGATCGCGCTCGACGTGCGCCCCGACGACCTGCGCACGGTCGTCGAGAGCGCGATCGAACAGGCCCGGCCGACGGCCGACCGAAAGGGGGTGCAGCTGGTGGCCGAGGTGCCATCCGAGCCGTTTCGGTTTCCGCACGATCCGCCCAGACTGGGCCAAGTGCTGGGTAACCTGGTGGGCAACGCCGTCAAGTTCACGCCGCCCGGCGGTCGCGTGACGGTGACCTTGGCACGCACGCGCGAAGGGGCCCGCATCACGGTGCGGGACACGGGCATCGGGATCGACCCGGAGGAGTTGCCGCATGTCTTCGACCGCTTCTACCGCGGCTCGCGGGCCAACGAAATCCGCGCCTCGGGGTCTGGACTCGGACTCGCCATCGCGCGCTCGATCGTCGAGATGCACGGCGGCCGCATCAGCATCGCCAGCCGCGTCGGGCAGGGCACCCAGGTCGACGTCTCGTTGCCGCGCCATCCGCGGCCGCCCGAGGTGATGGAATCTTCACCCCCCGCAGCGTTGCCCGTGAACACGGCCGTGTCAGAGTGACGTCGCAACCTGAGAGCCGGCAGAGGATCGGGCCGGTCGTGGCGTCCCCATGCATCCGATCCGAGGCGACTGCGACATGACCGAACCCAGACCAGACGACACGATCTCGTACTACAGCCCGCCCCCTGAGCCACGCCCAACCTGGTCCCAGGAGGCCTGGAACGCGGCCGCCACCCCCCGCCAGTGGATCGAACCGGAGCCCGGCCCGGTGACCCCGCGTGCGGCCCCGGCGCGCTCCACGGGGGCGGCACTGGTGGTGGTCGCCGCCCTCATCTCGGCCACGCTGGCCTCGGCGGGCACCTACACGGCGCTCGACTTGTCCGGCGCCCTGAACCGCCCGGCTGCCGTCCCGGCCACGAACGCCGGCTCAGGGGCATCCGCCGGCAGGGCTCAGCAGATCGTGACCGTCGATGAGCAGTCCGCGATCGTCAAGGCGGCCCAGGCCGTCAGCCCGGCCGTCGTGACGATCACGACGCAGCAGACGAGCGCCCTCGATCCGTTCTCGCTGCCGGCCACCGGCGTCGGTTCCGGCATCATCTACAACTCGAACGGCTGGATCGTGACGAACCACCACGTGGTCGGCGGCGCCAACCAGGTGCAGGTCCAGCTCAAGGATGGACGGCAGTTCACCGGCACCGTCTACGGCACGGACACGCTGACCGACCTGGCGATCGTCAAGATCAACAGTGCGGGGCTGCCCGCGGCCCGGATCGGTGACTCCTCGACGCTGCAGCCAGGCCAACTCGCGATCGCCATCGGCAGCCCGCTCGGCACGTTCACCAACAGTGTCACCTCGGGGATCATCAGCGCCCTCGGGCGCCAGATCCAGGTCACCGACGAGCAGACAGGGCAGCCGGTCTGGCTCCACAACTTGATCCAGACCGACGCGGCGATCAACCCGGGCAATTCCGGCGGGGCGCTCGTGAACGCGGCGGGCCAGGTGATCGGCATCAACACCGCGACGGCAACCACGGCCCAGGGGATCGGGTTCGCGATCCCCATCAACATCGCCCGGCCCATCATGACGCAGGCGGTGAACGGGCAGAAGCTCTCCCGGCCCTGGATCGGGATCCACTTCACCTCGCTCGACCCGCAGACGCAGCAGCAGCTGAAGACGCCGATCGACTACGGCGCGTTCATCGGTCCACCGGACGCCACGTCGGGCCAGCCCCTCGTCGAGCCGGGCAGCCCGGCGGCGCAGGCGGGCCTGAAGGCAGGCGACATCATCACGGCGCTCGACGGCCAGCGCGTCGACGTGGCACACCCGCTCGACATGCTGCTGGTGACGCACACGCCGGGTGAGACGGTGGAGCTCCAGGTG
>JAJYNJ010000097.1:85870-102340 GCA_021786385.1 Chloroflexota bacterium
CCGCGGTCAGCGGCGGCGATCCGCGTCGGAGCGAGTGCGCCAGATCTCGACCTCGGCGTGGTCGATCCGGCCGCTCACCGGCACCTGCAGCTTCCGCACCCGCACGCCGACCTCGTTCACCGGCAGCACACGCAGCAGTTCGTGCGCGATCCCTTCCGCGATCGCCTCCACCAGCTTGAAGTTGGTCGACTCCACCAGCTCGCGCGCCACCTCGAAGGCCCGGCCATAGTCGACCGTCCGCTCCAGGTCGTCGTCGATGCCGGCTGGCTGGAGGTTCAGCAGCAGCTCCACGTCTACCTCGAACGGCTGGGGCTGCGCGCGCTCCTCCTCGGTGTAGCCGTGGCGGCCCCAGAAGACCATCCGCCGCAGCACGATCCGGTCCGTCACCCGCCGGCCTCCTCTCGACCCCGCAGGATCGCGTCGCACATCCGCGCGACGCGCACATTCGCCATCACATCGTGCACACGCACGATGTCGACCCCTGCCGCGATCCCCAGCGCGGTCGTGGCCAGCGTCCCTTCGAGCCGTTCTGCCGGCGGCACGCCGCCGAGCACGCGGCCGATCGTCGACTTGCGGCTCGTCCCCAGCAGGATCGGCCGACCGAGCACCTGGAGCGCGGCGAGGTCGCGCAGCAGCAGCAGATTGTGCTCCATCGTCTTGCCGAAGCCGATTCCCGGGTCGACGATGATCGACCCCCAGGGGACGCCCGCGGCGAGGGCCCGCTCGATCGCCCGCTCGAGGTCGGCGACGACCTCCGGCACTAGGTCGCCATACCGTGCCTCGGCGCGGTTGTGCATCAACACGTAGGCGGCGCCCTCTTCCGCAGCCAGGCGGGGCAGCACGTCCGACGCGCCGGTGCCCCAGACGTCGTTGATGCAGGCTGCGCCCGCGTCCAGCGCCGCGGCCGCCACGCGCGGTTTCGTGGTGTCGACGCTGATCGGGATCGCCGGCAGCGCGGCGCGGATGGCGCGGATCACGGGCACGACCCGCCGCAATTCCTCGGCCTCATCGACGGGGAGGTGACCGGGCCGGGTCGACTCGCCGCCGACGTCGAGCAGGTCCGCACCTTCGGCGACCATCCGCCGGGCCTGAGCCACCGCCGTCGCAACCGCGGCGTCGACCGTCGCATCGGCAGCCGACGCACCCGCGTTGGGCGCCGGTTCGTCGAGTCGGCCGACCGGGCGGAGCACGCCGTCGCCGCTGAAGGAGTCAGGCGTGACGTTGACGATCCCCATCACATAGGTCCGTGCGCCCCACACGAACGTGACCGGGCCGATCTGGGTCTCACCGAGGTCGCGGGCGCCCACCTCGTGCCGCGCCGACTGCGGCGAGCCCCCGGCGCGGGGAGCGGATTCGCCCGCGCTCACTGCAGCAGCCCTCGGGACACGAGCAGGCCGCGCACCGCGCCGACGAGGTAGAGCGACCCGGCCACGACCAGCGGGCCGCCGGCCCCGGCAGCATGCCGGATACCCATCTCCAGTGCCTCCTCCGCACCGCCCGCGAGGCTGATCGCGGACCCCGGACGCGCCGCCTGCCAGGCCGCCGCGAGGTCGGCGGCCGCCATGCCCCGGGGCGTAACCTGCGTCACCACCAGATGACCGCCACGAAAGAGCGACGCCGAAGCCAGCTGCCCCACCATGCCGGCCACGTCCTTGTCGCGCATGATCGCCAGGATGAGCGTGGCCGGACCCGGCGCCAGCGAGGGCCGCAGTTCCTCGAGCGCATCGAGCAGCGCCCGGACGCCGGCCGGGTTGTGGGCGCCGTCGAGCAGCAGGTCGAGGGGCGCCGCAGCCGGCAACGCCACGAGCTCGAGCCGCCCTGGCCACCGCGCCGCCTCGAGCCCCTCGCGGCGCGCGCGCGCCGGTACCCGCGCGATCCCCGCCGCCTCGAGCGCGTCGACCACCCCGAGCGCCACCGCCGCGTTCGCCGCCTGGTGGCGCCCGAGGAGACCGAGCCGCAGCGCGCCCAGCCCGGACACCGCGACGCGCAGCCCGTGGCGGTCCATCCCCAGCACCTGCAGCGGCGCCGTCTCGGTGAGCGGCACCCCCATGCGACGCGCCCGGCGCCGCACCACGTCCAGCGCCTCCGCCGTCGCGCCCGTCACCCCGAGATCGCCGCGCTTGAGGATCGCCGCCTTCTCGCGCGCGATCTGCGGGATCGTGGTGCCGAGCAGATCGGCGTGGTCCAGCGCCACGTTCGTGACCGCCGCGACCCCGCCGTCCCAGGCGTTCGTGGCGTCGAGGCGCCCCCCGAGCCCCACCTCGACCACCGCCACGTCCACGCCGCACTCCGCGAACCATGCGAACGCCGCCGCGGTGAGCACCTCGAACTCGGTCGGCGGCCCGAGCCGGCGGGCCACCCGATCTGCCGCGGCAAGCGTCCGGGCGACGAGGCGGCCCATCGCGTCAGGCGCGATCGGGGCGCCGTCGACGACGATCCGCTCCCAGTACTCCACCAGGTGCGGCTTCGGGGCCTGGCCGACCCGGTACCCGGCGGCGCGGAGCATCGCCGCGACCAGCGCCTGGACGCTCCCCTTGCCGTTCGTGCCGGCGATCAGCGCGCCGCGCACGCGCACCTGGGGATCGCCGAGCGCCCGCAGCAGGGCCCGCGTCCGGCCCAACCCGAGGTGGATCCCGAAGCGCCCCCGGCCGGCCAGCGCCGCGATCGCGTCGGCATAGGTGAGCCGATCGCCCAGCCCACGCTCGTCGGGCGGACGAAGAGATGGCGGATCGGGTCGGGCGGAGCGATCGGACATCGTCGGGCAGCGAGCGCGCTGGTTCGGCGGGACGAGTCGGCCGAGGCCGGCTCATTCCCGTCGGGCGATCTCGTCCTCGTAGAAGACGCACTGATTGAAGCGCGCCGACAGGCAGACGTCCGCCACGTAGCCTTGCTCCAGGTGGACTCCGCCGCGCAGCTGGCAGCGCGAGACGGTCGACTCTTGCCGCGACAGCGCCTTCAGCAGATGCGGCGCGTGCACCGGAAGGGCGCCCCGGCTGCCGGTCAGGTAGAAGTGCGGGCAGACGTTCCGGCGCAGGTTCGCGATCGGGAGCGGTCGCCGTTCGGTCAGCACCGGCGGGCGCCCGAGAACGCCTCGAAGGCCGCCGGAGTCCGCCGAGGCCGGCACGTGCGCTCGCGGGCGGGCGCCGGACGACGCAACCGACGCAGTCGACGGAGCGGTCAGATCCGGACCTCGGACGAGCGGTGGCGCATGCCTGCGTGCCGGACGTTCCACTTCCACTCCTGGCTGGGCTCGGGCCGGACCCCTGCCGGGTCGTCCGTAGGGTACACCAGTACTGTCCCCACGATGGCAGGTCGTACCGATCGTACCGGCATTCGGGTGGGTGCAGACAGACGAGTAGCCGTCGAAACCGCGGCGGCGGAAGCGGCACGCCGCCGCAGGCAGCACGACGGCCACGGGGCCACCGGAGCTCGCCGGGGACGGACGGACTCCGCGAACGGTGGCGCTCCAGAAACGAAAGAGGACCGCAAGCGCCGAGCGTGCGAGAATCGCGTGGATGGCCGACCGACCGATCCGGGGGAGACCGCTCGAGTCTCTGCCGCGGCGCTCCCAGCCGCGGGTGACGCGCCGGCCGCCGGTGACCGGGCGATACCGCTCGCCGTCGCCGCCCTCGGCTCGTCGCCCGCCGCGCGGCGGGACGGGGCTCCCGTGGCCTGCCCGCCTCGTGCTCGCGGTCGCCATCCTCGCGCTGGGTGGATCGGTGCTCCTCGTCGCGTCCGGCATGCTCGGCTCGGCCGTCTCGGACTTCGGCCACACCGTCGGCGACATGTTCGGTGCCGTCACGGGGCCCGGCACCAGCGCCAGCCCCAGCCCGCTTGCCCGGCCCGACCCGCCGCACCTCGTGACGCCCACCAACGCCTACACCAACCAGCCCTCGTGGGACGTCCAGGGGTTCGCTCCCGCGTCGGCGCTCGGCAACGGGTACTCCGTGCGCATCTACGTCGACGGCAAGATCGCGAAGGAGCAACAGCTCGGCCCGACGGCCGACTTCACGGTCCCCGCGGTCCCGATCCCGAGCGGCCGCTCTACGATCACCGCCACCATCGTCGGCCCCGGAGGTGAGAGCGACCCGAGTGCGCCGATCAGCGTCGTGTTCGACAACGTGCCGCCCGCGATCATCCTCTCGGCCCCCAAGGACGGCGCAGTCGTCAACGGGAGCACGGTCACCGTCTCCGGCAGGACGCAGACAGGCTCGACCGTGGTGGTCCGCAACGACAACACGCGGCAGTCGACCACGGCGGTCGCCACCAACGCCCTCTTCTCGATCGAGGTGGCGCTCGGCCCGGGCACCAACCATCTGACTGTGACCGCCACCGACCCGGCGGGCAACACGACCACCAAGAACCTGACGGTGATTGGCGGCAGCGGTCAGACGACCGTAAGCCTCCACCTGTCGAACGCGCGGCTCGCCCTCACCAGCCTGCCGAAGGCGATCTCGATGGTGGTGACGGTGCTCGATCAGAACGGCGCGCCGCTCGACGGGGCGCAGGTCGCCTTCACGCTGCAGGTGCCCGGCCTCACACCCGTCACGTTCGACGCGACCACGGTCGATGGGCGGGCGACGTGGACGACGACGATCCCCAAGGACGGCGTGACCACGGGAAACGCGCTGGTCACGGTGCTGGTGACCACGCCAGACGGCAAGCAGCTGACGAAAACGGGTAGCTTCGCCATCATCTGATTGGCCGCGGCGGGCCCGGTTCGTGCCGGCTCGTGCTGGCTCGTACCGCGACGTCAGGGATCACCCTCTCGCCTCACGCCCGTGCCGTGCCCGGCTCCACGGTGAACAACCCGGCGGGTTCGCCCTCTGCGGAGCTCCAGCAGCCGCGCAGTTCGTCGCCGCTCAACGGCGCGCGGCGAGCGTCCAGGGCGCAGTAGCCGAGGCCGCCGGCGACGGCACGGCGGAACCAGCGGCACGTCGAACAGGTGGTCGAGGATCGGGCGCAGACCCAGCAGCGGGCGGATTCGAGCTGGGGCGTTGCACAGTACGGACAGCGCCACGTCGCCACGTCGCCAGTGTACCGACGAGCCACCGCTGGAGGAAGAGGCTGTTCGGCGCCCGCCGCGTGCCGTGATCTGCTGCGGCGGACCGTGGTGTGCCGCGGCGGGCCGCGGCGAAGGGTTGCCCGTCCCGGAGGTTGCCCGTGCCGCTTCCCGCTCAGGACGGGCCAGGGGTAGGCGGCGCGGTCGGCAGCGGCGGGCTGATCGGAGGCGTCGGCGGAACCGTCGGCGACGGCGTCGGCAGCGGCGGTGCGCTCGGCGGGAACGAGACCACAGGCGTCGAGCTGGCCACAGGCGAGGGCGATGGCCCCGACGAGACGTAGAGGGTCACGGCCGTCCCGGCCGCGACCGACGTTCCGGCTGCCGGGTTCGTACTCACGACGCGACCGGCCGGGATGTTCGGGTCGCTCACCTGGTTCACCGCCCCGGGCGTGAGACCACGCTGGGCGAGTGCGGCACCAGCGTCGGCCTGGGTCATCCCGCGCAGGTCCGGGACCGGCACGACCGGGGTCACCGTCAGCAGCGTGACGCTGATCGCGGACCCCTTCGGCACCTGGGTGCCCGGCCCCGGGTTCTGCGTCGCCACCGTGGTGACGCCCGACCCAGACGGGCTTGGCCCGACGACCTTGAGCGTCAACCCGTTGTCCGCGGCCGCCTTCTGCGCATCGGTGAGCCGCATTCCTGTCACGTTCGGCACCTGGACCATCGGCACGGCCGGCGATGACGCCGCGAAGAAGCCACGCGACGCCAGCAGCGCCACCCCTGCCGCGGCGAGCAGCAGGATCAGGACCGCCAGCGCGCCGGCGGCCCATGCCCAGCCGGAGCCGCGCCGCGGCTCGTACGGTTCGGGCTCGATTGGGGCGCCTCCGACCGGGCGATAGGGCGGCGGCACGTACGCGCCCGACGGCCGCGTTGCGGCGGCGCCGTGCAGGACGCCGGGGCGCGTACCGGACACAGTGGGCACCGACCTCGGTCCGCGCGGGGTGGCCGGCTCGACGCTGACGAACGGCTCGCCGGGCAGGCCCGACGCGGCGCCTCGGCCCGGGCCAGCAGCCGAGGGACCCTCGCGGACGATCTCGCCGGCAATCAGCCCGGTCTCCCCCGCCGCCCCAACGCCGATCAACGGCGAAGGGCCAGCGGGCGGCGTCGCAGAGGATGGTGCCCCGGCCGGACGTGCGCCGGAGGGGACGACACCGCCCCGGGGGCCCAGCACCGGTGGCGCGGTCGGGTCGGCGAGAAAGGCACCGAGCGCCGCCGCCATGTCGCCGGCCGACGCGAAGCGGTCCTGCGGGTCGAGCGCGAGCGCCCGCTCGACGATCGCCTCGAGCGCCGGCGGGATGTTGGCACGGAACGCCGAGACACGCGGCGGCGGGCCGCCCAAGCGGGCCAGAGCGACCGCACCGGCCGTGTCCCCGGTCCAGGCGCGCCGTCCAGTGAGCATCTCGAAGAGGACGAGCCCCAGCGAGTAGACATCGCTCGCCGCGGTCACCGGCTCGCCGCGGGCCTGTTCCGGGCTGAAGTAGTGGACGCTGCCGAGCGTCGTACCGGGCAGAGTCAGCTGCGCCTCGACCAGCGCACGCGCGATGCCGAAATCCACGACCTTGGCGCGGCCGTCCCGCGTGAGCAGGATGTTCGAGGGCTTGATGTCACGGTGCACGATCCCGCGTGCATGCGCGGCCGCGAGCGCCTCGGCGACCTGGGCCGCGATGCCCGCCGCGGCGGGCGCAGGTAGGAACCCGCGCTCGCGAAGGACCTCGGCGAGGTTTTCCCCGTCGATCAGCTCCATCACGATGAACGGCCCCGCTTCATCCATCCCGTAGTCGTAGACGTTGACGACGTTCGGGTGGTTCAGCGACGCGGCCGACTGCGCCTCCTGCCGGAAGCGCGCGATGAAGCCCGCATCCCGCCCGTACTGTGGCCGCAGGAGCTTGACGGCGACATCCCGATCGAGCTGGCCGTCGTGCGCGCGGTAGATGGTCGCCATCCCGCCCTCGCCGAGCAGTTCGATGAGGCGATAGCGACCGCCGAGGACGCGACCGACCTCGGGCATGGTTTCCCTCGCAGACGCCAGGCGGTTACCCGCGCAGGTCCAACCCGGCCAGGTAACTCCGAAACTCGGGGCCGATGTCGGGTCGCTGGAGCGCAAGCTCCACCGATGCCTTCAACCAGCCCATCGTGGTACCGGCATCGTACCGCACGCCCTCGAACGCGTACCCGTACACGTCCTGCTCCGCCATCAGGCGCTCGATCGCGTCGGTCAGCTGGATCTCACCGCCGGCGCCGCGCGGCGTCTGCTCCAACTTGTCGAAGATCTTGGGCGTGAGCACGTAGCGCCCGATGATCGCGAGGTTGGAGGGCGCGGTGCCGGGCTCCGGTTTCTCGACCAGCCCCCGCAATTTGTACAGCCGCGGGTCGCCGGTCTCCGCGTCGGCCGCCGGGTCGATCACACCGTAGCGGCAGGTCTCGTCGGGCGGCACCTCCATGACCGCGACGACCGAGCTGTGCGTCCGCTCGTAGGCGTCGATCAACTGGCCGAGGCAGGGCTCCTCTCCGACGACCACATCGTCGGAGAGGATCACCGCGAACGGCTCGTGCCCGACGAGCTCCTTGGCGACGAGGACGGCGTGTCCGAGCCCCAGCTGTTCCTTCTGGCGGACGTAGCTGATGGTCGCCAGGTCGCCGATGTGGCGCACCCGGCGGAGCATGTCGATATCGCCCTTCTGCTCGAGCAGGTGCTCGAGCTCATAGGAAATGTCGAAGTGGTCCTCGATCGCCCGCTTCTGGCTGCTCGTGACGATGATGACCTGCTCGATGCCGGCCGCGACGGCCTCTTCGACAGCGTACTGGATCACCGGCTTGTCGACGAGGGGCAGCATCTCCTTGGGCTGCGCCTTGGTGGCAGGCAGGAACCGCGTGCCCCACCCGGCGGCGGGGAAGACAGCTTTGCGGACGCGCATGGGACTCCCCGTGGGATGTCGGTCAGGCCCCGGCGGCCGCGGGATCGGTGCGGCGCGACGGCACGGGCCAGTATACGCACCGGTCCCCGCGGCGAGCGTACCGGTCCAGCGGCGACGCCGCCACCGGCCACCAGGTCAGGGCTCGGCCGGTGGCCAGGGTCGGGTCACTCGCTCCGGCGGGGTCGGCCGGGGTGCCGTCGGCCAAGGTGCCATCGGCCGAGGTGCGCTCGGCCGGGGTGCCGTCGACTGGCGACCGATCAGTGGGCGGCGGGGGCGTGCGCGCCGCCCGGGCCAACCTCATCCCCCGCCCCGGACCGCTCCTGTCGTCCGTGGAACAAGACGATCCTCGTAAACGGCACGCGCACGTCCGCGAACACCTCGATCGAGACCAGGAACCCCGCGAAGATGAAGACCACACCGAGGAAATGGCCGAGCTCCCGGAACGCCGGGTCCCCGAACCGGCTGGCGCTGTCGGTGACGGCCGGGATGAAGGCGCCGATGGCGATCAGGATCGTCGAGGGGACGCGGCTGTGCAGGCGGCCTGCGACCAGCGCCCGGGCCGCTCCGGGGAGCGACGCGACCAGGTTCACCGCGATGGCGACCGGGGCGATCAGCAGGTTGAAGAGGAACTGGTCGCCCGGTTGCGTCGGGTCGAGCGAGTAGGCCAGCACACGGCGCTTCGGCATGAACACGTAGGTCGAAAAGACCGCGCCGAGCAGCAGCGAGAACGCACCGGTCACGTTCATGTACGGCGTCAACAGGCGCAGCGTGCCGGGCAACAGATCGAACACCGGCTGTCTGGTCGCCGGATCGAGCTGGTAGCCCGGCGCCGGCAGCGCGGTGCCCAGCATCAAGACCAGGCTGAGCACCGTCGCACCAGCGACGGCGACTGCGGCGATCGTCGGCCAGCGGTGGCTCTCGAAGTAGGTGGCGACGGCGATCACGATCGCGAGCAGCGCAGCTCCGATGAAGTAGAGGCCCGGCGCAAGTCCCGAGTTCGGATAGTGGTACTTCGCGTCGGTCAGGAACGTGAAGAGCCCGGCGAGGAAGAGGCTGACCGCAAAGGCGTACCCAAAGCGCGTGCGCGCGAGGAGGTAGGCGGTCCCCAGTCCGAGCCATGCGACGGACCAGACCGCGCCCGTCAGGTAGTACGTGCGGTAGAGGAGCTCGTTCCAGCCAGACGCCGCGGCGATCGCCTCGGCGCCCGCGGCGATGCCGTAGAAGAGCATCCCGATCGCCCACACCAGCTGGAAGGTGTGGCGCCTGGTGCGGTACTGGTCGAGCAGCGCGACCGCGAAGACCAGACCGATCACCGCGGTCGCGGCGGCCAGGAAGACGGACAGGCTCATCTCACCACTCCTCCGCGGCCTGCATCCGCAGGACCGCGCTCGTGCCGGACATGCCGGTTGCTCGAACGATCTCGCGCCAGGTCACGGTCGGTCCGCCAGCGCTGCAAAGCCACCAGCGCTGGCACGCCGCTCGCCGCATGCGACCCACGCGGCACGATCGAGCCGAACCGACGGTGGCGCTCACCCGCTGCCCCTACGCGGCGGCGCGATGTGCCTGGACCAGGACGACGAGGAGCCGATCGAGCGCGATCGAGGCACGCTCATACAGCTCCGCCAGCCGCCCCGGGTCCAGGGCGCGACGGCGCCCGACGGCGGCGATCTCGGCGAGGAACGGACGGCGGGCAGCCACGAAGAGCGTGACCGCATCGGTCAGGCTGACCCCCGAACGCGCCAGGCGACCGCCGAGCGTCTCAACCAGCCCGACAGCGTCGGCCAATGCGATCTCCGCGGGGGCGACCTCCTCCGCGTCGAGATGGCGCACCAGGGCCTCGATCAGCTGGCGGCCCTCGATGCGGAACGTCTCGCGATCCGCCGGCGATACGAAACGACGCGGGTCGGGGATGCCCCAAGCGCCGGTGCCGCCGGCTGGTTCGCCGGTGCGCGCCCCGTTCACGGTCCCTGCCTGCAACCCGGATGAGCGGTGACGCGCCACGTACGTCCGGCGGTAGGCGGCAGCGAGCCGTTCGGGCGTCGCTCCGAGCCGTGCCAGAGAGGCACGAACCGGGGTCGCGGTGCGGACGAGTCGCTCCAGCGAACGGCGGCTGAAGCGTCGGTGGCCACCCGGCGTGAAGAAAGCGGCGACACGACCCTCATCGGCCCAGCGGCGGAGTGTCTCGGGACCCACGCCCACGAGGCGGCTCGCGGGACCGAGGGAGAGCCAGGTGTCGCTCTGGGATCTGCTGCGCGGGGACGCCATGCGCGTGCCTGCGGCTCCTGTCCCGCCCCGGAATCTTGGCAAATCTGGGTATCGCGGCCGGCGCGGTCGCACGCATCGTAGGAGGACGCGCGACGGTCGTCAAACGCCGCGCCTGGTCGGCCGCGGTCCGGCCCGTGGCGAGTCGGCCGCTCTATGGCGGGTCGGCCGCTCTATGGCGGGTCGGCCGCGTCCCCGTCGAGGCCGGCGTTGCCGGCCCGTGTGCCCCTGCCTACGCGGGCACGAACTCGTGCGCCTCGTGGTGCAGCCCGTCGCAGACGCCCCAACGTGCAGGGTCGCCCGGGATCGCGACCGGTCGCATGATCGTGCGGACCGCCGATAGACGACACACCAGGTACCCGCGTTCGCGGAGCCACGTCCGGACGCAGGCGGGGTCATCGTGAAACTGGTGCGGGCCCGGGTTCAGGCGCGCGTGCTGGTCGGCCCAGGCCGGCGTTTCGGTCGACACGATGTCCATGATCGAGAGGCGGAAGGGCCGGCCGTCGATGTGTTCGCCGCACCCCGCGCACCGGCGTGCGTCCGACTCGCCGAAGATCGTCGGGATCCGGATCCCCAGGTACTCGTTGCCGCGAAACGTCTTGGCCATGCGCCCTCTCATGGTGCTTCCAAAGCGCCGCCCACGCGCGCCCATCGCGTCGGGGGGGATGCCCCGTCTATTGTCGCCGCTGCGGGCGGTTGCCGGTGCGACTCGCGGGCTGCATCTCCGAAGGGCCGCATCTCCGAAGACGCTTCGCCGCCGAATTCTCTTCGCCGCCAGCCGCGAGACAGGCGCGAAGCTGGTGGCCCCAAGGGGATTCGGGGACCCTCCCGCTGTCTGATGATGACCCGTTGGCATGGTACGTCGCATGAACGCGAGTTGCCGCCCAGCTTCGCCCACGGGCGCCACCGCGCGCCCACGTGGGGCGACCAGGATCTCCGTGACACCTGTGCCACCCCGCCCGGAGACGTCAACAGACCCCGGGATCTCGCCCGGGGCCCGCGGTTGCCAGTCGGCGCGGACGGCTACCCGCTCGCCTTCCTCGCCGCCTGCCCGATCTCGTCGAGCCAGCCTGCCATGGACATCCCCATCCCCTCGTCGCGACCAACCGAGGCGTCGTACGCCGCGATCCGCTCCAGCTCGAAGCGGAGGCCAGGATGGTCGCTGGCGCGCAGCGCCTCCTTCAGCTCGACCACTAACTGCTGGTACGCGTGTCAGGCACGTCGGGCAGCCTCGACGGCGTCGAGGATCTCGCTGGTGTCCACGTCGTCGCTGCTAGCCGGCATCGCCCTGGGTTTCCGGCTCCGGCGTCGGGACCAGCTCGCGCCGGCGTCGCGGTGCGGGTTCCGACGCGCTCTCGCTCACGGGCTCCTGCGCCTGGTCGGGGGCGGCCTTCCGCGCCTTCGCGTCTCTTGCGAGACCCCGGGCGTACTGGGTCCAGTGGACCTTGCACATCCGCCCAAGGCCGTCCGGCTGGCTGGGCTGCTTCGGGAAGTCTTCGATCGGCGCCTCATGCGGCGCGATCCCGAAGCGGGCCGACCCGCTGCAGCGGCGGAGGGTGGTCGTCGTCTCGTCCACCATCGTCCTGGCTCCTTCCGTGCCCGACGCGTCCCTCGCGTCGCGGCGCCCATCCATCCCTCCGTTCGCGCGGCAATGCAAGGAGGTCGTCACTGACCGAGATCGCTCCCCCCCTCCCTCCTCGTCGAGCAGGTCCCCATCGACGCGCTGCATCCCGACCCCGCCAATCCGCGCCGCATCGGGGAGGACGATCTCGACGCCCTCGAACGTTCCATGCGCCAGTTCGGCTTCGTGCAGCCCGTGGTCGCCCGACGGGCGGACAGCACCGTCATCGGCGGACACCAGCGCCTCCTCGCCGCCCGCCGGCTCGGTCTCGCCGAGGTGCCCGTCATCTGGCTCGACATCGACGCCGAACAGGCGCGGCTCTTGGGCCTCGCCCTCAACAAGATCTCCGGCACCTTCGACGAGGCGCTCCTCGCGCGCCTGCTGTCGGAGCTGCAGCAGACACCCGAGCTCGACCTCTCGCTCTCGGGGTTCGCTGACGACGAGATCCACGAGCTGCTGCGGAGCCTGGAGGTGCGGGAGCGGCGCGAGCGGCCCGAGGCGTTCGACCTCGACGAGGCGCTCGAGGAGGCGCGGCGAGCGCCGCGTCGCGCGAAGCTCGGGGACTGCTGGCAGTGCGGCGAGCATCGGGTGGCCTGCGCTGATGCCACCGATCCGCTGGTGGTCGCACGCCTCCTCGACGGGGCCGAGCCCCGCCTCTTGGCCACCGACCCACCCTACGGCGTCTCGCTCGACCCGACCTGGCGCGACGGCGTCTACAACGCCCTGGGACCCGCGGAGGCGCCGTACATGCAGCTCGATCCTGATCGCGCCACGGACGCGCCCTCCCGCGCCCACGGGCGAGCACGGGGGCACCGCCACACCAGCATCAGCGGCGATACGAGGGCGGACTGGTCGGAGGCGTACGCGCTGGTCCCCTCGCTCCAAGTGGCCTACGTGTGGTATGCGAGTGCCCACACGCTCGAAGTCCTCCAAGGGCTCCTCGGGATCGGCTTCGAGTTGACTCAGCAGATCATCTGGGACAAGGGGCTCTTCGCCATGAGCCGCCAGTGGTATCACTGGGGCCACGAGCCCTGCTTTGTCCTCCGTCGGCGCGGTGCGCGCGTGCCCTTCTATGGGGAGCGCAACCAGTCGACCATCTGGCGCGCCCCCTCCCCCAAGATGCTCATGGCGGGCTCCGAGGAGCGCAAGGAGGACCACCCCACCCAGAAGCCGCTCCTCCTCTTCGAGATCCCGATCCGCAACCACCTCCGGCCAGGGGAGGCGGTGTACGACCCGTTCCTGGGGTCGGGCACCTGCTTGATCGCGGCCGAGCGAACTGGCGCGGTCTGCTACGGCTGCGAGCTCGACCCGGTGTACGTGGACGTGCTCCTGCGCCGCTACGAGCGCTTCGCAGGGGCGGCGGCGGTGCGGCTCGATGGCTGAGGAACCCGGAGGCCGCCCACCGGCGCGCGGGTGCGGTCCATCCCGCCAGCGGGTGGGCCTCCCGACACCGCGCCCGACGCTGTCGGCGCGGGTCGAGCGAGCGCTCGCGAGCTACGCCGCGGCGGACGAGACCATGGCGGCGGCCGCCCGAGGCACCCGAGGTCTCCTTCGCGGGCTGCGCGTGGCCGTCCCACCGGCGAGGGCACTGGCGCGACGGCTCTCCCGCCCGCGCACGCACGCCACGATCGACGTCCAGTCGCGCGATCCCGATCGCCCGTGCGAGGAACCCCCCGATGCCCCGCGGCGCTGAGCGAGCGCCCGCGTCGCCCGAGACGCGGACCGGTGGGCAGGACGCCTCCAGGCCCCCCACGATCGCCAGATCGTGCCGCATTTTGAGGCCACCAACCTGCGTTGGGCCAGCAAAGGTAGTCATTGGTAGCCCGCCGGGTCTGCGCCTTCGTCATGCCCGACGGGCGCATGTGCCGGGCGGGGCCCCAGCGCGATCGTCCCTACTGCTTCGCCCACGAACCCGAACGGGCCGCGGAGGCCGCCGAGGCGCGCCGGTTGGGGGGCCTCCGTCGGCGCAAGGAAGGCACGCTCGCGGTCGCCTACGACCTCTTCGGGCTCGACTCGGCCGAGGGGATCCGGCGGCTCCTGGAGATCGTCGTCACCGACGGCCTGAGCCTGGAGAACAGCATCGCCCGCCTGCGCGCCCTCATCGCCACCGCGGTGGCGGCCACCAACCTCCTGAAGGTGGGCGAGCTCGAGGAGCGGGCGGCGGCGCTGGAGGCCGCGCACCGCCCGCCTGAGCGGGCCGACGCAGACGAGCTGGGCGGCGGCCTCCTCGAGGGACCCGACCGATGACCCTGGCCCGGCGGGTGGCCAAGCTCGAGGCCGGCCGCACCCCGACCGAGATCGTCCTCGCCTGGTTGGCGGAGGCCCACGCGTACCCGACCCTGCCCGCGTACGTCGCCGCGGTCCGCGACGCGGCAGCGGACGATTGGCCGCTGGCGCGCATCGCGAGACAGGTCGAGGCGGCCGTCCGCGCCTCGGTGCGGGGGACGGCGCCCGAGGTCTGGCAGGCCGTGCGCCGCGCGGTGGGCGACGCGCTGGTCCTGGTCGAGCTCGTGCTGCAGGCCAACCTCGCCGCCGCCGAGGTGCGCGACGTCGCGGGCCTGCGCTGGGCGCTCCTCAGCAAGTGGCTGGGCCTGCTCGCGGCGGAGTCGGAGTTGGCGCGGGTCACCCGACCACCCGATCCCGAGCACGCCGCTCAGGAGACGGAGGAGTGGCGCGCGGCGCTCGCCGTCACCCTCTCGGACCTCTACGTCGAGGCGGCCGCGCGCGCCTCCCTGGAGCAGCGCTACCTGGCCGGCCGATCGGTCCTGTTCCCCGCCCTCGCCCAGGCGTGGGCCGATCTCGTGGCGCGTCTGGAGTGGCTCGTCGAGCCTGCGGAGCGGCTCGCTCCCGGATCGTCCGCGGAGCCGCTCGATCTCGCGGAGCTCCACGCCCAGGCCGTCGAGCCGGCCGCCAGGCGTGCGCAGGAGCTGGCCGATCTGGCCCGCATCGCGGCGCTCGAGCTGCTCGGCGAGCGGGAGCGGGCGCTGGCGGTGCTCGAACGTCACCTGCGAGCGCTGACCAAGAGCACCCCCGACGGCCCGCGGGTGGCGGACCCTGATCCCGCCGCCGCACCCTGAGGCGGACCGTCCGGAACCGCTCGCTACCCACCCCGGCGGTGTATCGGGAGGCGCACCGCCTCGTCCGTTCGGGACGGTCCGGGCGTACTGCGTGCCGATGCGCTGCCCGTCCATAGGACGAGCACCGGGCGCGAGATTCCGGCTCCAGGCTCCTGCACCAGGTCACCATCGTGGGAGCCACCCGTCGATCATCAGCTCGACCAGGTGCAGCGTGGGCCCCACTTCGCCGCGCGGCGCACCGGAGCGGCGCGCGGCCCAGGGCCTCGGGTTCGGCCCCTCGGAACGGCCAACCCCCGCGCCGACAGGCTGGACCAGTCGCCGTGGTCTGCGGATCGGTTGCTTCGCCTGGGCCGGCCACGCCGGGGCAGGCGGAGCGGGTCGCAGGGCGGGCCACGATCGGGCGGAATGGCCCTTCCCGCGACGCCCCTGGTGGGG
The DNA here is from genome assembly GCA_021786385.1 of Chloroflexota bacterium. Classification (GTDB taxonomy): domain Bacteria; phylum Chloroflexota; class Limnocylindria; order Limnocylindrales; family CSP1-4; genus JAJYNJ01. The sequence continues at coordinate 101,243 of JAJYNJ010000097.1, forward strand.
CAAGCGTATGCCCAGAACGCGGGGGGCGACGAGGCATGGTCCAGATCCCGGCCGCCGGGACCGTGCGGAGCCACTGGCGAGACCGATCCGCCCGGTGATTGGAGGATTGGGCGATGGGGCCGCTCCTCCTCTTGGCGGCAGGTCTGCTCGCCACCGTGCTCGGCAGCGCCTGGTACGAGCTACGCCCCGCCCTCGCCGCTCGCGCGGCGCTAGGCGCCGCGGGTCCGAGCAGAGGGAACCGGCGATGTCGATCGCGCCACACGGGCCCGGCGGTCCCGAGGCGTCGATCCTGGCCGCCCGACTCCGGCACGTCTACGCCCGCGAGCGCGTGCAGGAGCTCCTGCGCGCGGTGGCGGCCGACGCCCTCGGGACGCGTGCCAGCGCGGGGCTCGGGCCCGCGGCGCGCGAGACCCTGACCGCTGCGCTCGAGGGAGGGACAGGACGGGTCGCTGAGGCCGCGGTGGCGCTCCTCGCCGACGAGCTCGCGGGCGTCGTGGGCGGGCTCGACCCGGCGCTCCGGCGGCAGATCCTAGCGCGCCAGGTCCACGAGGAGCTGGGCCATGAGTAGGCCCGGCGACGGTCCGACGCTGCGCTATCTGCCGCTCGCGCCGGGCCCCGCCTGCGCGTTGGCGCCGCGGCGCGGCGTGCGGGGTGCGTACGCGCGGATCGCGCTCCTGCACTGGCCACGCCTCGACCGGGCGGCCTTGGCACGGGCGGGGGGACGATCCGCAGCGGATCGCCCGCCTCGTGGCGCGGCGCACACGCCTCCCGCTCGAGGTCATCCTGGCGATGCTGACGCGCCGCCGACCCCCTGAGTGACGGACCGCCCCGCCAAGGCCCGAGCCGGCCGGGCTTCTGGCGACGACGCCCGGCGAGAGGAGCGGATCTGCTATGCGTGCCGTCTTCGGCCCCGTGCCCTCGCGCCGCCTCGGCCAATCGCTCGGGATCGACCCGATCCCGCTCAAGACTTGTACTAAGCCGCGCATAAGTAGCTGGACAACCGAGGCCGGTTCCCATAGACTGGCAGGGTGCGGGAGGACGACGGCCGCAGGCTCGATCATCGGACGTTGGAGGCGATCCGCATCCGCGCCGTCCGGC
>JAJYNJ010000081.1 GCA_021786385.1 Chloroflexota bacterium
CCACCCAGCGTGCCAGCACCTCGATACGCTGCTGGTCCTGTGTCGTCAATATCAGCCCCTCTCGCATCCGGAGAGACTGACAGAGTCACTGAGCAGTTCGGGCTGTCAGATTCACTGAGCAACCACAGTCACGCCGGCGAGCAGCCTCGATGCGGTACCATTGCGCGCGGTGGGAGTCTGACGAGCCGTCCGGGGAACGTCCAGAACGGCGCAGACGAACAGGCGCAGTTCCACGTTCTCCGAGCGGCATGGTCAACCTCCACCACAAGGAATGTGCTCTCGTCGAGCACGAAACAGGGGCGGTTGGCTCAGTCGGTTAGAGCGCGTGCTTGACATGCACGAGGTCACAGGTTCGATTCCTGTACCGCCCACCAGATCTCCAACGCGTCGATCGGGACACGCGAGCGAGCGGAGAGCCCCAGAGAGCCCGGGCCAGCGGCTGGGAGCCCGGACGCAGAGCCGTTCGCCCCGCACCACCCGTGAGTGACCGGCGAACCGGTCCGGGCGCCGCCCGTTAGCGCGGCGAACAGAGCGCACCGCACGACCTGGCCGTGCGGTGAAGGCGGGTGGAACCGCGGGAGGCACGACCTCTCGTCCTGTCGGGGACGAGAGGTCGTTTCGATTCGATGGAGGCGCAGCATGCGCGAGCAGCAAGCGGCAACGTCGGTACGGTCGGCGGGACCGGACGGGGGGGTCGGGCGGGCGCCCACCGCAGAGGTGTCGGCCGCCGAGCGCGCCGCGCCTCCGGCCGACCAACCCGAGGAGCTCGCCCTCGAAGCCCCCAAACGCGGCACCGTAGACGAGCTGCTCGACGCGCACGCCGGCGACCCCCTCGACCCCATGCGCCACTCCGCCGCGCACGTGCTCGCCGAGGCCGTCCTGCAGCTCTTCCCGGACGCGAAACTCGGCATCGGCCCCGCGATCCGCGACGGCTTCTACTACGACTTCGAGCTGCCCCGGCCGCTCACGCCCGACGACCTCGCGGCCATCGAGGAGCGGATGCGGGCCTCGATCGTCGCCGACCATCCCTTCATCCGCGCCGAGCTCGATCCAGACGCGGGCCGCGCCTTCTTCCTCGAGCGCGGACAGCCTTTCAAGGTCGAGATCCTCGACGATCTGCGTGCGGCGGCCCGTGCCGCAGACGAGCCGGAGCCCGTGGTCTCCACCTACCAGCACGGCGACTTCATCGACCTCTGCCGTGGTCCGCACGTCGCGTCGACGGGCCGCATCGGCCCCTTCAAGCTGCTCGCGGTGGCTGGGGCGTACTGGCGTGGGGATGACAAGCGCCCCATGCTCCAGCGCGTCTACGGCACCGTGTGGGCGACGCAGGAAGAGCTCGACCGCTTCCTCTGGCGCCGCGAGGAGGCCAAGCGGCGCGACCACCGCCGGCTTGGCGTGCAGCTCGACCTGTTCAGCTTCCACGACGTCAGTCCCGGCTCGGCGTTCTGGCACCCCAAGGGGATGCGCCTCTGGCGCACGCTCGAGACCGCCATGCGCGAGCTCCAGGAGCGGCGCGGTTATCAAGAGGTCTCCACGCCGATCCTGGTCCACCGCAAGCTCTGGGAGCAGTCGGGCCACTGGGCCCACTACGCGGACGACATGTTCAAGCTCGAGGCCGAAGGACAGACGTTCAGCCTCAAGCCGATGAACTGCCCGGAGAGCACCTTCATCTACCGGAGCCGAGTGCGCTCCTACCGCGACCTGCCGCTGCGCTTGTCGGAGTATGGGCGACTGCATCGCAACGAACGCTCCGGGGTCCTGCACGGGCTGACGCGGGTGCGCCATTTCGTGCAGGACGACGCGCACGTCTACGTGCGTCCCGACCAGATCGGCACAGAGATCGAGGCGCTGCTCGGGGAAGTGACCGAGTCGTATGCGTGGTTCGGGCTCGAGCCGCGCTTCACCTTCGGCACGCGGCCCGACAAGGCGCTCGGCGACCCGGCGCTTTGGGAACGCGCGGAGGGGCTGATCCGCGAGGCGCTGGAACGTTCCGACGTGCAGTATCGGGTCAAGCCTGGTGACGGCGCCTTCTATGCGCCCAAGATCGACATCCAGATCGAGGACGCCCTGGGGCGGGAATGGCAGACGGCCACCATCCAGGTCGATCTGGTGATGTTGCCCGAGCGCTTCGACCTGACCTACATCGACGAGGACGGCCAGCCGCGGCGTCCGATCGCGATCCACCGCGCGATCTACGGCTCGCTCGAGCGCTTCATCGGCGTGCTCACCGAGCACTTCGCGGGCGCGTTCCCCTTCTGGTGCGCGCCGGTGCAGGCAGTCGTGGTGCCGATTGCGTCGCGCCACAACGAGGCGGCCACTGCGCTCGCCACGTTGCTGCGTGGCCGTGGGATCCGCGTCGAGGTCGACGTCTCCGACAGCCGCATGCAGAACAAGATCCGTCTGGCGCAGGAACAGAAGGTGCCCTACATGCTCGTGCTGGGCGACCGGGAGATCGAGGCGCGGACCGCCGCCGTGCGCACCCGCGCGGGCGTCCAGGAGCCCCCCATCGGCTGGGACGCGCTGGCCGATCGGCTCGCCGCCGAGGCCGCCGCGCGCCGGCCATAGGCGTACGTCCGCACGCGGCCAACGCCCGCGCACAGCCCCTCGCTCTCCCCGTGTTTGCGGCGGGGAAATGGACCGTGCTATAGTCCGCCGGGCGACCGGATCGGTCGGGCGCTGTGGCGCCCACCGCGTCGGCCGCCGTTCATTCGTATCAGCAGCAGCCGAGGGGACAGAGCCTGAGCCGAGACCTGCGCGTCAACCAGATGATCCGCGTGCCCGCCGTACGGGTCGTGGACGAGGAAGGTGCCCAGCTGGGAGTGCTTCCCACGGCGGAGGCGCTCCGGCTCGCGCAGGAACGGGGATACGACCTCGTGGAGGTCGCACCGATGGCCGTCCCGCCGGTGGCCCGCCTGCTCGATTACGGCCAGTACAAGTACGAGGCCGCGAAGAAGGAAAAGGAGGCCCGCCGGCATCAGCGCTCGGTCGACTTCAAGGAGATCCGCCTCAAGCCCAAGATCGGCCAGGGCGATTTCGAGACCAAGGTCCGCCGCGCCATCCAGTTCTTGGAGGACGGCGACCGGGTGAAGGTCGCGGTGCAGTTCCGGGGACGCGAGCTGACGCATGCGAACCTGGGGCGCGATCTGCTCACCAAGTTCGCCGAGCAGATCAAGGACCACGGGGCGGTCGAGCGGCAGCCGCTGCTAGAAGGCAAGTCGATGTCGATCGTGATCGCTTCGACGCACAAGCCGAAACCGTCGTCCGCGGTGCCCGGTGTGGCAGGAGAATGACCACGTGCCCAAGTTGAAGAGCCACAAGGCCACCCAGAAGCGCTTCGGCGTCAGCGGCAACGGCAAGATCGTCCGCGTGAAGGCCTGGCGGGGCCACCACCTCGAGATCAAGTCGTCGCGCCGGACGCGGCGCTATGCGGGCAAGGCGATCGTGAGCGGGCAGCAGGCCCTCCAGATCCGCCGCCTGCTCCCGTACCTGTAGGAGCCCAGACCCATGGCACGCGTGAAGCGCGGCGTCACCGCACACCAGCGACACAAGCGACTCCTCGACGCGGCCGAGGGCCGACGGGGGACGCGGTCGCGCCTGATCAAGCCGGCGCGCGAGGCGCTCCTCCATGCGATGGCGTACGCGTACGTTGGGCGCAAGCAACGCAAGCGCCAGATGCGCGCGCTGTGGATCCTGCGCTTGAACGCGGCCGCGCGCCAGCACGGGCTCACCTACGGCCGGCTCGTCAACGGCCTCAAGACCGCCGGCGTCGCGCTGGACCGCAAGGTGCTGGCCGACATCGCGGTGCGCGACGCGGCGACGTTCGCCCGCATCGCCGAGGTCGCGCGCGCCCGCTAGTCGCAACCAGCGGAGCATCCATACGTGGACCTGGAGACGATCTCTGCGCGCCTCGCCGCGCTGGAGGAAGCCGGACTGGCCGCGATCCGCGGCGCGGCCGATCCGGACGCGCTGGAGGCCGTGCAGGTCGCCTACCTCGGTCGCCGGGGCGAACTGAAGACGCTCCTGGGCGGCATCGGGGCGCTGCCGGCGGAGCACCGGCCCCAGGTCGGTGCGATCGGCAACCGCGTGCGTGAGACGCTCGAAGCGGCGCTGCAGGTCCGTCGGGCGGAGCTCGACGCGGCCGCGCTGGAGGCCCGCCTGGCCCACGAGGCCGTGGACGTCACGCTCCCGGGTCGCCCGTTCCGGCGGGGATCCCTGCATCCGCTGATCGAGACCAACCGCGAGATCGCGCGGATCTTCGGCCAGTTCGGGTTCGTGGTCTACGAAGGTCCCGAGGTGGAGACCGACGTCCGCAACTTCCAGGCGCTCAACATCCCGCCGGATCACCCAGCGCGCGACCTCTGGGACACGCTCTACACGGATGTGCCGGGCTACCTGCTGCGTACGCACACCTCGCCGGGCCAGATCCACGTCATGCAGCAGACGGCCCCCCCGATCCGCGCCCTGCTGCCGGGCCGCTGTTTCCGTTATGAGGCGGTCGATGCGAGCCACGGCTTCGAGTTCTTCCAGGTCGAGGGGCTGATGGTCGACGAGGGGACGACCATGGCCGACCTGCGCGGACTGCTCGACGCGTTCACGCACGCCATGTTCGGGGGCGGCCGGCCGACGCGCTTCCGCCCGGGGTACTACCCCTTTACCGAGCCGTCGGTGGCGTTCGACGTGCAGTGCGTCGTCTGTGACGGCCTGGGCTGCGCCTCCTGCAAGCGCACCGGATGGATGACGATCCTGGGCGCCGGCATGGTGCATCCGGTCGTCCTGCGCAACGGCGGCCTCGACCCCGAGCGCTACCAGGGGTTCGCCTTCGGGTTGGGCACCGACCGGATCGCGATCTTGCGCTATGGGATCGACGACATCCGCATCTTCCTCGAGAACGACCTGCGCTTCCTGGAGCAGTTCTGATGCGCGTGCCGCTCTCCTGGCTGCGGGAGTACGTCGAGATCGAGCTCTCGCCCGAGGCGCTCGCCGAGCGGCTCACGCTGCTCGGGATGGAGGTGCAGGCCATCGAGCACCGTGGCGCGGACTGGCGGCGCATCGTGGTCGGTGAACTCGTGACGGTCGAGCCCCACCCGCAGTCGGACCATCTGCTGATCACGACGGTCCGCACGGGGCCCGGCGAGCCGCTGCTCACGATCCTGACCGGGGCCTCGAACGTGGCTCCCGGCCAGCACGTCCCGGTCGCCGTGCCGGGCGCCGTCTTGCCCGGCGGTCGGCGCATCGAGGTGACGCGCATGGCTGGGCGCGAGAGCCAGGGGATGCTCTGCTCGGGTGACGAGCTCGGCCTCACGAGCGACGCCGAGGGGATCCTGATCCTGCCGCTCGAGACGCCGGTCGGTGCGCCGCTCGTGGACCTGTACGGCGACGCGGTGCTCGACGTCGACGTCAAGCCGAACCGGGGCGACGCGCTTTCGCTGCTAGGACTGGCGCGCGAGGTGGCCGCGGTCACCGGGGCACAGGTGCGCTGGCCGGAGATCGCCCTCTCGGAATCTGGCACGCCAACGGCCGAGCACGTCGCGGTGGAGGTGACCGATGCCGGCCTCTGCCCCCGCTTCGTCGCCCGCTACGTCGACGAGTTAGACGTCGGCCCATCCCCGCTGCTCGTGCAGGCGCGCCTGAGCGCCGCAGGCGTGCGGCCGGTCTCGAACGTCGTGGACGCGTCCAACTACGTGATGCTCGAGCTGGGCAAGCCGACCCACACCTTCGACGCGGCCGCGATCGCCGAGGGGCGCATCATCGTGCGGCTCGCCCGGCCCGGCGAGCGCCTCGAGACCCTCGACCACGTCGTGCGCGAGCTGACCGCCGACACGCTCCTGATCGCGGATCCGCGTGGCCCCCTCGGCCTCGCCGGAGTGATGGGCGGGGCCGCGAGCGAGGTGCGCGACGCCACGACCGCGATCGTGATCGAGTCGGCGGTCTTCGACCCGGTCAGCATCCGCCGCACGGCCCGCCGGTATGCGCTGCGCAGCGAGGCGAGCCTGCGCTTCGAGAAGGGCCAGGAGCCGCGCCTGGCGCGCATCGGCGCGGACCGCGTCGCCCAGCTCGTGGCCCAGTGGGCCGGCGGGCGCGTGGCCCCCGGGCGCATCGACACGGCGCCAGTCGAGCCCGCGCCCCGGCGCCTGCCGTTCCGCCCTGCCCGCGTCGTCCGCCTGCTGGGCGCCCCGATCGACGCGGCCGAGATGCGGGCGTTGCTAGCGCGCGTCGAGGTCGAGACGGCGCCGGCGCAGCCGGGCGATGCGGTGCGCGTCGCCGCGGACATGCCGAGCGTGGTGCTCGATGCCGAGGCCGCGCGCGAGGCGCTGGTGGCGATCGTGCCCACGCATCGCCGTGACCTCGAGATCGAGGCCGATCTGGCGGAGGAAGTGGCCCGCGTCCGCGGGTACGATCGGATTCCCGGGCGACTGCCCGAGACGCCCATGCCGGAGTATCGGCCCGACCCGCGCCGCGCCGTCGACGCGGTCCGGGACGCGCTGGCGGGCCGCGGCCTCGACGAGGTCGTCACGCACGCGCTGATCGGCCCGCACGACCACGAACGGCTCGGGATCGCGGCCGACGATCCGGGCACGATCCGGGTCACGAATCCGATCTCGGCCGAGCATTCGCAGCTGCGCCGCTCGCTGCTGCCGGGCCTGCTGCGTGTCCTCGTCGAGAACGAACGTCAGCGACGCGTGGACGTGGCGCTCTTCGAGGTCGGGCACGTCCACGACCTGGCCGCGGGCGAACCGCGCGAGCAACCGATGCTGGGGCTGCTGCTGGCGGGCGATCAGGCGGGCGCCGCGTGGAACCAGCCCCCACGGCCGGCCGACCTGTGGGAGGCCCGCGGGCTCGTCGACGCCCTCTGTAGTCGGCTCGGCGTGCCGCTGCCGGAGGCGACCGTGCCCGCGGAGATCCCCCCGTACGCCCATCCCGGGCGGACCGCCCAGCTGCGCGTGTCGGGGCCCGACGGGCAGGCGCTCGACCTGGGCCGGGTCTTCGAGCCGCATCCGCGCTATCTCGAGGCCGTGGGGGCGCGCAGCCCGCACGTGGCCGTCGCGCTCGTGTCGCTCACCGCGCTGCAGGCCGCCCTGCCCCGCGCGCGGCGCTACGTGCCGTTCCCGCGGGTGCCCGCCGTGGAGCGCGACCTGGCGATCGTGATCGGCGCTGGGCGCTCGGCGGGCGACGTGGAGCGGGTCGTGCGGGACGCGGCAGCGCCGTTGCTGCGCGGGCTGCGGCTCTTCGACGTCTACCGGGGGGCGCCCTTGGGCCCCGACGAGCGCAGCCTGGCGTTCCGCCTGACGCTCCAGGCCGCGGACCGCACCTTGACCGACGAGGAGATCGATGCCGCGGTGGCGCAGGTCGTGGACGCGCTCGCGACGCGGCTCGGCGCGCGGATCCGCTCCTGAGCGCCGCATTGACGCTTGGCGACTGCACGGCCGCACTGCTACGCTAGCGGCCCGCTAGCAGGGGAGGGGCCGTGGATCTGGCGAAGGTCATCGGGAGTCTCACGCTGGCCGATGGCGTGCTGGGCGCGCTCTTCGCGATCGCGTTCTTCGTCGGCTACACGCAGGGCGTCCTGCGGCAGCTCCTCGGCATCGGCATCGTCCTCGTTGCCTTCATCGTCGGCGCGTACCTGCGCTCGCCGGTTGGGGCCTGGCTCGCCTCGAACTGGACATGGCTGCCGGTCGAGTTCTCGGCCATGGTCGCGCTCGTGGCGAGCTTCCTCGCGCTGCTCACGGTGATGACGCTCGCCGTGCAGGCGTACTACCGGCGGGTCCTGCTCACGGCCCGCTATGGGGTGCTCGACGAGTTCGCCGGCGGGGTGCTGGCCGTCGCGGCTCTCTTCCTGGTCGTGGCCGTCCTCGTGCTCGCTGGGGATTCCTACTATCACGGTGTGGGCGCCGTGCCGCCTGCCGGCGACGTCGGATGGCTGCGCAGCCTCTACCACGCGTTCGACGGCTCGGCGCTGGTACACACGATGCGCAACGGGCTGATTCCCGGGATGCTGGCGCTCCTGGGTCCGTTGCTGCCGCAGGCCGTCCGCGCGCTGCCGGCCTGAACCGACCGTCACCCGCGTGACCCTCCCGCCGCCGCTTCCGCGTCTCTTCTATGCGCGCTCGCCCGTGGACCTTGCGCCTGCGTTGATCGGGACGCTCCTCTGCCACACGGTCGATGGCGAACTGCTCGCCGCCGTCATCGTCGAGACCGAGGCGTACCTGGGCCCCGCGGACCGCGCCAGCCACGCCCGCGCCGGACGGACCCGGCGCACGGCTCCGATGTTCGGCCCGCCCGGCCACGCCTACGTGTACCGTCTATACGGCATGCACTGGGCGTTCAATGTCGTCGCGCACAGCGAGGGCGAGGAGGCGGGCGCCGTCCTGGTCCGCGCCGCGCTGCCCATCGTCGGGACCGAGGCGCAGCGGCGGCGGCGCGGGCGCCCACATGACCGGACCGAACGCCTTGCGGCAGGCCCAGCGCGGCTCTGCCAGGCGCTCGGGATCGTCGGGGAGGAGAGCGGCCGCGATCTGACGCTTGGTCCGCCGCTCTGGATCGCCGCTCCTCTCGCCGCCGCGGACCCGGATGATCCCACCCCGGAGCACGACCCCGGCGGGCACCTCGTCCGTGGCCCCCGCGTCAACGTGACCTACGCCGGCGAGCCCTGGACCGTGCTGCCCTACCGCTTCGGCCTGGCCGGAAGCGCAGCGCTATCGCGACCGTTCCCGGTGCCGACGCCGGTGCCCGCCGAGCGCACCGCTGCCCGCGTCGATGGGGCGCGCCGCGGCGCTGTGCAGCGCGCGCCGTGATGGACCGCAAGTCGCTCCTGGTCCTCGAGTTCCCGACGGTCCGGGCACGCCTCGCGGACCAGACGAACTTCCCGCCCTCGCGCCGCCTGGCCGAGGGGCTCGAGCCATCAGACGACCCGGTGATCGTGGCGCGGGCGCTGCAGGAGACCGACGAGGCGCGGGCGTTCATCGCCGAGCACCCCAGCGCAGGGATCGGCGGCGCGCGGGACATCGGAGACGCCGTGGAGCGCGCCGCGCGCGGCGGACGCCTCGAGACGCGCCAGCTCCTCGAGGTCCGCGATACGCTCGAAGCGGCCGAGCGCCTGGCCGAGGCGCTCGGCGATGAGCGACGGCCCCTGCTGCGCGAGCTCGGGCGCGCGATCCAGCCCCTGCCGGCGCTCCGCGCAACGCTCGAGCGCAGCATCGACCCGTCCGGCGAGCTGCTCGACAGCGCCTCGCCCGCCCTCGGCTCGTTGCGGCGCGCGGTGCGCATCGCCTACGACAGGCTCCGCTCGCGGCTCGATGAGCTGGTGCACGGCGGGGAGCTGGCGGGCGCGCTGCAGGAGCCGATCGTGACACTGCGCAACGGACGCTACGTGGTGCCGGTGCGCAACGACGCGCGGGGCCGCGTGCGTGGCATCGTCCACGACCAGTCAGGGAGCGGCCAGACCGTCTTCGTCGAACCGCTCGTGGCCGTCGAGCTGGGCAACGCCTGGCGCGAGGCCCAGCTCGCCGAGCAGGCCGAAGTCGAACGGATTCTCGACCACCTGTCGGCGCTCGTCGGGATGCAGGCGGCCGCGTTGCGGGCCACGCTCGACGCGTTGGCCCGCTTTGACTTCTGGGCCGCCAAGGCGCGCCTCGCGGCCACCATGGACGCCATCCGCGCCGAGACCTCGCGCGAGCCGATCGTCGAGCTGCTGGGGGCGCGGCACCCCGGGCTGAGCGGCACGGTGGTCCCGATCGACCTGCGCCTGGGTGGCGAGTACACCGCGCTCGTGATCACCGGTCCCAACACGGGTGGCAAGAGCGTCACACTGCGCACGATCGGATTGCTGTCGCTGATGCACCAGGCCGGCCTGCACATCCCGGCCCAGACCGGGAGCCGCCTGCCGGTCTTCCGCGACGTCTTCGCCGACATCGGTGACGAACAGTCGGTGGCGCAGTCGCTCTCGACCTTCAGCGGGCACTTGCGCTCGATCGTCCGGATCGTGGAAGCGGCCGGACCCGGCACGCTCGTGCTGCTCGACGAGCTCGGCGCAGGCACTGACCCAACCGAAGGATCCGCGCTGGCTCAGGCGCTGCTCGATCACTTCATTCGGGCCGGGGCACTGGTCGCGGCGACCACGCACTACGCCGAACTCAAGACCTACGCCCACAACACGCCTGCCGCGATGAACGCGTCGGTCGATTTCGACCTGGCCACTCTCAGCCCCACCTACCACGTCACGATCGGGCTGCCGGGAACCAGCCAGGCGTTCGCGATCGCCGAGCGCCTGGGGCTGCGTGCCGAGATCGTGAGCGACGCGCGTTCGCGGCTCTCGCGCGCCCAGGCGGAGTTCGAGGAGACGCTCGCCTCGATCCGCCGCCAGCGCGCGGAGACGGCGGAGACGCTCGAACGGGCACGGGCGGCGGAGGCCCGGGCCAGTGAGCTGCAGCGACAGGCCGAACAGGCGCGTGCGCGGGCCAGGCGCGAGGAGGCGGACCGGGCGGCCCAGCTGCGCGAGGAGGCCGAGCGGCTCGTCGGCGAGCTGCAGGCCGAGCTGCGCGCCATACGGCGCTCCCTCGAACGCGAAACCCTGACCGCGCAGCGGGTCGAGGCGCTCGACACGGCCCTCGCCGAGCGGCTCGCCCGCATCCCGGTCCCCGACCGACCGGCCGCCGCCGGCCCCGTCCCGGTGCGCTGGCGGGTCGGCATGGAGGCGCAGCACACGCTGGGCGGTTGGGTCGGCCGGATCGTCTCGCTCGACGAGGGACGCGGTCGGGCGATCCTCGAGGCTGGCGGCCTGCGGGTCGAGAGCGACCTCGCCGATCTGGTCCGGCCCGGGACGGCGGTCGCCGGAGAGGCGAACGGTGCGGCCGCGCGCGCCACCCCCCGCTCGGGACGCCGCGGGGCCTTCGGAGGGGAGGCGCCGCTGCGGGTGCGGGCATCGGCGGGCAGCCGAGCCGGGGGACGCACGGTGGCCGGTGCGGGGAGGCCGAGCGGGCCGGCGGGCCCGGCCATCACAGGAGCCGGCGGCAGCCCACGCGCCGTGCCCAGCACGCTCGACCTGCGCGGCGCGCGCGTCGAGGAGGCGCTCGAGCTCCTTGATCGCTACCTCGACGACGCCTCGCTGGCCGGGGCCGGCCAGGTCACGGTGGTGCACGGCCACGGCTCCGGGGCGCTGCGAGACGCCGTCCGGGCGCTCCTCTCGGGCCACCCGCTGGTCGGGTCGTGGCGGCCGGGCGAGCGCGGTGAAGGGGGCGACGGGGCGACGATCGTCAAGGTCTGAGCCGCGTTCACCGCAGGGGACGCCCCGGCTCCTCCGCGAGCGGGCCGGACCGGCGTCGCCGAGCTCCGTCTATGTCTGCAGGATCACCTGCGAGCCGAGCGGCGCGGTCGAGTTGCCCGGCGGCAACTGGCTCACCACGAACTGCCCGTTTCCGAGCACGACCGGCACGAACCCAGCGGCCGCGAGCGCCTGCTCGGCCGCGTGGATCGGGCGACCGACGACGTCCGGAACGATCCCCACCGGGAGCGTGGATGGGCTCGGGTTCGACGAGGGGAACGGCACGAAGCTGCTGCCCGGCAGCGGCGAGGCCGGGAAGCCGCTCGGCGAGGGCGGCAGCGCCTGACACGTCTTGGTTGGCGGGAACGGGGCGCCCCAGGTCTGGCCGTATGGCTCGTAGACCAGGTTGTAGAAGAAGGTCGTGCGGGTCCCTTCCGGCCCGCCGGCGATCCCCGCCCCCTTCGCCGCCCGGGCGGCCCAGGCGAGGTCCGCGGCGTGCCAGTTCGGATAGTTTGTCTCGACGTTCGAGAAGTCGAGGAAGCCGAGCGTCTGGGGGGGAGGATCCGTGCCGCAGTCGGGCTGCCAGAGCAGGTACCCCTTCTTGTTCGACGGGTCGGGGATCACCTGGAGCGGCTGCCGGAGGTTGTCCACCTGCTGCGGCTGCGTGCCGTCGATGAAGAGCTCGGAGACCGTGCGGGTGGTGAACGGCCCGGGGCGCAGCCCGCTGTAGGCGTCCACCGACATCCGCGTGATGCCAGGCGGCTCGGTGAAATCCTGAATCGGCCACGTCCGCGTCACATCGTCGAGGAATCCCTGCCAGACATAGGTGGGGACGTCGAGCGAATAGAGGGGCGACTGCGGCGTGCTGACCGGGCTGTTGTCGCTGTTGCCGTTCCAGGCGACCACCGCCAGAGCGTATTCGCCGGCCGCTCTGCCGGCTGCGTTCGGCGGCGCGATGTAGCCCGCCGCGATCAGGTCGTTGGTGTCGTTGTTGGTGCCGGTCTTGAGCGTAGCCGGACGGAGCTGCCCCTTCGTGTTCGTCAGCTCGAAGGCGCCCCAGTAGGGGTTGATCGCGGGGTTCGTGTTGCCCTTCAGGATGTCGGTGATGATGTAGGCGGCGCGCGGATCGACCACCTGCTCGCCGGCCGGCGGCTGGTACGGCGAGATGACGTCCTTACCGTCGGGACCGATCACGCGCAGGATCATGGTCCGCCCGATGTACCGCCCGCCATTGGCGAGCGTCGCGTAGCCCGTGGCCAGGTCGACCGGGTGGATCACCTCCGTGCCAAGCGTCAGCGAGAGCCCGGCGGTGGGGGTCTGGGTCTGGAACCGCAGGCCGAACTTCTCGGCCATGTTGAAGACGTGGTCGACCCCGTTCATCGCGAGCGCTTTCACCGCCGGGATGTTGAGCGAGAACTGGAGCGCTTGGCGGAGGCGCACCGGGCCGCGCTCCAGCAGATCCGCGTCGGTGGGGGTGTAGCCGCCGCCGAAGTCGGTCGTGACATCCATGAACATCGTGGCCGCCGTCATCGTGCCATCGTTGATGCCGGTGACGTAGTTGAACGGCTTGAACGAGGAGCCCACCTGGCGCCAGCCGTCGGAGAGCACGTCGAATTGCGGCTGGAACTGTTTGGTGGCGTGCGTCGCGTAGTAGTTGGCGCTGCCCACGTACGCGATCACCTCGCCGGTCTGGTAGTCGACCGCCACGAGCGCACCGTTGTGCACGCCGCGTCCGATCAGGTTCCGCATCCACGGCTGGAGGCTCATGCCGATCTGTTTGGCTGCGGCGGCCGGGTCCTTCGCCTGGGGCACGATCGCCGCCGCTTCCACCCACTTCTCCGCGAGTTTCTGCACCTTGTAGTCGAGGGTCGTGTAGATCTTCAGGCCGCCCCGCTCCAGCACCGGACACGTGGGCACGCCGACGCCACAGAGCTTGTCAGAGAGCTCCTGGCGGACCTGCCAGACGAATTGGGGGGCCTTCCACTCGGGCGTCTTCTGCGACACCAACACGACCGGTTCGCGCATCGCCGCCTCGAAATCCGCTCGGGTGTACTGGGTGCCGGTCATCGGCAGCGGCAGGCGGTCCGCCATCACCTGGAGGTAGTAGTTGCGACGCTGCACGATCGGGCTGTCGGGGGGCACCACGAGCGTGCCGTCCGGTTGGCGCACCGCGTTGCGGACGAGGTCGTAGTCGCTCGGCGACTGCACGATGGCGGCGAGGATGACGGCCTGCGCGAGCGTGAGTTTCTGCAGATCCGTGACGCCGAAGTAGCTGCGCGCGGCGGCCGCGATGCCGTAGCTGTTGTTGCCGTAGAAGTTGCTGTTGAGGTAGTCCTGCATGATCTGCTGCTTGCTCAGCGTCTGCGTCAGCCGGATCGACTGGATGATCTCCTTGATCTTCCGTTCGACCTTCTTGTTGGGGTCGGCGACGAGCGCGGGGTCGAGCAGGCGTTGGCGGACGAGCTGCTGCGTGATCGTCGAGGCGCCACGCTGGGTCCCGGTCAGGGTGTCCCGGATCGCGGCCAGGATGCCGAGCGGATCGAAGCCGCTGTTGGTCCAGAAGGTCTTGTCCTCGATGGTGGTGGTGGCGTCGATCACGATGCCGGGCACCTGGGCGAACTGCACCACCTCGCGCTGCTGGCTGCCGAAGCGCGCCAGCTCGACGCCGTGGCGGTCGTAGACCACCGACTCCTGGTTGAACTGCAGGTTGTCGAGCACGCGCGGATCGGCCAGGCCCTGGCTAAAGTAACCGTAGGCGGCCAGCGCGCCGAGGAAGCCGACGAAGCCGACGATCAGCAGGGAACCGAAGAGCAGGAGCGGAAGCGCGACGACGGCCCCGGATGCCGTGCCGCCGCCGCGTCCACGCCTCCCGCCGTTGAGGCGCCGCGCCTGGCGGCGGGTGACGCTGGTCTGCATGTCGCGGGCACTCTAGCATAGGCGGCGGCGACCCCAGTCCCCGATCGAAGCCCTGTACCTGCGGAGTGCCGATGCCCGTGATGACCGATTTCCTCGCCGAGCTGCGCTGGCGCGGCATGCTCCAGGAGATGACCGAAGGGCTCGAAGCGCGGCTCGCCAACGGCCCGATCGCCGCCTATGTCGGCTTCGACCCGACCGCCGACTCGCTCCATGCCGGCCACCTGATCCCGATCTTCGGCCTGCTCCACCTGCAACGGACCGGCGGGCGGCCGGTGGCGGTCGTCGGCGGTGGCACGGGCATGATCGGCGATCCGTCCGGCCGGAGCGCCGAGCGCAACCTGCTCGACGAGGAGACCCTCGCGGCCAACGTCACGGCGATCCGCGCGCAGCTCGAGCGCTTCCTGGACTTCGCGCCGGGCGAGCACGGCGCGCGGTTGATCGACAACCGCGAATGGCTGGGGCGCTACGGCCTGATCGAGTTCCTGCGCGAGATCGGCAAGCACTTCAGCCTAGGCTACATGCTCGGCAAGGACTCCGTCCAGCTGCGCATGGCAGCGGGGATCTCGTTCACCGAGTTCAGCTACATGACGCTGCAGGCCACCGACTTCCTACACCTGTACCGCGACTACGGCGTCGAGTTGCAGATGGGTGGCGCCGACCAGTTCGGCAACATCACGGCCGGCTTGGAGCTGATCCGCCGCGTGCTGGGGCCGGCGCCGGGCGGCGAACCGCGGGCCTACGGGCTCTCGTTCCCGCTCCTGACCACACCGAGCGGCCAGAAGTTCGGCAAGAGCGAGGGCGGCCAGACCGTCTTTCTGGCACCGCACCGGACCTCGCCGTACGCCTTCTACCAGTACTGGCTGAACACCGACGATCGCGACGTGGGGCTCTACCTGCGCACGCTCACGCTGCTGGGCCAAGACGAGGTCGCAGCACTCGAAGTCGCCCAGGCGGAGCACCCCGAGCGGCGCCCCGCTCAGCGCGCACTGGCGTTCGACTTGACGGCGCGGGTCCACGGGGACGCCGAGGCCGAACTGCAGCGCCGCGTTGCGGAGCTGGCGTTCTCGGGCGAGCCGCTCACCGACCCGAACGTGCTGCAGGTGCTGCACGACGAGGCGGTCGGGTTCGAGTTCGACCGAGATGTCGAGACCGCCTTCGGCGTCGCGCTGGCGAGCGGCCTCTTTGCGTCGAGGGGCGCATTGCGCCGCGCGATGGCGCAGGGAGGCGTCACGGTCGACGATGACCGCCTCACCGATGCCGAAACACCGCTCGGGCCGCCGATCGCCGGTCGCTACCACGTCGTCCGGCACGGCCGGAAGCGGCTCGCGGTCGGCGTGCTGCGGGGGTAGCGGGGCCCGCGTCGCCGGGTGCGTGTCGAACGCCCGCCCTGCAGGGGCTGGTGCCCGCCGCGCAGTGGATGAGGCGACGATCCGTCCGCTGCCGGCGGCGCGACGACGTGCGGTCAAGCGGATGGCGCCGCGCCGCGCGAGGGCCGGACGTTCTGGTTGAAGCGCAGCACGTTACCCGAATCATAGCGGTCCTTGAGCGCCACGAGCCGCTCGTAGACGCCCGGGCTGTACGCGGCGCGCACGCGCTCCTCACCCTCCTCGCCGAGGAAGTTCACGTAGACGCCCTCGGTGGCGGGCTCGATCGCCGACCAGAAGTCGCGCACCCACATCAGATTCGCGTCGTCGGCGGCCGGTTCGGCCCAGGTGCCCACGATGTTGAGCACGAACGGGGCTCTGCGGTGTACGAACGCCGTGGCGTCCGGCGCCACCCGGCCCACGGCGCCACCCATCTGGTGCACGTGGACCTGCGTCAGCGGAGATGGCGCCTGCGTCGCATGGGCGACGATCGTCTCAAGGGCACCATCGTCGAGGGCGCGCAAGTAGCCCGATTTCCAGTAGTTGCGCAGCCCCGCGGGGGCGCTCGCGTCGAACATCTGCTGCAGGGCGGGGTACGGGAGCGGGCCGATCACGTCGGCCCGCGGCGGTCCGAAGCGGCGCAGCGGCGCAACGATCTGCTCCCCCTCCGCGAGATCGCCCGCGTAGCAGACGACGAGCGCCACCGCGGGCTTCCCCTGTAGCTCGGCGGGCACGAACGGCGCCGGCGGCGCCGTGAGAAAGGCGGCGAGCGCGGTCAACTTGTCGGGCGCAGCGGCCACGAAACCACGGAAGAAGGCGAGCACCTCTGCCGCTCGGGATGCTTCATGGAGCACCAGGCCTCCGAACACGCTCGTGACCGGATGGAGCCGGTAGCTGAACTCCGTCACGATCCCGAAGTTCCCCCCGCCCCCACGCAGACCCCAGAAGAGGTCCGCGTTCGTCCGCTCGCTGGCGGTGACGGGCTCGCCGTCGACGGTCACGAGCTCGGCCGAGAGCAGGTTGTCGCACGTCAGCCCGTAGCGACGCATCAGCCAGCCGATCCCGCCGCCGAGCGTGAAGCCGGCGATGCCGGTCGACGAGACGAGCCCGCCGGTGGTGGCGAGGCCCGCCTGCGCCGCAGCGGCATCGAACTCGCGCCAGGTGAGGCCGGGCTCGGCACGCGCGATCCGCGCCTCCCGGTCGACTGTGATGCGCTTCATCGGTGAGAGGTCGATCACCAGGCCGTTGTCGCAGGTAGCGTTGCCCGCGACGTTGTGGCCGCCGCCCCGCACCGCGACGGGTAGTCCGCGATCCACGGCGAAGCGGACTGCGGCGGCGACGTCAGCAGTCTCCGCGCAGCGCACGATCAACGCCGGATAGCGATCGATCATGCCGTTCCAGACCCGGCGCGCCGTGTCGTAGTCGGCGTGGGCCGGCCCGACGATGGCGCCGCCAAAGCGATCGCCCATGGCGCGCCTGGCCTCACGGGCGAGGCCGTCGGCAGCGCCCGATGGTTGGCTGAGGGGTCTCATTGCAGCTCCTCCTGGGACGTGGGACGGGCTGTCGTGCCCGACGACCGCACAGTGACCCGAGGATCACCAACGAGGGGCACCACGTCAGCGACGAAAGGTCCGTTGCACTGGAACCTGCGTTCCTCCTCCTCCTCCTCCTCCTCCTCGGGGAGCGGCGAGGCTTCGTCTCCCACTTGGCTGGCCGTCGCCGTCTACCGTGAGCGGGACCAGGTCGCGGCGTGCAGCCGTGCGGGGTCGAGCAAGATGATGCCGTCGCGGCCCGTCTCCACGAGCCCCTCCCGGCGCAGATCCCGCAGCATCCGCACGACCACCTCGCGCACGGTGCCGGCGGCGTCGGCGAGTTCTTGCTGGCTGACGCGGGCGACGACCATCTCGTTCCTCGCCTGGTCGGCTTCGACGGTCGCGAGGTCCAGGAGGTGGCGCACGAGTCGCTGGCGCAACGAGGCGAACGCGTGACCGCCCAGTTCCTCGATGTAGGCCATGGCCCGGTCGCTGGTCTCGCCGAGCAGCGCGCAGGCGACGTGGACGTCACTGCGCGCCAGCGCCTGCAGGATCGCAGGCCGGAGGACCAAGATGCGGGAGTCCACGAGCGCCTGGAGGCCGAGCGATTCGGTGGCAGGCACGAAGAGCGTGGCAATGCCCAGCAACGATCCCGTACGACTGTATCGAATAGTGATCTGGCGACCGCTCGGCGCGGTGATGTACGTACGGATGAGACCCTGCAGGACGAGGTCGGCGACTTGGCCGCGATCCCCCTCTCGGACCAACGTCATGCCGGCCGGCACGTCGAGGCGGAGTGCGTCCGTCGTCACTCGCTCGAGGAGGTCGGCAGGCAAGCCCGCCAGACGGCTCTGGGCGATCGCTGCGAGAATCTCATCGCTGGGCAAGCTCGTCCCCCCGCGCACCTGACACGCACGCGCTCCGATACCCGCTCCTACCCGCTCCGGATCCGAGCCCGTGTCGCCTCGAGCGGTGCGCCCGGCCCGGCTTGCCATCCGGATGCCGGTGCGTCCCGCCGATTATCACCGCCGTGAGTACGCATCGCCAGAGGGTGCTCGTCCGGACGCCGGTCCGGCGCCGGCGGCATCCGGGCCACGCCGCCACCCGGCGCCTCTCTCCTTGCCACGGCGTCCGGGCTCGCCGCGGGTCAAGGGCGGTGCCGCGCCTGCAGGACGCCGAGCACCTCGCGGGGATCGAGGCCGCGCTCGGCACAGAGCACCAGCGTGTGGTAGAGCAGGTCGGCCGTCTCGGCCGCGAGCGCGCCCCGTGTGTGCACGCGGTCGGCGCGACGCGAGCCACGCTCCGCCTCGGCGTCATCGCGGGCGGCGAGGAGGACCTCCGTCGCCTCCTCGGTCACCTTGCGCGCCACGGCATCCACCCCGCCATCGAGGAGCCGAGCGGTGTACGAGCCGACGGGCCGGTCGGCAGCGCGCCTGGCGATCGTCGCCCAGAGCGTTTCGAGCCAGGCAAAGCCTTGTGGGGTCGGGGCTGGCGCCCCAGATCGACCAGCACCCGCAACGCCTGCCTCGAAACAGCTGCGCGCGCCCGTGTGACAGGCCGGCCCCGTCGCCTCCGCGGTCACCAAGAGTGCGTCGGCGTCGCAGTCGAGTGCCAGACCACGCAACCGGAGCACGTTGCCGCTCGTTTCGCCCTTGCGCCAAAGCCGTCCACGCCTTCGCGAGTGGAAGTGCACCAGGCCTGTCTCGAGGGTGGCGGTAAGCGCCTCGGCGTCCATGTACGCGAGCATCAGCACCGCGCCATCGGCCGCATCGCGGACCACCGCGGGGAGCAGACCATCCGGCCCCCAGCGCACCGTCGTCGGATCGATCGGCCGGTCTGTAGCCCAGCCGTCTTGTCGCTCCATCAGGCCGCTTCCGTGAGCCGCACGGGGATCCCGGCCGTCACCATTGCCCGCTTGACCGCGGCGATTCCGTGCAGGTCGCGGTGGAAAATCGATGCCGCGAGGACCGCGTCGGCGCCACCCTCCACGATGGCTGCCACCAGGTCCTCGGGACGGCCGGCTCCTCCGGACGCCACCACCGGAACCGACACCGCCGACGTCACGGCCCGCAGCAGCTCGAGGTCGTACCCGGCGCGGGTGCCGTCCCGATCGATCGAGGTCAGCAGGATCTCGCCGGCGCCACGGACCGCGGCCTCGATAGCCCAGACCACGGCGTCGCGGCCGGTGCCTAGACGACCGCCCCGCACGACGACTTCCCATCGTGGAGCCGCGTCCAGTTCCGCCCGGGAACTCGCATCCGCCGGCGGCAGGACGTCCACCCCCGAGCTGGCAGCCACCCGTCGCGCATCGATCGACACCACCACGCACTGGCGCCCGAAGCGCCGCGCACAGCGGTCGATCAGCCCGGGGTCGGCCACGGCGGCACTGTTCACGGCGACACGATCGGCGCCCGCCCGCAACACCGCGCGCATGTCCGCCACCGACCGCACTCCACCGCCGACGGTGAGCGGCACGAAGGCTCTCCGCGCCGTCCGCTCGACGGCGTCGAGCAGGGTCGCTCGTCCCTCCACGACGGCCGTGATGTCGAGGAAGACGATCTCGTCGGCGCCGGCGTCGGCGTACCGCGCCGCGAGTTCCGCGGGATCGCCCGCGTCGGTCAAGTCGACAAAGCGCGTGCCCTTGACGACGCGTCCGTCGCGTACGTCGAGGCACGGCATCACGCGGCGGAGCAGCATCAGGCGCCCGCCTCGCCGTCCGGCACGCGCCCCGCACCGACCAGCCGCAGCACGTTGGCGAGGACACGCAGCCCGTCACGTCCCGATTTCTCGGGGTGAAACTGCAGGCCCAGCAGACGTCCGTCTGCGACGGCGCTGACGAACCGGCCGCCGTGCTCGGTCTCGGCGACGACGAGGCCCGGATCGGCCGGCACGGGCGCGTAGGAGTGGACGAAGTACATCGGAGCGCGGGTCGGGAGCCCCTGCAACATCGGGTGTGGCCGGACGACCTCGACGGCGTTCCAGCCGGTGTGCGGGACGAGCGGCGCCGCCGGAAGCCGACGCGTCTCACCGGCGATCCAACCCAGGCCATGCGAGCCATCCTCCTCGGAGCGCCCGAAGAGCAGCTGCATGCCGAGACAGATACCCAGGTACCAGGTGCCCGTCGCCACCGCCATCTCCAGCGCCGCATCCAGCCCGGCCCGCCGCAGACGGCGCATCGCGGGACCCTGGGCCCCGACACCAGGTACCACGACGAGATCTGGCCGGCTGACCTCGTCCGCGCCCCGCACCGTGCGCACGTCCGCCCCGAGCAGCGCGAGCGCCTGGCCGATGCTCAGGAGGTTCCCCGCGCCGTAGTCCACCAGCGCGACCGAGAGCGTCGGCCCCGCGGATGCGCGTTCCGGGTCGAGACGGGCGGCCCGTGCCGGCGGCCGCGTGTCGACCGTCATGGCTCAGGGGACTCCTTGTGAGCGCCGCCCGCGCGAGGCGCGGCCACGTCAGCCGTACCCACGTCCGCCACCGCTGCGTCTTCGTCGTCTGGAGCGGCCAACGTCGTGTCGGTCGACCGGCCCCCGAGGCTCCCCTTGGTCGACGCGACGCCCACCCGTCGCGGATCGTCCGCGACCGCCCGCCGCAGCGCGCGCGCCAGGGCCTTGAACGTCGCCTCGGCCACGTGGTGATCGTTCGCCCCTTCCGCGTGCAGATGGAGCGTGACGCCGGCCTCGCGCGCGAACGACTCGAGCGCATGCGGGATCAGCTGCGTGGGCAACGCGCCGACCCGCTCGCCACGGAACGCCAGGGCCAGGACGGTGTACGGGCGCCCCGCACAGTCGACGACGGCCTCCGCCAGCGCCTCGTCCATCGGCACTCGTGCCTCGCCGAATCGGGCGATGCCGGCGGCGTCGCCGAGGGCGCGCCGGAAGGCGGCTCCGAGCGTGAGGGCCACATCTTCGACGGTGTGATGCTCGTCCACGTGCAGGTCGCCCGATGCGCCGATCTCCAGGTCGAACAACGCGTGGTGCGCCAGCGACGTCAGGAGGTGATCGTAGAAGCCGACGCCGGTCGCGATGCGAGCCTCGCCCGTGCCGTCAAGGTCCAGTACGACGCGCACGTCGGTCTCACGCGTCGTGCGCCGCACGTCAGCGCGCCGCGCCCCCGCCCTGGGCCGTATCGTCTCGTCGGTCATGATCGCGGCCTCGTTCCGAGCGCAGCCAACAGCCGGTCGTCCTCCTCCGGCGTCCGGACGGTCAACCGCAGGTACCCACGGAGCGGACCGGGCCCGAGCCGACGGGGCACGAGGCCGCGTCGCAGGAGCCGGTCTGCGGCCGCGTCGGCCGTTGCGGGGTCGTCGGCATCGACCAACAGGAAGTTCGTCACGCTGGGCGGCACCTTCCATCCCGCGTCGAGGAGCGCGGCGCGAAACCGTTCGCGTTCGCCGACGATCGCCGCGACGTTCGCACTGGCGAACGCCGCATCGGCCAGCGCGGCCGTGGCGATCCACGCGGAAAGGGTGCTGATGCTGCCCGGCGGGCGCACGACCGCGAGACGCGCCGCGAGCGCGGGCTGCGCGACCGCGTAGCCGACGCGGATCCCCGCGAGGCCGTACGCCTTGGAGAGCGTGCGGACCACGACCAGCCGCGGGAAGCGGCCGAGCGCGCCGATCAGGCTCGCTCCGCCGAACTCACGGTAGGCCTCGTCCGCGACCACGACGGGGCCCCCGCCGGGCCCGTCGGCCAGCCGCCCGAGCAGGTCGAGCAGGGCGCCGTGCGGTTCGGCCGTCCCGGTCGGGTTGTTGGGGTCACAGAGCCAGACGAGCTCGGCCCCGGCCGCGGCCCGCACCAGCGCATCCGCATCGAGCGGGAAGCCGTCCCGCGCCGCACCACGCGGCGCGTCCACCAGCATGGCCGCGCGCTGGCGCGAGAGCACCGGGTACATGCCGTAGGTGGGCGTGGCCACGACCGCCCGGCCGCCGGGCGAGAGACACGTCTTGGCGGCGATGTCGAGGAGCTCGTCGGCGCCCGCCCCCACGACGATGCTCGTCGGAGGCACACCATGGCGCGCGGCGATGGCGGCGGTCAACGCCTCGTACGTCGCATCCGGATACTCGTTGAGCCGTTCGAGCGGAGCGCGGGCGAGCCAGTTGGCCAGCTGCGGCGGCGTGCGCGGCGACGTGTTCGTATCGAAGCGGACGATCTGTGCGGGATCGACACCGAACGCCACGGCGATCTGGGCGTCGCTTGCCTCCCACTGGTAGCCGGCCCCCCCGTTGTCGCTCGCCGCGTCTGCCGGCGCCTGCATCTCCAGGGAGTCCGCCCGGCTGCCGATCGACGCCGCGCTCACGGCACCCACCGCCCTCTGGGAGCCGGCGAGTCGGCCACCCCCGACCGGTCCGCGAAGCGGATCTCGACCGCCCGGCGATGCGCGACCAGCCCTTCCGCCTCGGCCACCGCCGCGACGGCCGGGGCGATCGACGCGAGTCCCTCGCGGTCCACGATCTGGGCCTGCATCCAGTGGCCAAAATCTTCCACACCAAGTGGCCCGCGCGCACGCGCCAGCCGGCCTGTTGGCAGCACATGGTTGGATCCGGTCGCGTAGTCGCCGGCCGACTCAGGCGCCCAGGCACCAAGGAAGACGGACCCCGCATGGCGGATGCGCGGGAGCAACTCGACGGCGCCGTCCACGGCGAGCGAAAGGTGCTCCGGCGCGTACTCGTTGACGAACGCCACCGCGTCGTCGAGGCCATCGGCGACGAGGATCAGCCCCGCCGATCCGAGCGACGACGCCAGAAAACGGAACCGCGGCTGCTGAGGCAGCTGCCGCTCGATCTCGCCCTCGACACGGTCGGCGAGCGCCTCATCCGTCGTGACGAGGACGGCGGCCGAGTCGGGGCCGTGCTCGGCCTGACTCAGCAAGTCGGCCGCCACATGGGCGGGGTCGGCCGTCGCATCGGCGAGCACCATGACCTCGGAGGGGCCGGCCGGCATGTCGATCCCCACGTCGCCCAGGACCTCGAGCTTCGCCGCCGTGACCCACGCGTTGCCCGGCCCCACGATGGCGTCCACCGCAGCGACCGTTGCGGTGCCATAGGCCAGCGCCGCGATCGCCTGGGCCCCGCCCACGGCGTAGAACTCGTCGAGGCCGAGCAACCCTGCCGCGCCGAGCAGGACCGGCGAGAGGCGCCCGTCCCGTCCGGCCGGGCTGGCCACCGCGATCGCCCGGGCACCGGCCAGGCGTGCCGGGATCACGCCCATCAAGAGCGAGCTCGGGTAGGCGGCCTCGCCGCCGGGGACGTAGATCCCGACCCGGTCGATCGGGCGCCAGACGCGGCCGACCCGGATTCCGGGGGCGACGTCGACCCACTGCTCCGCCGGTGGGACTTGGGCACGGTGGAACGCCTCGATGTGGTGGGCCATCAGCGCGAGGCCATCGCGCACGGGACGGGCCAGCGCGTCCGAGGCCGCACGGAGCCGCTCCGCAGGGACGCGGATCGGAGCCGGCGTGCCGGGAGGGGCGTCGGCCGGGATTCCCTCCGTCCAGGCGCCGCCGTAGCGCGCGCCCAGGTCGAGCAGCGCTGCATCGCCCTCCGAGCGGACGCGATCGATAATCGCCCGCGCAGCAACCCGAGCGTCGGAGCCAGTGCCGGCCGTGCGCCTGATCAGCGTGACGCGGTCAGCGGCCGAGAGCTCGCCCAGGCGCAAGCGTCGTAGACGGAGCGGCGTCGGGGCAGGGGAGGATGCGCGCGACGCCGCGGTCGGGTCGCTCATTGGACCAGCAGCTCGATTGGGAGCACGAGGATGCCGCTTGCGCCAGCACTCCGCAGCCGCCCGAGGAGCCCCCAAACCTCGCCCGCGCCGACCACGGCATGCACCGCGACCATGTCGCCGCGGGCGAGTGGCACCACGCTCGGCGACCCGAGACCCGGCAGCAACGACTCGATCTCGGCGAGAGCGGCGACCGGCGCGTTCATCATCAGATACCGCCGCTCCCGGCCGTCGACGACGGCCTGCAGCATCGTCACGACCTCGGTCGCGGGCCCATCGGCGCCGGGACCGGCGACCAGGATGGCCTCGCTCGCGAGCAGCGTTCCCACCGAGCGGAGACCGTTGACCAGCAGGGTCGAACCGGTCGAGACGAGGTCGACGATGGCGTCGGCGACGCCCATGCGCGGGGCGACCTCGACCGCCCCGCTGAGCGGGACCACGTCCACGTCGATGCCCCGCTCGCGGAAGTAGCGGGCCGCGTACGACGGGTGCGACGTCGCCACGCGGCAGCCGGCCAGATCGTCGAGTGTCTGGGCGGGCGCATCCGTCGGCACCGCAGCGTCGAGGCGGCACCGTCCATAGTGCAACGCGGCGCGTACCTCCAGCGGGCGGCCGGACTCCGCCAACAGATTGGTGCCCGTGATGCCCATGTCGGCCACACCGTCACCGACGAACTCGACGATGTCCTCGGTCCGCACGAAGAGGATGTCGAGCGGGAAGTTCTCGCAGCGGCTGACGAGGGAGCGTTCACGGGCGTCGAAGACGAGTCCCGCGTCGCGCAGCAACGCGATGGTCGGCTCCAGGAGGCGGCCCTTGTTGGGCACGGCGAGCCGCAAGTGCGTCGTCATGGCTCTCGGTCGCGGCTCGTGCGGCCGGTGCTGATGCGCGCGGAGGTGCGGGCCGCTGCGCTGGTGGTCATGGACGCGGCGACGCGGCCCACGCCGGCGCGGGTGCCGGTGGCGCGAGGGGCACGGGCCGTGGCAGGGTGGGTGGCCAGGGGCGCGGTGGTCTCATCGGCGCGCGGGGCGGGATCAGCGGCGGCGCCCGCAGCGGTGTCCGTGGGGCCCTCGGCCGCGTCCGCGAAGTCCGCGGCGGGACCTGAGGCGCGCGGCGCGAGCGGTTCACCCCGCCTCGTCGCACGGCGCTGCAGCGCGCGCACGTACCCCCCCGTGCCGTGGTGCAGCCACTGCGCGATGCGCGTCACGGTCGCCGTGCTGGCCCCGGTCAGGCGCGACACCTCCCCATAGTGGAGACCATCCGCGAGCAGCCGCACGACGTGCCAGCGTTGGGCGAGGTCGTGCAGTTCACCGAGCGTGCACAGGTCGCGCAGGAACCGCGCGGCCTCCTCACGATCCCGCAAGTCCACGATCGCGTCGAGGAGTTCGTCGGCCTCCGCCGTCCGCCAGTCTTCTTCAGGTGCGACCACGTTTCTCCTCGCCTGTCCCGGGTCGTGCGCTCACGGGCCCCGCCTCGTTCTCTCGTCGCGTGCCGTCACCGCCATGCGCATTATAGTAGCATGCTAGCATGTCAGCAGAGGAGCAACCAGCAACGGGCGGCCAACCGCGGGCGAGCGATACCGCAGCTCCCCGAGCCAGCGGCGGCCGGGATCGGTCCGCGCCGGCTCTCCCCTTCGGTGGCCGCTTTCTCCTCGCGCCGTCCATCGACCTGTTGCAGGGGCGCGTCGTGCGCCTCCAGCGTGGCGATCCGGCGCGGGCCACCGTCTACGAGCGGGAGCCCGTGGCCGCAGCGTTGCGCTGGGCGGAACAGGGGGCGGATCTCCTCCACATCGTCGACCTCGACGGCGCATTCGCCGGCCGTATGGCGCAGTACGCCGCGGTAGCCGAAGTCGTCGTTGCCGCGTCCAGGGCCGGTGTGGCGTGCGAAGTCGGCGGCGGCATACGGGATGAGACGGCGGTGACGCTGGCCTTCGCGACCGGCGCGCAACGCGTCGTGCTCGGGACGGCGCTCCTGGCCGATCGTTCGTTGGCTGAGCGGCTCGTCCTGCGCCATGGCAGTGCGCGGCTCGTCGCCGCGCTCGACGTCCGCGACGGGACGGCGATCGGCGAGGGATGGGGGCCGAGCGCGCGCGGACCAGCGCTCCAGACCGCGGTCGCCGACCTGGTCGCTGCCGGTGTCGCGACCCTGGAGGTGACGGCGATCACCCGGGACGGCACGCTGGCCGGGCCCGACTTCGCACTCCTGGAGAGGGTGCGGCACCTGGCACCGGATGCCTCGCTCATTGCCTCCGGGGGGATACGGAATGCGGCCGACATCCGCGCGCTCCGTGACCTCGGGTGCGACGGGGCGATCCTGGGGCGGGCGATGTACGAGGGCGCGTTCACGCTGGAAGACGCGCGGGCGGCCCTGCGCGAGGCGGTCTAGGCAGGCGGCTGCCGACGCGGCACGGTGCGTGCCGACCTCAGTGGGCAGCGGCCTCTTCCTTGCGGTGTGCCTCGATCACCTTCTGCGCGATGTGCGGCGGCACCTCCTCGTAGTGGTCGAGCCTGGCCGAGAACGTGCCGCGACCGGCCGTGAAGGCCCGCAACTCCGTCGCGTACGTGGCCAACTCCGCCTGCGGCACGTGCGCTCGCACCACCTGGATCCCGTTCCCCGCGCTGTCCATGCCGAGCACTCGACCGCGCCGTGTGTTGAGGTCGCGGTTGACATCGCCCATGAACTGCTCGGGCACCCGGATCTCGACCTCCATGATCGGCTCCAGGAGCACCGGGTTCGCCTCGAGGAGCCCCTTGCGCGTCGCCATGGAGGCCGCGAGACGGAACGAGAGCTCGTCGGAGTCGACCGGATGGAAGGACCCGTCGTAGAGCGTCGCCTTGAAGTCGACCACCGGGTAGCCGGCGATCACGCCCTTCGCGGCGACGTCGCGCACGCCCTTCTCGACGCCGGGGAAGAACTGCTTGGGCACGACGCCGCCCACCACGCGTTCGGAGAACTCGACCCCACCGCCCGGGTTGGGCTCGATCTCGATCCAGACATGCCCGAACTGGCCGTGACCGCCCGTCTGCTTCTTGTGTCGGCCCTCGACCTGCGTACGGCCTCGGATCGTCTCGCGGTACGGGACGCGCGGCGCGTGGATGACCACCGCCGCCCCGAACTTGCGCTTGAGCCGCTCGACCAGCACCTGGATCTGGTTCTCGCCCACGGCCCAGAGCAACTGCTCGCCGGTCTCCAGTTGTCGCTCCAGACGGATCGTCGGCTCTTCCTCGATGAGGCGGCTCAAGGCCTGCCCCATCTTGTCCATGTCGGCCTTGGTCTGCGGCTCGATCGCGACCGGGAGGGTGGGCTCCGGAAAGCGCAGCGGTGGCAGCGTGAGCGGCCGTTCGCGCGCGGTGAGCGTGTCACCGGTGAGCGTGGCGGTCAGTTTCGCCACCGCGCCGATCTCGCCCGCCTGCAGCTCCCCGACCGCCTCCTGCTCCTTGCCGTGCAGCGCCAGCACCTGGCCGATCCGCTCGTCCTCGCCGCGGTTCGGGTTCCACACATGATCGTGGCTGCGGATCGTCCCCGCGTACACCCGGAAGAACGTCAGCCGGCCAACGAACGGATCGGCGGTCGTCCGAAACACGTGCAGCAGCAGTGGCGCAGACGGATCGGGCGCGACCGGCACCGGCTGGCCCTCGGGATCGAACGCCGTGATCGGCCCGCGATCGACGGGCGAGGGCAAGTACGCGACGATCGCATCGAGCAGGCCGGCGACCCCGATCCCGCGCGCGGCCGACGTGACCAGGACCGGCGCGATGAGGCTGCGGTGCACCGCGTCGCGGAGACACGCCTCGAGCTCGTCGTCCGTGATCTCCTCGCCCTCGAGGTACTTGGCCATGATCTCGTCCGATGCCTCGGAGGCCGCCTCGACCAGCTGTTCGCGACGTCGCGCGACATCATCCGCGAGCTCCGCCGGGACCGGGCCCTCGCTTACCGTATCGCCCTGCCAGGTATAGGCCACGCGGTGCACGAGGTCGACGTAGCCGCGGAACGAGTCGGCGGCCCCGATGGCGACCTGCAGCGGCGCGATCCTCTGGCCGAAGCTCTCGCGCAGCCGATCCAACGCGGCACCCGGGTCCGCATTCTCGCGCTCGCACCGGGTCAGCACGAAGAGCGCGGCGACGCCGGCCTCGCGACCGAGCTGTACGGCCTGCTCGGTCCCCGCCTCGACGGAGCCGGACGCGTCCATGGCGATCAGCGCGGCGTCGACGGCCGCGTACCCCTGGATCACCTCGCCCACGAAGTCGGCGTATCCAGGCGTGTCGACGAGTGTGACCTGGTGACCGCGGTGCTCGAGCGAAGCCACCGCCAGCGCCAGCGACAGGTGCCGCTTCTGTTCCTCGGGCTCGAAATCGAGGCTCGCGGTGCCCTCGTCGACACGGCCCAGCCGGCCGATCGCTCCGGCGCTGTGCAGCAGGTGCTCGGCCAGCGTCGTCTTCCCCGAGCCGGCGTGGCCGGCCAGGACGACGTTCCGGAGACGGTTCGGTTCGACGTTCTTCATCGCGGGCAGCCCTTCATGGTGGTGGATGGCGGCTGGAGGCCGAGGGGGCGCACGGCTCGGTCATTCTAGTAGAATGCGGCACGATGTCCGGACACTCCAAGTGGGCCCAGATCAAGCGCCAGAAGGGCGCGAACGACGCGAAGCGCGGCGCCATCTTCACAAAAGTCGCCCGGGAGATCGCGATCGCGGCCCGCGCGGGCGGTGGCGACCCCGACGGCAACTTCAAACTTCGACTCGCGATCGACAAGGCGCGCGGCGTCAACATGCCGATGGAGAACATCAAGCGCGCCATCGAGCGGGCCACCGGCGGCGGCGAAGCGGAACAGTACGAGGAGATCACGTACGAGGGCTACGGGCCGGGCGG
>JAJYNJ010000084.1 GCA_021786385.1 Chloroflexota bacterium
CCGCCTGCTCGCGTTCGTCGGCGGCGACGATCTCCACCTTCGTCCAGGCGCAGCGTTCGACCAGCTCAGCCAGGGCGCCCGACTCGAACGCCCGACGGAACCCCCGGCCGGCCGCGCCGCCAGCGGGGCCGCCGAGCGCCCCTGCCTCGCGTTCGAGGAGCTCGAAGAGCCGCTCGTCGCCGAGGGCCGCGTACTTGATCGCCTCCCCGAGCGCCGCCCGGCGCTGCCGCGCGGGGAGGGTGGCCAGCGTCGCGATGTCGACCACGATCGCGCGCGGCTGATGGAAGGCCCCGACCAGGTTCTTCCCCTCCGGGATGTCGATGGCGGTCTTGCCGCCGATCGCCGAGTCGATCTGCGCGACGAGCGTCGTGGGGAGATGGATCAACGGCACGCCCCGCAGGTAGGTCGCGGCCGCGAACCCCGCCGCGTCGCCGAGCGCCCCGCCCCCGATCGCCACGACCGGGTCGCCGCGCTCGAGCCGCGCACCCGCCATGGCACGCAGCAACCGGGCGTAGGCGGGGATCGTCTTCGCGGCCTCGCCCCGCGGCATCAGGAAGGGGATCACCTCCAGCCCCGCGGCCTCGAGCGCGCGCGCGAGCCGCTCGCCATGGAGGCGCCACGCGACCGGCTCGGAGACGAGGGCCACGCGACCGGTATCGAGCGCCCCGAGGGCCTCGAGGAGACGGGCTGGCGCGTCGCCCTCGCCGACGGTCAGCCGGCCGATCGGCGTCTCGGCGCGCAGCAACGAGGTGCCCGTCGGGGCCGGCGCCGCGAGGAGGGCCTCCAAGCGACGTGCCACGAGGCGCAGCGGCCCGCGTGAATCGAGCGGCTCGCCGGCCGCGTACCAGCGTGCCCGCCGCGCCAGCAAGTCCGCGAGGGCGGCGAGCGGGTCACGCCCTGCCAGCAACGGCCGCACCGGCGCGCCCCGGAGGCGTCGCAACAGCACCGCTGGGGGCGCCACGAGCGTCACCACGCGTCGGTTGCGGAAGAGGAGCCAGCGGTTGCGCGGCTCGATCACCGCGCCGCCCCCGACCGTGATCACCCGCGTGACTCGGCGGTCGTCTGCGCCGCCACCCGCCGGTCGTGCTGCCGGCCCGAGCGCCTCGATCGCGGCGCGCTCGCGCGCCCGGAAGCCGGTCTCGCCCTCGGCTTCGAAGATCGCCGAGATCGGCCGCCCCGCCGCGGCCTCGATCGCATCGTCGGCGTCCACGAACGGGACGCCGTGGCGCGTGGCGATCAGGCGCCCCAGGGCGCTCTTGCCGCTCCCCGGCGGGCCCACCAGCACGAGCTCCACACCAGCCGCCTCAGTCGTCGCCGCCCGAGCCGGTCTCGGCGGTCGTGTCGTGTGGCGCTCCGCGATTCGCGCCAGGGCCGGCGGTCTCCGGCGCCGCCGCGTTGGTCGTGATCGCGAGCGTCCGCTCCAGGTACCGGCGCAGGTTGTCGCGCACCTCCACCAGCGAGTCGCCGCCGAACTTCTCCAGCACCGCGTCGGTCAGCACGAGCAAGACCATCGCCTCGCCGATGACGCCCGCGGCCGGCACCACGCTGATGTCGCTGCGCTCGTAGTGGGCGGTCGAGACCGCCTCGCCGGTCCGCAGGTCGGCGGAGGGGAGGGGCCGTGCCAGCGTCGAGATCGGCTTGACGGCGCCCCGCACGACGATCGGCTCCCCGTTGGTGATGCCGCCGGTCAGGCCCCCGGCGCGGTTGGTCGCGTGGAGCCAGCGCCGCACCTGACCGTCGAAGCCCGGGGCGGGCGTGGCCGTCTCGTCCACCCCGACGCCGGTCACCACGTCGTGCACCGCGGAACCGAAGCGTCGCGTCTGTTCGAAACCGAGTCCGAACTCGACTCCCTTGACCGACTGGATCGAGCAAATCGCCGCTGCCAACCGCGCATCGAGCCGGCGATCCCAGTGGACGTGGCTGCCGAGCCCGACCGGGACGCCCCGCGCCACGACCTCGAAGATGCCGCCCACCGTGTCGCCGTGCGAGCGGGCCTCGTCGATGCGGGCGATCATGGCCGCTTCACCCTCGGGATCCGGGCAGCGCAGGGGGCTCGCCTCGGCCTCCTCGCGCGTGCGGGTCGCGCGGTCCGGGTCCAGGGCCACCCCACCGACCTCGGCCGTGAAGCTCCAGACGTCGATCCCGAGTTCGCGCAGGAAGGCGCGGCAGACCGCCCCGGCGGCCACGCGCATGGCGGTCTCCCGGGCGCTGGCGCGTTCGAGGATGTCGCGCACGTCGGCGGCGTTGTACTTGAGGGCCCCCGCCAGGTCCGCATGACCTGGCCGCACGCGCGTCACCGGTGCCGCGCGCCGGTTGCCAGCCTCCGCAAGCGCGGAGAGCTCCGCCGCTTCGTCCGCCGAGAGCGCCTCGACCTGCATCACGCGCGTCCAGTTCTCCCAGTCGTGGTTGCGCACCACAAGCAGCACCGGCGAGCCGAGGGTGCGACCGTGGCGGACGCCACCCAGGATCTCCGCGCGGTCCTGCTCGATCCGCATCCGAGCGCCCCGACCGTACCCGCGCTGTCGACGCGCCAGGTCCGCGGCGATCGCGTCGACGGAGACCGGGATCCCGGCCGGGAGTCCTTCGAGGATCGCGCCGAGCGCCGGCCCGTGGGACTCGCCGGCGGTCAGGAAACGGAACGGCATGCTGTTGCCCGCGCGCGGTCCAGCTCAGGCCATCTCGCCGGCCGATTGACCGGCACTGCTCGCGCGGGCCTCGGCGAGTTTCTGGCGCATCACGTCGATCGGCGCCGGCTGGCCGGTCCAGAGCTGGAACGCGGCCGCCCCTTGCTGGAGCAGCATCAGCTCGCCGTTCATGACCGCGGCTGCGCCCGCCGCCTTGGCGTCGCGGAGGAGCCGCGTCTCAGGCGGGTTGTAGATCATGTCGAGAACGAGCAAGTCCGGCGCCAAGAGTTCGCCCGGGATGGGCGACTCGTCCGAGGCGAGCCCAACCGAGGTCGCGTTGACGAGCACTTTCGTCCGCGACAGCTCCGATTCGATGACCGACTCGTGCCAGGGCATCGCGCGCAGCTCCATGTGCGCTGCGCTGCGGGCGAAGTGCCGCACCAGCCCTTCGGCGCGGTGCAGGTGCCGGTTGAAGACGATCACGCGCTGGAAGCCCATCGTGATCAGGGCATGGACCGCGGCCCGCGCCGCGCCTCCCGCGCCGAGCACGACCGCGGCGCGCGGCATCTTCTGTTTGCCCACCAGCGTGTCGAGTGAGATGCGGAACGCGTCGACATCGGTGTTGTGGCCGATGAGCCGTTTCCCTTCGCGCGTGATGCAGTTCACAGCGCCGGTCGCGGCGGCATCGTCGCTCTTGCGATCGACGAACGTCGCGGCCCGCTCCTTGTGGGGGATCGTCACGTTCGCGCCCAGGAACTCGTCAGCGCGCAGGGCCTCGATCGTCTCTTGGAGCGCCGGTGTGGGCGTGTCGAGCAGCTCGTAGCGCGCGTCGATGCCGAGGGCGTCGAAGGCCGCCTGCTGCATCTGGGCCGAGAACGAGTGGGCGACCGGGTGGCCGATGAGGACGACTCGCTTGGTCATGCGCGCACCCTTTCGAGATCCGTGAAGAAGCCCGGATAAGAGACCGCGGCGGACGCCGGGTCGTCGAGCAGCGTCTCGCCCGCGGCGAGGAGGCCGGCGACGGCGAACGTCATGGCCAGGCGGTGGTCGCCATAGGTGGGGACCGCGACACCGGTCAGCCCGAAGCTTGGCCGGTCCGGCTGTCCCTCGATCGCCAGGTCGTCGCCGCGCACCGTAACCCGCGCCCCGAGGGCCGCGAGGCCGGTGGCGATCCCGACGATCCGGTCGCTCTCTTTGCGTCGCAGCTCGCCGGCGCCACGAATGTGGGTGGTGCCCCGCGCGCAGGCCGCCGCGAGGCAGAGCGCCGGGATCTCGTCGATCGCGCGCGCCACATCGGCTGGCCCCAGCTCGATCGCCCGCAGGTCGCTCGTCGAGACGGTGAGGGTCGCCATCGGCTCGGTCCCGTCGGTCACCAGCGGCGTTTCATGGATCCGGGCACCCATCGCGCGCAACAGGTCTAGCACCGCCCGGCGGGTCGGGTTCACCCCGACGCGCTCCAACGTCAGCTCGGCGTCGTGGTGGGCGGCACCGGCGACCAGCCAAAAGGCGGCTGCCGAGATGTCGCCCGGAACCTGCTCGTCGTGCGCCTGCACGGTGGCACCGCCCTCCATCCTGACGACCCATGCGCCGTCTGCCGACGCTGCCTGCACGTCCACGCCGCGTGCCCGGAGCATGCGCTCGGTGTGATCGCGCGTGGCCACGGCCTCCCGTACCTCGACTATCCCTTCGGCCGAGAGCCCCGCGAGCAGGACGGCGGACTTCACCTGCGCGCTGGGGACGGGCGTCTGGTGGACGATCGCCGCCAGTGGCGATCGTCCCACGACGGTGAGGGGCGGAAGGGTGTCTGCGGCTCGGGCGTGGAGCGTCGCGCCCATGCGACGCAGCGGTTCGATGATACGGGCCACCGGGCGGCCGCGCAACGAAGCATCCCCGTCGAGGACCGCGTAGATGGCGGTTCCGGCGAGCACGCCGGCCAGTAGCCGCAGGGTGGTGCCCGAGTTCCCCGCATCGAGCACGTCGTCGGGCTCGCGCCAGCCCAGTCGCCCCGGCGAGCGCACGAGACGGTCGACCCGCCCCCCGTCGGCGGGTCCCAAGCGCTCGACTGTCACGCCCAGCGCCTCGAGGACGCCCACGGTGCTGTTGCAGTCGAGTCCGTCCGAGCCGCCCCAGACCCGGGATTGTCCCTCCGCCAGGGCCGCCAGGATGAGCGCGCGGTGCGTGATCGACTTGTCGCCGGGGAGCCGGAGCGTACCGCGCAGGCGTGTCGCGCGGCGGACGCGCGCCGGGGAGGGCTGGTGGTCGGGGAGGGGGCCGGCCGTGCCGTTCGTCATGGATCGCGTCGGCCGGTCAATGCTTGCTGGTGCCGCCGATCCCGAGCGCCGCGCTCTCGAGGATCGGGTCGCGGTGGAGGCCGCCCACCTCGCGGTGGATGGCGCGCAGCGCTGGCATCAGGTCGCGGAATTGGTCGATGGTGAGCGACTGTTCCCCGTCGGAGAGGGCCGTCTCGGGACGCGGATGCACCTCGACCATGATGCCGTCGGCGCCGGCGGCGACGCCCGCCAGGGCCATCGGCTTGACGAGCCAGCGCTTGCCGGTGGCGTGGGAGGGGTCCACGATGACCGGCAGGTGGGTGAGGTGGTGGAGCAGCGGCACGGCCGAGATGTCCAGCGTGTTGCGCGTATACGTTTCGAAGGTGCGGATCCCACGCTCGCAGAGGATCACGTTGGGGTTGCCGGCGGAGACGATGTACTCGGCGGCCATCAGCCACTCCTCGATCGTGGCCCCGTAGCCGCGCTTGAGCATCACCGGGGCATCGATCCGACCGACCGCCTGGAGCAACGAATAGTTCTGCATGTTCCGCGTGCCGATCTGGAGGATGTCGGCGTAGCGGTTCACGATGTCGACCTGCCCGGGCTCCATCACCTCGGTGATGACGGGCAGCCCCGTCTCGCGGCCGGCTTCCGCGAGGTAGCGGAGCCCCTCGACGCCCAGCCCCTGGAACGAGTACGGACTGGTGCGCGGCTTGAAGGCGCCGCCGCGCAGGATGGTGGCGCCCTCGGCGGCGACCGCCAAGGCGGTCTCCATGAGTTGTTCGCGGCTCTCGATCGAGCAGGGTCCAGCCATCACCGTGAGCGAGCCGTCACCGATCGTCGCGCTCCCCACGCGGATCACCGTGTCGGCTGGGTGGAACTCACGGCTGGTCAGCTTGAAGGGCCGCGTGATCGGCGTCACGGATTCCACGCCCGGCAGCGCGGAGAGGCGGCTCATCAGCAGCTGCTTGCGCGGCCCGACGTCGCCCACGACCGCGATCACGACGCGTTGCGCCCCGGGACTCTCGTGGGGGTGGAGCCCCTCGGCCAACACTTGCGCCTTGACGGCGTTGATCTCCTCCTCGCTCGCCCCCACGGCCATCACTACGAACATCTCGTCGACCCTTCCCCGGCGCCGCCCCTCACGGCTGCCGCTCGTCCTCACGGCGCGTCGCGCCGCCACCGCTCGTCCCCGCTGTGCACTTCCCTGGCGCCGCCTGGTGTCGGCCCTGGCGCCGCCCGCCCGAGCGGCCCCGGCGCCGCCTGGTGTCGGCCCTGGCTCCGCCCGCCCGAGCGGCCCTGGCTGCGCCCGCCACGGGATAAACAAAAAGGCAGAGGTCCGAGACCTCTGCCCACCCGGCACGACCCGCCTCGGGTCTCAGGCTCCCCGAGTGGTCATGCCGGGCTCCGGTAAAAGAAGAAGAACGCTCGCACGGTGGCCGAACAGTACGCGACGGGACCCCGCTGTGTCAACGACCTGGGTGCTTGCTTGTGGACGCTCGCTTGGGTGCCCGCCCGGGCGCTCGGCTGGACGCTCACTTGGGTGCCCGCCCGGGCGCTCGACTGGACGCTCGCTTGGGTGCCCGCCCACGCCTCGATGGCGGCGGCCCTGCCGCCAAGGCACTTGAGCTATGCGCAGCCATGTGGGCTGCTGCCCGCCGCAGCCACGTAGGCTGCTGCCCGACCTCGGCTCGATGAGGCCCACGGGCCGTGGGCCGAACGGCTACGAGCGCCGGGGGCCCACGGATCGCCGCGCCCACGATCCGCCGCGCCCACGATCCGCCAGGCGCCACGGATCGCCACGACTTTCGACGATGAGTGAACGGCGGAGGCTCCAGGCGCAACTGCCGGCGCCCGCGCGCCACCGCGACGACGCGCGGGCGAACGCGGACCACTCCGCCGACGCGCGGGCGAACGCCGTCCCCGCCCGGTGTCCTCTCGGCGCCCCGCGTAACCGCTGGCGCCCCGCGGAACCGCTGCCGGTCGGAGGAACCCGGGCGTCCGACCAGCCCGAACGGCCGATCCCTGTTCACTGATCGTGGAAACGTGGCGGGCGAGGTGGTGTGGCACCCGTCATGCCCGGGGCGCGGCTCCTTGATCGTGGAAACGTGGCAGGCGAACGGGCAGCCGGCCAGACCTGCGGCGGCAGCCGGCCAGACCTGCGGCCCCTTCCTCGATTGCGAAACGCGGCGGGCGACCGGCATCGGCCCGAACTCCAGGCGACCCGTGCGGCGGCGTGAGGCGCAACCCCGTCCGTCAGGGGCGGGGACCTGCGGGGCAGGCTAGGTCGTCACCGCCGAACGCGCCGACGATGGCACGTCGCAACCTCGCGGACCGACTGGGCGGGTCGACGTGGGTCAACGGCAGAGCGACACAGGGTGGGGCAGATCGATGCAGGGAGGCAGCCCGGCCGGGGTGGCCGTGCCTGTGCCGCGGACAAGATCGGATTGGCGCGCCCGGCGAGACTCGAACTCACGGCCTTTAGGTCCGCAACCTAACGCTCTATCCACTGAGCTACGGGCGCCCCAGACTGGCGGAGAGGGAGGGATTCGAACCCTCGGAGCAGGTTACCCCACTCAACGGTTTAGCAAACCGCCGCACTAGGCCTCTATGCGACCTCTCCGCGATCGGAGGACCGGTCAGATGACGCCAGTTACAGCCACCTGATGACACCAGGGTAGCGTGAGAGGCGGAGTCGACGACTCCGCCTCGGAACGCCAGCCATCAGACCTGTCCACGGCGCGCGAGTGTAGCACGCGGCTGACTCGTGGGCACTGGAAGCGCCGCCGAGAGAGCGCCACGGCTGCACCCAGTGCTCACCGGGGAGCGCACGGGCGGCGTGGAGCGTCCGGGGCGACTCGAAGACGCCGGCCCGGACGCGGGCCGGCGTCTGGCTGAGCAGGTGGCCCACGGAGACGCCGTGGAACTCCGCGAGGGCGGCCCCGTTGCGGGCTGCGCGCCCGACCTCGGCCCGTGCGAAACGCCCGGAGGAGCCGCGCCCGGGGTGCGGGACGCGGACCCCTCAGCGTGCGCGCGGAAGAGCCTCATCGCTCACGCGGCAGGATCTTGTGGCCGTACCGCCGCGGGCCGCCCGAACAGGTAGCCCTGGGCCAAGGGCACGCCGAGCTCGAGGAGCGTCGCCCGCTCCGCGGCGCTCTCGACGCCCTCGGCGATGAGCGTGAAACCGGTGCGGCGCGCGAAGTGGTCCACGCCCGCAACGAGGGCCTGCCGAACTTCGTCGCGATCGATGTCGCGGATCAGCGCGACGTCGAGCTTCATGAAGGCCGGCCGCAGCTCGACGATGTGCCGGAGGCTCGCGTAGCCGGCCCCGGCGTCGTCGACGGCCAGGGAGACGTGGGGGCCGAGGCGCGCCACCGCGGCGCGCAACCGCGGGTAGTCGGTGATCGCGACGTGCTCGGTGATCTCAACGACCAGCGAGCGCGGCACCCCGCCCAGAACCGCCGGCAGCGTCTCGCTCATCAGCACGGCAGGGCCCACGTTGACGCTGAGCCAGACCGCTGCCGGGAGGGCTGTTGCCGCGTCGAGCGCCGCCTCCAGGCAGGCCAGCTCGAGCACCTCGCCCAGGCCGATCGCGTCGGCCTCGGCGAAGCGCTGGTCGGGTCGAGTGCCGTCGGCGAAGCGCGTGAGGGCCTCGTAGCCGACGATGGCCGTATCGTCGAGTCTCACGATCGGCTGGAAGACCGGCGTGAAGGCGCGCTCGCGGATGACGCTGCTGAGCGTGGCCGTGGCCGCGGCCTGCCCGCGCTCCTGCGCGAGGGCGGGCCCGAGGAGTACGCCGGCAAGCGCCGCGTACTCGGCAATGCTCGGCACCACCGCATCGAGGCGCTCCGCCGCCCCCGCCGAGCGGGTACCGGCGGCCAGGATCCCAAGCAGTCGCGAGCGATCTCGAATCGGGGCGTAGACCACACCGCGCAGATCAGCTCCCGGGAATACCTCGCCGCCGTCATCGGTGGCGCGGCGGGCTGCCGCCGCTTCGACCCAGATCCCCTGCCGGGCCCGTTCGGCAAGGGAGCGCGCCCGGCGGCGAGGCAGAACGCGGGGCGGCGGCGGACAACCGGGTGGCACGACTGCCGCCAGCGACTCCGCACCGCCGGGACCAAAGCGGATGATCGCGGCCACCTCCATCGCGCGCAGCTGGCGCACCTCGGCGCAGATCGCATCCGCGGTTTCGCGGGGCGTGGCGCCCGCGTGCAGGCGTCCCAGCGAGGCGGCCACCGCCAGCCGCTCCCGGTGCGTCGCCTCCAGCGTCGCCTGCTGAGCGCGGACCTGCCCCGCCAGCTGCTCGCTGCGGCCGTAGAGCGCCTGATGCAGCCGGCGCGTCTCGAGCAGGTTGCGGCAGCGCAGCACGACCTCCTCGAGATCGAAGGGTTTCGTGAGGAAGTCGGTGGCACCGGCCGCCAGGGCGCGGTGGCGCGGCTCGGGCTGCGTATCCGCGGTCAGCACGATGATCGGCAGGTAGGTATCGGGTCCGTAGCGGGCCCGCAATGCTGCGAGGAGCTCGTATCCGTCCAGGTGGGGCATGTGGAGGTCGAGCAGGAGCAGGTCGGGCTCAGCGGTCTCCGCCGCCGCCAGCGCCGCGCGGGCGTCGGTGAAGACCGCGACGTTTCGGAATCCCGCCCGCGCGAGCATCGCCTCGAGGAGGTGCGCATTCGCCGCTTCGTCGTCGACGACGAGGATGGTGGCGTCGGTGAGCGTGGCCTCATCCACCGGAGGTCGCCCCGTGCGGCCCGAGCAGTTCGTCCACGAGCGCGAGGAAGCGGGTGACGTCGATCGGCTTTGTGAGATACGCATGAGCCCCGGCGTCGAGCAGGCGCCGGATCTGTCGCTCGGTCGCATCGGCGCTCAGGACGATGACGGGGATCCCCCGTGTCGCCGGGTCGGCGCGCAACCGCTGCAGGACCTCGAAGCCCGGCAGGTCGGGCAGGTGCAGATCGATGAGGATCAGGTCCGGGCGGTGGTCGTGGGCGAGGTGCAGGCCGACCTGCGCCAGCGATGCCGTCAGCAGCCCGATGCCGGAACGGCGTGAGAGGACGTGTTCCACGAGCCGCAGGCTCGCGACGTTGTCCTCCACGTAGAGGACGATCTTCTGGCCGGCGCGCGTTCCAAGCGCACCGTCTGCGGCGTGGCGGAGCGCGTCGCGCTCGGCGGCCGCAGCCTCGCGGCCGTCGACCAACCCCAGCTCCACCCAGAACTGGCTGCCCTCGCCGGGGCTGCTCTGCACCCCGATCGTGCCACCCATCGCCTCCATCAGTGCCTTCGAAAGCGCGAGGCCGATGCCCGTGCCTTCGGTGTCGGTGCGTTCGGCGCCGAGCCGCTCGAAGGGGAGGAAGAGACGCGCCTGCTGGTCGTCGCTGAGGCCGGGCCCGGTGTCGGCGATCGTGATGCGGAACCGCCGCTCCGCGACGACCCGGCAGGAGAGCTGCACGCGCCCTCCGTCGCGGTTGTACTTGACGGCGTTAGAGAGCAGGTTGATGAGCACCTGCTTGATGCGCTGGCGGTCCGCCCACACGTACTGCGTGCACGAGGCGTCGCGGGCGTCCAGCTCGATGCCGCGGGCCGCGGCAAGCGGCCCAACGAGGCCCAGGAGCTCGTCCACAAGCTCCTGTACCTCGACCGGTTCGGGAGAGATCGCCAGCTGGCCGCTCTCGATGCGCGTGATGTCGAGGACCTCGTTGATGAGATCGAGGAGGTGCCGCCCACCCCGCAGGATGTAGCGCACGTGCTCGCGCTGCACGTCGGTGAGCTCCTCGAGCTCGAGGAGCTGCGCGAACCCGATGACCGAGTTGAGCGGCGTGCGCAGCTCGTGGCTCATGCGCGAGAGGAACTCGCGCTTGGCTTGGTTTGCCGCCTCCGCCGCGGCCTTGGCCAGCTCGCGTTCGGCCTCGGCCTCCCGGCGTGCGGTGACGTCGAGCGCATAGGCGACGAAGGCGACCGGTGCTCCATCGGCGGTGTACTCGGGGCGCGCCGTCATCTCCAGCCAGCGCCATTCGCCGGAAGCATTACGGCAGCGCACCTCGGCATGGACCTCGGGTGCCCCTTGCGCAGCCGCGTCCAGCGCCAGGGGCGCCAGGCGGTCGCGATCGTCGGGCGAAAGGTGCTCGTTCCACCAGCCCGGTTCGTGCAGCAACTCCTGGGGGGCGTACCCGAGCAGCCGCGTCACGTTCGGGCTGACGTAGGTGGTGGCGCCGTCGGAGACACGCACCCGGAACATCAGCACAGGGCCGGTGTCGATGAGCGACTCTAGGAACGCCCGCGCTTCGCGCAGCGCGGTCTCCCGCTCGGCCAGCAGGTGGTGGGTTCGCTCCAGGACCGCGCCGAGCTCGCCGATCTCGTCGGCAGCCGGGACGATCGGGGCGCTCGGCCGTCCTTCTGCCAAGGCCTCGGCGTTCTCGGCCAGGCGGCGGATCCGGCGCACGACTCCGCTCGTCAGGAGGAACGCCCCGAGCAGGCCGCCGCCCAAGCCGAGGACGATCCCGGCCCCGACGATCGTGCCGGACGCTGTGCGCAGGCTGGCGCTCGTGGCCGTCCGCTCGGCGAGGAGCCGCTCCTCTTCGGCGGTCATCGCCGCCAGGTCGGCGCGCAGCCCATCCATCAGCGTCTTGCCGCTGGCGAGCTGGGCGGTGAGGGTGTCCGAAACGGTTCCGGCCGGTGGCGGCCCGGCAGCCACGAGGGCGGCCAGAACCCGGAGTTCGGCGCCGCCGTTGGCCCGGATCGCGCCCGCGCGGGCACGCTCGATCGGGTTGTCGGCCACCAGGGTCGTCAGCTGCGCCAGGGCGCCCGGTAACGCAACTTGCGCCGTGGTGTAGGGCGCCAGCCAGGTGCGGTCCCCGGTGAGCAGATACCCGCGCACGCCCGTCTCGGCGTCATCGAGCAGCGCCAGCACGTGTTCGATCTGGGTCTTTACGACCTGGGTGTGCGCGACGAGATCGGCCGACTGGGCCTCGTCGGCCTGCACAAGGAGGAAGGCGCTCGCCGCAACGAGCAGGGCGGCCACGGGCAAGCCGACGACGACGAGCGTTTTGGTCCGCAGCCGGCGGTCCATCCACCAGCGGCTGACTCGCCTGGTCAGATGCAGCACTGTAGAGACCAGTATCGAGGGTTTCGTTCCAACTGGACCCTCACCAATGGTCCTGGCGCGGTGACCGTTCGGCCGGGAGCCCGTAAGGCTATCGGGCGCGGATGATCGGGTCAAGCGTGACGCGACTTGCTCACGAGGCAGACAGCCGGTCGGGATCCTCTAGCAGATCGAGGACCGCGTCGAGGAACGCCGCCGCCGGTGCGCCGCCGACGACCTGATGGTCGAACGTCAGGCTCAGGACCGCGACCGTCCGCACCGCGAGCACGCCGCCCACCACGGCCGGTCGCGGACGGGCCCGCCCGACCCCCAGGATCGCGGTCTGCGGGGGATCGAGCAGCGGTGTGAAGGCATCGACGCGGTACGCGCCCAGGTTTGTGACCGAGAAGCAGGCGCCCTCCATCTCGCGGGCTTCGAGCTGGCCGCGGCGCGCGCGCTCGGCGAGCGTCTCGATCGCGGCGCCGATTTCGGCGAGGGGGCGCCGATCCGCGTCCCGGACGACCGGGACGAGCAGGGCATCCTCGACCGCCACCGCGACCCCGATATCGATCCGGTCGGGGGTGACGAGCCCGTCGGGGGTCAGCCAGGCCGAGAGCCGAGGATGGGCGCGGAGGGCGAGGGCACAGGCACGTACGATCGCCTCGGTGTACGTCGTGCGGCGGCCCCACGCCGTCGACCAGGTCGCGAGGCGTGCCGCCAGCTCAGTCAGGTCGGCCTCCGCGGTCAGGGTCACCTGGGCCGTCGCCAGGTGGCCGGTGCGGAGCCGATCGGCGATCCGGCGCCGCGTCAGGCTGAGGAGGGCGGGCGGCGCAGTAGCACCCGCTGCCGAGCCGCCTGACGGGGCCGCGGCCGCGCGCACATCGGCCTCCACGATCCGGCCACCCGGGCCGCTCCCCGTGACGAGGGCCAGGTCCACCCCGAGTTCACGAGCCAGGCGCCTGGCGGCCGGCGATGCGGGGGCCGGCGATGCGGCGGCCGGCGATAGCGCGGTTCGCGGCGCCGAGGCTGGTACGGGGCCCGTTGGCCCCGCCGCGGCGGGCGGGTACGCGACGCCTGTGGACGGTGGGACACCCGCGGTCGACGGCGTTCCGGTCGACGGTGCCTCGGCTGCCGCCACGTCGGCCGCACCGGTCTCGATCACCGCGAGCACCGCTTCCTGGAGGACGACGGCGCCCGGCTCGACGAGCAGCTCAGCCACCCGGCCGGCAACCGGGGCGCGCACCTCGGCCGACACCTTCTCCACCTGGATCTCCGCGATCAGGTCGCCCTCAGTCACCGTCGCACCGGGCTCGACGAACCAGGTGACCAGCACCCCTTCCTCGACCGCATCGGAGAGGCGGGGCATCAAGATCTCGCGGCGCATTGCTCCTCCCGTTCTTGGTCGGGGCGCCGGCCGGCCCTGCGCTGGCCGCAGGGCCGTATCCGACGCCCGTCGTGTCGCTCAGGCGAGCAGCTGTTTCGCCGCGGCGACGATCTTCTCGCGGTTGGGCAGGCAGAACTGCTCCAGCGGCCGTGAGTAGGGGATCGGCACGTCCGGGTACGCCAGCCGGGCCGGCGGCGCGTCGAGGCTGTCAAACGCGCCCTGAACGGCGGTGGTGATCACCTCGCCGGACAGCCCGAAACTCTGGTAGTCCTCGTCGACCACCAGCAGCCGGTGCGTCTTGCGCACCGACGCCACGATCGCCTCCCGGTCGAGCGGGATCACGGAACGCAGGTCGAGCACCTCGGCCTCGATCCCCTCCTTGGCCAGGTCCTCGGCCGCGTCGAGCGCCCGATGCACCATCAGCGAGAGGGTGACGATCGTCAGATCGCGGCCCGCGCGCTTGACGTCAGCCGTACCGATCGGGACCGTGTACGGCTCCTCCGGGACGTGTCCGGTTGCCCGCGGGTTCGGGGTCATCCAACCGAGGCCCATGATCCCTTTGTGGAACATGTAGAGGACCGGGTTGTCGTCCCGGATCGCGCTGATCATGAGCCCCTTTGCGTCGTACGGCGTGGAGGGCACCACGATCTTCATGCCGGGCAGGTGGGCGAACATCCCGTAGAGCGTCTGCGAATGCTGGGCGCCGTCGGAGTACCCGCCGCCGATCGCGGTGGTCAGCACCATCGGCACCTTCAGGTTGCCGCCCGACTCGTAGTGGATCTTCGCCATATGGTTGTAGATCTGGTCCATGCACACGCCGAAGAAGTCGACGAACATCAGTTCGGCGACTGGCCGCATGCCGGAGAGGGCCGCGCCGATGGCGGCCCCGATGAAGCCGGTCTCGCTGATCGGCGTGTCCAT
Source organism: Chloroflexota bacterium (assembly GCA_021786385.1). GTDB lineage: Bacteria > Chloroflexota > Limnocylindria > Limnocylindrales > CSP1-4 > JAJYNJ01. The sequence continues at coordinate 14,275 of JAJYNJ010000084.1, forward strand.
GACCCGCTCGGGGCCGAAGCGCTCGAGGAGTCCGGTGGTCGCCCCGAAGATGCCCCCGTAGACGCCGATGTCCTCGCCCATCAAGAAGACGGACGGGTCGCGCTCCATCTCCTGGGCGAACGCCTCGGAGATCGCTTTCGATGTCGTCAGCAGGCGCTTGGTCTCGACTGCCATCGCTCGCACCTCCCCTTACGCAAAGACGTGCAGCAGCGCGGCGGCTGGTTCCGGGTACGGGCTCGTGCGGGCGAACTGGATCGCCTCGTCGACCTCCGCCCGAGCGCGATCCCAGGTGGCCTGCGCGTCGGCAGCCGTCAGCACTGCCGTCTCGATCAACCGACGCTCGAACGCGCGGAGCGCGTCTCGGTCTTTGAGCCGCGCCAGCTCCTCCGGCGAGCGGTACATCTGCGGATCGCCCTCGAAATGGCCGAGGAGCCGATCCGTCTTCACTTCGATGAGGGAAGGCCCGCCACCGCGGCGCGCGCGGGCCACCGCTTCGCCGGCGACCTCGTAGACCGCTACTGGATCGTTGTCGGGGACGAGTACACCCGGGATCCCGTAGGCCGCAGCGCGGTCGGCGTTGTTCGCGATCGCGGTCGCCTTCTCCTTCGGCACGCTGATCGCCCAGGCGTTGTCTTCGCAGACGAAGAGGACGGGCAGTTTCCAGAGCGCAGCCAGGTTCAGCGCCTCGTGAAACGCGCCCTGGTTCGCCGCGCCTTCGCCGAAGAACGAGACGGCGACGTTGTCCCGGCCCTGCTTCTTGTAGGCGAGCGCGTGCCCGACGGCGGTCGGGATCCCCTCGCCGACGATGCCGCTGCACCCGAAGTTGGTGGCGGCATCGAACAGGTGCATGTGACCACCCCTGCCGTGGCCGAGGCCGGTCTCCTTGCCGAAGATCTCGGCGGCGAGCCGCTTCATGTCCATACCGTGGGCCAGCGCGATATGGTGCGGACGGTGGGTTGCTGTCACCGCGTCGCTCGCCCGCAGGTGGGCGCAGACGCCGGCGGCAACCGGCTCCTGGCCCGCCGCGAGGTGCATCTCGCCGGGGACCGGCCCGGCCGCGATGTCGAACGCGGGCGTCTTGCCCTCCAGATATGCCTGCTGGATCGATTCCTCGAACAGGCGGATGCGCACCATCTGGTGGTGCATCTCGCGCAGAACGTCGTTGTCGGGCATGGCTCCTTGTCTCCATCACCGAGGATCACAACCGGCGCGCAGTAGACTCCGACCTGACGATCGCCTCCTGCCCGATCGGCGGGCCGATCGAATGCTGCGGGCGCGTTCGGCGCCTGCGCGTGCCCCTCGTGAGGGCACCGCCGCGGTGTGGCGCAGCAACGCCGCGACGTCGAGGATGCGGACCGCGTCGGGGACGACGGCGACCGTGGCGGTGCGTCCGCCATCGAGGACCAGCTCCCGCTCGCCGTCGAATGCAAGCGTCACGGGCCCGCGACTCCGTGCGTCGCTTCGGTCTGGCAGTATCACCACGTCGCCGGGATGGACGACGGTCCAGGCGCGGATCGCCATCGGCACCAGCTGGCCGGGCCCAAGTGGGGCCATGATCGCGCGTCCGGCGCCGCCGAAGCGCAGGTGCAGCGCGGCTGGGAGTCCGTCGAGCGAGTGGACCACCCCGCCCACGCCCGCGAGGCCCGCCACGGTGGGGTCGCTGCGCGCGACGATCGCCTCGAGGAGCCGGTCGGGGTCCCAGATCGCGTGGGCGCCGACCCAGCCGCCGCGCACGACGGCCACATCGACGGCGGCGATCGTGGGCGGCACGCCCGGGACCGTGATCTCGAGGAGCGGTCGACGCCGGACGAAGCGCTCCCCGGCCACCGCGTGGGCCGCATATCGGGCGGCGGCGAGGCCGGCGGCCGTGGGATCGACGGCAATCGCGAACGCATTGTTGGTGCCGCCCGGGAGTGGGACGAGGACGGCATCGCGCCAACCGGTCAGCACCGCCCGGTTGGTGCCGTCGCCACCGATCGTGACTATGCAGTCGAGCCGCTCGGCGGCCATCATCGCCGCCGCGGCCGTTGTGCCCGCCGCCTCGCCGGCCTCTGCCCGGCCGGCGAGGCGCACTGGACCCACCTCGACCGTGGCGTCGGGGCGCCGACCGACGGCGGCCAGCTGTTCGAGCGCGCGCTCCACGATGTGGTCCGGTTCGGGCATGTAACGGATGACGGTCGCACCGCCGGCGAGGAGCCCCGCCAGGACCCGCGCCACGGTGTTGGCGCGCTCGTGCAGATTGATCGTCCGGGCGAGCGACGTCAGTCGCCGCACGTCGCGGGATGCCCCTCCGTGGACGATCAGGCCAACGCCGACCATCGCTCTCCGCCGGTCACCCGGGCCGCCTCGCGCAGCACCCCCCACAGCGGGCCCAGTATGCGCCGGGCGGGTCGGGCGCGGAAGAGTCGAAGACGGCGCCTGGTGCCGGGTCGGCCTGCCGTCTCAGCGTGCCGACTCAGACCCTCGGTGCGATGGCGGCCCAGACCAGACGTCCCACGCCGAAGCCGGGCTCGGCCAGGCGTCGTCCGTAGCGGCGCACGTCCTCGCGGCGCAACATCAGGGCGCGGTAGACGCCGCCCGCCGAGATGTCTCCGGTGAGCCGGAAACCGACGATGCGGCCCTCGGACAGAAAGACTTTGCGCAGTACATCGCCCCGCCGCCAGCGGATCTCCTCCTCGCCCTCGGCGGCACCGGCGGCCATCACTGGCACTCCGAGGTGCTTGAGACTGTTCATGGACTCTGCGCCGTCGTACGTGGCCCTGCCGCCTAGTAGGTTGACGGCCGCGACCCGGCCCTGCGCCACGGCGTTGGGGAAGATCGCATGGACGTATCGTCGGCCGTTCATCAGATCCGCTGTCTCGGCCACGTCGCCAGCAGCGAAGAGATCAGGGACATTAGTGCGCAGTTGCTCGTCGACCTGCACGCCCCAGTCCGTCGCGACCCCCGATCCCGCCAGGTAGTCGATGGTCGGCTTGACGCCCGTCGACGCGACATAGATGTCGGCCGTGACCCGCTCACCGGACGCCAGACGTACCCCCTCGGCGCGCTCCTCGCCCTCGAACGCGGTCACCTCCGTTCTCAGTCGGAGACGAACCCCGCGCGCTCGCAGAACGGTTTGGACGATCTCTGCAGTCTCCTGGTCGAGCATGCCCGGCATGACGCGTTCACGCAGTTCCAGGACGGTCACGGCAACGCCCAGGTCGGCAAGCAGCAGGGCGATCTCCACCCCAATGAAACCGGCGCCCACGATCGCTGCCTCATGAGCTTCGCCACGGCGCACCTGTCCAATCAGCGTCTCGGCCGCGCGCAAAGACTTGAAGTTATGAACGCCCACCAGCTCGTTGCCCGGAATGGGCGCGTACAGGCGGCTCCCGGAGGCGAGCAAGAGGCGGTCGTAAGGCAGCTGCGTGCCATCGGCGAGCGAGATCCGGTGAGCATGAGGTGCGACGGCAACGACCCGCGCGTCGCGTCGCTCCTCGATCGAGAGCCGCTGGCACACGTCGTGGCCTTTCCAGTAAAGCGTGTTGGTGCGACCCGTCAAGAAATGGTCGGCCAGCGCGGGTGGCGAATAGGGCGGGTAAGGCTCCGCGGAAACAACAGTGATGTCGATCGTCCGGTCGGCCGCCCGGAGCGCCTCAGCCGCGGTGATGCCGGCCGGACCTGTCCCAATGATCACAACCCGCATCGTGCACCTTCCCTCAGGCTGGCAGGAGGACCGCAGCCAGCCGCTGCACCGCCGCGGCGAAGGGCGAACGTGATCCGTCGAGCAGTGCCTCCACGGACGGCTCCGCCTCCAACACGACATCGTCGTAGGGGAGGGCGTGGAGGGACGTGAAACGCACTTCCGGCGAGCGTCGCAGGTATGCCCGTGCCCGCATCAGGTCGGCGTCGCTGCGTATCCGGTTGACGACGAGATGGAGCGCCGGTATGCCCAGCTGGCTTGCCAGGCGGGCCGTCTGGAGCGCGACCCCCACACCGTTGAAGGTGGGATCGCTGACGATGAGCGCCTGGCCGAATCCGCGCGCCAAGGCGCGCCCGAAGTGCTCCACACCGGCCTGCGTGTCGAGCAGGATCAGCTCGCCTTCGCGGAGCGCGATCGCGCTCATGGCCGCCCCCAGCAGTTCGTTCTCGGGGCATAGACAGCCCGCGGCGGCCTGGCTTAGCGTGCCCATCGTGAGCAGCTGCACCCCATCCGGAGCGCGGACCGCAAACCGGTCGACGGCATCCTCGGCGTCAGGGTTGAGCCTCAACAGGAGGCCCCAGCCAGCGCCGGGACGGGCACCGGTCTTCTCCTCGATGTAATCGGCGTTGCGGTTGAGTGGGACGATGGCTTCCGCCTCGTGCAGCGGAACACCGAGGGCATAGCCGAGGTTCATCTGGGCATCGCCGTCCACCGCTAAGATGCGTAGGCCCCGGCGGGCCAAGAGGCGGGCGAACAGGGCAGTGAGCGTCGTCTTGCCCACACCCCCCTTGCCGGTGACGACGATCCGCGCCGCCTCTGGCGAGCCGGGGCGTGCCGCGGCTGTACCCGCCGCAGCCGGTGCGACCTCCCTCCCGGCGGACGGGTCCTGCCCCGGGGTCTTGCTCACGGTCGGGACTGCGGCCCGTGCTATGCCGTGACCGGTGCAGGCGTCCCGGTGACCGTGGACGGTACCTCGAGGAACGGAAGGCCGAGCGCTCTGCGCTTCGTCTCGATGTGGCGACGGATGAGCAGCGCGGCTTTCTCCGGGTCGGGCTCGACCGCAAACCGCGCCCCGACCACTCCGTCCAGCCCGTCCGCCAGGAGGTTGACCACGTTGCGGCTGCCGAAGATCGGCGGCTGGACGCCGAGCACCGTGGTGATCCCGCTGGCGACCACATAGGCGCCGATGGCCACGGCCTTCTCTGAGTACCACTCCGGCGCGGCCCCGGCTAGGGGCAGCTGCTGGATGTCCACGCCGAGATGGGTGGCCAGGGCGGCCGCGAGCACCAGGATGCGCGTGTTGTCGACACACGAGCCCATGTGGAGGACAGGCGGGATGCCGAGTGCCTGGCAGACGGCCCGGAGGCCGGGCCCGGCCATCTCGGCGGCCTCGGGCATCATCTGGCCGGCCTTGCCGTTGGCGACGGCGGCGCAGCCGGTCACCAGGACCAGGATGTCGTTCTCGATCAACCGGCGGGTGAGCGTGACGTGGCCGTAATCCTGCGCGATCTTCGGGTTGTTGCAGCCGACGACGCCCACGGCGCCGCGGACCGATCCGTCCCTGATCGCCGCCACGAGCGGCTCGGGTGTGCCGCCGAGGGCCGCCAGGATCGCCTCGACCGAGAAGCCGGCCATCATGGAGACCGGTGCGTCCGGGATGCGTACCCGCTCGGGATTGCGGTTGGGGAACGCCTCGATCGCCTGGCGCACGATCTGCTTGCCGATCTCCAGCCCGTGATGCGGATCGAACGGTATGTGTGTGGCCCCTGGGAACTTGGCCTTATCCGCCGTCGAGATCACGCGCGTGTGATAGCACTTCGCGACGTCGGTGACCGACGGCATGATGCACTGGTAGTCGACGACCATCGCCTCCAGCGCGCCGGTCATGATGATCAGCTCCTGCATCAGGTGGTTGCCAGCCATCGGCACGCCCTTGCGCATGAGGAGCTCATTCCCAGTGCAGCACAGCCCCACCAGGTTGATCCCCGCCGCCCCCTTCGCCCGCGCCAGCGCCATGAGCTCGGGGTCCCTGGCCGCCTCTACGATGACGTCCGAGAGAAGCGGATTGTGGCCGTGGAGGGCGATATTGACCTGATCGCCCTTGAGGACGCCCAGGTTGACCTGCGAGGTGACCGGTGTAGGCGTGCCGAACAGGATGTCGGACAGCTCGGTGGCGATCATCGACCCGCCCCAACCGTCGGACAGGCTGGTGCGCAGGCCGTGGAGCAAGATGTTCGCGTAGTCGTTGTCGACGCCCATGTGGGTGCGGTGGAGCATCTCCACGTTCTCGCGGTCGATCCCGCGCGGCGTGATACTGAGGCGCTTCCACAGCTGGCGGCGCGGCTCTGGCGCGCGAGCTACGAAACTGACCTCGTCGCGCCGCGTGCCGAAACTCTCGAGCAGCTCGTCAGCGACGTCGCGTGCGACCTCCTCGGTTGGGCGGTCGTCGACGGCGATGCCGAGCTCGGCTGCGAGCCGGCGCAGCTTGGCTTCGTCCGCGATGCGATAGCCGCTGGTCTGGCCGCGCGCGGTCTCGGCGAAGACTTCGAGGATGTCCCGGCCGTGATCCGAATGAGCCGAAGCACCGGCGGCGATCGAGCGGCCCAGGTTGCGGGCCACGATGACGTCGGCGTCGGCGCCACAGACGCCCTTTTGGGGACCCTCGCCGAAGGGGTCGACACGGCAGGGGCCCATCGCGCAGTTGCGACACGAGACGCCCATGGCGCAGTAGCCGCACTGTGGTAGCTGCGCGGCCAGGCGATCCCAAACCGTCTCGATACCCGCATCGCGGGCGACGCGCAGCATCTGCTGGGCGTCGGCCTGGATCGACCGGTCGCGGAAGTCGTCCGATTGCAGCGATTTCATCGCGCGCCTCCTGCTCGACCGACCTCGGCCGCCGCGGCGCTCAACGAGCGCCAGTTGTCCACCGTGCCGATCCCTGGCGTGGCCGTGGGACGGACCGCCGCCGCGGAGAGGACGGTCAGCGTTTCGCGCCGGCGCCCCTGCCGCACCAGATCATTGAGTTCGCCGTACACGAGCGCGCCGACCTTGCACGACTCGACGCAGGCGGGCACCCGCCCGGCCCGAACCCGGTCGATGCACCCATCGCACTTGAGCGCGACCGTATGGGGCCTCCCGCCGTCGACGGCGAGGTGGTACGTGAGCGCGTCGAAGGGGCAGACGATGGCGCACATCGCGCACGCGATGCAGCGCACCTCGTCGATCAGGACCACGTCGTGCCGCTGGTCACGAGCAATCGCCGCGGTTGGGCAGACGAGCTGGCAGGGCGCCGGGTCGCAATGGCGGCAGCGGTTGGGGAACGAGCTCGCTGGCGTGGGGCCAACCTCGACGTGGATGCGCTTCCGCGGGGGCGGATCCTCCATGAATGCCCAGGCGGGATCGCGGCTGCGGGAGTGCTCCACAGCGCACGCGTACTCGCACTGCAGGCATCCGATGCAGCGCTCCGCATCGACGAAGACCGTCTCCATCGCGCCACCCCCTTGTACGGGACGCGGGGCCGTCGTCCGCTGGCATCGACGCCATGCAAGGCGTCAGTGTCAGGCTGCACGGATCGACTCTCTTCGCTAGGGCCGATCGTCCCCATTACGGGGGCCGCGTGGCCGATTCCCGTTGCGCTGGTCTATGCGCCGGGCGGGTCGGGCGCGGAAGAGCCACCCGCCCCGCCCGGCCGCACGACTGGGCCGCGCAACTGGGCCGCAACGCCGGAGAGCGCCGCTCGGCCGCGCCCCCGCGCTCCCAGCTTCGGCCGGCGTAAGCTCGGGTCGATGTTCGCGCTCCATGCGACCTGGGGACTCGACCGTCGCCTGCACCTCTGGGCGGAGGATGCGGCCGCTTACGAACGCCCCGGCGGGTCCGCCGTGCGGCCCGCGCGTCGAACACCTGCGCCCCATCCCTTCGCCGCGCCAGCCGATCGGCTGGACCATGCGCTCGCGACCATCGGCCTCCCCGCGTCGGAGGGGGAGGCGGCGGCCCTCGAGATCGTCCTGCCCACCCGCGACAGCGTTCCGCAGCCCTCGCCCTCGCTCCCCGTCACGCCCCGCGGCGACGGTGCCGTTCCCGTGCTCACGCGCTGGCGCGTCCCTAGCCGGGCCTTGGGCGGGCAGGCCGCGGCCGAACTCCTGGTCTCGCTCGCGGAGGCCGCGGCGCTTGCGGAGGTCGATGCGTCCCTCCGGTTCTGGGCACGCCTGGCACGCCTGGCCCTCGAGATCGTGGCCCGCGGACGTGTGCTGCCTGGCATCCGCGAGCCGACCCGCGGACGCTTCATCGCCCGCTGGGAACCGGTGCCGGGGTCGGGCGACGGCGCGCGTCTCCGGGCGCTCGCCCGCGCCATGCCGATCGTCTGCCGGGCCGCCGGAAGCGATGGCGCGCCACGGCCGGCCAACGACATCGTGGCCGAAGCGCTCGGTGTGCTCGTCGATGCGCACGTGCGCCACGCCCTCGCCCGAGCGGCCGGGTTCCAGCCGCCCTGCGGCGAGTGGTGGCCGTCGTCCGGCGTGTGGGAACGCTTCGGCACAGCACTCTGTTCGACCGACCCGCTCCTGACGCACGCGGGCGCTCCGGCAGTCGACGCCTCGGCCACGCGGGCGCTCGGGCGCGCGCTGGCCGCGTGGCGCGTGCGGTGCCTGCCGACCGAGGGACCGCTCCGCACCGTCTTCCGCCTCGTGGAGCCCGGCCACGGCCGTGCCGAAACGGGACCCGAGGTTGCCGACCCGATCGGCACGGCCGCCCCGCGACCTGTGCCGGTCGTGGTCGCGCCGCGCGAGCCCTGGCGGCTCGAGATCCTCGTGGGGCCGCGCGACGAGCCGAGCCTGCTCGTTGGAGCCGCCGAGGTGTGGGCGGATCCGCGCGTTCTCGCGCGCGCCGTGCCGGACGTCGACGCCGACGAGGTGCTCCTGGTGGACTTGGTCCGCGCGAGCCGTCTCTACCCGCCGCTGGAGGGCGCCCTCGCCGCGGCCCGTCCCGACACGCTCGAACTCGACACCCGCGGTGCGCACGCCTTCCTGCGCGAGGGCGCGCCGCTGCTTGCCGATGCGGGGTTCGGTGTCCTGCTGCCCGGCTGGTGGAGCTCGCGACGGCGGCGCATCGGGCTGCGCGTGCGCGCCCGCGGCCATTCTGGCCCCGCCCGCACGAGTGTCGGGCCGAGCCTGGGCTCGCGCGCGCTCGTCGACTGCGAACTCTCGGCGGCGCTCGGCGACACGCCGCTCTCCGAAGGCGAGCTGCGCACGCTGGCCGGCCTGAAGACGCCGCTCGTCCAGGTCCGCGGGGAGTGGGTCGAGGTGCGGCCCGAGGAGATCGCGGCCGCGCTCCGCGTGGTGAGCGCGGCACCCGAGGGCGGAGCGCGGACGATGACGGTCGGCGAGTTCCTGCGCCTCGCCGCCGTCTCGGACGGTGAGCTCCCCGTCACGGGCATCGAGGTACGCGGATGGCTCGAGGGCCTGCTGCGCGCCGACGAGACGCTGCGTGCCGAGCCGATGGCGACACCGCCGGGCTTCATGGGTCAACTGCGCTCCTACCAGGAACGGGGCCTGGGCTGGCTGGCGTTCCTCGACCGGCTGGGGCTCGGAGCGTGCCTCGCCGACGATATGGGGCTGGGGAAGACGGCACAGCTCCTCGCGCTCCTGGTCGCCGAGCGCGCGGCGATCGCCGAGCGGGCGGCGGTCGGCGCGCCGTCGGCGGTCGGCGGTACAGCCGCTGCGCCCCGGCCGTGCCCCACGCTCGTGGTCTGCCCGATGTCCGTCGTCGGCAACTGGCAGAAGGAGGCGCGCCGCTTTGCGCCCGGGTTGCGCGTCCACGTCCATCACGGCGCCGACCGCCTGGTGGGCGACGACCTCGCGACGGCGGTCAACGACGCCGACCTCGTCATCACGACCTACGCGATCGCCGCGCGCGACGTGGACGCGCTCGCCACGATCGAGTGGGGCCGCGTCGTCCTCGACGAGGCGCAGGTGATCAAGAACAGTGAGACGCGCCAGTCCCGTGCGGTGCGCCGGCTCCGCGCCGCCGCCCGCGTCGCGCTGACGGGCACACCGGTCGAGAATCGCCTGACCGAGCTCTGGTCGATCATGGAGTTCTTGAACCCGGGGTTGCTCGGGCCAGAGGCCTCGTTTCGGGAGCGGTTTGCGGTCCCCATCGAGCAAGATGGGGACGAGGAGGCGGTCGAGCGGCTCCGTCGCCTGACCGGCCCCTTCATCCTGCGTCGTCTCAAGCGCGACCCGGCCATCGGGCTCGAGCTGCCAGAGAAATTCGAGATGACGGTGCCGTGCAACCTGACGCGTGAGCAGGCGACCCTCTACCAGTCGATCGTCGACGACATGCTCGAGCAGCTGGAGCGGGCCGAGGGGATCCGGCGCCGCGGACTCGTGCTGAAGACGATCGGCCGGCTCAAGCAGGTCTGCAACCATCCGGCGCAGGCTCTGGGCGACGGATCGGCCCTCGAGGGCCGCTCGGGCAAGCTCGCGCAGCTGGAGGACCTGCTGGACGAGGCGCTCGCGGCAGGCGACCGTACGCTCGTCTTCACGCAGTACACCGAGTGGGCCGAACGGCTGCGCCCCTACCTGCGCGAGCGCTTCGGGCGCGAGGTCCTCTACTTTCACGGTGGGCTCTCGCAGGTCGCACGGGATCAATTGATCGAACGCTTCCAGGCTGGCGCCGCGCCGATCCTGATCCTCTCGTTGCGGGCGGGCGGACAGGGGATCAACCTGACCGCGGCCAACCAGGTGGTCCACTTCGACCGCTGGTGGAACCCGGCGGTCGAGGACCAGGCCTCGGATCGCGCCTACCGGATCGGGCAGACGCGCGACGTGCAGGTGCGCCGGCTCGTCTGCACGGGCACCATCGAGGAGCGGATCGCTGAGATGAACGAGGCGAAGCGCGACCTCGCCGCCCGTATCGTCGGAACGGGCGAGCAGTGGCTGGGCGACCTCTCCACCGCCGAGCTGCGCGAGCTCCTGGCGCTCTCGGCCGACGCCGTGGCGGAGCGCTGACGATGACACGACGGGGCTGGGACGAGTACGCGCCGCCGATCCGGGTGGCCAACGGGATCCGCGCACGCAGCCGGCGGGGCGCGATCGGCGAGACCTGGTGGTCGCGGCGTTTCCTCGAGGCACTCTCGTGGCGGATCGACGAGCGGCGCCTGGCCCGCGGCAAGGGCTACGCGCGGGCGGGCCAGGTGCTGTCGCTCCACGTCGCCGCGGGCAGCGTGACCGCGCGCGTCCAGGGCTCCCGTCCACGTCCCTACGCGGTCGCCCTGGCTGCGCCCGTCCTCAACGACCAGCAATGGCGGGCCGTCGAGACGGAGATGGCCACACGGGCGGTCTTCCTCGCGCGGCTGCTGGCGGGCGAGATGCCGGCCGAGATCGAGGAGGCGTTCGCCGCGGCCGGGACCGCGCTCTTCGCGATCCGAGAGATCCGGGCGAGCTGCACGTGCCCCGACACGTCCCCCGTCTGCAAGCACATCGCGGCGGTCTTCTTCCTGCTCGCCGAGGCGTTCGACGACGACCCCTTCCTCATGTTGGCGTGGCGCGGGCGGCCGAGAGAGCAGCTCGTGCGCGAGCTCCGCGCGCTGCGCCCCGCGGCGGAGGGCCCGTCTGGAGCGGGCCCGTCCCCGGTCCCGCTCCCCGAGCCGTCGGAGGCAGGTTTCTGGGACGCCGACCTCGATCTGGCCGAGCTGCGCACACAAGCCTTGCCGACGACCCCACCTGACGCGATCCTGCGCGACGCCGATCGCGAGACCGCCGACGCGGTCGGGCGGGAGGCGTTGACGGCCCTGGCGGGGGTCTACTGGGCGTTCGTGCCGGTCGCCCGCGAGCGGCTCGACCCGTCGGCGGTGGGCAACCCGAACGCGCCGCGCCGGCCGCACGCCCGGGCCCGGCCGGGTCGTCGGTCGGCCGTCACCAGCCGCCGGTAGGCGCCGGTAGCCGGCCACGCCGGTTCAGTCGGCCGTCACCAGCATCATGGGCCGTCCTTGCCGTCCGGCGTACTGCGGCCGCAGGCGCTCCATGTTGTACATCGTGGCGACGTCGACCCGACGCGGGCCGAGCCGCGGATCCGGCAACGGAGTGTGCGTGAACGTCCCGTTCAGGATCGCCGCCATGCGCCCGGTCTGGCCATCCTCGACCAGGTCCATCGCGATGTTGGCGAACGTGATGCCGACGATCATGTCGACGCCGTCCGGGTCGCCGCTGCGCAGGTCGTAGGTCAGTTCGCTCGCGACCGCCTCCTCGCCCGTGCGCTTCTTGATCTCGTCGGCCAGTGCCTCGGCCACGTTGACCTTGTGGCGGTGCCCGAAGCTGTCCATCTCGCCGTACTCGGCCAGTGCGCCGCCCTTCCAGATGGCGCCCTCGGCGGTCACCACGATCGCGTAGCGGCTGGGGTTGTCGCGTTTGTCCTCGACGAGCAGGCGGCAGAGCAGGTCGAGGTCGTAGGGCGCCTCGGGGATCAGGCAGCGGGTCGATGTGACGTAGGCGGTGAGCAGCGCGGTGAATCCCGCATCGCGCCCGAAGATGCGAAACACCCCGATCCGCTCGTGTGAGCCGAGCGTCGTGCGCTGGCGTGTGATGAGTTCCTTGGCCCGGTCGATCGCGGTCGAGAAGCCGATGCAGTACTCGGTGCCTTGGACGTCGTTGTCCATCGTCTTGGGGATCCCGATCAGGGGCACCCCCTCGCGCAGGAGGGCATGGGAGAAGCTCTGGGTGTCGTCGCCGCCGATCGGGATCAGGTAGTCGAGCCCCAGGCGGCCGATGTTCTCGAGGACGACCGGCGTGAGGTCGTAGATGCCCTCGGACACCTCCATCGAGGCCAGGCGTTCGGGCGGGATCGTGGGCGGTAGCATCGCGCGGGCCATCTTGCGGGGGTTCGTGCGCGACGTGTGGAGCCACGTGCCACCGGTCCGATCGATCGTCCGCGTGTTGTGCCGGTCGAGCTTGACCACGTACTCGGGGTCGAGGTCGGGACCCGGCTTCATGTGGGTCAGCCCTTGCCACCCGCGCCGGATGCCGTACACCTCGTACCCAAGCTCGGTGGCGCGGAAGGTCACGCTCTTGATAACGGAGTTGAGGCCGGGAACGTCCCCGCCACCGGTCAGGATCCCGATCCTGTGTGTTGTCACCGTGGAACTCCTCGTCGCGGCGGCCCACACGATCGCCGGCTGGCGGCGGGACGGGCCGTGCCGAGGGCGACCGAGCTGGGGGCCAACTAGTCGATCGTGCCGCTCGCATGGTACCCGGGCCGACGGGCCCCTGTATGATCGGCTCGTGAACTACGAACTCTTCATGGGCGAGGCGCTCGCCGAGGCGCAGCTGGCGATGGACGACGGCGGACCGCCGCATGCCGCGGTTGCGGTGGTCGACGAGGCGATGGTCGCCCGGGCCCGTGATCGCGTCCGCGAGACTGGCGATCCGACGGCCCACGCGGTGATGGGGGCGATTCGCGAGGCGGCGCGCCGGCTCGGACGGGAGAAACTGGCCGACGTCACGATCTTCACGACTGTCGAGCCGTGCGCGATGTGTGTCGGGGCGATGCTGCAGGCCGGGGTCGAGACACTCGTCTTTGCAGCCCCCGATGAGGTCAACGGGGCGGCCGGGGGCGCCGTGCAGTTGGCTCAGCATCCCGGGCTGCGCCGCCGCCTGCGCCTGGTGACGGGGATTCGCCGCGACGAGGTGGAGGAACTGCGGGGCCGCGCCCTGGCACGCGCGGAGGCGGCACGACCCGCCGACGGCTGAGAGTCTGCCGGCGGCGCCCGCGCACGGCGGCATCCGACTCTGCTCTCGCCCACGGTCCAGCCCGGAGTCCCGTCGCGCCGCGAGCCTTTGGTATCCTCTGCCGCGGAGAGGTGTCCGAGTGGTTGATGGTGCCGCTCTCGAAAAGCGGTGTGCGAAAGCACCGTGGGTTCGAATCCCACCCTCTCCGCCACAGTCGTCCGACACCTGACGCCCGCGGAGAGGTCGCCTAGTGGCCTAGGGCGCCGCACTGGAAATGCGGTATGGGGCAACCCATCGCGGGTTCAAATCCCGCCCTCTCCGCCATCTCCCCGATGGTGCCGTGGGGCGTGAGCTGTGCGCCCCGGGGCGCGCCGCGGTCGCACTCTCGCCTGGCGGACGGCCCGGCAGCGCCGCGGACGCGAGCCGCGCAGCGGACCCGTGACGGCGCACCGGACCCCTGCGGGCGCTGTATCATCCCTCAGCCGTGCTAGGCGGGGAGCTAGCGGTGCCCTGTACCTGCAATCCGCTCCAGCAGGGCTGAATTCCCTCCCGAGGTCCGCGTTCGCGAGGGCTCCGGTGGTGGTCGACGTTGAGGATCGGGTCCCGCGCAGCGGCGACGCGTGAACCTCGTCAGGTCCGGAAGGAAGCAGCGATAAACGCTGCTCGCCGGGTGCCGCGGATCGGCCTGGTCCGAGCCGGCCAT
>JAJYNJ010000033.1 GCA_021786385.1 Chloroflexota bacterium
ACCATGTCGAGCGCAGGGATGCGCTCGGTGATGCAGACGACCAGCCCGATCCCGGCGTCGACCGCCTCGAGGATCGCGTCGGGGGCGGAGGGGGCGGGGACGTAGATGATGCTGGTGTTCGCGCCGGCCTCGCGCACCGCCTCCCGCACCGTGTCGAAGACCGGGACGGTGCCGTCAAGCGCCCGCTGGCCGCCCTTGCCGAAGCGGGTCCCGGCCACCACTTGGGTGCCGTAAGCCTGCATCTGCCGGGCGTGGAACTCGCCCTCGCGGCCGGTGATGCCCTGCACCACGAGGCGCGTCTCGCGACCCACCAGGATGCTCATCGCGTGCCTCCGTCCACCGCTGCGCCGACGCGCCGCGCGGCCGCCACTGCCTGTTCCGCCGCTGCCTCCAAGCTCTCGGCCGTCTGGAAGGACGCCTCGTGGAGGATGCGCGACGCTGCTTCCGCGTTGGTGCCCACGATCCGCACGACCATGGGGACCTCGCGCGCCTGCTGCGCGCGCGCCTCCACCAGGCCACGCGCTACCTCGTCACCTCGGGTGATCCCGCCGAAGATATTGACCAGGATCACCTGCACCCGTGGATCGGCGAGGATCAGCCGCATGGCCGCCGCGACCGTCTCCGCTTTCGCGCCGCCGCCGATGTCGAGGAAGTTGGCCGGTTCGCCACCGGCCCGTTTGACGAGGTCCATGGTGGTCATCGCGAGCCCGGCGCCGTTCACCAGGCAGCCGATCGTCCCGTCGAGGTGGATGAAGTTGATCTCCTGGCGACGCGCCTCGGCGTCGGCCGGGTCCTCCTCGTCCAGATCGCGGCGCGCCTCCAGGTCGGGGTGCCGAGGCAGCGCCGAGTCGTCGAGCGTGATCTTCGCGTCGAGGCAGACCAGCCGCTCGCGGCTGCTCCCGTCGGCGCCGATCTCGCGGACGATCGCGAGCGGGTTGACTTCGACCAGGTCGGCGTCGCGCTCCACCATCACCCGCACGAGTCCCTTCGCGATCGCCACGGCGTCGGCGAGGTGCGGACCGGTGAGGCCGAGCGCCAGGGCCACCTGGCGCGCCTGGAAGTCGAAGAGCCCGAGGTGCGGGTGGGCGTGCACGCGGACGATCGCCTCGGGCTTCTCCTGGGCCACCTGCTCGATTTCGACGCCACCTTCGGCGGAACCCATCACGAGGATGCGCTGTGCCGCTCGGTCGAGGACGGCGCCCAGGTAATACTCGTGGCGGATGTCGGACGCGGGCGCTACGAGCACCTTGCGGACCACGATCCCCTTGATCGTCATCCCCAGGATCTGTTCCGCCACCTGGGCGGCTTCCGCGGGGGTGGCGGCGAGCTTCACGCCGCCGGCCTTGCCGCGTCCGCCGACCAGCACCTGCGCCTTGACGACGACGCCGCGCGCGCCCGCCGTGAGGAGCTCCCGCGCCGCGTCGGCGACCTCGCCGGGTGTCGTGGCGACGCGACCCGGCGGGACCGGCAGGCCCGCCGCCGCGAGCAACTCGCGCGCGTGGAATTCCTGGAGCTTCACGACCGACCACCGCCTCCATCGTGCATCGGGGCGCCTTGCTGACGGGCGTCAGCATAGCCCGCGGCGACGCCTCGGGTGTGCCGGCGTCACCGCGCGGAGCGCCGGCGACCGCGTCACGAACGGGCCGCACGGAGCGCGACGGACGTCACGAACGGGCCATGCGGCCAGTCGCGCCTCGTTACAATGGGCCGATATGGCAGGTCATGCCCGATCCCTCCCCGGTCGCCGGCCTGCGGACTGTGCCGGGGCCTGGCGGGGTGCGGATCGCCACCCGCGACCCGCGCCCGGACCGGGCGATCATTCTCCCGCCTGACGGCCGGGCGGTCCGCATACCTCGGAGGCGCCATGCTGCTCTTCCGCTACCGGGCACGAGAGGGGATGCTGGCTTGGGCGTTCCACCGCATCAGCGGCGTCGCCATCTGGCTTTTCGTCGTCGTGCACGTGGTCGACATCTACCTCGTGGGCGGTGACCCGAAGGCCTACAACACGATCCTGCAGGTCTACGCCTCTCCGGGCGGGCGGATCGCCGAGGTGCTGCTCGGGGCCGCGCTCCTGTATCACGCCCTCAACGGCCTGCGCATCTTGATCATCGACCTGTGGCCCGCGATGACCGTCTACCACCGCGCGCTCTGGTACGCAAGCTGGGTCATCTTCGTGGCGGTGGGCATCCCAGGCGCGTTCATCATTCTGCGGCCGGTCATCGGGCCGGCCCTCGGCATCGGCGCATAGGAGGGCGGCTCGATGGTGACGATCGACCCCCGTACCGCCGGCAGGGCCCGCCCGCAGGGGAGCGGCTTCGAGCTCTTCGTCTGGTACGTCATGCGCATCACGGGCGTCATGCTGTTCGTGCTCGCGCTGGCCCACTTCAGCATCTTGCACTTCCTCTTCGACCCCTCCCAGGAGAGCGCAACCTGGATCGCCACGCAGCGCTGGAACAGCCTGATCTGGCGAGTCTTCGACTGGACGCTGCTGATGACGGTCCTCTTCCACAGCTTCATGGGCGTGCGGACGGTCGTGATCGACTACGTACACGGCGAGCGCCCACGGCTGCTCCTGATGTCCGCGCTCTACATCGTGGGCTTGGTCCTCTTCGTGGCCGGCACCAGCGTGGTGCTCACGCTGCCGGACAAGGTGCTGTGATGCTCGACAGCGGACCGGTCATCCACGAGTTCGACGCGGTCATCGTCGGTGCCGGCGGTGCTGGCCTCTACGCCGCGCTGGAATTGGCGCGCGATGGCGTGCCGACGGCCGTCATCTCCAAGCTCTATCCAACCCGCTCCCACACCGGCGCCGCGCAAGGGGGGATCTGCGCGGCCCTGGGCAACCAGGAGGAAGACCACTGGGAGTGGCACATGTTCGACACCGTCAAGGGTGGCGACTACCTCGTGGACCAGGATGCCGCGGAGATCCTGGCCCGCGAGGCGATCGAGACGGTGATCGAGCTCGAACACCTGGGGCTGCCCTTCAACCGCACCCCCGACGGACGGATCGACCAGCGCCGCTTCGGCGGCCACACCCGGAACTTCGGCGAGGCGCCGGTCAGGCGCGCCTGCTACGCGGCCGACCGCACCGGCCACATGATCCTGCAGACGCTCTATCAGCAGTGCATCAAGCACGGCGTCCGCTTCTTCGACGAGTACCACGTGGTGGACTTGCTGGTCGAGGACGGGTTGAGCCGCGGCGTGGTGGCGTATCGGCTGGCCGACGGTGCCCTCCACGTCTTCCGCTCCAAGGCGGTCCTGCTCGCGACCGGCGGCTTCGGGCGCATGTTCCGCATCACGTCGAACGCCCACACCCTGACCGGCGACGGGCTGGCGCTCGCGTACCGGCGCGGGGTGCCTCTCGAAGACATGGAGTTCTACCAGTTTCACCCGACCGGCCTGGCGGGGCTCGGGGTTCTGCTCTCCGAGGCGGCACGCGGCGAGGGCGGGATCCTCCTCAACGGGAAGGGCGAGCGTTTCATGGAGCGCTACGCGCCGACGCTGCTCGACCTGGCGCCCCGCGACGTCGTGAGCCGCGCCATCTATCAGGAGATCCGCGCTGGCCGGGGTGTCGACGGCAAGGACTACGTCTGGCTCGACGTGCATCACCTGGGCCGCGCGGTGATCGACGAGAAGCTGCCTGATATCACGGATTTCGCGCGCATCTACCAGGGCGTGGAGCCCTACACGCAGCCGGTGGGGATCCAGCCCACGGCTCACTACGCGATGGGCGGCGTGCCGACCGACGTGACCGCGCGGGTCGTGATCGACGAACGGAACACCCCCCTGCCCGGACTCTACGCGGCCGGGGAGTGCGCCTGCGTGAGCGTCCACGGCGCCAACCGGCTGGGCACCAACTCTCTACTCGACATCCTGGTCTTCGGACGTCGCGCCGGGCGCGACATGGCTCGCTTCGCCCGTAGTACGGAGCTGCCGGAGCTGCCGGCCGGCGACCCGGCCGAGCGGGTGCGCGGCGAGCTCGACGCGCTTCGCTCGCGGCAGGAGGGCGAGCCACCGGCACGGATCCGCAAGGAACTGGCGGACGTGATGATGGATGACGTCAGCGTCTTCCGGACGGAAGAGACGCTGCGCCGCGCGCAGGGCGTGGTGCGCGAGCTCAAAGAGCGGTATCACCGGGTGCGTGTGCAGGACGGCGGCGTCCGGTTCAACCAGGACCTGCTCGAGGTCCGCGAAGTGGGCTACCTGCTCGACATCGCCGAGGTGACCGTGGCAGCGGCCCTGGCGCGCCAGGAGAGTCGCGGGGCCCACTACCGCGAGGACTACCCCGCGCGCGACGACACGAACTGGCTCAAGCATTCGCTGGCTTCTCGCAGCGACGGGGGACCGTTGCTGCGCTACAAGCCGGTGACCATCACGCGCTTCACGCCGAAGCCGCGCACCTACTAGAGCGGGAGCGCATCGCATGCAGGTCACCCTTCGCATTCAGCGCTTCGACCCGGAACACGACAGCGCGCCGCGCTGGCAGGAGTATCGCGTCGACGCCGACCCCATGGCCCGCGTCCTCGACCTCCTGCACCTGGTGAAGTGGGAGCAGGACGCCTCGCTGACCTTCCGCCGCTCGTGCGGCCACGGCATCTGCGGCTCGGACGCCATGCTGATCAACGGCCGCAATCGCCTCGCCTGCAAGATCCGCGTCGATCAGCTGGGACGGCGCATCTCGGTGGCGCCGCTGCCTGGCTTGCCGGTCGTCAAGGACCTCGTGGTCGATATGGACGGCTTCTTCGCCAAGTACCGCTCGGTGCGTCCGTATCTCATCAACGACCAGCCGCCGCCCGTCCGGGAGCGCCGTCAGTTGCCGCAGGAGCGCGCGGTCTTCGACGACACCACGAAGTGCATCCTGTGCGGCGCCTGCACGTCGTCCTGCCCGTCGTTCTGGGCGCGCTCCGAGTACGTCGGTCCGGCTGCTATCGTGAACGCGCATCGCTTCATCTTCGACTCGCGCGACGAAGGCGCCGCCGAACGGCTCGCGATCCTCTCCGATCGGGACGGTGTCTGGCGCTGCCGCACGATCTTCAACTGCGTGGACGCCTGTCCGCGCGGCATCAACATCACGCGGGCGATCCTCGAGGTTTCCGCGGCGATCGTGGAGCGCACGACCTGAGCGCGCGGCGCGACCTGTTCGGTGGGGCGGCGGAGGTCGCGACCGGCGACGTGGGACGATCGGCCCCCGATCGACCGCGACCGCCCCTGCGCTTGCTGATCCGGTCCGACGGGGCTGCCCGGGGCAACCCGGGGCCGGCATCCTGCGGCGCCGTCCTGATCGACGCCTCGCGACCGGACGCGCGCGATCCGGACGCCGCGCCGCTGGCGGTGATCGCCCGGCCGCTCGGAGTCCGCACCAACAACGTCGCCGAGTACGCGGGGGTCGTGCTGGCGCTGCGGCTCGCCCGCCGCCTCGGGGCGGCGGAGGTCGACCTCGTGCTGGACTCGAACCTGATCGTGGAGCAGCTCAACGGCCGGTGGCGCGTCCGCGACGCCAAGCTCAAGGGGCTCTACGAGGAGGCGCGCCGCCTGTTGGGGGCCTTCGCGCGCTGGAGCGCCACGCACGAGCCGCGCTCGCAGAACCGTGCCGCGGACGCGCTCGCGAACCTCGCACTCGACGATCCGCCGGCCGCCGCGGCCGCGGAGGCGCGGTACCGGGTGGCGCTGGGCATCGAATCGGCGCTCGCGGAGGGCCCGGGCTGAGACTGCGGCGCGACGCTGCGGCGCGACACGGGATGCGCGGCGCGGTGCGCAGGTCGCGAAGGGACGTCGACGAGCCGGCCTGTAAGCCGAGTTCTGTGCCGCAGCCGAAGCTGCGGCGACGGTCATCCATCTGGGCACGACGGTTGCCCGCCGGCTCTGAGCGGCCTACCCGAGGACTCGGTGACGCACCTGCGCCGGGACGGATCCCGGCATCGCCCTCCTATTCGGCCTTGCTCCGGGTAGAGCTTGCCCCGTTTCACCCCGGCCCCGGAGGGCCGGACTCGTCTCTGTGGCGCTGGTCCTCGCCTCGCGGCGGACGGGCGTTACCCGCTACCCTGCGTCAGGGAGCTCGGACTTTCCTCGGAACCGACCGGTGCGCCCGGCCGACCCGCGACCGTCCGGCCGACTCGTCGACTGCCCGATTCTATTCCTCGTCGGGGCGAAAGACGTGCGCCGCGACGCACGCGTCGCAGATCGCCTGCGCGGCCTGCAGGTCGCCGAGCGGGACGGGGACGGACCGGTTGGGGTAGAGGCAGTCAACCGCGTAGAGGCGCCACACCCCGCGCCGGATGGCCGAGAGGCGCCGGAACGTGCAGCGGCGCAGGTGGTCGCGCTGGGCCAGCGCGCCCACCGGTTCGATCATGCGCTGCTCGAGGGCCACGTTCGTCTCCGCACTGCCGTTGGCGCCGGAGCCTATCACCGTCCGCATCTGCTGCACATCGGCCGTCTCGTACTACGCGCGGCGCCGCCGGATGTCGCCGTCCGGCGGTTTGAGGTGGCGGCCGTCCGGCACTCGGCTCGGCCGTGACCCTGCCGTGGGTGGATCTTCCAGGTCGCGTGACCCATGCACCGCATTGACGCGGCCCCGACGACGTGTATGATGCTACCAAGTGGCGCCAAGTGGCGTAAAGTGGGTCCAAGCGGGGAAACGGAAGGGTCCGGACTGTGTTCATCGGCGAGTACCGGCACAGCGTGGACGACAAGGGGCGGGTGGCTGTCCCGGCCCGCTTCCGCACGCAGCTCGCCGAGTCGCCGGTCATCACCCGCTGGCTCGACGCCTGCCTCGCGATCTTCCCGAAGGCCGACTTCGAGCGGCTCGCAGAGAAGGTCGCCGCGCTGCCCCTTGGCGACGCCGACGCGCGCAGTTTCCGCAGGCACGTCTTCGCCCATGCCTTCGAGCTCGAGCTCGACCGCCAGGGGCGGGTGGTCGTGCCCCCGTCGCTCAGGGAGTGGGCGGGCCTGACGAGCGAGGCCGTCGTCGTCGGCGGTCACGATCACGTCGAGCTCTGGACGCCCGAAGCGTGGGCGTCGTACAGCGCGGGCATGTCCGCGCCCGAGGTGCTCGCCGAGCACCTCCAGGGCCTTGGGTTCTGAACATCGTCGCGCATCTCCAGGATCCGGACGGGATCCGTCCCGCGGGACCCCGGCGGCTGAGGCAGGGCACGTACCGGTGATGGTGGAGGAGGTCATGCAGGCACTCGCTCCCCGCCCCGGCAGCCTTCAGATCGACGGGACCCTCGGTGGCGGTGGGCACGCCGTCCGGATCCTGGAGGCCATCGCGCCGGACGGCCGGCTCCTGGGCCTCGACGCAGACCCGGCCGCCATCGAACGTGCCCGCCGCCGGCTCGCGGCCTACGGCTCGCGAGCCGTCCTGCGCCAGGCGAACTTCGAGGAGCTGGCGACGGTAGCTGCGGAATGCGGCTTCGACCCCGCGGACGGCCTCCTGCTGGACCTCGGGCTGAGCTCCGATCAGCTCGCCGACGACGCCCGGGGTTTCAGCTTTCGGGCCGCCGGCGCGCTCGACATGCGCTTCGATCCCGCGCGCGGCGAACCCGCCTCGGAGCTCTTGGGCCGGCTCGACGAACGCGCGCTGACAGCGCTCTTCCGCCGCTACGGCGAGGAGCCGTTTGCAGGCCGCATTGCGCGCGCGATCGTGCAGGCTCGCACTCGGGCGCCGATTGCCACGGCCGCCGAGCTCGCTGAGATCGTGGCGCGTGCCGTGCCCGCGCGACCTTCGGGACGCCGTTACGTGCATCCCGCCACGCGCGTCTTCCAGGCGCTGCGGATCGCGGTGAACCGGGAGCTCGAGGCGCTGGAGACTGCGCTCGCCGCGGCGGTGCAGGTCCTGCGACCGGGCGGCCGGCTGGTGGTCCTCACGTACCACTCGCTCGAGGATCGCATCGTCAAGCGCTTCATCGCCGCCGAGCGCCGCGGCTGCGTCTGTCCCCCCGAGCTGCCGGTCTGTGTCTGTGGCCGCGCGCCACGGCTGCAGATCGTCCCCGGCACGCCGGCGACGCCATCCGCCGGCGAGCTGGCGTCAAACCCCCGGGCCCGGAGCGCGCGGCTCCGGGCGGCCGAACGCCTCGCGGCGTGACGGCCACGGCGTCGGGCTCCAGGGTGGTGGAGGTACCGAGATGAGTAGACGACATCAGCAGCAGCGGCGGCGGTCCTACGGGCGCCGCCAGCACGAACTGCACGAGCGGCGCGACCGCCTGGGCGCGCCGCGCGGCGACGAGCGTGAGGTGGCAGAGATGGCCGAGCGCGAGCCCGCGCCCGACCAGCTCGCACGGTTGACGTTCGGGGCGGCCCTCCTCGGCTGGGCGGAGGGCGCGCTCTGATGGCGGTCTACGAGGGCACGCGCTACTACCCGCTGACGCGTGCCACAACGCTCCCCCGGCGTCGACAGGCCACACGTATCCGGGCGGGGCGCCGCACCAACCGGATCGGCCTCGCCATGGCCGGGATCTTGGTCGCCTTCCTGCTGGGTCTCTTCTACCTGACGCAGACCGTCCGCGTCGCCGCCACCAACTACGACATCGACACGCTGCTTGCCCAGCGCGACCACATGACGCAACAGCTGCAGTCGCTGCAGGGAGAGATCGCGCAGCTCGGCGCGGAGATCTCGGTCACCCGACGGGCACAGGACCTGGGGCTCAACCCGCTCGGCGCTCCGCTCTGGGTGCGGGGTCGATAGCGGCCGATGCTCGGTCGGACGGACCGACGCGGCCGCCTCCTCGTCGTCCTCGTCGTCTTCGTGCTGCTCGCGACCGTCGCCGGCGCACGGCTGGCGTACTGGCAGGTCGCCGCCCACGACCAGCTGGTAGGGATGGCGCAGCAGCAGCTGGAACGGCCGGCGGTGGAACCCGCCACGCGCGGCTCGATCTACGATCGGACCGGGGTCTTGCTGGCCACGACGGTCTACCGCGACCAGCTGGTCGCGTACCCCGACCAGATCCCGGCGGGGGAGCGCGCTGCCATGGCGGGGCAACTCGCTTCGATCCTGGGGCTCGACGCGGCGGGCTCTGCCGCGCTGGCGGCCAAGCTCGAATCGAGCGCCGCCTACGTCGTGCTCGCCGACCAGCTGACGAGCGCGCAGAGCCGGGCGGTCCAGGCCGGCTTGGATTCCGGCCAGCTGAGCGAGCTCGAGCTCATCCCACAACCCGTGCGCGTCTACCCGAACCCCGGCGGTGCGCCCGGCACGACGCTGGCCAGTCAGCTGCTGGGGTTCGTCAACAGCGACGGCGCGGGTCAGTACGGCATCGAGCAGCGCTATCAGGCGCTCCTGGCCGGCCGGGCCCGCGTGGTCATGGCCGAGCGCGACGTCGCGGGCCGACCGATCGCGGGAACCGAGATCGTGACGGACCCCGGCGCACCCGGCGAGGATCTGCAGCTCACGATCGATGCCGGGCTACAGCTCGCCGTGGAGAAGGAGTTGAACGCGGCCTGGATCGCGGACGACGCGACGAGCGCGAGTGCGATCGTGATGGACGCCGCGAGCGGGGCCGTCCTGGCCTGGGCGAGCGAGCCCGGCTACGACGCGAACGCCTACGCGGCGGTGGCGCGCCAGGACCCTGCGGCGTTCGTCGATCCCCTCATCAGCCGCGTCTATGAACCGGGCTCGGTGATGAAGATGTTCACCGCCACGGCCGCCATCGAGAAGCGCGTGGTGACGCCGATGACGCTGATCGACGACAGCGGCGTGATGCAGATCGGGCCGGTGCAGATCGCGGACGCGGACCGGCGGCCGATGGGGATGATTCCCTTCGAGAAGGTGATCGCCTACTCGCGCAACGTGGGCGCCGCCCGGGTGGCACGCATGCTGGGCAGCAGCGTGGACAGTGCCTCTGCCGCGCTCTACGCGCTCTGGAAACGGCTGGGGATCGGGCAGCCTACGGGGGTAGATCTCGCCGGCGAACTGCCGGGCCTCGTGACCGACCCGGCGACCGACCCGTGGACCGCGGTGGACCTCGCCAACCACGCGTTCGGGCAGGGCGTCGCGGTGACGTTGGCGCAGCTCGCGCGGGGCTACGCGGCGATGGCCAACGGCGGCCGGCTCGTAGAGCCGCACCTGGTCGAGGCGATCGGCCAGCACCCCGCGCCGGTCACGCCGCCGGTGCAGGTCCTGAGCCCCGGGCTCTCGTCGACGCTCACGAGCATGATGCGCTACACGGTGACGGCGGTGCCCTGGTACGCCGCATGGACGCTGATCCCCGGGTACGACGTGGGCGGCAAGACCGGCACCGCACAGATCTGGGATCCGAAGGCCGGCAGGTGGCTCTCGAACCGCTTCGACTTCACCTTCGTCGGGTATCTCGGCCGCCAGCGTCCGGAACTCATCATCGCGGTCGAGATCGACCACAGCCGCCCGACCATCATCGGACAGGGCATCTTCCAGCAGAACATCACCTCGAACGAGCTCTTCCGGCGGATCGGCCGGGACGCCATTCAGGCGCTCGACATGGCGCCGCTCCCCGCGCATGCACCGGCGCCGGGAGATCTCGCAAGCCCGTCCTTGCCACCGGGGGCACCCGTGCCCGCGCCAACGGTCGTCCCGCCGTGGAGCGGCGAAGTCCCCGCTCCAACCTCCTCACCCGGCCCATAGCGGGGCCGCCATGCGAGAATGGCCCCTGACCGTGAGTGACGCCCCAACCTCCGGAATGAGCGCGGCCGATGCCCTGGACGGTCCGGGGATCGCGGCGATCACCGCTGGGCACCTGGTCCGCGCTTCTGCCCGACCCGTGCGCCGCGCTGCGGTCGATTCGCGGCGCGTCGGACCCGGGATGCTCTTCGTCGCGCTGCCGGGCGAGCACACCGACGGGCACCGTTTCCTGGCCGAGGCGGTCGGGCGCGGCGCCGCCGCGCTGCTGGTGACGCGCGACCTGTCTGCGGGCGAGCTCGACGCGCTCGTGGCCGCGACCCCCGACGGGTGCTCGATCGTGCGGGTCGCCGACGGTATCGCCGCGCTCCAGGCGCTTGCCGCGGCTTGGCGACGCCGGTTCGACCCGCTCGTGGTCGGGATCACCGGGTCCGTCGCGAAGACCTCCACGAAGGAGGCGGTCGCCACGGTGATCGCGGAGCGGCGGCGCGTGCTCCGTAGCGAGGGCAACGAGAACAACGAGATCGGCCTGCCGCTCACACTGCTGCGCCTGGACCGCGCCGACGAGGTCGCGGTGCTCGAGATGGGGATGTACGTCCCGGGCGATATCGCCCAGCTCGCAGCGATCGCCCGCCCACAGATCGGGATCGTCACCGCCGTGCGTGGTGTGCACCTCGAGCGCGCCGGCTCGATCGAGGCGATCGAGGAGGGGAAGGGGCAGCTGGTGGAGGCGCTGCCGGCCGAGGGGACCGCGATCCTCAACGCCGACGATGAACGGGTCCGCCGTATGGCGCGCCGCACGCGGGCGAGGGTGGTCACGTACGGCTTCTCCGAGGATGCCGACGTGACCGCGCGCGACGTCACGTCGCTGGGGCTGGCGGGGATGGCGTTCCGGCTGCGGCTCCCCGGTCCCATCGAGCGCCCGGTGCGCGTGCCGGTGCGCGGCCGCCACGGCGTGCACAACGGGCTCGCGGCCGCCGCGGCCGGGTTCGCGGCCGGACTTGACGCCGACGCGATCGCCGCGGGCCTGGAGCGCGGCTGGAGCGCCCCGCATCGCGACGCGCTCCGCCCGATCGGCCCGTGGCTCGTCCTGGACGATACGTACAACGCCGGTCCCGACTCGATGGCCGCAGCCCTGGAGCTGCTCGCCTCGCTGCCGGGTCGTCGCGTGGCGGTGCTGGGCGAGATGCTCGAGCTGGGCCCCGAGGCGCCGGCGCTCCACCGGCAGGTGGGAGCGCTGGCGGCGCGCAGTGCGGAGTTGTTGCTGGCGGTGGGCGAGGGGGGTGCCGCGATTGCGGAGGGGGCGCGCGCGGCCGGGATGCCGACGCGTCGGGCGCTGATCGCGCGCGACCTGGAGGCCGCGTTGGGCGAGCTGCTCGCCCGGCTCGAACCTGGGGACGTGGTGCTCTTCAAGGCGTCCCGGGGGCTGGGGCTGGATCCCGGAGTGCGCTCCCGGCGTGGGCTGGGGCTCGACGACCTGGTCGACGCGCTCGAACGGGCGGTGGCAGGTGGTCCGTCGCCCACGGGCGCGCACCACGGAGCGGCCGGGTGAACGCGCTGCTGGTCCAGGGACTGCTGCTGGCGTTTGCGATCGTGGTGATCCTGATGCGGCCCTACATCCGGTTGCTGAACTGGCTCGGGTTCGGCAAGCACATTCGGGCGGAGGAACCGGCCGCGCACACCGGCAAGGAGGGGACGCCGACCCTTGGCGGGCTCCTGATGATCGCGGTCGTGATCGTCCTCTCGCTGGCGCTCGGCATCTACGATGCGTCGACCTACGCGCCGCTGGCGGCCCTGGGGGGCGTGGGCATCCTGGGCGCTGCGGACGATTACCTGAACGCGCGGCGGGGCGAGGGGATCACCGCGCGCCAGAAACTGCTCTGGCTGACGGTGGTGGCCGTCGCCGCAGCGATCTATCTGCAGCGCCACTACGATCTGACCGGCTTCCGCGTCCCCTTCGTCGGCGATTTCTACGTGGGGCCCTGGGTCTGGATCGCGGTCGCGGCCTTTGCGATCATCAGCGCGAGCAACAGCGTCAACATCACCGATGGCCTGGACGGGCTCGCCGCCGGGACGCTGGTCTTCAGCTACATCGCGTACCTGATCATCGCGCTGCTGAACGTCCCGAACCAGACCAACCTCGCGATCTTCTGCACGATCGTGATCGGCGCGCTGTTGGGGTTCCTCTGGTTCAACGTGCATCCGGCGCAGATCTTCATGGGGGATTCCGGATCGCTCGCGTTCGGCGCCGCGCTCGCCGTCACCGCGCTGATCACCGGCCAGGTGCTGATCCTGCCGATCATCGGAATCATCTTCGTGGTCGAGACCGGTTCGGTGATCCTCCAAGTCGCCGCCGTGAAGACGCTGGGGCGCCGCATCTTCCGCTGGACGCCGATCCATGGCCAGTTCGAGCTCGACGGCTGGAACGAGGAGAAGATCACGCTCCGCTTCTGGATCGTGGCCGCGTTGGCCGCGATGCTCGGCGTGGTCTTCTTCCTCTCCTCGCTGCACATGCTGGCGTGAGGCGCTGACGTGGGCGGAAGCGATGCGCCAGTGACCCCGCCGGTCGAGCCGATCGACTTGGATGGCCTGGCGCTCGACGCGTTCGCGGGGCGGCCGGTAGCCGTCCTGGGGCTCGCTCGGAGCGGGATCGCGTTGGCGCGCTTCTTGGCCGACCGGGGCGCCGCGGTGACAGCCTACGACGTGCGCCCGGTGCGCGACCTGGCCGACGCGCTGGCGGCCCTCGGCGAGCGGCCCGTGCGCCTGCTCGCGGGACCGGAGGTCGATCCCGCCGAGGCGCTGCGCGGGCAGGCGCTCGTGGCCTGCTCCCCCTCCATCAGCAGCCGCTTCCCGACCACCGAGCCGCGCCTGCGGCACGCCCTGGGCGCGCTCGAAGCCCAAGGGCGGGTACCGGTCGTCAGCGAAGTGGACCTCTTCCTGCGCCTCTGCCCCGCCCCCACGGTGGGGGTGACCGGGACGAAGGGCAAGACCACCACGAGCGCCCTCTGCGCCGCGGTACTCGGGGCCGGGACCCACCCGGTGCTGCTTGGCGGTAACATCGGCACGCCGCTGGTCGAGCGGCTCCCCGAGCTGACACCCGACCACCGCGTCGTCCTCGAGCTCTCCGAGCTGCAGCTGCCGACGCTCTCCCGCGGCACGACCGTAGCGGTCTACACACATGTCACCCAGGACCACCTCGATCGCCACGGTACGGTCGAGGCGTACCGCGCGGTGAAACGACGGCTCGCCGAGCTCACGGATCCGCGGGGCGCCCTGGTCCTGAACGCCGAGGATCCCGTGAGTGCCGCGTACGCTGGGCTGGGCTGGACGCGGGCCGTGCTCTATCGCCGCGAGCGGCCGATGCCGGGCGGCCTCGGCACGCGTGACGGCTGGGTGACCGCGGACGAGGTCGCGCGTCTCGAGCTGGCGGGCGGGGGCCTGGCGGCGCTGGGCCCGGGCGGCCGCATCCTGCCACTCGACGAGATTCCGCTGCCGGGCGCCCATAACGTCAGCAACGTGCTCGCTGCGGTGGCGGTCGGGCTCCTCTTCGGAATCGCGCCGGACGGGATCCGCCGGGCGGTGGCCGGGTTCCACGCGGTCGAGCACCGCCTGGAGCCGGTCGCGGAGATCGGCGGCGTGCTCTTCGTCGACGACTCCCAGGGCACGCAGCCGGACGCCGTGATCGCGGCGCTGCGCAGCTTCGTGCCACCGATCGTGTTGATCGCCGGGGGCCGCGACAAGGGCGTGCCGCTCGACGCGCT
The DNA here is from genome assembly GCA_021786385.1 of Chloroflexota bacterium. Taxonomy (GTDB): domain Bacteria; phylum Chloroflexota; class Limnocylindria; order Limnocylindrales; family CSP1-4; genus JAJYNJ01. The sequence continues at coordinate 14,344 of JAJYNJ010000033.1, forward strand.
GGCGCGGGAGGCGGCCGCGCGGGCCGCGGCCGTCGTGCTGATCGGCGAATCGGCGCCGCTGCTCGCCGCGGCGCTGGAGCGTGCCGGGCACGCCCACGTGGAGCGGGCCGCGACGCTCGAGGCCGCAGTCCTGCGCGCCGCCGACCTGGCGCGCGACATGATGACCGCGCACGGCGCCGGGCAGGCCACCGTGCTGCTCAGTCCGGCGGCGGCGAGCTTCGACATGTTCGTCGACTATGCGGCGCGCGGCCGCGCGTTCAAGGCCGCCGTGGCGGAGCTGGCGGCGCGGAGCGCGCGCGGGAGCCGTTCCGGCGCGCGGGGGGAGGGCACGCGATGAGACGCGCCTGGGAGCCGTCGCGGCCGCTCGTAGGCCGGCTCGTCGGCGTGCGCTCGACGCCTCGTTCGCCGGCGGCAGGGCAGGGCTCCGCGGGGGGACGCGGACCTCGCGGGTCGCTCGCACGCAGCGTGGCACGGGCGCAGGCCGGCGGCACCCTGGGGTTTGGGACCCGTCTCGGCGTGACCCTCGATGCCTGGCTGGGGCGCCCGGCCTCTGGGCGCAGCGTCGGCCTCCAGCGTGAGCGTCACGAGCCCGAGTACCTCATCGTGCTGGCGGTCGTCGCGCTGACCGCGATCGGTATCCTGATGGTCTATTCGAGTTCGGCGATCCGGGCCTACGTGCTCTCCCAGAACACCTTTGCCGTGGTCGGGCCGCAGCTCGTCTGGGCTGTCCTCGGCGTGATCGCGATGGTCGTCACCATGCAGATCGACTATCGCTACTGGCGGCTGGCCTCGATCCCGCTGTACGGGGCGGCGATCGCGCTGCTCGTGCTGGTGCTGCTGCCCGGCATCGGGGTGCGGGTGGGCGGCTCGGCGCGCTGGCTGCAGCTCGGTCCGCTGCCCGCGGTGCACCCGGCGGAGTTTGCCAAGTTCGCGCTGGTGGTCTACCTGGCGCACTGGCTGGCGCGACGCGGCCCGTTGGTGCGGGGGATCCGCCACGGGACGCTGCCGTTCTTGCTGATCGTGGCGCCGATCGTGCTCCTCGTGCTCAAGGAGCCGGACCTCGGCACGACCGGCGTGATCGCGCTGACCGCGTTCATCCTCTTCTTCGTGGCGGGCGCCAACCTCTGGCAGTTCTTCCTGCTCGTGCCGGCCAGCGTCGCGGGTGGGGTCCTCGTCATCCTCTCCAACGCTTATCAGCTGGAGCGGATCCGCGCCTTCCTCGATCCTTGGAGCGACCCGACGGGCAAGGGACTCCAGACGATCCAGGGGCTGCTGGCGCTGGGGCTTGGTGGGTTCCTGGGCTCCGGTCTTGGCGCGAGCCGGCTGGCGTCCGGCCTCTACCTGCCCAACGCCTCGAACGACTTCATCTTCGCGATCATCGGGGAGGAGTTCGGGCTGCTCGGCGGGCTGGTGGTGATCGGGCTCTTCGCCCTGCTCGCCTATCAGGGGTTCCGGGTCGCGCTGGCCGCGCCCGATACCTTCGGCGGGCTCCTCGCGGCGGGGATCACCGCCTGGATCACGGTCCAGGCGCTCATCAACATCGGCGTGGTCGTGGCGCTCCTACCGATCACGGGCATCACGCTGCCGTTCATCAGCGCCGGCGGCTCATCGCTGACGATCAGTCTCGCGGCCGTCGGCGTGCTGCTCTCCATCTCACGCGAGACGCTGCCCCGAGGGACCTGGAACGATGCGGATCCTGATCGCGGCGGGCGGGACGGGCGGACACGTCTACCCGGCACTGGCCGTCGCGCGCTCGCTGCGCGCCCGCCGCGCCGACCTTGAGCTGCGCTGGATCGGCGGCCATCGCGGGCTCGAGGCCCGCGTGGTCCCGGGCGCCGGCGTCCCGGTGACCCGGCTCGTGCTGCGCTCGCTGCGCACGGTCGATGCGTCGCTGCCCGCGCTGGTGGATCCGTTGCGCCTGGGCATCTCGTTCCCCCAGGCGATGGCGCTGGTCGGAGGGCTCCGTCCGGCGGCGATCTTCACCACGGGCGGGTACGTGGCGTTGCCGGTCGCGATCGCCGCCGCCGCGTTCCGGGTCCCGATGCTGCTCTGGGAGGGCAACGTGGTCCCGGGGCGCAGCGTGCGGGCGATCGCGGGACTCGCGCGGGTGCTGGCGGTCAGCTTCGCCGAAACGTGCCGCCGGCTCTCCGGGCGCTGCTACGTGACGGGGACACCGATCCGCGATCTCGCGGCCGTGGATCGGCTCGCGGCGCGGCGGCACTTCGAGATCCCCGCCGACGCCCGTGCGGTGCTGATCTTCGGCGGCTCGCAGACGGTGCAGCGGTTCGAGGCGGCCGTCGAGCAGGCGCTGCCCGAGCTGGCGGCCCGTGCGATCGTCCTGCACGTCACGGGCGAGTCGGCCTACGCGGCGGCGCTCGCCCGGCGCGAGGCGCTGCCCGACGCGCTCCGCGGGCGGTACCGCCCGTATCCGTTCCTGCGCGACGAGATGGCCGAAGCGCTCGCCGCCGCCGATCTGGTGGTGGGGCGGGCGGGCTCCTCGACGATCGCCGAGGTGACCGCGCTCGGCACTCCGCTGGTGCTGGTGCCGTACCCGCACGCCGCCGGCCACCAGGCGGCGAACGCGCGGGCCACGGCGGAGAGCGGCGCCGCGCTGGTGATCCCCGACGAGGCCTTCGACGGGGCCGCGCTCCTCGCTGCGGTCGCTATCCTCGCCGATCCCCGGCGCCACCTGGAGATGAGCAGCGCGAGCCGCTCGATGGCGCGACCCGGCGCCGCCGAGGCGGTCGCCACGCTGGTGCTGACGCTCGCGGACCGGCGGCCGCTGCCGTCCTCCGACGAGGTCGAGGCGATCAGCCGGGGAAGCGCATGGAGAGTCTGACGCCGGGCGCCGGGCGCCGGCTCACGGAGGACGAGAAGCTGCGGCTCGGGAGCGAGATCCAGCGCCGTCTGGGGGTGCGGACCTCGCGTGACGAGCCGCTCGCCCGCTTCACCACCATGCGCGTGGGCGGACCGGCGGATCTCTTCGCGGTCGTGCGCAACCTGTTCGAGCTGCGCGGCCTCTGCCGCTTCGCGCGCGCCCGCGAGCTCCCGCTCTTCCTCCTCGGGCGTGGCTCGGACCTCGTGATCTCCGATCGCGGGATCGGCGGGCTCGTGGTGCAGGTGCGGGCCGAGGGGACGCGGCTCGAGGGCACGCGGCTGACCGCCGAGGCCGGCGTGCCGATGGCGCGGCTGGCCACTGTCGCGCAGGAGGCGGGGCTCGCAGGGGTCGAGTTCGCGCTGGCGATCCCGGGCACCGTCGGCGGAGCGGTCTGGGCGAACGCCGGCGCGCACGGCGCCGACGTGCGCGGCGTCCTGGTGGAGGCGAGCGTCTTGTCGGGCGACGACGGGAGCGAGCGGACGTTCGATGCGGAGGGCCTGGGGCTGGCCTACCGCGATAGCCGCCTGAAGCACCGTGCGCACGGTTTCCCCGACGTGGTGACGTGGGCCACCTTCGCGCTCGAACCGGCGGAGCCCGCGCTGATCGCGGGGCGCCTCGACGAGATCCGGCGTTGGCGCCGAGCACATCAGCCGCTGGGACTGCGCTCGGCCGGGAGCGTCTTCCGCAACCCGCCGGAGGGGCCGTCGGCGGGCGAACTGATCGACCGGGCGGGCCTGAAGGGGCGCCGCATCGGCGGCGCCAGCGTCAGCGAGCGGCATGCCAACTTCATCGTGAACGACGGGCTCGGGACGGCCGCGGACGTGCGCCGGCTCGCCGAACTGGTGCGGTGGACGGTGGCCGAGCGGTTCGGGATCGAGCTGCAGCCGGAGGTGGTCTTCGCCGGCGACTGGTCGGATTGGCAGGAGGCGGAGTCGTGAGCGCGCCGCCTGCCGTGCTGCCGCCGATCCCGGTTGCGGTGCTGCTCGGCGGCCCCTCGGTTGAGCATGACGTCTCGCTCGTTTCCGGACGCGCGGTTGCGGCGGCACTCGCCGGGGCCGGGCACCCTGTCGAGGGCTGGCTGATCGGGCTCGACGGCAGCTGGTGGCGATTGCCGGTCGCGGCGCTCGACGGACGGATTCCGGTGGCCGCCTACGACGACCCGGGCGGGCTCGGTGCCGAGGGGCCGCTCCCTGGGGGGCAGGCGCTGGACCGCCTCGCCGCCCGCGACCCGGCGCCGGTGGTCTTCATCGTGCTCCACGGCCCGTACGGAGAGGACGGCACGGTCCAGGCGCTCTGCGAGGCGGCCGGACTCGTCTACACGGGGTCGGGTGTGGCGGCGTCGGCGGTCGGGATGGACAAGAGCCTCTTCAAGCGCCTCGTGGCCGCGTTGGGGATGCCCGTCGTCCCGTGGCGCGACGTGAGCATCGCCGCGATCGAGGCCGACCGGGCGGCGGTCTTCGCCGGGCTGGCGGCCTTCGCCGCGGCGCTGCCCGACCCGCGGCTGATGATCAAGCCGGCGCGGCTCGGTTCGAGCGTCGGCATGCGCATCGTGCACCACCCGGCCGACGCCGACGAGCTGGGCGCGGCCCTGGCCGAGGCGTTTCGGTTCGACGACCGCGCGCTCGCCGAAGCGTACCTGGACCATCCGCGCGAGCTCGAGATGGCGGTGCTCGGCAACGGCCCGGAAGACCTGGAGAGCCACGGACCCGGCGAGGTCTTTCCCGGCCGTGAGTTCTACGACTACGCCGCCAAGTACGCGGCGGGCGTCTCGCGCACCGCGGCGCGCGCCGCGGTCTCCGACGCGCTGCGCGAGCAGCTGCACACGCTCGCGCGCGCCGCCTTCCTCGCGATCGGCGGCGAGGGGTTCGCGCGGGTGGACTTCCTGCTGGCGAGGGGCACGCTCTATCTGAGCGAGATCAACACGATCCCCGGCTTCACGCCGATCAGCCTCTTTCCCGCGATCTGCGCGGCCGACGGTCGGGCGTTCGCCGACCTCTGTCGGGCGATCCTGGCGCTGGCGCTGGAGCGGGACCGGCGCCGTCCGCGGCGCGCGTTGACCCGCGCGGACCTGCCGTGACACTCCCGGTGCGGCGCGCGTCGCGCCGCCGCACCCCCGTGGTCCGCCGCGCGTCGGCCGGGATCGCCGCGCGCCGCATCGGGGCCGCGCTGGTGGCCGTGGCCGCCCTGGCGGCGATCTTCGGCGCGGCGACGTCGCCCGCCTTCGAGCTGCGTCAGCTCGACGTGGAGGGGGCGCGTTACACGCCCACGAGTGCCGTCGACGCCGCGCTGGGGCTGGCCGCCACACCGCATCCGAACGTGTTCGTGCTCGACACGGCGCGCTTGCGGCGGGCGCTGCTGGCGCTGCCCGCCGTGACGGACGCCCGGCTCAGGGTCGAGCTACCGGACCGGCTCGTGGTGCGACTCGCGGAGCGACAGCCCATCCTGGTCTGGGCCTCCTCGAACGAGCGCTGGCTGGTCGACGTGGAGGGGGTCGTGATGGGGCCGGCAACGCCCGGCGATCCGGCCACTGCCGGGCTGCCGGTCTTCGCCGACGATCGGAGCGGCCGCCGTCCCCTGGCACCGGGCGACACCCTCGACGCGACGGACCTGGCGGTGGCGCGCCGGCTCGGTGCCCTCACGCCGAAGCTGCTGGGGAGCCGGGCGGCGACGTTCTCCTTCGAGATCACGGACGCGGACGGGTTCACGGTCTCGAGCGTGCCGCGGGGTTGGCTGGCGGTCTTCGGCATGTATACGGCGACGCTCCGGTCGCCCGATCTGATCCCGGCCCAGGTGCAGTGCCTCGCGAGCCTGCTCGCGCAGGTCGGCGAACGGAAGGTGGCGAGTGTCTACCTGTTTCCGGAGGGCGATCAGTGCGGCACCTTCACCAGCCGGTCGGGGCCGTGAGCGCCGTGACCCGGGCAGTTGACGTGACTGCAGCGGTTGCGCAGGCTGGCCTTGCCGGGGTTGCGCACGGTCGAGTAGCCTTGCCGTGTCCGATTGTGAGGAGGTGGGGAGAACGTGTGGATCCCGCTGGCGGGGCTGCTCGTCGGCGTCCTGCTGGCCCTCATCCTCCGCATCAACGTCAGCTTCGAGCTCGCCCGCTATTCGGCCGTCGCGATCCTGGCGGCCCTGGACTCGGTGCTCGGCGCGATCCGGGCGGAGTTGGACGGCAGCTACGACAATCGAATCTTCATCTCGGGGTTCATCGTGAATGCCCTCGTGGCGGTGCTGCTCACGTTCGTGGGCGACCGGCTGGGCCTCGACCTGTACCTGGTGGCACTCATCACGTTCGGCCTGCGGATCTTCCAGAACGTCGCCCTGATCCGGCGGCATTTTCTCTAGGCCGGGCAGCAGCTCGGATGAAGGGATAGGGCGTGGAGCGAGAAGCGGTCATTGCCGCGATCGATGTCGGCACGAGCAAGGTCGTCGCGCTGATCGCCGAGATCAGCACCGACGGCGGGCTTTCGATCATCGGCAAGGGGGCGCCGGCGTCGTCGGGCCTGAAGAAGGGCGTCGTCGTCAACATCGACCAGACGGTGGCATCGATCGCGAGCGCATTGGAGCAGGCGGAGCGCACCAGCGGGGTCCGCATCGAGTCGGCCTTCGTCGCGGTCGGCGGCAGCCACATCGAGAGCCTGAACTCCCACGGTGCGGTGGCGGTCAGCGGTCACGACAAAGAGGTGAGCCGGGAGGACGAGGAGCGCGCGATCGACGTGGCCCGCGCGGTCTCGATCCCCTCGAACCGCGAGATCCTCGACGTGATCACCCGCGGCTACACGGTCGATGGGCAGGAGGGCGTGAAGGACCCGCTCGGGATGAGCGCCACGCGCCTCGAGGTCGACGCGCACATCGTGACGGGGAGCGTCAGCGCCATCCAGAACCTTTCGAAGTGCGTGGCACAGGCGGGGATCCGGATCGAACAGAAAGTGCCGACGCCGCTGGCGGCCGCGGAGGCGGTGCTCACCGACACCGAACGCGACCTCGGCGTCGCGGTCGCCGACATCGGGGCGGGCACGACCTCGCTCGCGCTGTTCATGGACGGCTGGCCGTTCCATACCGCCGTTTTGCCGATCGGCGGCAACAACGTCACCAACGACCTGATGATCGGCCTGAAGACGAGCCTGCAGGTGGCGGAGGACGTCAAGATCAACCACGGCTGCGCGAACCTGCGCGCGGTGGCGCCGGAGGAGCTGATCACCGTCAGCGTCTTCGGCGAGGAGCAGGGGCGCACGATCCAGCGCGCGGAGATGTGCGACATCATCGAGGCTCGCATGCGGGAGCTGTTCGAGCAGCTCGGCGAGCAGATCACGGACGCCGGTCGGGGCGGCATCCTCCCCGCAGGGATCGTGCTGACCGGGGGGGGCGCGCAGCTGGCGGGCGTGGCGGAGCTCGGGCGCGAGGTGCTGCAGATGCCGGTCCGGGTCGCGGGGCCGACCGGGGTCGGCGGTCTGGTCGACCATCTGCTGACGCCCGCCTTCAGCACGTCGATCGGGTTACTGCGGCTCTGGGAGCGTGAGTTCCGCCAAGGCGAGCCGGGCCGCTACGAGTCGGCGCCCGCGGGAGGCGCGCTGGGCCGGCTCCGAGACTGGGTCCGGAACCTCTTCCCGTAGCGGTCGCGTCGCTGCTCGTGGTGCCAGCGGGCACCGCTCGTTGACTGGCATGCTGCCACGCGCGCCACGCGTGTCGAGAATGGGGATCGCCCCGCGCGTCGCGGCGGTCTATACTCCGGCGAAGCCTGGCGCCGTTCTCGAGGGCGGCATCCGGGTCGTGAAGACGAGCACCCACCGGTCCGAACGAGCTCTCGCCCGTCGGCGACGCACTGTACCCGGAGGAGCGCGCATGCCGCTACGGTCGGATTCCGAGAACTTCGCCCTCATCCGCGTCATCGGGATCGGCGGTGGCGGCAGCAACGCCGTCAACCGGATGATCCGCGCCGAGATGATGGGCGTCGAGTTCATCGCCGTGAACACGGATGCTCAGGCTCTGCTCCAGTCGGACGCGCCCCACAAGATCCGCATCGGCGACAAGGTCACCCGCGGACTCGGCGCCGGCGGCGACCCCGCCATTGGGCAGCGCTCGGCCGAGGAGGACCAGGAGAAGATCTACGAGGCCCTCAAGGACTCGGACATGGTCTTCCTCACGGCCGGCATGGGCGGCGGTACCGGATCGGGGGCCGCGCCCGTGATCGCCGAGATCGCCCGCGAGGTCGGCGCGCTCACGATCGGCGTCGTCACCAAGCCCTTCTCGTTCGAGGGCGCCAAGCGTCGCATGGTCGCGGAGAAGACCACCGAGCTGCTGCGCGAGAAGGTCGACACGCTGATCACGATCCCGAACGACCGGCTCAAAGACGTGGTGAGCAAGAACACCTCGATCGTCGACGCCTTCCGTGTGGTGGACGACGTGCTGCGGCAGGGCGTGCAGGGGATCAGCGACCTGATCACGGTGCCCGGCCTGATCAACCTCGACTTCGCCGACGTGCGGACGATCATGAAGAGCGCCGGCTCCGCGCTGATGGGGATCGGGCGCGCGAGCGGCGAGAACCGCGCCTCGGATGCCGCCCGCCAGGCCATCGCGAGCCCGCTCCTCGAGGTCAACATCACCGGCGCGCAGGGGCTCCTCTTCAACGTGACCGGTGGGCCGAACCTGGGGCTCTTCGAGGTCAACGAGGCTGCCGAGATCATCAAGGAGGCCGCGGACCCCGAGGCGAACATCATCTTCGGCACGGTCATCGACGAGCGCATGGGCGACGACGTCATGATCACCGTGATCGCCACCGGCTTCGACTCGACCAAGCGGCGCGAGTACGCGACGGCGGCGCCCGAGGCCTCGGTCCGCGCGGGCCGCGAGAACCGGGATTTCCTGCGCGAGCTCGAGCGCGAACGGGAGCGCGAGCGCCAGCGGCTGGAGCGCGCCGGCGTGCCCGACCGGGCCACCGAACGGCCTTTCGAGTCGCCGGCACCGACGCCCGCGCCAGCCCAGCGGCGCCCGACGTACGACGAGGTCGACCTGGACATCCCGGCCTTCCTGCGCCGGAACCGGTAGGGGTGGCCGCCTGACGGAACGGGAGCGCGGAGCGGCGGCGCGGCAGATCGAGTCGGCCGAGCACTTCGCGGCTGCGCGGGTAACCCTGCTGGCCCGCATCGCGGTGGCGTGCGCGCGGGTGGGCCGTGACCCATCCGAGGTGACACTCGTCGCGGTCACCAAGACCGTCCCGCCCGAGCGCGTGCGCGCGGCGGTTGCGGCTGGGTTCACGACCCTCGGCGAGAACCGCGTGCAGGAGGCCGCGCCCAAGATCGCCGCGCTGGCGGGCGAGCCGGTCCGCTGGCACCTCATTGGGCCGTTGCAGTCGAACAAGGTCGGTCGGGCGGTGGCGCTCTTCGACGTCGTGGAGACGGTCGACTCGCTCGCGTTGGCGCGTCGGCTGGACCGCCTGGCCGGCGAGCGGGGGCGCGACGCGGTGCCGGTCCTGCTCGAGGTGAACGTGGACGCCGACCCGGCGAAGGCCGGTTACGACGTCGCCCAGGTGGCCGCCGATCTTCCCGAGCTGGTGGCCCTGCCGCGGCTGCGCGTGCTTGGGCTGATGACCGTGGGGCGCGTGGTCTCCCGCCCGGACGAAGCGCGACCCACATTCCGGCGCCTACGGGAGCTTTCCGAGCGGCTGCGGACGCGGGAGCCGCGCCTGGGCGCCGCACTCTCGATGGGGATGAGCGACGACTTCGAGGTGGCGATAGAGGAGGGGGCCACGATCGTGCGGCTGGGGCGGGCGATCTTCGGGGAGCGTCCGGCGGGCTGACGGAGCGTCGGCCGGGCTATCGCGGGCCGCCGCGGGCCGCGCGCATCGGCCTCACGGTCGGCCGCGCCTCTTCGGCCGCGCCTATACTGCTCGGCTGTGGGTGCCTTCCTGCCGAACTTTCTGCGGCTCCTCTTCTTCGCTTTCTACGTGCTGCTGCTCGGGCGCGTGCTGATCAGCTGGGTCAATCCACGTTACGACTCACCGCTGGCACGCTTCCTCTACGACACGACCGAGCCGATCCTGCAGCCGATCCGGCGCGCGCTGCCCTCGACCGGGATGATCGACTTCTCGCCGTTCGTGGCGTTCATCCTGCTCTCGATCCTGGCCGCTGCGCTCAAGATCGGCTGATCGCGAGAGCGGGCGGCGGTGTCGGCTGCCGAGGGGTTCTCAGCGCGTCTCGCGGTCCGGTTGACGCCGCGCGCGGGCATCGATCGGATCGAGGCGCTGGACCCGGACGGTGCGCTCCGCGTGCGGGTCCGTGCGGCGCCGGCGGAAGGGGCGGCGAACGAGGCGCTGCTCCGGCTGCTCGCGGACGCGCTTGCCGTGCCGAAGAGCGGCGTCCGGCTCGTGGCCGGTGCCCGCGGACGACGAAAGTTGGTCGAGATCGAGGGGCTGACGGCCGACGAGCTGCATGCGCGGTTGGCGGGGGCGGAAGGGGGCCGGGCTGCCAACCACCCCCGGGCGCGTACAGCGCGTTGACGGCTGACTCCTGTCGAGCGGATAATCCGCGAGCGGCGTTGCCGCACGTCTCGGGGGCGATTGGCTCAGTCGGTTAGAGCGCACGGTTCACATCCGTGAGGTCACTGGTTCGAATCCAGTATCGCCCACCACAGTGACCTCGAGCGAGGCCGGGAGTGCGAGGACCAATCCTCGCCGCTCGGCCTCGTCCGTTGTCTCGACGCTCACGATCCGATGCGATCCCGCTCTGTCGTCCGAGACCACGCCGAGGCGGGCAAACGTCGCCACCGCGAGGCGTCGGCGGCCCTCGTCGGAGGTCTCCCGCCAGAGCTTGCCCAGCGAGGCGAGCCAAGCGAGCGCCTCCTCGGGATCGATGCCATCGTCTTCGATCGGGCTGGCGGCGAGCACCTGCCGTTCGGCCCGGGTGGCTTCGAGGTCGGCCACGATCTCCGCCGTGCTCCGCCGCGGCTCGGGCGCCGCCAGCTCCAGGGCGAGCGCCCGCAGCCGGTGGTCGAGGCGGGCGATCCCCAGCCGATCGGGCATCACGATCGGTCGGGCGAGGGCGGCCCGGATGCGGGCGGCGGACTCGCGGTTCGGAGCTGCGCCATCGAGCAAGGCGGCGACCTGCTCGTCGAGCACCTCCACCGGGGTCTCCTTGATGGGCCAGCCCGGACAGTCGGGGCCATCGCGGTGGCGGTACACGGCGACCTTGGCACCGTTCCGCCTGCCTCGGGTATCGCCCTTCAGGGCGAGCCCGCACGCGTCGCAGACGGCCGGCCCGTTCCCGACCAGGGCGTACACCCGGTTCCGCCGGAGGCGGTTCCCGACGCGAGTGCGTTCGCGCCGGTAGGCCTGCGCCCGCTCGATGACAGGGCGCTCGACCGGGGCCGGGAAGCGGGTGGGCCTGCCGTCCCGCAGGCGGCCCCCATAGAGCGGCGAGCGGAGCACGTCACGCACCGTCCAGAGGCTCAGGCCCGTCGACGCCGCGATCGCCGCATCGGCGAGCCCTGCTGCTGCCAGCTCCCAGACCTGCCGCGCGAGCGGCATCCGCGCCGGATCGGGCTCCAGGAGCTTGCGCTCGCCGGCCCGGCGAAAACCGAGCGGGACGAGCCCGCCACCCTGATCGGCGTAATCGCGGATCTTGGCCGCGTACCCTTGGTGAACCGACCGGGCGAGCCGGCGGCTATATGCCTCGGCCTCGACCGACTCGCGGGCCCAGTTCTCCCAGGCGGTCTCGTCCGAGGAGAGCACCCGCTCGTCGGCGAAGAGGAGCGCCGCACCCGCCTGGTGGAGCTGATAGCGGGCGTTGACCGCGGTGCGCAGGTCGCGCGTGAAGCGGGAGACGTAGCCCACGACGAGCACGTCGTAATCGCAACCCGCGCGGGCCAGCATCTCGCTGAACTGGCGGGTGCTGCCGATGGTGCGGCCCGAGTGGCTGACCTGCCAGGTGATCCCGGTGTCGACCAGGCCGTACTCGGCGATCGCGCGCGCCCGCTGCTCGGCCTGGGCCGCCGGGCCGAAGCGCTCGGCCTGCCGGCCGGTCGACTCGCGACCCCAGTGGGCGGCCCGCCGGCCGTGCAGCTCCGCGAGCGAAGAGGGCAGCTTCACAGCCGTTCCTCCGCTTCTGGGGTCCCTGACGGCGCCTCCTGTTCCCGTCGCAACCGCTTGGCCTCCCGTATCAAGAAGACCATGACTTGATGCTGCCGGGCTAGGCTTACGAGCACCTGGCCGAGCTATCTTGCGCTGCGCCGCAGCCGCCTGGCAGAGACCGAGCGCCCGGGCGGCGGCGCGGAGCGGGTGGCCGAGCTGATCGTGGCCGATGTCTTCACCCATGCCTTGGACTGGACGGTGGCCGATCTCAACCACCAGGTCGGCTACGCCGATCTGGTGCTCACCCGCCTGGGCATCAAGTACCTGGTGGTGGAGACCAAGCGTCCGAGCGCCCTGGCCTGGCACGTGGCGCGGCCGTCGAGGCCGCCCTCGAGCAAGCGACCCGCTATGCGGTGGCGCAGGGGGCGCGCGCGGTGGCCGTGAGCGATGGCCACCTCTTGTACGCAGCCGATCTCACGGACGGCGGCCGGCGTGACCGCGCCCTGGTCGAGCCCGACGCCCCGCAGCCACCCGACGCGCTCTGGTGGTTGAGCCGCCACGGCATCTACCGGGCGGTCGACCCGCCGCCCGGCTCGGAGCGTCTCCTGCCTCGCGCTCCGGGCGAGCCCGGACCCCCGGGCGAGGGGAGCGCGGCGCTCCTTCACCCCAAGTACGGGCTCCCCGCGCACTGCTTCGCCTACGTGGGCGACCCGTCGCGCCCGGCGAGCTGGCACCTGCCCTACCGGAGGGCGGACGGCAGTGTGGACGCCAAGCGCCTGCCCAAGGCGATCCTCACCAACTACCGGGGCGCGGCCTTGGGCTCGGTCCCCGAGCGCGCCATCCCCGCGGTCCTCGAACGGCTCGCCGCGGGTGCCCGCGAGCTCGGCCACATGCCGGACCCGCGCCCCAATACGGCGGCGGCATGTCAGCTGCTCCAGGACGCGTTGGCGCACTTCGAGCGACAGGAAGGGGTGCGCTCGGAGGCCGTGTCGGTAATCGCCGGCCAGCAGAACCGTCCGCCGCCGAGGCGTAGCCGACCGGGCACCCGCAACGTGGCCCTGACTCAATCGATGAAGGAGTGCCGGCGCGGCGATGCTCTCCGTCTCGCGTGATGCCCCCGCGGGGGGAGGGCCGGGCTGGTCTGCCTTCCCCGCCGCCACCTCCTGCGGCCCGACCGGCGGGGAACAGCTTGCCCAGGTTGTGGACGGCGCAGACGAGGTGCGATTCGGCCGTGACGCTCGCTCGGCCGCAGAGGTCAAAGCGGCGGAAGCCGCGGGCCTCCCTCATCTGGGCGAAGAGCGGCTCGACGATCGCCTTGCGTGTGAGCTGCCTCGAAAATGAACGTGGCCACGTCAGGCGACCGCTGCGTGAAGGGTGACTGAGAACCCCAGGGCTTCCAGGCGACGGGTGAGCCGGCGCCGGACTTGCTCACGATCCCGTTCGTCGAAGTAGTTCGAGCCGAGGGCGCGGAAGGGCTGGCCGCGAACGAGGATCCAGTAGGCGATCACGAGGATCGAGTGGCCTACGGCCACGGCGGCGCGTTTGCGACCACGCCGTGCCCCGACCCGTCGGCACTGG
>JAJYNJ010000073.1 GCA_021786385.1 Chloroflexota bacterium
GTAGGTGTAGATGTAGTCGGCCTTGAACCCGAAGAAGTTGGCGAGGGTGTCGAAGGCGCCGGGCTTGAGGTAGGAGATCACGGGGTGCCCGTCCGGCCCGTTGAGCGCCCCCACCTGCGCCGCGTACCAGGGGGGCGCCGTCGGGATCAGGACGAACGTGACGAAGCCCCAGAGGCTGAGCAGGATGAGCGCCGCGACGAAGTCGTAGTACTGGGCGCGCCGCCAGACCCAGAGGATGAAGCCGGTCACGAGCGGCAGCGCGAAGTGCAGCATGTAGACAACTGTGGCGAGCTCGGCCACGAGGTCCACGCCGTGCGCCGGATGGAAGGCGTCCTGCAGCAGCTGCGAGGGGATCTGGCCAAAGGAGACGAGCCGCTCCGCCGTGACCATGTCGCCGAGGTGGAGCGGCAGCCCGACGTTGTCGGCGAGCCCACGCATCAGCTCGTAGGCGAGGAAGAGCGCCACGAACGGCAGCCAGTCGCGCAGGAAGAGCCGGCCCCGGCCCAGGAGGACGGCGCCGAGGCCGAAGGCGACCGCCATCACGTCGGGCGTGATCTCGATGCCGCGCAGGAACATGAGCAGCACGACGAGCGCGCTGTAGCCGAGCACGCCTGCCATGAGGAGGCGCTCGTTGCGCCTGCCGAGCGCGTGGTTGGGAGCCTGGTCAGGGAGCGTGGCCGCCGCGGCGCGCTCGGCTGCATCGCCGCCCTCGGCCGCGGCCGCGCTGGCCATCGCGGGAGGGGCCACGTCGGGTGTGTCGCCTAGCGTCACGATCGAGGAGCGTCCGTCATCTGGACCCCGAGCTGCTGGGTGGCGATCGCCGATAGCGAAGCGGCGCGCCTCGAGCACCGGCCGATCGTGGGGGCGGTACAGCCTAACGCAGTGCGCACGGCACCAGTACAGCGGACGCAGGTGAGTGCCGGCTGAGTGCGACCTAATGATGTCGTGAGACCCGAACCCGGCGGCCGCGGGCCATCCGTCGCGGCCGGACCCGTCTCGGGTCAACAGATCCTCGTCTGTGAAGGCTCGACTACGGCCGAGGCGCGTCTTGTGGCACCACGACGGTCGGCGGCCAGCCCCTCGCCCGGCACGAGACCGCGTCCTGCCCCGACGCACCCGTCACCCACGCCTGCACCAGTGGCTCCGACGGCACGATCCTCTGGCCCGCTGAGGCAATGCCGGACGTCACGGCGCGCGCGAGCCGTCGCTCGGGCGAGCGCTCGGCCGGCCACTGCCTACCGGGCGCTCGAACCGTGAGGCCTGGGTGAGCCTAGACCCGGTGACCGGGCCGAGCTGCGCCGACCCAGGGCGGCGGTCACGAGCGCGCCGACCTCGACCCGCTGGCTGGCCGAGGGCAAGCAGCTGTCGAGCTCAAGGTCCAGCAGGCGCATCAGCAGGGAGTCGAGCGATCCGCGCGCCGCGAGCACCTGGAGCGTCACCTCCTCGAACGGCCTCTCGCTCGCGATCATCGACGCGAGTGCATTCACCTGCCCGGCGACCCGCTGCGCGTGGCACACAGCAGCGCGCCGGCCGGCCTCCATGCGGACCGCGTCCTCGCGGGGCGCGCGAGCGGAGTGGTCCCGCACCGCGCTCATGGTGAGACGAAGATGGGTTCGCCGATGCCGCCGGCCGCCGGCATCGGCCAGCCGCTCCCCAGGCTGATCGACGTGGCCGCCGGGCGTCCCGGCTGAAACGGGACGGCCTGGTGCTCCATGGCCGCATGATCAGACGGCCACCTGAGCCGCACCTGAGAGTCTGCCGAGAAGTGGCAGGAGGAGGGCCCCGGTGGCCGTGATGGACTACCGACGGAAAGGCGGGGCAACCGGCCCCTGACCTCAGGCTCCGGCGACCTCGAACGTGCCGTACATCCCTTGGGCGGCGTGGCCCGGGACCTGGCACAGGTAGGTGTAGGTCCCCGCGGTCGAGGCCGTGAAGCTGATGGTCTCGCTCGGCAGGCCGGCCGACGTCGGGTCGCCGAGCGGCGCGGAGAAGGCTCCGCTGAACGCAGGCCCGGTCATCATGCTCATGAAGGAAAACGGCGGCTGGGCGCTCGTCACCACCCAGTTGTGGCTCATGTCGGGGTCGGCGTTGACGAGCTGCACCGTGACCGTCGCGCCGCGCGGCACCACGATGGTCGGGTTCACGAGCCCCGCGATGCGGAACGTCAGGTCCGGCCCGCCGGGCGGGCTGGCCACCACCGCAAGCCGGACGTCGCTCGTCTGGAACGTGATCCGTTTCGCCGTCTGGTCGACGGTCGCGCCTGCCGGCGCGGTGGCCCCCAGGGCGGTCGCCTGGGCCTGTGAGATCGGCTGCCCGACCCGACCTGCGAGCGCGCCGCCCATGGCCTGGCCCATGCCGTTGGCGCCGCCCATCATGCCGGCGCCCATCGGCCCCGGCCCCATGAAGCCGAGCGAGCCCCAGCCCACGCCGGATCCCGTCCACGCAGCGGATGCGGCGGCGCCCGTCCCGCCCGCGACGGCGCCGGCGAGGACCAGGACGAGACCGACCGCCAGGAGACCGGCGGCGAGCCGGCCGAGCGTCACGCGGCGCATCACACGTACCCCAGCGTCTTCCTGGCCCGTTCGAACTCGGCCTCGGTGATCTCGCCGCGCGCGAAGCGCTCTCGTAGCGTGTCGAGCGCGGTGGCCGGCGGCCGCGCGCCACCGTCGTCCCGCGCAGTCGGGCCGCCCAGGGCGCGCACGAAGAGCGCGACGAGGCCGGCGAACAGGATCAGTCCACCGAACATCCATAGCCAGCCAGCGAGGCCCATGCCCCAGCCGATCCCTCCCATCATGGGAGCACCTCCTATGCAGACCGTGTCCGCAATTCCGTGTCGGCCCACCGCCGACACCGGAGAGCTTGCGGCCACGACCTCAAGGCGTGATGCGACCGAGGGTCAAGATTCGATCAAGGGGGGCTTCGGATCCGGTGCGGCGGTGCCGGCGCGGACTCCAGGACGTCGTGTCGCCCCGTAGCTATCCGGCCCGCAGCACGGGGAGGCGCCGACGCCGGCAAGGCCATCGCCACGCGGCGCGCGGCCGAGCGCGTCGACGAGCAAGTCGCGGAGCTGGTCCCACTCGACCAGGAACGCATCGTGCCCCTTCGTCGATCGGATCTCCCGGTACGCCGCATCCACGCCCGCCAACCGCGCGAGGCGCACCAGGTCAAGGACCTGATCGGGACCATAGAGGATGTCGCCCTCGATGCCCACGCCGACCAAGCGCGTCCCGCCGCCGGCCAGCCTGCGGAGAGCCGCCTCCGGCCCGTCGCGGTCGCGCCCGATGTCGTGGCCGTCGATGGCACGCACGAGCACGGCGTACGTGTCCGCGTCGAACCGATCGACCAACTTGCGTCCCTGGTGCTCCAGGTAGCTCGTCACCTCGAAGCGGCCGTCTGGCCCGATCCGCCTGCCGAACCGAGTGCCGAAGTCGACTTCGCTGCGATACGTGGTCATCGCGAGGCGGCGCGCCAGGTCGAGCCCGTCTTCACCAAGCCGCTCGACCAGCTCGAGCTGGAGGTGGTTCCAGGCGATTGCCAGCGCGCCGGTCGCGGCCGGCGCCGCAATGGGCATGACGACGTCAGTGAGGCCCGGCCGCTCCAAGGCGACCTCGAGTGCCACCATCCCGCCGAGCGACCCGCCCACGACGAGCGACAGCCGGGGGATCCCGAGCGCGTCGAGAAGCGCCAGCTGCGCGCGAGCCTGGTCGCGCACGGTGATCCCGGGGAAGTGCCTGCCGTAGGGCCGTCCCGTGGCCGGGTCGCGAGACGTGGGGCCGGTGGTCCCGTAGCGACCGCCCAGGAGGTTCGCGCACAGCACACCGATGCGCCGCGTGTCCAGCGGCCGACCGGGCCCGATGAGCGGCGCCCACCAGTCGCCGGCCGCGTCGGCGGAGCCCGTGAGCGCGTGGACGACGAGCACCTGAGGGGCGGGCGGGAGCGGCCCGTCATGGCGATAGGCGACGGTGAGGCTAGGGAGCGCGACCCCGCTCTCGAGCCAGAACGGCCCGAGCGGGGCCAGGCGGACCCCGCCCTCGCCGGTCTCCCGGGTGCCATCTGGACCGCGTCGGGTCACGGCGCCATACTGGGGCGCCGCGCACCGTCCGGCCACGGGGCGGCGATTCAGACGCGTCGCCGCCGTCATGACGCCACTCCCGCGCGCTCGGCGTCGGTTGCTGCCGCGAGCGCCTGGTCGAGGTCCGCGATCAGGTCGTCGACGTGCTCGAGCCCCACGGAGAGGCGGATCAAGTCGGGCGTGACACCCGACGCCAGTTGGTCCTCCTCGGACAGTTGCTGGTGGGTCGTCGAGGCAGGATGGATGATCAGCGACTTCGCATCGCCCACGTTCGCGAGCAGGCTGAACAGCTTGACGGAGTCGATGAGTCGCCGCCCGGCCTCCACGCCGCCGCGGACCCCGAACGTGATGATCCCTCCGAAGCCCCCGCGCAGGTACCGGGCGGCTTGGCGGTGCGATCGGTGGGACGGCAGGCCCGGGTAGGTGACCCACGCGACCCGCGGATCGGACTCGAGCCAACGCGCGAGCGTCAGGGCGTTCTCGGAGTGCCGCGCGATGCGCAGTGGCAGCGTCTCGAGGCCCTGCAGGAAGAGAAATGCGTTGAACGGGCTGAGGGCCGGCCCCAGGTCGCGGAGGAGCTGCACCCGGAGCTTCACGATGTAGGCCTGCGGTCCGAATGTCCGGGAATAACTCAGCCCGTGGTAGCTCGGGTCGGGCTCCACGAGCTCCGGGAAACGGGCCGAGGCGGCCCAGTCGAAGCGTCCGGCGTCGACGACGATCCCGCCGATCGCGGTGCCGTGGCCACCGATCCACTTCGTGGCCGAGTGGACGACGATGTCCGCCCCGTGCTCGATGGGGCGCGCAAGGAGCGGCGCGAACGTGTTGTCGACGATCAGCGGAAGGCGCTGCGCGTGCGCGACGTCCGCGATGGCCGCGAGGTCGGGAACGTCGAGCCGCGGGTTGCCAATGGTCTCCACGTAGAGCGCCCGCGTCCGGTCGTCGATGGCCCTCGCGAAGTTGGCGGGATCCGCGCCGTCCACGAAGCGGGTGGTGATGCCGAGCCGCGGCAGCGTGTAGGCGAAGAGGTTGTACGTCCCGCCGTAGAGGCTCGCGCTGCTGACGATGTTGTCGCCGGCCCGGGCGAGGTTGAGGATCGCGAGGGTTTCCGCCGCCTGACCGGACGCCAGGCCGACCGCGCCTGCACCCCCTTCGAG
>JAJYNJ010000040.1 GCA_021786385.1 Chloroflexota bacterium
GGGACTGCGTTCGGCGCGGTGGGGACGCACCACATCCGCTTGAGTTACGCGACCTCCCAGGCGAACATCGCGAAGGCGCTGGCGCGGATACGGGACTTCGTCGCGAAGCTCGCGGTGCCGGCGTAGCCGAAGGGCGCGCGCACCCCGGAGACCGTGCGTCGGCACGCAGCGTTGCGCCACCGCGTCAGGCGCGCACGCGCTTGGCCAGCGCCTCCTCGATCGCCGCCTGCAGGTGCGCGCGGTCGGGCATACCGGTCATCGGCGTGACGCCGTGCGGCCCCTCTTCCTCGACCCAGTCGAGCTCGAGCCCCGGCGCGGTCAGCACGACCGGGATGTCCGGGTACAGCTCACGCAGGTTGCGGATCAGCCGGCGCCCGCCGTCGCTCTCGCCCGTGGACCACACGTCGTAGAGCAGCACGTCCGCACGCTCGGCGGCGGCGCACGGTTCGCCGCGCAGGACCGGGCAGCGGTTCATCGCCGGACCTGCGCACTGATCTACCTCGTATCCGGCCAGCCGCAGCGTCTCGGCCTCCTGGTCGGCCATGTCGATGTCGTGATGCACCACGAGGACGCGGGTCATCGTCAGCTCCTTCTGTGCCCCGTGTGGTGGGACGGCCCCGCGGAGCGTTCGACGCGGTGGATGCTTGCGCCGGGTGGCAGGCGTCGGACAGGGGCAAACGTCCCGATTCGACCGGGACGCCGTTCAGGCTTCGATCGACACGTCGAGGTCGCCGCGGACGTCGAGGACCCGGACGCGGACCGCCGCTGCCGATCCCGGACGCTCGAAGCGCAGGTCGGCCTGGGCGTTGGCGACCGTAAGTCCGCGCATCTCGAGCTCGTGGACGAAGGCGGGCAGCACCGGACGGATCACGCGGAGTCGATGGCCGAAGCCGTCGGGTTCGAGCCCGAGCAGACCTGCGACGAGGTATGGGACGCTGGCCGCCGACCACGCCTGGGGATGGCAGGCGACCGGGTACGAGACCGGCGCGTCGCCGTCGGCCCGCGCGAAACCGGCGAACAGCTCGGGCAGGCGGTGGTGCGGGAAGTGATCGGCCGCTTCGATCAGCGACGTCAGGACCTGCGCTGCCGGCTCGTCGAAGCCGTAGCGGCGAAAGCCCATCCCGATCATGGCGTTGTCGTGGGGCCAGACCGTCCCCAAGTGATAGCCGATCGGGTTGTACCGACGTTCGTGCGCTGAGAGCGTACGGATGCCCCAGCCCGAGAACATGTCGCGCGCCATCAGCCGCCGGGTGGTGGCCGCGGCATGGTCGGGCGTGGCGATCCCCGTCCAGAGTGCGTGCCCGGCATTCGAGGCGATCACGCGGCACGCTCGTTCGCCCCCCTCGAGCGCCAGGGCATAGCATCCCCGGTCGTCCATCCAGAAGGCGCGCTCGAAGCGCTCGCGCAGGTCGTCGGCCTCCCGTCGCAGCGCATCCGCACGCGCCGCGTCGTGGTCGCGGCGGAACAGGTCGGCTATCAGGATCTTCGCCTGCCAGGCGTACGCCTGCACCTCGACGAGGGCAATCGGCGGGTTCGCCAGCGTGCCGTCCTCGTGCATGATGCAGTCGGGGGAGTCCTTCCAGCCCTCGTTGGTCAGGCCGTGCCCGGTCGGCCGTCCATACTCCACCCAGCCTCGACCCGAGCGGTCCGCCCAGCGGTCCAGCCAGCGCAGGGCCAGGTCGACGGGCTCGCGCAGTTCGCGAAACAGCGCTAGGTCGCCGGTCCACGCGGCGTGGTGTCCGAGGAGCAGGAGGAAGAGGGGAGTCGCGTCCACCGTGCCGAAGTACGGGGCATGCGGGACGAGCCCGAGGTGGGCGAGCTCGCCCACGCGCATCTCGTGCAGGATCTTGCCGGGCTCTTCCTCACGGAATGCGTCGGTCACCTGTCCCTGTCGTGCCGCCAGCAGGCGCAACGTCTCGGCCGCGATCGCTGGGTCGAACGCGAGGGTCTCGATCGCGGTGATGGCGCTGTCCCGTCCGAACAGGGCCGCATACCAGGGAAGCCCGGCGCTGAAGTACTCGCGACCCGCGGCACCACTGCGGAGCATGCGCAGGTCGCGCAACGAGCGCTCGACCACGTTGTTCAGCAACGGGCTATCGCTGCGGAGCTGCGTCTGTCCGGCCGTCCATTGACGGGCTGAGCGGCGCTGCAGGTGGCTGACGCGTTGGCGATCCGGCCGCACCGCGATCCCGGCGGCGGCCTGGTCTTCCGTCGCGGTCTCGGCCAGCGCCAGCGACAGATCGATCGTGATCCGTTCGCGCGCGCCGAGCGACAACGCGTATCGGGCGCCGAGGCGCCGTCGCACGGTGGGAGTGGGAGTGAGGTGCACGCCAAGCGCCCGCCACAGCCCATCGGCACCCTCGTACGTGAAGCCGAGGACCTTGCCGTGCCAGCCGGCCCTGTGGAGGTGGCCGGGCCGCGCGGTGTGCAGGCCGCGTACCTGGAAGATGTCCTCGAAGTCCGCCCGAAACGCGAGCGAGATCGAGAAGGCGGCTGGGTCCAGGCCGAAGTTCTGGATCGTGATGCGGTCGTGCAGGGCGAGGCCCACGCCGTCCACGAGGCGCGTCCATTGGATGCCGAGCGTCTCGCGCGGGATCACGGGGCTGCCGGCGACCTCGAACTCCGGGTTGGTGAGCTGGATCTCGGCCTCGAAGCCGATGGCGGCATTGGCGGCCAACGCGGTGGCGGAGAGCCCGGACAGCCGGAGGTCGTAGCCGTTCAGGTAGCGACAGTCGTGGTAGAAGAGCCCGAAGCCGTGGGCGCCGGAGAGAGGGATGCTGCCGGACGGTGGGCAGAGGAAGAAGAGTTCGCCGTCCTTCACGACAACGGCGTCGGCGATCGGTGCGACCGCAGGCTTCGCCCTGATCGCCTGGAGCAGGTCCTCGTCCGGGTCGCCGTCGAAGGCAGGGTGGTCGGTGCGCATTGGTGCAAGGTACCAGCGCTTGCGCCGAACGTGCCCACGGTCCGCCGTGTCAACCGCCCGCGCCAGGACTGCGCGACGGCCGGGCGCGGGTCACCAACGTCATCCGACGCCAGCGTGGCACCGCAGCAAGCGGCGAAGTAGACTGGGACGAGAAGTCGAGGTGCGGATGCCGGCATCGCCCGAGCCGCTGCGCATCGCGCTGGTGGCGCCGCCGATGCTCCCAGTGCCCCCGCGCGCGTACGCGGGGACGGAACGCGTCATCGAAGTGCTCGCGACGGGGCTCGTGAAGCGCGGCCACCGCGTCACGCTCTTCGCGCCCGGCGACTCCACGGTGGCCTGCGAGCTGGTCGCGACCGTCGAGCAGTCGTTGTGGGAGCGCAGCGACCCGCCGGACGATGCGCATTCGTTCTTCGCAATCAGCGCGGCGCGCGTCTGGCGCGAGTGCGAGCGGTACGATGTCATCCACTCGCACCTGGAAGGCGACGGGTTTCTGCTGGCCCGCCACTGCCCGACCCCGGTTGTCACCACGCTCCACGGTCGGCTCGATCTGCCCGGGCTGCCTCAGCTCCTGGCCGAATTCGCGGAGATCCCGCTGGTTTCGATCAGCGACAACCAGCGGCGCTGGTTCCCGCACGCCAATTGGATCGCCACCGTGTACCACGGACTGCCCTTGGCGTCGATGGTCTTCAGCGACCGACCGGGACCTTACCTGGCACTGGTTGGCCGCGTGGCGCAGGAGAAGGGGATCGCCGAGGCGGTCGCGCTCGCGCGGGAGACCGGCATCCAGCTGCGTGTGGCGGCCAAGAAACGCTACGCCAGCGAAGAACAGCTGTACCGTGAGGTCCTGGAGCCTGCAGTACACGAAGGCGTGGCCCAGTACCTGGGCGAGGTGGGACCACCCGAACGCGACGCGCTTTATGCGGGGGCTCTCGCCACCCTCATGCTCGGCGCGTGGCCGGAACCGTTCGGGCTCGTGGCCATCGAGTCGCTGGCGGCGGGAACGCCGGTCATTGCGCGTCGGGCGGGCGCACTCCCGGAAATCATCGAGGACGGCGTGGACGGCTTCCTCGTCGACGATCTGGGGGAGGCGTCGCTCGCGATCGAGCGCGTCCCTGCCCTGGACCGTCGACGTATCCGGGACCGCGCGCTCGAGCGCTTCTCGGCCGACAGGATGATCGACGCGTACGAACGGGTCTACCGACGGGTGATCGAGGATGCCCGGGAGCGGAGGAAGGCGCAGCGCTGATCGGCGCGTCGCGCGACGCCGAGCGGCCTTATGGCGCTCTCCCTTGAGCGGGTGTCGTCTCCGCTGCTGGCGTCCAGCGTGTATCGAGCAGGTAGCCGATGCCCTGGAATGTCCTGATGGGCCCGCTCGCCCCGACCGGGACCCCGAGTTTGCGGCGGAGCCGGCTGATCCAGATCCGCAGGTAGTTGAACTCGCCGCGGTACTCCGGACCCCACACCGCCGTGAGCAGCTGCGTGTGGAGGACGACGCGGTCGGCGTGTGCGGCGAGCTCCTGCAGCAGCAGCCATTCGGTGCGCGTCAGCGCGACACGCCGGCCCGCCCGCGTCACCATCCGGCGCCCCAGGTCGATCGTGATGTCAGCGCACTGGACGATGCGCGCAGGCCCGGCCGATGTGCGCCGCAGGACGGCGCGGACCCGCGCGCCGATCTCGTCCGGGTGGAAGGGCTTGGCGATGTAGTCGTCTGCGCCGAGGTCGAGGCCAGCGGCGATCTCGCTGGGCGCGCCCTTCGCCGTGAGTAGGATCACGGGGACGGCGGAGGTGGCGCGGATGCGGCGCAACACGTCCAGGCCGTCCATCTCGGGCATCAGCACGTCCAGCAGCACGAGGTCGGGCTCCAGCCGCGCGAATGCCGCCAGCGCCTGTTGGCCATCGGTTGCGGTCTCGACCCGGAACCCCTGGTCGCGGAGGGCTGTGGCGACGAGCTTGCCGACCCACGGCTCGTCGTCAACCACGAGTACGAGGCGCGCGGCTTCCACACGGTCCTCCTTGGGCAGGAGAGGACGCATCACGCGCCAATGGTAGCCTGCGCGCAGGGTCGTCCGCGGACGCACAGGGGCGCTCCTGCGCGGCGCCCATCACTCACCGCGCGGCTCGCACAAGCGGCCCGCGCGGGCTACCCTGTTGGTGGGCCGGTAGCTCAGCGGTCAGAGCAGGGGGCTTTTAACCCTCGTGTCCTGGGTTCGAATCCCAGCCGGCTCAC
>JAJYNJ010000008.1 GCA_021786385.1 Chloroflexota bacterium
GATCCGCGAGCGTTCGAGCTGCTGCGCGCGGTCGCCGCCTCGGACCGTCAGGTCCTCTGGAAGCTGCGCCTGCCGGCAGCCGTCCCCTACCTGTTTGCCGCCTTCCGCATCTCGGCCAGCGCAAGCGTGGTGGGCGCGATCGTCGGCGAGCTCCCGTCGGGGATCACGGACGGCCTGGGCGGCCAGATCCTGAACAACGTCCAGTACTACATCACGGGCCCCGAGAAGCTGTGGGCGACGATGATCGTCGCCGCGCTGGTCGGGATCTGCTTCGTGGGGCTGGTGCGCTTCGCCGAGGCGATCCTGACGCGCGGTCGTTACCGGCCCGTGGTGGCCTGATGGCCAGGACGTCTGCGTCGACACCGCAGCCGACGGAGGAGCGATGAGCGAGCCGATCGCAAACGGCCCCCAGTCAGCCATTCCCCCTGCCCAGCACGTCGTCGAGATCGTCGGGGCGGGGCGCACCTTCGGCCGTGGCCCGGGTGCCGTGACCGCCCTCGAGGGGATCGACCTCACGATCCAGGCCGGCGAGTTCGTGTCGCTGATCGGGCCTTCGGGCTGCGGCAAGTCGACGCTGTTGCGACTGATCGGCGATCTGATCCCGGCCACCACGGGGAGCATCCGGGTCAACGGCAAGCCCGCCGCCGCCGCCCGCCGCGGCCGCGAGTACGGCATCGTCTTCCAGGCCCCCGTGCTGATGGACTGGCGCACCGTCGAGCGTAACGTCGAGCTGCCGCTCGAAGTGATGGGCTACACGCGCGAGGAGCGCCAGCGGCGCTCGGCCGAGATGCTGAGCCTCGTCGAGCTGGCGGACTTCCGGCGCACGTACCCCTGGCAACTCTCGGGCGGCATGCAGCAGCGGGTCGCCATCGCGCGGGCGCTGGCGTTCGATCCCAAGTTGCTGCTGATGGACGAGCCGTTCGGCGCCCTCGACGAGATGACCCGCGAACGCATGAACCTCGAGCTGATGGGGATCTGGCGCCGCACCGGCACCACGATCGTCTTCGTCACGCACTCGATCCCGGAGGCCGTCTTCCTCTCGAGCCGGGTCGTCGTGATGTCGGCGCGACCGGGCCGCGTCATCCGCATCATCGACGTCGATCTGCCGCAGCCGCGGACGGCGGAGACGCGCGAGCTGGAACGCTATTTCGAACTGGTGACGGCCGTGCGCGAGGCGCTGCGGCAGCGCGGCGACGAGGGTGGCGCGGGGGCCCTGGACGACGCGGCGCTGCGGATCCGCGCGGAGGGATACGCGTGAGCGCAGAGGCCCTCGTCGAGCGTCGTCGCGCTGCGGCCGAACGACGGCTTGCCGCCGGCCGCTGGGGAGGTCGACTGCGGGGAGCCGTCCCGCCGCTGGTGGTGTTCATCGCCGTCATGGTGCTCTGGGAGTTCTCGTTGGCGGCGCTCGGGGTGCAGCAGTTCCTGTTGCCGCGCCCGAGCGTGATCCTGGCCGCGCTCATCGACCAGCAGGCGAACCTCTCACGGGCCGTCGTCTACACGGCCACCGAGGCGCTCGGCGGCCTCGCCATCGGCTGCCTGCTCGGGGTCGTGGCCGCCTTCGCGACGGCGCGCTGGCTCACCGCACGTGAGGCGCTGCTGCCGGTCGCCATCGCCGCCAACTCGATCCCGATCATCGCCTTCGCGCCGATCACCAACATCTGGTTCGGATCGGAGAACCCGGTCTCCCGGATGGCGATCGTGGCGCTGATGGTCTTCTTCCCGGTGATGGTGAACACGGTCCGCGGCCTGACGCAGGTCGACCCGGCGGCGCTGGAGCTGATGCAAGCCTGCGCGGCCTCCGACTGGCAGATCCTGCGCAAGGTGCGCGTCCCGAACGCGCTGCCCTACCTGTTCACCGCTCTGAAGGTCGCCACCACGCTCAGCGTGATCGGAGCGGTGGTCGGTGAGTACTTCGGCGGACCGCGCTACGCGCTCGGGATCTACATCACCTCAGAGGCCTACGTCTTCCGATACCCCAACGCCTGGGCGGCCATCGTGATCGCCTGCGCGCTGGGGATCGGCTTCTACCTCGTCGTCCTCGCGGTCGAGCGGGTGGCCCTGCCGTGGCACGTCTCGAACCGCCAGGCAAGCTCCTGACACGCGCTGACGGCCCCGCCGGCGCGCGCCGGCGGGGTGCCGGGAACGCGGCACGGCCGGATGGCAGAAAGGGGGGACGCAGCGGAACGGGCTACAGCTGGCGCGGGGTAGGGTCCATTCATCTGAGGAGGACGTGGTCCATGAACAGGTCTCGCAGGGCCTTCGGGCTCCTGGCCGTGGTGGCGCTCGTCGTTGGCGCCTGCTCGAGTACGGGAGGGACCGCCGCCGGCAGCGCGGCGGGCGGGAGTGCTGCACTCACTAAGGTGCGCTTCGTCCTGCAGTGGGTGCCACAGGCGCAGTTCGCCGGGTATTTCGCGGCGCAGGCGCAGGGCTACTTCCGGCAGGAGGGGCTCGACGTCCAGATCCTGCCGGGCGGGCCCGACATCAACCCGATGCAGGTGGTGGCCTCCGGGGGTGCCGAGATCGGCACGACCTGGGTGCCCAAGATGCTCGCCTCGCGCGAGGGTGGCACGGACCTCGTGGACATCGCGCAGATCTTCCAGCGTTCGGGGACGCTCGAGATCTCGTTCAAGGACAAGAACATCAACTCGGTCGCCGACCTGCGCGGCAAGAAGGTCGGGACCTGGCTGGGCGGCAACGAGCCCGAGCTCTTCGCGGCCCTCACCAAGAACGGCATCGACCCGAACAACCCGAACGACGTGACGATCGTCAAGCAGCCGTTCGACATGTCCCAGCTGCTCACCGGCCAGACCGACGCGGCCGAGGCGATGATCTACAACGAGTACGCGCAGGTCCTCGAGGCGACCAACCCCGCCACGGGCAAGCTCTATCAGCCCAGCGACATCAACGTGATCAACTTCAACCAGGTCGGCACGGCGATGCTGCAGGACATGATCTTCGCCTCCGCCAAGTGGCTCGCCACGGGCACCAACCAGCAGACGGCGGTGCACTTCCTGAAGGCCTCGTTCGAGGGCTGGATCTACTGCCGTGATCATGCGGCGGACTGCGTGCAGGACGTACTGAAGGCCGGCTCCAAGCTGGGTGCTAGCCACCAGGCCTGGCAGATGAACGAGGTCAACGCCCTGATCTGGCCGTCGCCCAACGGGATCGGCATGCTCGACAAGACGGCCTGGGATCAGACCGTCCAGATCGCCACGCAGTACGGGATCCTGAAGGCCCCGCCGACCGCCGGCGCATACCGCACGGACCTCGCGCAGCAGGCCCTAGCCGCGCTCGGGAGCGGCGTCGACACCAAGGGTGCAAGCTTCCAGAAGGCGACCGTCACGCTCAATCCAGGCGGCAACTGAGCCGCGCCACCCGCCCATAGCCGCACGGGGCCGGTCCCTCTCCGGGGGCCGGCCTCGTGCGTGGTGCCGAGCCCGCGGGCTGGGTCAGCCGGCCGGCTGGTCCGCGCGCTCCACCGGGACCCGGAACCAGAAGCGGGTCCCGCCCCCCTCACGCGGCTCCGCGCCGATCGAGCCGTGATGCGCGCGGACGGCGGCGTGCGCCGTCGCCAGGCCGAGGCCGAAGCCGGGCCCGGTGGCGTTTGGCCCGCGCCGAAAGGGCACGAAGAGGTGCTCGCGGACGGCGTCCGGGAGCCCCGGGCCGCGGTCGAGCACCTGGACGGCGAGGACCCAGCCCGGACTGCCGGGGGGGCCCGGTGCGCGTTCGAGGTCGAACAGGAGCTCGACCGGGACGCCCGCTGGGCCGTAGGTGATCGCGTTGTCAAGGAGGTTCGCGACGGCGTGCTCGAGGCGCAGCCGGTCGAGCACCACGACGGCGTCCGGCTCGCGGTGGACCACCTCGACGTGCCGCTGCTGCGCGAGGGTCGCAGTCCGGCCGAGCAGAGCCTCGACGAGCTCGGCAAGGCGTACCGGCTGCCGCACGAGCGCGCGTCCCTCGGGTTGGGCGACCGACAGATCGAGCAGGGCGTTCGCGAGTGCCGCGAGTCGCACCACATCGCCGTGCGCGTCGCGGATCGCCTGCCGCAGGGCGTCCGGCCCGACGCCGGGTCGCTCGGCGAGCTCGAGCTCGGTCTGGAGCGCCGCCAGCGGCGTGCGCAGATCGTGAGAGGCGGCGGCGACAAACTCGCGCTGCTGGCGCACGCTGTGCTCCAGCCGCTCGAGCATCGCGTTGAGGGTGCGGGCGAGACGCCCGAGTTCGTCGTCCACCGCTGGTTCGGGCAGCCGCTGGTCGAGGTCCAGCGCGCCGATCTCCGCCGCGCGGCGGGTCATGGCCGCCACCGGTCGCAGCGCGCGCCCCGCCAGCCACCATCCACCGAGCAAGGAAACCAGGCTGGCGCCGAGGCCCACCAGCACGAGGAGGCCGGCCAGCGTCGCCTGAGCCCCTTCGATCGGCCGCAGGCTGCTCCCAGCAACCACGACGATAGATCCATCGTTGCTGGCCGCCGCGCGTAGCAGGTACGGCACGCCGGCCACGCGAACCTCGCGCGAGGTGCCCGCGGCGGCCGCGGGCAACGGGGAGGGCGCGCCGGCGGTCGCATCGATGCGGTGCCCAGCTGCGTCGAACAACACGACGAAGATGCCGGCGTGCGCGGCGTCGGTCTCCTGCAGCCCGACCTGCGCGTTGTTCTCGAGGGTCGCCGCGACGTCGGCGGCGCGGGTGGCCAACGTGCGGTCGAGGGTCTCGCGCAGGGTGGCGCCGAGCTGCCACCAGACCACCGTGCCGGCAACCGCCAGCGTCAGCGCGATCGCCGCGCCGTAGGCCAAGCTGAGGCGCGCACGCAGCGTCACCGGCGAGCGGGGCGAACGCCGGCCCGCGGAGACTCGGCAGGCTCAACTGCGGGCCCCGCCGCCGGCACGGCACGCCCAACTGCGGGCCCCGCCGCCGGCACGGCACGCAGCGCGTACCCGACCCCGCGTATCGTCTCGATGGTTGGGCCGTGTGGGTGCTGGCCGAGTTGCCGGCGGAGGGCGCGCACGTAGACGTCGACGATGTTGGAGGTGCCCTCGTAGGCCCAATCCCAGACCCGCTCGATGATCGCAGTGCGGGACAGCACCTCGTCGGGGTGGCG
>JAJYNJ010000019.1:0-5391 GCA_021786385.1 Chloroflexota bacterium
GCCACACCCGCCATCGGTCCGTGCCCCGTGCCCCGTGCCCGCTAGCCGGCCAGCATCTGATCGACGAGCGTGAGGGCCCGATCGATGATCGCGAAGCCCTCGGCGAGCTCGTCCTCGCTGATGGTCAAGGGGGGGTTGGTCGAGATCGCGTTCCAGCGCACGAAGGTGTAGAGCCCGGCATCGCGCAGGGCGCGCGCGAGGACCGCCATCTCGGGGCTCGTGCCGTTGTAGGGGGCGAGCGGCTCGTAGGGGCTGCGGCGGCGCACGAGCTCGATCACCCCGAAGAGCCCGATGTTGCGCACCGCGCCCACGCAGGGGTGCGCCGCCTGGAGCGCCAGGTGGTGCTCCCGCATCCGGGCACCCATCGCCGCCGCCCGCGCGATGAGCCCGTCCGCCTCGTAGACGCCGAGCGTGGCCAAGGCCGCGGCGCAGGCGAGCGGGTGGCTGTTGTAGGTGAGCCCACCAGCGAAGACGTGGTCCTCGAAATAGGCCGCGATCGAGCGGCGCATCGCCACCGCGCCCAAGGGCACGTAGCTCGAGGTCAGGCCCTTGGCCATCGTGAGCAGGTCGGGCACGACACCCCAGTGGTCGACCGCGAACCAGGCCCCCGTGCGCCCGAAGCCCGACATCACCTCGTCGGCGATCAAGAGGATCCCGTAGCGGTCGCAGAGCGCGCGCAGGCCCTGCAGATACCCCTCGGGCGGGATCAGGATGCCGTTCGTGCCGACCACGGGCTCGATCAGGATCGCGGCGATCGTGTGGGGGCCCTCGTACTGCAAGATGCGCTCGGTCTCGGCGAGCACCTGCGCGGCGGGGAGCGGCTCGGGCGCCCCCCAGGGCTGCGTGTCGGGGATGCGGATGACGCCTGGGATGCCGGGCTCGTTGGCCCAGCGGCGCGGGTCGCCCGTGAGCGTCATGGCGCCCGCGGTGGCGCCGTGGTAGCTGCGGTAGCGCACGGCGATCTTGTGCCGCCCGGTGGCGAGGCGCGCGAGCTTGATCGCGTTCTCGTTGGCCTCCGCGCCGCCGTTGGTGAAGAAGACCTTCTCGAGATCGCCCGGCAAGCGCGCGGCCAGGCGCTGGCCCAAGAGGGCGCGCGGCGCGGTGGCCATGAAGGGGTTGGCGTAGGGCAAGACGGCGAGCTGAGCGCCGATCGCGGCGATCACGCGCGGATCGGCGTGGCCGATGTTGACGCTCATGAGCTGGCTGTTGAAGTCGAGGTAACGGCGCCCGTCGGGGGTGTAGAAGTAGACGCCCTGCGCGCGGGCCACCGGGATCGGATCGACCGCCTGCTGCGCCGACCACTCGAAGAGCGTGTACTGGCGCGCGAGTCGCACGATCTCCTCGGCGCTCAACGCCGCCATCTGCTCGCGCACGTCCATCGTCGGACCACCTCGCCACAGCTTGCGCCGGGATGCTTCTCGCATCGGGCATCGATTGCCGGGCCGGCTGCGGTCGATCCCGCCGTGCCAGACCTGACGGCCCGGCGCGGGTCCCGCGCTCTCCACGCCGCAGGCGCATCGCTGCACGCCCGTGGCCACGCACTATGCCACGAAACGGCGCACCTTGCGCACCGTCCGCGCAACGGTCGCGCTGCCGCGGCAAGTGCCGTTGGCCGCTTCCTGGTGCTGACAAAGGATGTAATCTTTTGTGACGAACGTCCTGACGTCGGCGACGGGCGCTGCGGTGACGGCGAGGCCGACTCGTCTCCCCTGGTTGGAGGTGATATCGGTATGCCGAGGATTGTGCGCGGTGCCCTGCTGCAGACGGATTGGACCGGCGACAAGGAGTCGATGATCCAGAAGCACGAAGCGGCCGCCCACGAGGCCGCCTCGCAGGGCGCGCAGGTGATGTGCTTCCAGGAGCTCTTCTACGGCCCCTACTTCTGCCAGGTCCAGGACCCCCAGTACTACACCTACACCGAACAGATCCCCGACGGTCCGACGACGCGCCGGATGCAGGACTTGGCCAAGCAGACCGGCATGGTGCTGGTCGTGCCGATGTACGAAGAAGACGAGCGCACGGCGGGGATCTACTACAACACCGCCGCGGTCATCGATGCCGACGGGCGCTACCTGGGCAAGTACCGCAAGACGCACATTCCCCACGTCCAGGGGTTCTGGGAGAAGTTCTACTTCCGGCCGGGCAACCTGGGCTATCCAGTCTTCGAGACCGCGGTGGGCAAGGTCGGCGTCTACATCTGTTACGACCGCCACTTCCCCGAGGGCGCCCGGGCGCTGGGCCTCAACGGTGCCGAGATCGTCTTCGAGCCGTCCGCCACCAGCCGCGGCCTCTCGGAGTACCTCTGGCGCATCGAGCAGGTGAGCCACGCCGTGGCCAACGGCTACTTCGTCGGGACGATCAACCGCGTCGGCATCGAGCCGCTCGGCGACGACGACTTCTACGGCCAGAGCTACTTCGTGGACCCGCGCGGCCAGTTCGTGGGTGCGGTGGGGGATGCCCACAATCCCGAACTGCTGATCCGGGACCTCGACCTCGACATGATCATGCAGGTCCGGAACACGTGGCAGTGGTACCGCGACCGACGGCCGGAGGCCTACGGGGACCTCGTGCGGCCTTGACCGGCACCGCGACCCCCGCAGGGCGGAGGAACGATCATGGACTTCGGATTCACCCTGAAGCCTGACCACGCCATCGGTCGCGTGATCAGCCTGACGCAGCAGGCGGAGGCGGTCGGGTTCCGCTACGGCTGGCTCTTCGATTCGCACGTGCTGTGGCGCGAGCCCTACCCGCTCCTGACGCTGATGGCCCAGGCGACCACGAGCATGCGGCTCGGCACCTGCGTCACCAATCCGGCGACGCGCGAGCCGTCGGTGACGGCGTCCGCGCTGGCCGTCCTCGACGAGCTGAGCGGCGGCCGCATGGACCTCGGCATTGGGCGCGGCGACTCGGCGCGCCGCGTCCTCGGCAAACCCCCCACCACGATCGCACACCTCGAGGAGGCGATCCACGTGATCCGGGCCCTCGTCGAGGGGCGCCCGATCGAGTACGAAGGCACGCTCCTGAAGCTCGAGTGGAGCCCCGGCTACCGGCTGCCGGTCTGGGTCGCCGGCTACGGTCCGGTCGCCCTGCGCCTGACCGGGCGCGTCGGCGACGGCGCCATGCTCCAGATCGGCGATCCCGATCTGATCCGCTGGTTCGTCGCGCAGGTCCGTGCCTCCGCGATCGAGGCGGGTCGGGATCCCTCCGGCATCCGGGTGATGGCGGCCGCACCCGCGTACGTCGGCGACCTGGCCGAGGCCCGGGACCGCGTGCGCTGGTTCCCCGCGCTCGTCGGCAACCACGTCGTCGATCTCGTCAATCGCTATCAGGGCGACGACCTGCCGGCCGCCCTGACGACCTACATCCGGGACCGCGAAGGGTACGACTACCGGCATCACGCGGAGGTCGGATCGTCCAACGCCGCCTTCGTCACCGACGAGATCGTCGACCGCTTCTGCATCGTGGGGTCGGTCGCCGACCACGTGGCGAAACTGCGGGCCCTCGCCGAGGCTGGCGTCGACCAGTTCAACCTCTACCTGATGAACGGCAACGAAGAGGAGCAGCTCGAGATCTACGGGCGCGAGGTCATCCCGGCGCTCCGGGACAGCGCGCCCGCAACCCCCTGATGCGGCGCAGCGGGCTCGGGCCGGGCGGCGCAGCGGCCAGGCCCACGCAGCCTGATCGCGGCCAGGCCACGCAGCCAGATAGCGAAACGGAATGCGAGAGGATCCGACCAGTGAGAACGCTCATCACGAACGGAACGGTCGTCAACGCCGATGGCTCGCTGCTGGCGGACGTGCTGGTCGACGGCGAGACCATCGCCCTCGTGGGCCAGGGGCTGGCCGCGCGTGGCGTGACCGCTGAACGGACGATCGACGCCACCGACAAGTACGTGATCCCCGGCGCCATCGACGTCCACACCCACATGGAGCTGCCCTTCGGCGGGACCTTCGCCAAGGACACCTTCGAGACCGGCTCGCGCGCCGCGGCCTTCGGCGGCACCACCACGATCCTCGACTTCGCGGTGCAGTCCAAGGGCCACAGCCTGCGCGAGGGGCTCGACACCTGGTTGGCCAAGGCCGAGGGCAACACCTGCGTCGACTACGGCTTCCACATGATCATGAGCGACGTGACGGACGCGTCGCTCGCCGAGATGGACGCGCTCATCGAGGAGGGCGTTACCGACTTCAAGCTCTTCACAGCATACCCGGGCGTCTTCTACAGCGACGACGGCGCGATCTTCCGGGCGATGCAGCGGGCCGCTGGGAACGGCGGGCTGATCATGATGCACGCCGAGAACGGGATGGCGATCGACGTCGTGGCGTCGCAGAACGCGGACGCGGGGCGCACCGACCCCTACTACCACGGCCTGTCGCATCCCCCGGTCTTCGAGGGCGAGGCGACCCACCGCGTGATCCGGCTCGCGGAGGCCGCCGGATCGGCCGTCTACATCGTGCACCTCTCGGCACGCGAGGCCCTCGACGCCGTGCGCGAGGCCCGCGATCGCGGCACGCCCGCCTACGCCGAGACCTGCCCACAGTACCTCTTCCTCTCGCTCGACGATCTGAGGAACGGCTTCGAGGGCGCCAAGTTCGTCTGCTCGCCACCGCTGCGGCCGAAGGAGCACTGGGCGGAGCTCTGGAAAGGGCTGCGGGCGGACGACCTGCAGGTGGTGAGCACCGACCATTGTCCGTTCGACTTCCACGGCCAGAAGGAGCTCGGGCGAGGCGATTTCCGCAAGATCCCCAACGGGCTCCCGGCCGTCGAGGACCGCCTGGACCTGATGCACGATGGTGGGGTCGTCGGCGGCCGCATCTCGCGCGAACGCTGGGTGGAGGTCTGCTCCACGGCGCCGGCGCGGATGTTCGGGCTCGCTGGCCGCAAGGGCGTGGTGGCGCCGGGAGCCGACGCGGACCTGGTGGTCTACGACCCGCAGCGGCGCCACACGATCTCGGCCCGCACGCACCACATGGACGTCGACTACTCCTGCTACGAAGGCCGCACCGTGCAGGGCGGCTCGGACGTGGTGCTGTTGCGCGGCAAAGTGATCGTCGAGGATGGCGAGTACCGGGGGGCGAAGGGCGACGGCCGTTTTCTGAAGCGGCAGCCCACGGGCGCCGCGCTGCGCTGAGGGAGCGCTGGGCCGGCAGCGGGCTGCGCCACATCGCCGAGGGGCGGCTGTACTCGCCGTCCAGTACCATTGAACGGTACCGCCCGTACCGGGAGGGTCATAGCAAGCGCAGATCCCGCCGCAAGACTAAACGCTTGCCATGGTATTCACCGACCCCCCCCCCCCCCCCCCCCCCCCCCCCCCCCCCCCCCCCCCCCCCCCCCCCCCCCCCCCCCGCCCCCCCCCCCCCGCCCCCTGCCCCCCGCCCCCCCCCGCCCCCC
>JAJYNJ010000019.1:5401-27017 GCA_021786385.1 Chloroflexota bacterium
AATACCTTGTAACGGTACCGCCCTCACCGGGAGGGGCACAGCCAGCGGAGGACCCGCCCAAAGACTAGCCGGTTGCCAGCGGATCCCCCCCCCCCCCCCCCCCCCCGCAACCCGCCCGCTTGTGCGCCCGCCGGTGACGGTCGGGTGGCGGCGGGCGGCCCTCCTTTGCGCGGGCGCACTCATGCTGCTCGCCGTCTACGCCGCCGTACGCGTCACCGGCGGCGCCCCGAACCCGCTCGTCCACTTCGCGTACTTCGCGATCGCCTTGGCCGCGCTCGGCGCCGGTTGGCGCGGCGGCCTGACCTCCGGGGCCGCAGCCGGCCTCCTGCTCGGTCCGCTGATGCCCGACAGCACCGCGGCGTCGGCAAGCATGCTGGGCCAATGGGGTTGGGCCATCCGTCTCGCGGCCTACCTCGGGGCGGGCGGCGTGGTCGGCTGGGCCTCGGACCGCACACAGGAACTGGCCCGGGAGAGCGCCGACCGCGCCGCCGCGGCGCGCGAAACCGACGTCCTACGGGCGTCCGAGGAGCGCCTGCGGGAGACGCTCGAGGCGGCAGCCGATGGCATCCTCGTCTTCGACGCCGGCGGCCGCCTGACGTTCGCCAACGCGGCGGCCGAGCAGCTGCTTGGCCTGGCACAGGTCGAGCTCCTGGGGGCGACGACCGAGGAGATCACCGCGCGCGTCGGCGCCCTTCCGCACCCCGATGCGCCCCACGCGCGCAGCCAGCTCATGGCTCCGCCCGAGGCGGGAGCGCCGCCGCTCTCGCGTGAGATCGCCCTGCAGCATCACGATGGGACTCACCACGTGCTCCAGGTCAGCGTCGGCAGGCTCCGCGCGCAGGGGTCGGGGGCGGGCCACGTCATCACCCTGCGCGAGGTGACCGCCGAGCGCGCCGTCGCGCGGGAGCGGGCTGCAGAACTCGCGTCGCTCGAGGAGGTCGCGCAGGCGGCCATGGGCGCGCCGTCGGCGACCGCTGCGGCGGAGGTGCTGCTGGCACAGTTCGCCCGTGTCTGGCCGGTGGCCGCGGCGGCGATCTATCTCTTCGATGCGGCCGGCGCCCAGCGCCTCGCCACCCTCTGGCCATTCCAGGCTGGGCAGCCGCCGGCGCCGCTCGTCCCGGCCGAGATGGCCACCCAGCTGCGCACGCTCACCGCCGCGGGCCCGGCCCGCACCCAGCTCGAACGGCTCCCCGGCGGCGGCGCGGCCGTCCTCGCCGCGCACGGCGCGCGTTCGCTCCTCGTGCTGCCGCTCGTCGCCGACGGGACGCTCGTAGGTGCCCTCCTGGCCGGCGCGCGCGAGGCGCCCGAGCCGTTGAGCGGCGACGAGGCTGCGCATCTGCGGACGATCGGTGGGCTCGCCGCGGGCATCGTGCAGCGCGCCCTGAGCAACGAGGAGTCGGCGCGTCTGCATCTGCACGAGCGGGTGAGCACGGTGCTCGCCAACCCCACGCTCCTCGTGGCGCACTTCCAGCCGATCCTCTCGATCACCGAGCGCAGCGTCGCCGGTTACGAGGCGCTGGCCCGCTTCCACCTCGAGCCGGTCCAGCCGCCCGACGTCTGGTTCGCCCAGGCGGCCCAGGTCGGCCTCGGGGCCGAACTGCAGGCCCTCGCGCTCTCGCAGGCGCGGAAGGCGGCCCGGCTGGCCGTCCTGCCCGCCGGGACGTTCCTCTCGTTGAACGTCAGTCCGCGCTACCTCGCCGATCCGCGGGTCGCCGCCGCGTTCGGCGACGGACCGCTCGAGCGGATCGTGATCGAGGTGACCGAAGAGGAGGCCGTCGCCGACTACGCCGCCTTGCGCGATGCGATGGCGCCCTACCTCGCGCGCGGCGCCCGCATCGCCGTCGACGACGCGGGCGCCGGCTATGCGTCCATGCGGCACGTCACCGAGTTGCGCCCCGCCTTCGTCAAGCTCGATGCACAGCTGATCCGCGGTCTGCGCGATGACACGGGGCACCAGGCGCTCGTGCAGGCGCTCGTAAGCTTCACCGCCGCGATCGGCGCGATCGCCATCGCCGAGGGAGTCGAGGATCCAGCCGACCTGGCGGTCCTGGCCCGGGCGCGTGTGCCGGTGCTCGCGCAAGGCTATGCGATCGCGCGACCGGGTCCGGCCTGGCCGACGGTCGTCCCTGCAGCCCTCGAGGCCTGCCGGGGCCGACCGCAGCGCCGCGCGCTGCCGCATCCCGCCGCGGCGCGCACGAACAGCCAGTGAAGGCGCGCGCGAGGAGTCGACCAGGCGGACCTCGTCTGCCCGGCACGCAGGCGGCGTCGCGTGGTCAGACGTCGAGCCCCGAGGGCCTCGCCGCAGAGATGGCCGCAGCAGCTGGCACCGTGTCGATGACGCGGAAGGACGAGCGCAGGCGCACCCGCCACAGTGCCGCGAGCACCGGAGCGCCCAGCCCAAGCACCATCAGCGCATTACCCACGGCGCGGAAGCTGTCGTACCAGAGCGAGGTCACCA
Source organism: Chloroflexota bacterium (assembly GCA_021786385.1). Lineage (GTDB taxonomy): Bacteria > Chloroflexota > Limnocylindria > Limnocylindrales > CSP1-4 > JAJYNJ01. Next base: position 7,860 of record JAJYNJ010000019.1, read on the forward strand.
GGTAGAAGCGCCCGAAACGCTCGAGCGTGGTCCCCAGCGCCAGTCCGGGCACCCATCCCAGCTCGGGCGAGCCCCGGAAGAACGTCCAGTCCCAGACATCCAGCAACGCTCCGTAGACGAGGCCCATCACGGCCCCGACGACCGCGAGCACGATCAGATCCCGCCGCGAGGGTGCCACGACCGGATGTCCGGTGAGCCGGCCGACCAGCCGCGAGGCGGCGCCCGCCGCCAATCCGACCCACCCAACCCCGAAGAGCTGGTAGGGCAACCACGGGCCGATCCCGCCGGTCGCGATCGCCGAAACGAGCAGCGCGACCGCGCCCGTCTCGAACCCGTACGAGGGTCCGAAGACCCAGCCGGCGCACAGAACGAGAAAGAAGATCGGGCTGAAGCCGCCGATCCCGGTCACCAGCGCCAGGCGCAACCCCGCGTCGATCGCGGCGATCGCGGCGAGCAACGCCAGCAGGCGCGCATCCAGTCGCCGCGCACCGGCCTCGGCCAGCAACAGGCCGCCGAGCGCGCCAAGCGCGGTGGCGAGCGCCGGTCCGTCCGGGACGGCCGTGGCGGTGAGGAACGGCCACGCGAAGAGCGCAACCCCAACGAGCGACAGCCATGCGGGCGACTGCAGGCTGCGCCGCCGCCGCCCGGCGGAAGCCTGCCCGACCCCCTGGCGCCGGGCGGCCATCAGGTGCGTGTCCGCTCGTTCGCTGCCGCCGTCGGGAGCGATCCGGGACGCCACGCGCCGGAAGCATCGACGGCGCGCTCCATGGGCGGGCGCCCGTCGTCGACCGGGCCGGCCAGTCGGGCCAGCACGCCCTCGACCGTCACCGGACCGCCCGGATAGAGCTGCCCGACCTGCGTCGCCCACGGAGTCGCCCCCGACAGCGCCCGGTCGGGGCAGCCCAGATCGACCAGCCGGCCATCCTCCACCCGTACGACCCGGTCCCCAACCTCCGCCGCAAGGTCGCTGTCGTGTGTGGCGAGGACCACCGCGCAGCCTTCCTCCCGCAGCCGCCGCAGCACCCGGGCGAGACGGCCCCGCGCGGTTCCGTCCATCCCACGCGTCGGCTCGTCGAGCAGCGCGATCGCGGGCCGCGCGGCCAGGACCGTCGCGATCGCCGCCCGCTGACGTTCCCCGCTCGAGAGGTCGCGCGGGTAGCGTTCGGCGACCGAGAGGAGACCCAGCTCGCCCAGGATGCGCTCCGCGGGCTCGCGGCTGCCGGCCCAGCGGAGCGTCGCCTCCACTTCGGCCCGCACGGTCGGGCGGTGGAGCAACGCGGCGGGGTCCTGGGGCAGGTAGGCGATCCGGCCCGCCAGGCGCTCCACGCGGCCGCTGCGGGGCCGCAGGAGCCCGCCCAGCGTCCGCAGGAAGGTCGTCTTGCCGCCGCCGTTCGGGCCCATCAGGACGACGATCTCGCCCCGGCCTCCAGCCAGCTCCACGCCGTCGAACACGACCCGCCCGCCAGGCCCGACCGTGAGGCCGCGGACCGACCAGGCGAGTTCGGTTGGCAGCGTCCGACGCGCACCCGCCGAGCCCGGTCGCGCCCCGTCGGCGAGTGCCGGCCGCCGTTCGTGTGCCGCCTCCACGCTGAGCGGGAGTGGCGACCACCCGAGTCGCCGCCCGAGGCGGACGATGGCCGGCGCCGTCGTCAGCCGGCCGACGAGTCGGGCAGGCGGCAGGGGGCCCTCGAGCCGACCGCCGTCGAGCAGCCCTAGGCGGTCGGCCGCGGGCAGCAGGCGCTCGAGCCGGTGCTCGGCCACGACGACGGCGGTGCCGCCCGCCACCAGCGCGAGGCAGGCCTCGAGGAGCGCGGCGGCGCCGTCGGGATCGAGCTGCGAGGTCGGCTCGTCCAGGGCCACCAGTTGCGGCCGCAGGGCCAGGGCGGCCGCCAGCGCAACCCGCTGGCGCTCGCCGCCGGACAGACTGTCGACCGAACGGCCTCGCAGCGCCTCGGCGCCGACGGCTTCCAGCGCCTCGCCCACCCTCGCGCGCATCGCGGACGGCGTGACGCCCAGGTTCTCGAGGCCGAACGCGACTTCGCGCTCGACCGTCCCGGAGACGAACTGCTGCTCCGGGTCCTGGAAGACGAGGCCGACCTCGCGAGCCAGCCGACGCGTCGGTGTCACTAGCACGTCGCACCCGCCCACCGAGGCGCGGCCAGCGATGGTGCCACCGTGGAAGTGCGGGACGAGGCCGTCGAAGAGCCGCAGCAGCGTGGACTTGCCGCTCCCCGAGGGCCCCGCGAGCACCGTCAATCCGGCCTCGAGACGCAGGCTCACGTCGACGAGCGCTGCGTCGGCCCGGTCCGGGTACCAGTAGTGCAGATGCTCGACCGTCGCGATGCTCATGGGCGTCCTCCGCCGAGCCGGGGCAGCGCCGGCAGCGCCAGCGCCAGGCAGGCCATCGTCGCCAGCGGGTCGACCGCCGGGACGGCGAGCGTCGGGTACGCCTGCCAGTCGAGCTGGGCGCCGGCAACGCGAGCTGCCAGGTAGAGCCCGAGCGCCGCCACGGCCGACCCGACCGTCAGTCGGCTGAGCGCGTTCAGGCCGCGGGGCTCGTACCGGGTGCGCCGTCCCGAACCGAAGGCGCGGGCCTCCATCGCCTCTGCCAGCTGCAGCGAGCCCTCGATCGCCGTGAGCATCACCGGCACGAGGATCTCCGCCCACGACCATGGGCCCCGGGGCCGCCAGCCGCGCAGTCGTTGCGCCTCCATGACACCGAGCGCGGTGCGCCGGATGGTCGGCACGAGGTTGAGGGCCGTCGCGACGGCGATCCCAGTACGCTCCAGGCGCGCCGGGAGCGCGTCGAGCAGGTCGTGCGGCTCCAGCAGGAGCGAGAGCGGCGCGACGACCAGGATCGCCGCCATCAGCCCCGACGCGGTCACGGCGCCGAACGCCGCAGACTCGAGGGTGATGGGGCCGCCCACGAGCGGGAGCGCCTCGGGGAGCGTCAGCAGCGCGTGCTCGCCCGCGTGGGCAAGCAGCAGGTTCAGGGTGGCGGCCAGACCCCCGGCGAGCACCACGCCCAGGAGGAGCGGGCGCAGCGGCCGCTCCGGTGGCGTCCGCGTGACGAGCAGATCGAGGGCCGCCAGCCCGACGAGGACCCGCTCGACGGGGTTCGTCCCGCCGAGCGCGATGACGAGGCCGACGGCGGACCAGCCCGCCAGGGCCCGGGCGTTCATCGGCGTGCTGCCCTGGCCCGCCCACGCGCGCGCACGAACGCGAGGCCGACGAGCACGATCCCTCCCGCCAGCACAGCTAGTGCGCCGAGCCCGACCGAGGGCTGACCCGACACCGGCGATCCCGCCTCTCGCGCGGTGCCTACCTGCCCGTCGGTACCGGCCGACCGAGCGGGCTGCGCGCCCACGCCCGGCGCAGGCCCGCCCCCCGAGCCCCCCGCAGCTCCCGGAACGAGCGCAGGCGGCGCCGAACTCACCCCCGTCCAGGGCGGTGTGGGCTGGACCGCGGACGGCGCCGGGGTCGAGCGAGCCGTCTCCCCGGCGAACGTCGGCGTCGGACGGACCGAGAGCCGAACCGTCGCCGCGGGCGACACGGCCGCCGATGTCGCGGTCGCCCCAGCGCCGGCGACCGACGCGGCACAGACGCCGGTCGGAGGTGCCGGGGCAAGCGCCGGGCCGCTCTGCGACTCGTACCGGAAGCCTTCGGCGTCTCTGTTCCGGAAGACCTGGCTCGTCACACCTAGGTTCGAGCTACTCCAGGTTCCCCCGGCGCGCGCCACGAAGAGCATCCAGTACGGGCTGGTCGAGGTCCAGCAGCTCGCCGGGAAGCTTGCCGGCTCGCCGTCGATCTGGCAGACCGCGTCGCCGAAACCGCCGAAACCGACCGTGGCGTACTGGATCCCACTCCGAGCCAGCAGCTGCTCGCCCGTGATCTGCGCGGCCGAGAACGCGACGCAGCGCGTCACGAGGCGGCCATCGGCGTGCTCGACGACGAGCGCCGCATGGTGCGGGCCGGTGCCGGCGCAGACGACCCCGGACAGGGGCCGCAGCGGCACCAGCGCCGCCAAGAGGGCCACCGCGACCGGGAGCAAGGCGGCCGCCGTCAACGAGGCGACGGCCGCGCGCACCCGCATCATGCGGCCCGGCCCGCCGCACCGCCCGCCCTCAGCCGTCCTCACTCCGTCGGGCGATGACTCCGCCGGTCGAGCGCCACGGACCCGCCGAGTGCCAGCGCCGACAACGCCGCCAACCAGGGCCAGGCGAGCAGCACGCTGTCCGTGCCGCCGCCCCGAGCCTGCCCGGGCGCGGTCGCCGTCGCGGGCAGCGTCGGCGCCGGCGTGGGGTGCGAGGCAGGCAGGGACGCCGTCGGTTTCGGCGCCGCACACGTCACCCCCGGGATTGCGGCACCCGCCGTCCAGGTCGCCGGCTCGGGCAGCGCGACCCGCACGAGCGCCGCCGGAACCTGACTCGTGGTGAAGGGATCCGGTCCCGGGTTGCCCGGGAAGGTGAAACCGCCATTCGGTGCCTGTCGCGAGAGGAGGTCGCTGAAGACGGTCTTGCCATTCTTCGTCCAGGTCGCTCCGGTCGGGTCCTCACCCAGGGCCACCAGCCCCTGGATCACGAGTGCGTCGGAATCGGGGTCGCTCGAGGCGCCCGGCCCGGCCTGGTAGGCGAAACCGCCATCGGCGTTCTGCTGCCCATGGAGCCAGGCCAGTGCCTTCGAGACCACCGGGTCGCTTGTGGTCACGCCGCCCGCGGCGAGCGCCTCGAGCGCGATCGCCGTGGAGTTGGTGTCGCCCGCCGTCGCGTTGGCGGCGGCCTGGTAGCTCCAGCTCCCGTCCGTATCCTGCAGCGCCTCGAGATGCGCCAGCGCAGCCGACGGCACCGGCTGGCCCACCGCCTTCAGCGCCAGCACGGCGAGGGACTGCCCGAAGGTCGCGCCGTCGCCGTACGCTCCAGACGTCGTGACGTAGAGCGAATCGAGGTGGGCGACCAGGTCCTGACCGCCGAACGCATGCGGGTCCCGTCGGCCGACCGTGACCGCGAGGATCAGCTTGGCGGTGCCCCCGGCACTCGTCTCGGCCTTCGCGACCTGGGTTGCCAAAAAGTCGTACGCGGTCGGCCCTGTGCAGGACCGCAGGGTGGCGGGGTCGTAGCCGGCGGCCGCGGCCGCCAGGACGAAGTCCTCCGTCTCGCCCGGAGCATGGTCGAGCGAACCGTCGGACCGCTGCTGGCTCGCGAGGTACTGGAGGGCCCGCGTGGCCGGGTCCGCGCTGCCCAGGACGGTCCCCACGCCTGGGCTCGCGGACCATAGGAAGAGGAGGGCGACGGCCAGTACCGCGCTGGCCGCGACGGGGCGACGCATGAGCGAACCTCCCGTAGCTGCGGCCGCCTCGCGGTCGGGGACCTCCGGGAGGTCGGCCGCCGATCCGCGCGGGCGGGCCCCAGGACCCTCCGAACAGGTCTCCTGGCTCGCGGATCAACGCAGCTCGGCCGCCTTCCCGGGATCGACCCAGTGGCGATGTGGCCGGCCGCTCCCCGCTCACAGTTGCGCGACAGTGCCGGATTTGCACCGGCTTCCCCGCACCCGGAGGGCGAACTCGATGGACCGCTGCAGGGTACTCGCAGCGCGAGGCGGCCGCAAGGCGGAGAGCCTCCATTGCCGTCTCAGCACCGTGCAGCGCGCGGCGAGCGTCCGGCGTCGGTCAGCGCGCAGCGTCGAGGAGAGCGGTCTGCGCGAGCAGCTCCTGCATGGTCGAGCCGGGGCTACCGTTCACGTAGACGATGCGCCCGGAGGCGTCGAGCAGGTAGTAGACATCGAGGTAGCCGGGCGCGTCATAGGCGGCCGTGAGCTGGCTCGACGCAACGCCGAAGGTCCAGTCGGGGTTCGTATAGGCTGGGCCGGCCAGCTGCCGGCCGAAGTCCGCGATGCCGGGCCCAGACTGTCCGAGGTCGTCGGCGAGCTCCAGCTCCACGACCCGCACGTGCCGCGCCGCGAAGGTCGGGATCGCGCTCGCCATCGCCTGCGTGCCGGCCTGGCAACTCGAACACCATGTCGCGACGAACCAGAGCAGCGTCGGCTCGCCGCGCAGCCCCGCGACGGTCTCGATTTTCCCCGCGGTGGTCGTGAAGGCACCGTCCGGCGCCGCCGCACCGACGCTCGTCCCCGCTGTCGCGGCCCCTCTCCCCCCGACCGCCACCGCGATCGCGAACACCAGGGCTGCCCCGGCTGCGCCCGCCAGCACGATCCCCAACCGGCCCGCCCAACTCGACCGGAAGACACGCCTCGTTCCGCCCGACCTTTGGGCTGCGGCCGCCGCATGCGTCGCCTGCGCCTGGCGAACCCGCGCGCGCTCCCGGCTCATCCCTCGTCTCTGCCGTCAGGTCGCGGTCCCGACACCGCCTGCCCCGCGGGCGACGCGTCGCTCGTCGGCTGCACCCCCGCAGCGACGCCGGCCGCGGTGGCGTCACAGGCGCCGTCCAGACACCGGGCATGCGCAAGCTGGCGCGTCGACCAGACGGCGCTCCCGATGAGGAGGGTCGACGCGCCGACCAGCAGCAGGTCCTGTTCTCGGGCGAAGAAGAACTGCACAGCCCCGACGGCGCGCAGCTGGGTCGCCGCCGACAGACCGAGGAGGCCCACGAGGCTGGGCACCACCGGACTGCAGCACAGGAAGCTCGGCAGAAGCGCCGCCGCCGCCGAGAGCAGACCGCGTGCCCCATCGCCGGCCGCAGCGGCTCCCGGAGCATCGCGGGCGACGCGCCGCATGGCGTGCACCTGAAGGGTGACAAGCCACGCGATGCCGACTGCGAAGACGGCGGTGAACGTCAGGTATCGCGCATCGAGATAGCGCCAGTTGGCGAGCGAAATGCGCTGGGTGAAGTTGAAGGGGAGCAGGATCGAGTAGACGAAACCGGCGAGCGCGGCCGATGCCGCGAATACCACCCGGTCGACCCGATCGGCCGCCACGTCGCGCGCCAAGGCCGACCACGGACGCGGCGAGGGTGGACCGGCGAGCAGGCGCCCGTGCTCACCCGCCACCATCCGCGCGGCCGGCGGCGACCCTGCGATGCGCCCATGCGTGCCTTCTCGCTCCATGCGTGGCACCATTACACACGCCATACCGTCTGTCAATACGGCTGACATCGCGCATCTCGCGTCGCGTCAGCTGCCGCAGGGCGAGGCGCTGCGCTTGACGGCGCCAGTACCGGTCGATAGAGTATGCGCATACGTACTCGCGTATCTATAGGAACCGACTGGGGTAAGACCATGACAAGCGAATCGATCGTGTATATCGACCTGGGCGTGGGCGGCATGACGTGCGACGACTGCGTACAGCACGTCACCGCGGCGCTCGAGTCGGTCCCCGGCGTCCGGCGCGCCGAAGTCAGCCTCGAACGGCGCAGCGCCACGGTCGAGGCGAGCCCTGCAACGCCGGCCGAAGCCCTGGCTGCGGCGGTCCGCGCCAGCGGATACAACGCCTTCGAGCGCCGTCGGCGGTCGGCCTAGGCAGCGGAACAGTGACGTGGCTCGTGGGCGTCGGCGTGCCAATCAGCGTCGCCGCGCGCGCCGGCGTCTGGTTCGTCGCGCGCCGGCACAGCTGAGCGCGCCGCTCACGGCTCCTCGATCGGGGCGGCGTCCGATTCGGTGGCCAGCACGAGACACGAGGTAAGCCGATCAGCGTTCTGCCGCACGATCGACTCCGCATCCGCGAGGATCCGCCGCACGCGGGGATCGACGAGTTGGTAGCGGTTGTAGCGACCCTGCGCCACCGCGAACACGTAGCCGCACCAGCGGAGGCAGGCCAGGTGGCTGGAGAGCCGCCCTTGGGCGATGCCGAGCTCTGCCTGCAGCTCGGTCACTGTCCGCGGCCGCTCGGCCAATAGCTCGAGGATGCGCACCCGAGTCGGGTCGGAAAGGCCCTGGAAGAAGGTCGCCAACGCCTCATGTCGACCGAGCTGCTCGGCGCGCGAGGCGGCGATCGGAAGGTTGCTCGTCATGCCGGTTCCACCTGTGTTGTCGGCGCTGTCAGCCAACCTGGAAACGTAGAACGCCATAACAATACGCGAGCTCGTATGCTTGCCGCAAGCGAGGGCGGGCCACGCACCCCGCAACGGCGCCGCAGACGCGGTCGTCGCCATGGGGGCAACTGCCCCGGAGGAACTGCCCATGTCCAGCCCTGTCGATCTGCTCATCCTTGGCTCGGGGTCCACCGCCTTCGCCGCGGCGATCAAGGCCGTCGATCTCGGCGCGCGGGTCGCGATGGTCGAGCGCCGCACCCTCGGGGGCACGTGCGCCAACCGCGGCTGCCTGCCGTCGAAGAACCTCATCGAGGCGGCGCGCATCGTGCACGACGCGGCCCACCCGCGCTACGCGGGGCTCACGCCCGCCCGGGTCGCCGTCGACTTCCCAGCCTTGATCACCCAGAAGGACGCCGTCGTCCACGACTACCGCGCCAAGAAGTACGCGAGCGTCGCCGACAGCCTGGGCGATCTCGAGATGGTCGACGGCGACGCCAGCTTCGAAGATCCCCACACGATCGTGGCGGCCGGCCGCCGCATCGAGGCCGACCAGGTCCTCGTCGCCACCGGCTCGCAGCCCTGGATCCCGCCCATCCCGGGTCTGAGCGACGTGCCCTACCTGACGAGCGACCTCCTCGACGCCGACGAGGCCGGTCGCCTCTCCGAGCTGCCGGCCTCCCTCGTCGTCCTGGGCGGTGGGTACATCGCGGTCGAACTCGCCCAGTTGTTCGCGCGCCTGGGGAGCCAGGTGACGATCGTGGCTCGCTCGGGGCTCCTCTCGGCGTACGAACCCGACCTTGGGCGCATCTTGGGCGAGGTCTTCGCGGCGGAGGGGATCGAGGTCATCACCGACGCGGCGATCGAGCGGATCGAAGGAGACGCCCGAGAAGTCCGTGTCTATGCCCAGACGCCCACCACCGGCCGCAGCGTCCGCGCCGCGCGCGTCCTGGTCGCCACCGGTCGGGTGCCGGCCACCGAGACGCTCGGGCTCGAGCGCGCCGGTGTGGCCCGCGACCCCGACGGGTTCGTCGTGGTGAACGCCGAGCTACGCACGAGCCAACCCCACATCTGGGCTGCCGGCGATGTCATCGGACGTCAGCACGGCTCGCAGATGGCGACGCCGGTCGGGGCCCGACAGGGCCGCATCGTCGCGGACAACGCCTTCGCGAATGCGCACCGCCGGTTCGACGGAACGGTCATCCCGCGCGCGATCTTCACCGATCCGCCGATCGGCACCGTAGGGCTCACCGAAGCCGAGGTGCGGGCTAAGCACCACCCGGCCGTGGCGACCACGACCCCCTTGGTGTACGTCCCCCGCGCCGGCGCCGTGCACAAGACCACGGGCGTCGTGAAGTTCATCGCCTCCACGCTCGACGAGCGCGTGCTCGGCGTCCACGTCATCGGCGAGGGCGCGAGCGAGATCATCCACGAGGCCGCGATGGCGTTGCACTTCAAGGCCACGCTTGCCGACTTCGTGGACCTCATGCACGTCTACCCGACGATGGCCGAGGCGCTCAAGATCGGTGCCCAGGCGTTCAGCCGCGACGTTTCCAAACTCTCGTGCTGCGCCGAGTGAGCCGGACGCGGCGCGGCGATCTCGCCTACGAACGCTGCGACGACGGCGCGCGGCCGTTCGAGATGCTGGCCGACGGTTTCAACGTTTGGATCATCTGACCGATCCGTTCGCGGAGACTGCGGGCGCGGTCGCGGACCGTGGCTGCGGTCTCCGGCGCAGGTAGAGGCGGTCCAACACCAGACCAAGGACGGTCCCAAAGAAGAACGTATGCGCGACGAACTGCACCGCCGCGCTCGTGCCGTCCGGGAACCACGTCCAGCCGAAGATACCGGCTAGCACGTAGAAGTTCACGACCCACAGCGCGAGCCCAGCCAGGCTCGTCACGATCAGCACGGACGTCCGCGTGCTCGACAGGGCGGGGATCAGCCCGAGGACGGCCGCGATGGCGACGCCGTACATCATCGCGAGCACCATGTGGATGACGAGTCCCGCCCCGCCCGCCGTGACCAGCGACGTGGCTGGATCGAGCGCCGTCTTGCCCAGTCCGATCGCGCCGATCATGCGCAACGGCATGAAGAACGCGCCGCTGCCGTTCAGCAGCGCCGCCATCACCATCTCGAACATCGCGAAGACGATCCCCGCGACGATTCCACCGCTGATCCCATAGCGGATCCAGTCGCCCACGTCGGTGCGCTGGCCCTCGAACGTTGTCGTTGCCATGACTCTCGACCTCCAACTTCAGGATTGACCCGATGCCCACCCTAGACGCGTGGCCCGACGCTTTCTGTGGTGCGCCTCACACCCAGCGGGGTTCGTCATCGCCATCCTCGACGCGCGCGATCTCCGGCACGCGGCCGCCCGCCAGGCGATCGCGTCGGCTGCAGCGCGACCGTGTACGCTGGTGCCAACCGATGCGTACCGGCTCGCTCCGCATCTTCCGCATCGCCGGCATCGACGTGTACGTCCACGTCAGCTGGCTAGTCATCTTCGCGCTGGTCACCTGGTCGCTCGCCGAGGGGTATTACCCGCGCCTCCTGCCGAACCTTTCGTCCGCCCAGGCCTGGGCGCTCGGGGCGCTCTCCGCACTCCTACTCTTCGCGTCGGTCCTCGTCCACGAGCTCGCCCATTCGCTGGTCGCCCGGACGCGGGGCATCGAGGCCGCCTCGATCACGCTCTTCATCTTCGGGGGCGTCTCCAGCCTGCGGACCGAGTCGACCCGTGCGTCGAGCGAGTTCCTCATCGCGATCGTGGGTCCGCTGACGAGCCTCGCGCTCGCCGGAGTCTGCTTCGTCTTCGCCGCCGCGCTCGGCGAGCCACGAGCTGCCGCGCTCTTGGGTTACCTCGCGCTGATCAACGCCTTGCTCGGCGGCTTCAACTTGATCCCGGGCTTCCCGCTCGACGGCGGGCGCGTCCTGCGCGCGATCGTCTGGCAGGTCACCGGCGACGCGAGCCGCGGCCTCGAGATCGCGGTCGGGGCCGGGCAACTGGTGGGGTACGGGTTCATGGTCTGGGGCGTCATGCAGGTCGTCGGTGGCGACGCCTTCAACGGGATCTGGATCGCGGTGATCGGCTGGTTCCTGCAGAGCGCGGGTGCCGCGACCTTGCGGCAGGTGCGCTCCGAGCAGCGCCTCAGCGGCCTGCGGGTGCGCGACGTGATGCGCCCTGATGCGACGGCGATCGTGCCCGGGGCATCGGTGGCCACGCTCATCGACGAGTACCTCCTGCCCGGCAACCGGCGCGCGCTCCCGGTGATATCGGCTGGCCGCGTCGTCGGCATGATCACGCTCCGCGACATCCAGGGCGTCCCGCCCGCAGCGCGCGCTGCGACGCGCGTGGAGGACGTGATGGGGGGCCGCGAGGCGGTCGTGACCGTGACGCCGGACACCCCGCTCGCGCAGGCCCTCGAGGCGATGCTGGCGGGCGACTTCGAGCAGCTGCCGGTCCTCGACGACGGCCGACTGATCGGCGTGCTCACCCGCGCGGACGTCATCCGCCAGGTGCAGTTGCGCGAAGCGCTCCACCTCGGCTGAGGACCCGGGGCCGGGCGCTCGGCCTCGGCTGGGCGCTCAGGGCGAGGTCGCCGGGCCCCGACAGGTCGCCGGACCCCGACAGAATGCTGGCGTACCCGCTACTATTCCAGCATGGCCTTCGGCGATCGGGTACGCAGACTGCGGCTGGCGGCGGGTTGGTCGCAGGACGAGTTGGCGCGCCGCGCCGGGGTGACCCGCCAACTCGTCGGCGCCGTCGAGGCCGGGCGCCACATCCCGCGCCTCGATGCCGGCCTGGCCCTCGCGCGAGCCCTCGGCACTTCGGCAGAAGCGCTCGCCCTGCCAGAGCACGCGGAGGTGACGGGGGTCCTCGGTCCGCTCCGGATCGGCGAGCGAGTCTGGCTCGGCCGCGTGGGCGATCGACTCGTGGCCGCCCCCGTGCCGTCCATCGGCGACGACTGGGCCGCCGCCGATGCGATCGTGGGCGCCAACGGCGTGGAGTATCTACCTGGCGCCGAACTCGGCATCGTGCTCGTCGGGTGCGAACCGGCGATGGGGTTGGCCGCCCGTCTCCTGGAAGCCCACAGGGGTGGCCGGGTCCTGCCCGTCCTCGCCTCCAGCGAGGCGGCCCGCGACGCGCTGGCAGCCGGGCGTGCGCATGGTGCCGTCGTCCACGGGCCGGCGGAGACGCTGGATGCGCTGGCCGCACAGCATCGGGCGACACACGGGCCGCTCGTCCGTCACCGTCTGGCGGGCTGGCAGGTGGGGCTGGCGGCGCCACCCGACGCGCGCCGGACCTGGTGGCGGGAGGTGCTCGCCGGGCGGCGGAACGTGATCCAGCGGGAGCCGGGCGCGGGGAGCCAGGTGGCTCTGGAGCGCGCCGTGGCCGCCGCGGGCGGCGCGACCCCGCCCGGGCCTCGAGTCGCCGGACACCTCGAGGCGGCCCGTCTGGCGGCGCTCGAGGGGCGCGCCGCGGTCACCATCGAGCCGGCGGCGCTCGCCGCCGGACTCGCGTTTCACCCACTCGAGCGGCACGCGGCGGAGCTGTGGATCGCGCTGGACTGGGCCGACCATCCCACGCTCGTCCGGTTCGGCGACGTGCTGACCTCCGCCGCGTTCCAGCGTCGCCTGGCGGCGATCGGTGGGTACGACCTGAGCTCGACGAGTCGGGGGCTGGCCTCGTGAGCGCGGCACGGCCTGGCATCTCCTGGGTGGCGATCTGCGTCACCCTGGCGCTCGTCGCCGGAGCCTGCGCGCCGACCGCGACGGGCCGCCCGTCGAGATCGGCCGGGGCAGTCGCCGCCGGGTCGTCGGTCACCAGTCCGTCCGCCGCGGGTTCGCCGGCCGCACGCGCAACTGGTCAGAGCCCGAGCGGGAGCGCCGCAGCGGGCACCGTCCAGGTCGCCGCCGCCGCAGACCTCCAGTTCGCGATGCAGGACCTGATCGCCGCCTTCCGGGCCCGGACCGGCATCCGCGTAACGGCCACCTACGGCTCGTCCGGCAATTTCTATTCGCAGATCACCAACGGCGCGCCGTTCGACGTCCTCTTCTCGGCCGACATCGGGTACCCGGAGCGACTCGAACAGGCCGGGCTGGCGCCAGCCGGGTCGACCCGTCTGTACGCCATCGGGCGGATCGTCGTCTGGGTCCCCAACGCTTCGTCGATCGACGTCGGGCGGCCCGGCATGCAGGCGCTCCTCGATCCCGCCGTGCACACGATCGCGATCGCCAACCCGGAGCACGCGCCGTACGGGAGCGCAGCTGTTGCCGCCATGCAGCACTACGGGATCTACGATCGGCTCGCGGCCAAGTTGGTGTACGGCGAGAACATCAGCCAGACTGCCCAGTTCGTCCAATCCGGGGCGGCCGACGTCGGCATCCTCGCGCTCTCGCTGGCGCTCGCGCCGACCCTCCGCAACGCGGGCCGCTACTGGCTCGTCCCCAACGACGCCTATCCCGCCATCGAACAGGGCGTGGTGGTCCTGAAGCGCGCGCGAGATCCCGCAGCCGCGCAGGCCTTCGTCGACTTCGTGCTCGGACCGAGCGGGCGAACGGTGCTCGACCGGTTCGGCTTCGGGCCGCCCGGGAGCTGATGGGCCATGGACGTCGAGGCGGTGCTCCTGACCCTGCGTCTGGCGCTCCTCGTCACCGCGATCCTGCTGTTGCTCGGCACGCCGATCGCGTACTGGCTCGCGACGACCCGCCGGCCCTGGCGCGGTCTGGTCGAAGCGGTGGTCGCGCTGCCGCTGGTCCTCCCGCCGACGGTGCTCGGCTTCTACCTGCTCCTCGCGATGGGCCCGGCGGGCCCCGTCGGTGCGCTCACCCGGTCGCTCGGCCTGGGCCTCCTCCCCTTCACGTTCGGGGGCCTGCTCGTCTCGTCCACGCTCTACAGCCTCCCGTTTGCCGTGCAGCCGCTCGTGGTCGCCTTTGCGGCGGTCGACCGCTCCCTGGTGGAGACCGCCTGGAGCCTCGGGCACTCGAGCATCTCGACGTTCCTGCGCGTCGTGGCGCCGCTCTCGTTGGGTGGCTTCATCACGGCCGTGGTGTTGACCTTCGCCCACACCCTCGGGGAGTTCGGGGTCGTCCTGATGGTGGGCGGCAACATCCCGGGCGTGACCCGCACGATCTCGATCGCGATCTACGACCGCGTGCAGTCGCTCGACTACGCCGGGGCCACGAGCCTCGCGCTGCCCCTCCTCATCCTCTCGTTCATCGTGCTCGCCGTGACCTACACCTTCGGCCGTCGGAGCCTCGCCGGATGGCCGGGGCGGGGCTGAGCGCCCGGCTCGAGCGACGCTTCGGGCGGGGACCGACGATCGAGGCGACGTTCGAGCTCGACCTGGCGGCGGGCCACACGCTCGGCCTGCTGGGCCCGTCGGGTGCTGGGAAGACGACCATCTTGCGCTGTCTCGCCGGCCTGGAACGGCCGGATCGCGGTTCGATCGTGGCCGACGGGCAGGTCTGGTTCGACGCCGAACGGGGGGTCAATCTCCCCCCGCAGCGCCGGCGGATCGGCTACCTGCCCCAGGGGTACGCGCTCTTCCCTCACCTCTCGGTCGCCGACAACGTCGGCTTCGGGATCGACGGCCTGGCGGGCCGACCCAAGCACGCCCGCATCGCGGAGCTGATCGAACTGGTTGGGCTCGACGGCTTCGAGCGGCGTCGCCCACGCGAGCTCTCCGGGGGTCAGCAGCAGCGGGTCGCCCTGGCCCGCGCGCTGGCGCGTCGTCCTCAGCTCCTGCTCCTCGACGAACCCCTCTCCGCGCTCGACACGGTGGCCCGGGAAGAGCTGCGCGGCGACCTGCGCAGGCTGCTCGTCCGCCTACGCCTCCCGGCCATCGTCGTCAGCCACGACCGCACCGAGGTGCTCGTGCTGGCCGACCGAGTAGCGCTCGTCGACGCGGGCCGCCTCATCCAGGAAGGGCCGACCGGCGACGTCTTTGCGCGGCCCGCCTCCACGGCTGCCGCGCGCATCGTGGGCGCGGACACCGTGGCGGTCGGGTCGGTGGTGGAGAGCGACGCTGGCCTCGCGACGATCGAGGTTTCGGGGCATCGCTTGACGGCGCCCTCGGCGTTGCCGGTCGGGACACGGGTCGTCGTGACGGTGCGGCCCGAGGACGTCGTGCTGATGGCGCCGGGCGGCTCAAGCGCCGGCCTTTCCACGCGCAACCGGATCGAGGGGGTCGTCGCTGGCGTCGAGCCGCTCGGGCCGATCGTCCGCGTGCGGCTTGACTGCGGCTTCGAGCTGCGCGCGCTCATCACGAGGCCGGCCTTCGACGAGCTCGCAGCGCAGCCAGGGGACCGGCTGCTCGCCCTCGTCAAGGCGACGTCGCTCCACCTCATCCCGGCCGGCGAGGGGTGACGAGCCGACACGGAACGCCACAGCCGCCTGCAGCAGCTCGGTCACTTCGGCGGTGACCTCGGCCATCGGATGGCCCTCCTCGGCATCATGGTCGAGTGGCATGCTGTCCGCCACGCACGGCGGGGATCATGGCAGCGCCAGGTCGCGCCGCTCTCACCGCCACTAGGTCGGGCGAGCGACCTCTCGCCGGCACCACGCGTAGAGCGCGTCATAGACGGGCAGCTCGAGTTGGAGCTGCCGTTGATCGTCGACGCCGAGCAGCGCGAACCCGTCCGCGATCGCCTCGAGCCCGCGCGACTGGGGCGTGGCGTCACGATCGTCGGCCACGTCCGCGCCATGGACGATCCGTGCCATCAGCGCGAGCGCCGCGTCGCCAGCCAGCCCGTACTCGTCGACGAGCACCTCGAACGAGCACCGTCCGTCGTGGTGCGTGTACCGTGCCCCCGGCGCGTCGAAGCTGATCGCCCCCGCCCGCTCGGCGTAGGCGAGGACCTCATCCCGCGGCACGTAGACGATCTCGGCCTCGGGGTCGATGAAGGTGCGGATCAGCCAAGGAGAGGCGATCCGGTCGGTCTTGGGGTGCTCGCGGGTGACCCATTGCATGGCGCCGCCTCCTGTGGCCGAATGCGGCCAGATGTGGCCGAAGCGTACCGCCGGCGCCCGGCGCCTGTGCGGCGCGGCGCACACACGACGGTTACCTCGACGCAGCCGGGCCGGCGCCACGGCCCCGCCAGCCGGTGGCACCACGGGCACGCGCTACGATTCGGTACGTGGACGCCTTCATTGTCCCGACCAAGTACTGGCACGAACTCGACGACGGCCGGGTGCAGTGCGATCTCTGCCCACGCGAGTGCCGTCTCCACGAAGGCCAGCGCGGCCTCTGCTTCGTGCGCGCCCGCCAGGGTGACCAGATCGTCCTGACGAGCTACGGACGCTCGTCCGGGTTCTGCGTGGACCCCATCGAGAAGAAGCCGCTCAACCACTTCCTCCCGGGGACGGCCGTCCTCTCGTTCGGCACAGCCGGCTGCAACCTCGCTTGCCGCTTCTGCCAGAACTGGGACATCTCGAAGTCGCGCGAGATCGACACGCTCGCCGACGCCGCCTCGCCCGCGGCGATCGCCCGGGCCGCCGAAGCGCTCCGCTGTGCCTCGGTCGCCTTCACCTACAACGACCCGGTCATCTTCGCCGAGTACGCCATGGACGTGGCCGATGCCTGCCACGCGCGCGGCATCAAGGCCGTCGCGGTGACCGCGGGCTACATGAACCCAGCGCCCCGCGCCGACTTCTACCGCCACATGGACGCCGCCAACGTCGATCTCAAGGGCTTCACGGAGGCCTTCTACGCAGATCTCTGCGCAGGCCATCTTGCGCCGGTGCTCGACACGCTGCGCTACCTCGTGCACGACACCAGCGTCTGGGTCGAGATCACGACGCTCCTGATCCCCGGACGTAACGACTCCGATGCGGAGCTCGACCGCCTGACGCGCTGGGTGGCCGACGAGCTCGGGCCGGACGTGCCGCTGCACTTCACCGCCTTCCATCCCGACTACAAGCTGCTCGACGTGCCGCCCACGCCGCCCGCGACTCTGACCCGGGCGCGCACCATCGCCGTCGGCAACGGGCTGCGCTATGTGTACACGGGCAACGTGCGCGACCCGGGCGGTCAGTCAACCCGCTGTCACGCGTGCGGCGCCCTCCTGATCGAGCGCGACGGATACGAGCTCGGCACGTACGGCTTGACCGACGACGGCCGCTGTAGTGCCTGCGGCGTGCGGATTCCCGGCGTCTTCGCGGGACCTCCCGGCCGCTGGGGCTCGCGTCGGCTTCCCGTGCGGATCGCCGCCTTCGCGACCGACGACGGCTCGCACGCGCCGCCAGACCTACGGGCTCGGGCGATCTGACCGCGCCGACAGGCGGGACGGCCGCCAGCACACTCCCGACAAGCCCGCTACAGTTCCGGCGATGCCCGCTTCCTCGCGCCGCAGGGCGCTCGTGCTGATCTGTGCGGTCGCCGTTGCGGTGGCCACGAACTACACGATCCAGGGTCCTGTCCTCGGGGTCATCCGGGCCGAGTTCGCGCTCCCGTCGGCGGCTGCCGGCGCGATCGCCACGGCGTTCTTCGGGGGCGCAGCGCTCACGATGCTGGCAGGCGGCGCCATCGCCGACCGGATCGGGGCGCGGCCCGCGGTCACCCTCGGGTTCCTACTCGTGGCGCTCGGCAACCTCGGCACCGGCCTGCTCGCCCCAAGCTTCGCGGCCCTGCTCGGCTGGCGCTTCCTGGGCGGCCTCGGTTCGGGCTTCGGCTTCGCCGCCGGCGCCTCCTACACCCGCTCGATCTTCGTCGACCGCGGTCGCCATCTCGCCCAGGGCCTGTACGGCGCCTCGTTCCTGCTGGGCTCGGGGATCACCCTGGCCTACATTCCGCTCCTCGCCGGTCCGTCCGGCGACTGGCGGCGGGCCTTTGCTCTCTCTGGGCTCGCCGTGGCCGGGGTCTGGGTGGCGTGGACGCTCCTCGCCCCGCGCGAACCCCGAGCACCGGCCGCGACCGGAGCGTGGGGCGCGCTGGCCGTGGCGCTGCGGGAGCGCAACACTTGGCTGCTGGCGCTCGCCCACATGTGCGGCTTCGGGATGGCGATCGTCATCAGCACCTGGGTCACTCTCTACCTGACCGACGCCTTCCGGCTCCCCCTGGCATCGGCTGCGTTGATCGGCTCACTCACGCTCGTCACCGGCATCGGCGCCCGTGCCTCGGGCGGCGTCATCCTCGAAGCTGGACTCGGCGCTGTCCGACTCATCCAGGCGGGGCTCGCCTTGGCCGTCATCGGCATCACGACGATCGCCCTGGCACCGACGCTGCCCATCGCCATCGCGGGGCTCGTCGTTACGGGCCTCGGCGTCGGCTTTCCGTACGCGGCGGTCTTCAACGGGGCCGCCGCCAGCGTGCCCGCGAGCCCCGCGTCAGCACAGGCGATCGTGGGCTGGGGCGGGCTGCTCACGGCCGTCTTCGGCGCGCCCCTCGTGGGTGCCCTGCTCGACGCGACCGGCAACTTCGCGGTCGGGTTCCTGGCCCTCGCGGCGATCGTCGTGGCGGTGCTGGGCCTGACTGCGCTGATCCGCCCCTTCGACTTGGCGGCGGCCAACCTCGCCGCGCCCGACGCCCGCGAGGCGAGCCCGGCCGTGTGACCTCGGGCGGGCCGTCGGGGCGCAGTCGTGCTCGGCGAGCACCTCCGCGTTTGGGCGGACTGCCTCGAGCTCGCGATCGGCTCCGAGCTCCTGCTCCCGGCGCACTCCGAACGCCGACGCGCCGACGTGGTGGGCGCTCGATGCCCCGCGCGACCCTGCCCGACGGCAAGATCGCGGCTCGGGCCATCCGTGCCTGCGTCGGACCGCCGCGCCGACCGGGCCCGCGGTTCCGCATCCGCTGCTGATCGACCATTGGCGCGACGGACCCCAACGAGACGCTCGCGACGAAGCCGTCGCGCTCCGTCAGACGTGCCGGTGCAGCGGGTCGGCCTCGGGAGGCGAATCCGGCGCGTCTGGCTCCCGTGGCGGCTGCTCCCAGCCCATCTGTTCCGCCTCGTTCTTGGCGAGGTTGAGGTGCACCACCTCGTGCTCGACGTTGGCGATCGCCGACGCGGGAACGTACAGGTGACCGGAGAAAACGCCTCTCGAGACGAGCAGGAAGGCTTGGCCCACGTCCTGCACCGTGCCAAGGCGGCGCCCGTCGTTCCCGACGACGGCCCACCCTGCCTTCAGGTCGGCCATGCGCATCTGCTCTGAACCTCCGCGCAGCTCGATCGCGCCTACCGT
>JAJYNJ010000096.1:0-24759 GCA_021786385.1 Chloroflexota bacterium
GCGGATCGTCGGGCGAGAGGATCCGCTGACCGACGGCGCAGTGGGTCATCGTCGTGGCGTGCCCGATCGCCTCGATGTCGGACAGGCCCAGGCCGGCGAACAGCTCGAGCTCACGCAGCAGGCCGAGTTTCTCGGCGAGCGAGCGGTTGGCAGGATGATCGGCAGCCGCGGACGGCATCGCGGGCACTCTAGGCGTCACGCGCCGAGCTCGACCAGTCGGCCGGCGGCGAACGGCGCGCCCACCGCCAGGCCGAGGCGGGCGTAGAGCGCGGCCGGCAGGCCGAGATCGGCGAGGTACAGCCGGCCCGCACGCGCACGTCCGGCGGACGTCAGCAGCCCGCGCTTGGGGAGCGCCAGGGCAAGCGTCGCCGTCGCGTCGATGACGCTCCCGGGTGCCTCCCCCGTGTCCGGGTCGAGGCCGGACGGCAGATCGAGGCTCAGGATCGGCCGGCCCGCGCTGCCGACGCGCCGGAGCAGCGCCGCCACCTCGCCGCGCGGCGGTCCGGCGAGGTTGTACCCGAGGAGCGCGTCGACGACCAGGTCGGCCGTCTCGAGCGTCGTTCCGAGCTCGGCGTCCGACAGGTCGTACGCGTTGACGCAGCACGAGACGCTCATGGCGAGCAGGGTGCCAAGCTGGTGGCGGGCGGCTTCGCCCAAGCGGAGCGCCGGCCGGGCAAGGACGACGCGGACGCTGGCCCCGCGGTTGACGAGGTACCGCGCCGCGGCCAACCCGCCCCCGCCGTTGTTGCCCGGCCCGGCGGCGACCAGGACCGATCGACCGCGCAGGTCGCCGCCGAGCAGAACCCGCGCAAGTTCGGCGAGATGGGACCCCGCCTGCTCCATCATCGCGAGCAGGGCGACGCCGAACTCGCCGACCGCCAGGCGGTCCACTTCGGCCATCTGGTCGGCGCGCACGGAGGGGACCAAAGCTGCTGGAACGCGGGGGATGACGAGGTCGGCCGCGCCGTCCACTGTCGCCGCGGCGAGCTCAGTCATGCGCGAACCCCTCCTGTGCGCTCGGTCGAGACGGCCGTCGTCCGGGCCGCTGCCCACATCATCTCAGACACCCGCTGTGACGAAGGTCACGTTTCGACCGCGCGAGCGCGCACGCCGAGCGAGCGCCGAGCATCCGGCTCCGACGCTCCACCGGCGCACGGAGCCGGGCGCCACGAGCTGCGCCGCGAGGCTCAGCGCAGGGTCCTCGGTTCTGCCTCGATGATCCGGCAGACCACTGTCTGCTTGCCCCGGCGGCGACTCTCGGTCGCGCTCTGGCGAGCGCGTCGGAGGGTCCCGCGCAGCGCCCGGAGGTCCGCAAGCGCCTGCTCGATGGCCGCGAGGTGTGCGTCGACCATCGCGAGCACCGCCTCGCACGGCTCGCCGCCGCCACGCTGCAGCTCGATGATCTCGCGGATCTCGTCGAGCCGGAGCCCGAGCGCTTTCGCTTGACGGATGAACCGCAGCAGCGCGACCTCGGGCTCGGAATAGGTCCGGTAGCCGGCCTCGGTCCGATCCGCAGGCGCCAGGAGGCCCCGCTGCTCGTAGAGGCGGATCGCCTTGGGCGTGAGGCCGCTGCGCCGCGCGGCCTCGCCGATCGTCAGGCTTTTCGTGATCGTGCGCATGGGCGCCAGGATACCCCTTGACTTTGCCCCAGGGTCAAGGTTGCAGGATGGTCGCGAGACAGATCGCTCACACGAGTGGGCGACCCACCAAGGAGGTCGACGGTGACAAAGGCAGTTGAGCTCACCGTCCGCGAGATCCATTGCGCGGACTGTGAGCACCGGATCGAGAAGGGGCTCGGGCGCCTACCGGGCGTGCTGCGCGCCCGGGCGAGTCGCGAGACGGGTCGGGTGACGGTGACGGTCCAGGGCGACGCGACGGGCGAGGCCGAGATCCGCGCCCGGCTCGCCGAAATCGGCTACGAGCCACTGGAGCGATGATGGCCGATGGTCCGGCGACCCTCCAGATCAAGGTCGGAGGGATCTCCTGCTCGTTCTGCGCGGGCACGATCGACAAGGCGCTGCGCCGGCTGCCGGGCGTCGAGCGCGTGAACGTGAGCCTCGCGCACGAGGAGGCCCTCGTGCGCTACGACCCCAGGCAGGTCGGGCCCGAGCGGATCAGCCAGACGCTCCGGGCGATCGGCTACACCGTGCGCGATCCGCGCAAGGTCCAGGCGTTCGAGGAGCAGGAGGCGGATCTCGCCCAGGCATACCGCCGGCTCCTGCTCGCCGGGCTCTTCACGCTGCTCAGCCTCTTCCTCATGGCCCTCGTCTGGATCGTCGGGCATCCACCCCGCTACCCGGTGCCGATGCTCCTACTCGCGTTCGCGACGATCTTCGGTCCCGGGCTCGAGATCCTGCGGATGGCGCTCGCCTCGTTGCGGCGCGCGATCCTCAACCAGCACGTCCTGCTCGAATTCGCGGCCTTCGGCGGCCTCGCGGGCGGCCTGCTCGGCTTCGTCGACCGGCGCTTCCCGGCCGCCGACTTCCTGGCGGTCGCGACGTTCGTCACGACCTACCACCTCCTGAGTGGCTACGTCTCGCTCCTCGTGCGGGCGCGCAGCTCGCGGGCAGTCCGCCGCCTCATGGAGCTGCAGCCCGATACCGCGCGCGTCGTGCGGGCGGGAGCCGAGGTCGAGGTCCCCATCTCGGAGGTCCGGGCCGGGGATCTGGTCCGGATCCGGCCCGGCGAGCGGATCCCGGTCGATGGCCTCGTCATGGCCGGCCGCTCCGCGGTCGACCATGCGTTCGTCACCGGCGAGCCGCTGCCGCGCGACGTGGCCGAGGGCGACGAGGTCATCGGCGGCTCGGTCAACGCGAGCGGCGCGCTGACGGTGCGCGTGGACCGAGTCGGGGAGGCGAGCTTCCTCGCCGGGGTCATCCGCTCGGTCGAAGAGGCCCGGGCGCTCAAGCCAGGCCTGCTCGCGCTGGTCGATCGCGTGCTGGCGATCTTCGTACCGGGCGTGCTCGTGACTGCGGCGGTCGCCTTCGTCGGCTGGACCGGCGGGACCTGGCTCCTGACCGGCAGAGCCGATCTCGTGCGCGCGACCTATGCGACCCTGGGCGTGCTCGTGATGGGCTATCCCTGTGCGCTCGGCATGGCTACCCCGCTCGCGATGATCCGGGGTGGGGGGCGCGCCGCCGAGCGGGGCATCTTGATGCGCTCGGGCGAGGCGTTCCAGCTGATGGGCAACGTCCGGGAGGTCATCTTCGACAAGACCGGGACGCTGACCGCAGGCCGCCCACGCCTGGCCGCGGTTCGAGCGAGCGACGAGACCAGCGAGGCCGAGCTGCTCGGGCTCGCGGCGGCGGCCGAGGCCGCGTCCGAACATCCGCTGGGGCGGGCGATCGTCGAGGCCGCGCTGGAACGGGAGATCGAGATCCCCGACGCCACCGACTTCCGTTCGCTCGCCGGGATCGGCGTGGAGGCGAGCGTCGCGAACCACCATGTGGCGGTTCTCAAGCCGGAGGCCGCCGTGGCGCGCGGCGTGGGGCTCACTCCGTTCGCCGCGGCGCTCGCCGAGGCGCAGCGGATCGGCCGGACCGTCGTCGTGATCGTGCGGGATCGTGAACTGCTCGGCCTGCTCGAGATCGCCGATCTGGTTCGATCGGACGCTGCCACCACGGTGGCCGATCTCAGCGCGCGGGGCATCGTTTCGATCCTGGTCACCGGCGACAACCAGGGGACCGCGCGAACCGTGGCCGAGGCGGTCGGGATCGAGCGGGTCTTCGCGAACGTGCTGCCGACCGAGAAGGCTGGCAAGGTTCGCGAGCTGCAGGCGGGCGGCCGGCGGGTCTTGATGGTGGGGGACGGGATCAACGACGCGCCCGCGCTCATGCAGGCCGACGTCGGGATGGCCATGGGTGCTGGCACCGACATCGCTATCGAGTCCGCGGACGTCATTCTCGTTGGCGACCGACTGGGCGCCGTCGTCGACGCCATCGAGCTGGGCCAGAGCAGCTATGCCAAGACGAAGGCGAACATCGCGATCGCGTTCGCCTTCAACGGCCTGGGCATCCCGCTCGCGGCCGCAGGCGTCCTCCACCCGATCTGGGCGATGTTCGCGATGCTCGCGAGCGTCACCGCGGTCCTGGCCAACAGCTTCCTCGATCGTGATCGCCTCGCTCGGCGGGCCCGCCGGACCATGCTCGGCCGCCGCTCCGGTGGCCCTCGCCCACGCGCCGTAACCGATCGTTAACCCATTCTCGGCGGATCCTCAGCGGCGGTCCGCCTCTCGCCGCGCTACGGTCCACCCGGCAGCGACAGCCAGCGTCCCGCCCATGCGCCGCGCCGGGCGCATGGGCCCGCCATCCGTGCCGACAACGAAGGAGCGTCTCGCATGGTTACCACGTTCGAGTCCCCCGCCACCGGGCTTGCCCCGCGCCCGAAGAGCGTGGCCGACGTGCTGGAGCACGCCCGCGCGTCGGGCGTCGCGATCGTCGACCTGCGCTTCGCCGACCTGCCGGGCCAGTGGCAGCACTTCTCGATTCCGGTGCAGGAGCTGAGCGAGGATCTCTTCAGCGACGGTATCGGCTTCGACGGCTCGAGCATCCGCGGCTTCCAGCAGATCCACGAGAGCGACATGCTCCTCATGCCGGACCCGACGACCGCCTTCGTCGACCCGGTGCTGCGCGTGCCGACGCTCTCGATCATCTGCGACGTCGTGCAGCCGGGCTCGCGCGAGCCGTACACCCGCGACCCGCGCTACGTGGGGAAGAAGGCGGAGGCCTTCCTCGCCCATTCGGGGATCGCCACCACCGCCTACTGGGGACCGGAGATCGAGTTCTACATCTTCGGCTCACTCAGCTTCGAGCAGACCGGGCACCGCGGCTTCTACGAGATCGACTCGGACGAGGGCATCTGGAACTCCGGCCGCAACGGGACGGCGAACCTGGCCCACCGCCCCCGGCCCAAGGAGGGCTACTTCCCCGTTCCCCCGCTCGATAAGTTCCAGGACCTGCGCTCGGAGATCGTGCTGAAGCTGCTGGCCGCCGGCATCGATGTGGAGGTCCATCACCACGAGGTCGGCGGGCCGGGCCAGGCCGAGATCGACATCCGCTACGGCACCCTCGTCGAGACGGCCGACCGAGTCCTCAAGTACAAGTACGTCGTCAAGAACACGGCGGCCCAGAACGGCTACGTCGCGACCTTCATGCCCAAGCCGCTCTTCGGCGACAACGGCTCCGGCATGCACACCCACCAGAGCCTTTGGGACGGGGACACGAACATCTTCTACGACCCAGACGGGTACGCGCTCCTCTCCGAGACAGCCCGCCACTACATCGGCGGCCTGCTGGCGCACGCGAAGTCGGTGCTGGCGTTCGCGGCGCCCACGACCAACTCGTACCGGCGCCTGGTCCCGGGGTACGAGGCGCCCATCAACTTGGTCTACTCGCAGCGCAATCGCTCGGCCTGCATCCGGATCCCGACCTATTTCACGACGCCAGGGGCGCGGCGCTTGGAGTTCCGCTCGCCGGATCCCACCTGCAACCCGTACCTCTCCTTCGCGGCGCAGCTGATGGCCGGCCTCGACGGCATCCTCAACCGCATCGAGCCGCCGGCGCCGGTCGACAAGGACATCTACGAGCTGCCGGCTGAGGAGCGCGCCGGGATCGCGGGCACGCCAGGGTCACTCGAGGAGGCGCTCGACGCGCTCGAGGACGACCACGACTACCTGCTCCGCGGGGACGTCTTCACGCCCGACGTGCTCGAGGCGCACCTGGAGTTCCGGCGCGACTCGGCGAAGCAGGTCGCGCTCCGCCCGCACCCCTACGAGTTCTATCTGTATAGCGAGGCCTGAGCGGTATAGCGAGGCCTGAGCGGCGGCCGCGCATCCGCGCCTGACCGCCGGGGGCGGCAGCGCCGACCTAGACGCGGCGATCCGTGCGCTACTGACGACGCCCACCGACCCAGGCCGCTCGAGAGCATCGGCCGGCCCGCGCCATCGCCGGGGCACGCCACCAGCACCGGTCGTTCGGATGCGCGGGCTTTTCCGTCACGCCCACGGGCCTTCACACAGGCCCGCCAACAGGCCTATCGGCATCACTGCGCCTCCACACAGGCCCGTCGGCATCTCTTGACACGCGAACACCGGGAGGGTAGGCTTCGGTTGGCGAATAAAGATAGTCACCGAACAAAGTAACCCTGGTGACGGGTCGCCGAGCGAAGGGAGCCTGGTGGCACGACTGCGGAGTGGCTCAGGGGCGCTGATCCGGGACCTCAATCGCGCGGCGATCCTCTCGCTGATCGGACAACGGGGACCGATCGCCCGGGTCGAGATCGCGCGGGAGCTCGCGTTGAGTCCGGCCACGGTCACCGTCCTGACGCGGGATCTCGTGCAGGACGGGCTGGTCCGTGAGGTCGCCGCCGCCCCGTCGCGGGGTGGCCGACCGGCCGTACTGCTCGGACTCGTTGGCGAGGCGGCGCATGCGCTCGGGGCGAAGATCGCGGCGGATCACCTCGCGGTCATGCGCGTCAACCTGGATGGCGAGCCGGTCAGTGTCGCCGAGCGGCCGTTCGACGCGACCGCGCCCGACGCGCTCGAGCGCCTCGGGGACGCGCTGGCGGCGATCGTGGCTGAGGGGGACGGGCGCGCTCCGCGCCTGCTCGGTGTCGGGTTGGGCGTGCCGGGCATCGTCGACCTTCCTAGCGGCGGCGTGGTCGAGTCCCCGGTGCTCGGCTGGCACGCCCTGCCGCTCGGAAGCTGGCTACAGGAGCGTCTGGGGCTGCCGGTCCTTGTCGACAACGACGTCAACACGCTCGCGGTGGCCGAGCGCCTGTACGGTCGTGGCCGGGCGGTCGAACACTTCGTGACGGTTACGATCGGCCGCGGCGTCGGGCTCGGGATCGTCGTGGGCGGCGAGCTGCACCGGGGCGCCCGTGGCGGGGCCGGCGAGTTCGGCCACGTCCGAATGGTCGACGATGGCCCGCTCTGCCAGTGCGGCAACCACGGGTGCCTCGAAACGCTCGTCTCGGATGCGGCGCTCCTCCGAGACGCGCGGTCGGCCGGCATCGTGGGTGCCCGCGATGGGATCGATCAGTTGCGCGCCCGGGCGGACTCCGGCGACGCCGGGGCGGCGGCCATCTACGCCACGGCCGGCACGACGTTGGGACGAGCGGTGGCGGGGCTCGTCAACGTCCTGAGTCCACAGCTCGTGCTGCTCTCAGGGGAGGGCACGCAGGCCTGGCGCCACCTCGAGGCAGCGTTCGAGGGAGCGCTCCGTCGCGACCTGTTCGCACCGCTCCGCGACGTCCCGGTCGAGGTCGATCCCTGGGACGACGCGAAGTGGGCGCGGGGGGCCGCGGCGCTGGTGCTGCGGGCGACGTTCGCGGCGCCCCTCTACGAGCGCCAACCGGACGATGCCGTGCGAGAGCGGTTGACGGCGGGGGTCGCCAGAGGCGTCTGATGGGGTCTTCGCCTTATTCCCTGCCGCACATGTCGATGGACGAGTCCGAGGACCAAGTGGTCGACCCTCGACGGAGTCGCTGGAAGAACCTCTGAGATGAGGAGGGCAAAGGCAATGCGAGGGGCACGTCGACTCACCGTCTCACTCGTGGCGGCGTTCCTCCTGTTTGGGCTCCTGCCCGGCAGCTCCGGGTTCACGGCCACGGGACCGACAGCGGTTTTGGCAAGTGCTGCGACGAGCCCTTCCACCACGTCGGCCGCCAGCTTGTACCTCTCCAACTGGCAGAACGTGATGGCG
Source organism: Chloroflexota bacterium (assembly GCA_021786385.1). GTDB lineage: Bacteria > Chloroflexota > Limnocylindria > Limnocylindrales > CSP1-4 > JAJYNJ01. The sequence goes on from JAJYNJ010000096.1 coordinate 7,701, forward strand.
ATCTGGATGGCCAGCCAGCTCAATCAAAATGACCACGGCACGTACGGCCCGCGCATCGGGGAGCTGCACTACTCGGCCAACTGGTCGACCAACCAGATCGTCGACTACTCAGGCTTCTTCCGCGACGAGACCGATGGGGTCAAGTACGACCAGATCCACAACTTCGCCTCCAGTGCCTACCTGGATGAGCAAGGAACCCTCCACGGACAGTACGGCGCATACAGTGGTCAGACGCTGCCCATTCAGACCAGTCGCGACTTCGTGCTGGTTCCCAACGAGCCGTTCCTGGTCGTGCGCTACACGTTCACCAATCCGACCAGCCAGAGCTACACCTGGAACCTGCTCGATCAGGTGCACCTGAACAACACCCAGGCGAGCAGCAACGTCAACGTCGATGGTTCCTACGACAGTGGGCGGAACGCGCTCTTCGCGGACATGACGCCAGCCGGGCAGTACGTCGTCTTCCTGGGTGCCTTCCAGGGCGCGACGACGTACCAGGTGGGCAACGATTCCGACTGCACCGCCACGGATGTCACAGCCAGCGCCTGGTGCCAGTTCGACGCCTCCGGCGGTCTGGCCGACAACGGGCAACTGAGCGTCCCTAACCTCGATCTTGGCTTCGAGAATCAGTTCACCCTTGCCCCGAGTTCAACGACCACGCTGTACTACTACCTGGGCATTCAGTCGACCATCTCCGCGGCTCAGCAGGCAGCCGACACGGCGCGCGCACAGACTGGCAGCTACTGGTTCCAAACCACGGCTACCGACTACAGCAACTGGCTGAACGGCGGCAAGACAGTTAGCACCAGCGACGGGGGCGTCAACACCGCCTTCCTGCGCAACCTGGTCGTGATCAAGAACGCCCAGAACCCGACCAACGGCGAGTTCCCCGCCACCACCAACCCGGCCTCCTATGGCTACAAGGCCTGGGTGCGCGACTCCTCCTTCGACGCCATGGCGCTCGATGCCGCCGGCCACTACCCAGAGGCTGCCCAGTGGTGGAACTGGATGGCGTCCGTGCAGCAGGCGAACGGTACGTGGCACACGACCTACGACCTGTGGACCGGCAACTACGTCTCGTTCGTGGAACCCGAGTACGACAGCCTCGGCGAGTTCCTCGTCGGCGTCTACCGCCACTGGCAGCTGACGGGCGACACAAACTTCTTGAACGGCGTCTGGCCCCAGGTCCAGGCGGCGGCCAACTTCGTCATGAACAACATCCAGACTGACGGGCTGGGCCCGGCCGACGCCTCCATTTGGGAGGAGACGCAGGAGTACAACGCTTTCACCCAGGCGTTCTACGTGGCCGGGCTGCGGGCGGCAGCCTACCTGGCTCACGCGCAAAGCAACGGCGCGCTGGCAGACAGCTGGAACGGGGCGGCGAGCACCATCCTCTCCGCGATCCAGCGCTCCTACAGCTGGAGTCCGCCCGGCCTCTACAACGATGCCACCCAGTACTACGACCGATCCGTCACGACCGGCAACAACCCGCGGTCGCTGATCGATTCCTCGTCGACGGCGCTGATCGTGCTAGGCGACGTACGCGCGGCCTCGGCGCGGGCTGCTCACCACATGGCCGTCGTCGAGAAGGCGCTCACCCACGACACCTGGGGGATCGCCCGCTACCAGGGCGACACGTACTACTACACGAGTCCCTACAGCCCGGCCGGCGACGAGGCGGGAGCGGCGGAGCCGGTCTGGCCGAACATGACCATGTTCGTCGCGCTCTACGAGATGTACACGGGCCAGACGGCCAACGCGTTCAGCCGCCTGCAGTGGTACGTCAGCCGCTCCGGCGTGGGGTACATGCCACCCGGGGAAGCGGTCTCCTGGGTCACGCAGCAGCCGATCGTCAGCACCATGTCCGAGCCCTTCACGGCCGCCAGCTTCCTCATCGCGGCACTGACCTACACCGGGCAGTACGACCCACGGGTGGTGCCGCTGAACGCCAACGCGAGCGCCTACGCGACCGTCAACGTCACCACCACACCGTCCAGCGACTGGCCGCAGTGGCGCGAAATTCCCTACTACGACGGCCAGCCGGCCGACAGCGGCTCAGGCTCGGCGATGACCGACGTGGCACGCGTCTACATGAGCAACGACGCCAGCAACATCTACCTGCGGATCGACAACGCATCGGGGGCGTTTTCGGCCTTCAACACCGCGCCCGAGTTCGCCGTGCTCGTCTACGCGCAGGACTTCAACCACTCGTCGTCGCTCTCATCGAGTTCCACGGCGTTCTACGGGGCCTCGCTCGACCATCCCATGAACCACCTCGTCGCGCGCTGGAGCAACAGCACCAGCTACTCCCACTTCACGGCGAACTCTAGCGGTGGGTGGAGCTGGGACTACAACCTGACCACGATCGCCCCGCAGTGGGACCCGGCCACCGGACGCCTGGAGATGGTGATCCCGATCTCGGCCGTGGCCAGCAGCGGCAGCGCCGCGGCAGGGTCCTGGGCGTACATCGACGTCGAGCTCGCCTACCAGAACCCGAGCACGGGCGTATGGCAGGACGATGACATCGACGGCCTTCACTATGACTTGGCCGCGTCGGGTCAGGCCTGGCTGTATGGCAACACCCTGGGCCACGAGATCCTGAACGTCTCCACAGACCAGGCGCGCTACGCGCCCGGCACGCCGGTACAGGTCCGTGTCGACCTGGTGAACCCCCAGGTGGTGGCGCTGAGTGGGGCGACCCTGACGCTCCACTTCAGTCATCTGGGTGCCTCCACGGCGCCAGACCAGTCCGCCTCGGTCAGCCTGGGGCCAGGGCAGCCACAACGCTACACGTTCAGCTGGAGCCCACCCACGACAGACCATCAGGGCTACTTCGTGCAGGCGGTGCTCACGGATACCAACGGGAATGTCCTGGACACGTCGCAAACCGCGGTGGACGTCTCTTCCGACTGGTCCTACTTCCCCCGCTACGGGTTCGTCTCCGCCTACGGCGACAACTACTCGTCGGCGCTGATCGCGAGCCGCCTCAACGACTACCACATCAACCTGGTCCAGTTCTACGACTGGCAGTGGAAGCACCACTGGCCCCTCTCCGGCACGGTGTCTGCCCCCTCGGCCAGCTGGCAGGACGTCGCGAACCGGACCAATTACCGCCACACGGTGCTGGACCTGCTCAGCGCCGCGCACGGCTACGGCATGGCAGGCATGAACTACAACCTGCTGTACGGCGCCTGGAACGGCTACGGCCAGGACGGCAGCGGCGTCGACTACCACTGGGGGCTCTGGACGCAGACCAACTGTACCAGCCAGGATTACTACGCCCTGCCTTCGGGCTGGCAGGCGAGCGACATCTATCTGTTCAATCCCGGCGACAGCAACTGGCAGAGCTACATCTTCGGGCGCGAGTCCGACGCCTTCGCCGCGTATCCCTTCGACGGCTGGCAGGTGGACCAGCTGGGGGCTCGGGGCCAGCAGGACTACACCTGCGGCGGCAGCCCGGTGGACATCGCCTCGACCTTCTCCGGATTCCTCTCCAACGCCGCCAGCAGCCTCAACAAAGCGCTCGTCTTCAACGCGGTGGGGCAGTACGGCCAGCAGCAGGTCGCAGCGAACCCCAGCCTGGCCTTCCTCTACACCGAGTGCTGGCCGGCCGACGGGCAGACGACCTACGACGACCTGCAGACCACGATCCAGAACAACAGCACGTGGAGCAGTGGCGCCAAGCAGTCGGTGCTGGCCGCCTACATGGACTTCGCATACGCAGGGAACTTCTCGGACAGTGCCCCCGGCTTCTTCAACGACCCTGGCGTCCTCCTCACCGATGCTGCCATCTTCGCCTCCGGCGGTGACCACATCGAGCTGGGCGACGTCGATCACATGCTGTCCAACTATTACTACCCGGACGAGCATCTGCTGATGGACGCCAACCTGCAGCGAGCGGTGCAGGCCGACTACAACTTCATGACGGCGTACGAGAACCTCCTTCGCGACGGTCTCAACACCAGCAGCAACGCGGTCGCCCTTCCTGGTGTGAGCACGAGCACAAACGGTCAGGCCGGGACGGTTTGGACCTTCGTGAAGAGCAAGCCGGGAACCGATGTCCTGCAACTCATCAACTTGCTGGGTAACTCCAGCGCTGACTGGACGGACACCAACGCCAGCTACCCTGCGCCGCCTGTCCTGACCAACGTCACCGTCAAGTACTACTACGGCACCGGCGCCCCAAGCCAGGTCTGGCTAGCCTCCCCCGACTTCGACGGCGGTCTGGCTCACAGCCTGAGTTTCACGACGGGCAGTGACGCAAACGGTGCCTACGTGCAGTTCACCCTTCCTGCCCTCGATTACTGGGACATGGTCTGGATCAACAAGTGAGGACGTTCGGTCGGAGGAGGTGAACCGCGTTTGAACGCTGGGGTCAGGTTTGCAACCCGTTCGATACAACCGACTGTGGGGTGATGACGGTGAAGCTACAACGAATACGGACCGCGGCCGGCGTCGCCGTGTCGGCGGTGCTCATCTTCTCGGCGTGCGCCGGGTCTGCGGCCACGCCCACACCGCCGGCGGCAGCTGCCAGCTCAGCAACTGTTGCGCCGAGCACGATCGCGGCAGCCTCGCCACTCGCGTCGTCGCCCGTGAGCGCCTCCTCGGGCCAGGCCGTTTCGATCACCTGGTCTACCGGACCGTTGTCGAACCTGGGATTGCGGCAGCAGTTGATCCAGATGTTCGAGAAGGAGAACTCGGGGATCCAGGTGCAGCTGGTCCAGATGCCCAACTCGACGGATACCCAGCGCAATACCTACGTGACGCAGATTTCTTCCGGAAGCACCACGCCGGACGTCTACTCCGGCGACGTCATCTGGCCGGCGCAGTTCGCCAACGCCGGTCTCGCCATGCCGCTCGACCAGTACTTCCCCAGCAGCATCACGAGCGGCATCATCCCCGGCGGGATCCAGGCAGACACATACCAGGGTAAGCTCTACGCGGTTCCCTGGTTCACCGATGCCGGCTTCCTCTATTACCGGAAGGACCTCCTGCAGAAGGAGAACCTCCCGGTACCCACCACCTGGCCCCAGTTGCTCCAGGAGGCACAGACTCTTCAAAGCAAGGGCGACGTCAAGTACGGCTTTGTCTGGCAGGGAGCACAGTACGAAGGGCTGGTGTGCGACTTCGTCGAGGATCTCGCCGGCGCGGGCGGCAACGTACTCACCTCCTCGGGCCAGGTCGTGCTGAATTCACCGCAGGCGGTGAAGGCCGTCTCGTTCATGCGCCAGCTCATCACGAGCGGCGTGTCGCCCCAGGCGGTCACGACCTACCAGGAGCCGGAGTCGCTCAATGCCTTCCTCGCCGGTGATGCCGCCTTCCTGCGCAACTGGCCGTACGCCTGGGCCGTTTCCCAGGACCCCAAGCAGTCGAAGGTGGTAGGTAAAGTGGGCATGGCGGTGCTGCCCAACTGGTCGGGCGGCGTGACGGGTCCAGCAGCGCTGGGCGGCTGGAACCTGTTCATCAACCCGCACTCGCAGCACGTTGACCAGGCAGTTGCCTTCATCAAGTTCCTGATCAGCCCTGAGGCGCAGCAGTTCATCGCGCTCAAGGGCGGGCACCTGCCGATCCTGGAGGCCGCCTACAACGACCCACAGCTGCAGGCTGCCGACCCGTTCTTCGCGCTGAAGCCGACGATCGTGTCGCGGCCCAGCTGGACGCCGAACTACGCTCAGCTTTCGGCGAAGCTCCAGGTCCAGCTTCACAATGCAATCACCGGGGCCGAGACTCCCGCGGCCGCAGTGGCGGAAGCTGCCAAAGAGATCCAGCAGGTGGTCTCCGGGAGCTGACGGATAGACGGATACGAGCCGCTCGGGGTCGGCGTCGTGACCCCGGGCGGCTCCGGGACTGGAAGGGTGGAGACTTCGCGCCAGCTGGCGCTGGTAACCCGGCGAGCGGGGCGGCGGACAACCGGGAGATGGCTGACCGGCTGGATGCTCTTTCTCCCCGCCGCCCTGATCCTTACTGTCGGAGCCGTTCTGCCGACGTTGGTGACGATCGGGCAGAGCCTGTTCGTGGTCACGTTGACCGGCGGTCACTTCGCCTATCGCTGGGACGGCCTGCAGAACTACCTGCAGCTGCTTGGCAGCGGCGAGTTTCAGCAGGCGGTCGGCTTCACGATGCTCTTCACTACCGTGACGGTGGCCGCCGAGCTGCTGGTGGGCATGGGGATGGCGCTCGCGGCCAACATGGCGATCCCAGGCAAGAACGTCCTTCGCACCACGATGCTGGTGCCCTGGGCGCTGATCACGGTGGTCTCGGCCCAACTGTGGCGGTACATCTATGACGGTACCTACGGCGTGGCGAACGCGGTGCTGGTGGGGCTCCACGTCATCGCGCAACCCGTCACGTGGCTGAGCGATGACAACCTCGCCATCGGCGCGATGATGGTGGCGGACATCTGGAAGACCGCACCATTCGTTGCGCTCCTCCTGCTCGCCGGGCTCCAGACGATCCCTGGCGAGCTCAACGAAGCGGCGAGCATCGACGGGGCGTCGCCGTGGCAGGTCTTCCGTTTCGTTACACTCCCACTCCTGCGGCCGAGCGTGCTCCTGGCCGCGCTCTATCGCACGATCCAGGCGTTCGTGGGCTTGTTCGACCTGCCCTTCGTGCTGACCGGAGGTGGCCCCGGCTATGCGACCCAGTCCGTCGCCATTTACTCGTGGAAGCGGATGTTTCAGGATCTCCTCTTTGGCCAGGGAGCCGCGGCGTCGGTCGTTGCATTTGCGGTGACGCTAGTGCTGGCGATCGTGTACATCCGCATGATCTCGCCCCGAACCGTAAGCGCCGAATCCCCATGAGACGTGCGGCCTCACGGGCGTGGCGTGCCGCGCTCCTTCTCGGGATTCTCGTCGTTCTCCTGGCGCCCCTCTACTGGATGGTCGCCGCGTCGTTGACGCCGCCGGTCGACATCGCCGACTGGCCTCCTCACTGGTTCCCCGCGACGCCGACGTTGTCCAACTATCGCGACGCGTTTGCAACCCAGGGCTTCGCCGGGTACCTGCGCAACAGCCTGATCGTCTCGACGGCGAGCACCGCGTTGACCCTCCTCGTCGGGAGTCCGGCCGCGTACGCGCTCGCCCGATTGCGCCTTCCGGGCCGGCAGGTGCTGCTCATCGGGATCCTTGGGCTGACCATGTTCCCCTCGCTGGCGGTTTTGCTGCCCCTCTTTTCAATGCTGCGCGCGCTCGGATGGCTCAACACCTACCAGGCCCTCGTCTTCCCCTATACCGCGTTCAACCTCCCCCTGACCATCTGGATTCTGACGACGTTCTTTCAGGAGATCCCGCGCGAGCTCGAGGAAGCCGCCGAGGTCGACGGAGCAGGCGTTATGACCGTGCTGGGTCGCGTCGTGCTGCCACTCGCAGGACCCGGACTGGCCAGCGCGGCCATCCTCGTGTTCATCGCATGCTGGACCGAGTTCCTCTTTGCGCTGACCTTCAACAGCTCGGACACGATGCGCACGTTGCCGGTGGGCATCGCGCTCTTCGGCGGCCAGTTCGTGGTGCCCTGGGGCACGATCTTCGCTGGGTCGGTCATCGCGGTCCTGCCGCTCGTGGTCCTGGTGGTGCTCTTCCAGCGCCTGATGATCACCGGGCTGACCCGTGGGGCCGTGAAAGGCTAGGCGGTGGCTCGAGTAAAGGAAGGGCAGAGAGTGCCAGTCGGGTCGCGCCCGGAGCAACGCAGTCGCCCGGAACAAGGCAGCCAAGGGGCCTCGCCGGCGGGCGCTGGACGCCTCCTCGCTCTCGCCCACCGCAGCGTCCAGATCATCCGCGCCAACCAGGCGCCCTCGGGTGCCTACCTCGCCTCGCCCAACTTTCCCGTCTACCGCTACAGCTGGCTCCGCGACGGCGCGTTCATCGCCGACGCGATGAGTCGTGCCGGCCAGATCGCGTCGGCCGAGGCCTTCTTCGCATGGTGCAGCCGCGTGCTCTCTGCCCGGGAGGCGCGGATCGACGCGCTCATCGCGCGGCAGCAGGCCGGCGAGGCCATCGACGCGGCCGAGTTCCTGCACGCCCGGTACACACTAGACGGCGAGGAGTCGGGCGAGGAATGGACGGACTTTCAGCTCGACGGCTACGGCGCCTGGCTCTGGGCGCTCGATGCGCACCGCCGCCGGCATGGGCGGCCGGTGGAACCGTTTCTGGCGGGGGCGGTGCTCTCCGCGCGCTACATCGCCGCCTTCTGGGACCACCCGAGCTACGACTGGTGGGAGGAGCATCCCGATCACCGGCACACTTCGACCCTTGCGGCGCTCTACGGCGGACTGGTCGCCGCGGCGGGTTGGGATGCGTGCCCGGCCAACCTGCGCGCCGAGCTGGCGGACGTTGCAGCCGAGATCCGGCGCACGGTCGTGGCCGACGCGGAGCGGCTCGGCCGCCTACCGAAGTGGCTCGGCGGCGACGCGGTCGACGCCAGCCTCGTGGCGGCGGCGACCCCCTTCCGTCTCCTAGCCCCCGAGGACCCGCTGATGACCGCGACCGTCCGGGCGGTCGAGGACGAGCTCGTCGATGACGGCGGCGTGCACCGCTACGCCGACGACACGTACTACGGCGGCGGCGAGTGGCTGCTCCTCGGCGGGTTGCTCGGCTGGTACGACGCCGAGGTCGGGCGGACTGACGACGCGCGGGCCCGACTCGCCTGGATCGCCGAGCGTGCCACGCCCGACGGCGAGCTGCCGGAGCAGGTCCCCGAGCACCTGCTCGCGCCCGAGCGGCTCGCCGAGTGGGAACGACGCTGGGGGCCGGTCGCGACCCCGCTCCTCTGGTCGCACGCCATGTACTTGACGCTGTCGCTCGAGCTCGGGGTCGTCAACGCGCCAGTCGGATCCCGGTGATCCGCCACCGCCCGCGCGGGCTCGGCCATCCCTACCGGCTCGAGCCCGACCAGCGGGTCCCGGTCGACCCGGTCGTCGGCGAACCGATCGAGCTGCGCGCGACGACCCCGTGGTCGATCGCGGGGCTGGCGGTCGAGCTGCAGATCGGCGGGCGGACGGAGCGGCTCCCCGCCGAGTTGGTGACAGACGAGCTGGTGGCGGACGAGCTGGTGGCGGACGAGCCCGCCGCATCGGACGAGGCGTTGCAGCCGAGGGACGGCCATCTCTCCGCGGCCGCCAGCCGCGCCCCTGCTCTGGCCCGCGCTGCGTGGGTCGTGCGGCTCGCACCGTTGCCAGCAGGCACACGGGTCCGCTACGCCTTCATCGCCGAGGGTGGCTGGCGGAGCCGCCGCTTCGAGTTCACCGTCGCGGGGTGGCGGGCTGACGCAGGCCGGCTCGTGGTGACCGCCGCTGGCGGCGCGGGTGACCAGACGGGAGGGGACCGGCCGGCGAGCTCCGCGGGAGCCGTCACAGCCGTACCCGAGACTGACCGGCTGGTCCCGGGGAGCGTCGCCTGGCTCTGCGCTGACGCGGGTCCGCTCCGTCTCCGGTTCGCCTTGCGCCTGGAGCGCGGTGCCCACGTGGTCGGTTTCGGTGAACGCTTCGACCATCTCGATCAGGCGGGGCGTCGCCTCGATGCGACCGTCTTCGAGCAGTACAAGGGCCAGGGCAACCGAACGTACCTGCCGGTGCCGTTCGCGATCGTCGTGCCCGGCGACGGCTCACCCGGCTGGGGCCTCCATCTCCGGACGAGTCGGCGCACCTGGTACGACGTCGGGGCGACCGATCCCGAGCGGCTCTGGATCGAGGTGGCCCTGGACCCGGCCGACCTGGATCCGACCGTCGAGCTGGCCCTCTACGCCGGCACGCCCGCGGACGTCCTGGCGGCGTTCCTCGCCGAGATCGGCCGTCCGACGCTCCCGCCCGCCTGGGTCTACCACCTGTGGATGAGCGGCAACGAGTGGGATACGCAGGCACGGGTGCGGGCCGAGGTCGAGCGCAGCCTCGCCGAGGGGATCCCGGTTGGGGTCGTCGTGATCGAGGCCTGGAGCGACGAGACGACGTTCGTCGCCTTTCGCGACGCCCGCTACGCGGTCCATCCCGACGGCGCGCCGCACCGGCTCGCCGACTTCGCGTTTCCGCCCGACGGCGCCTGGCCGGACCCTAAGGGGCTCGTCGACTGGCTCCACACTCGGGGGATCCGCGTGCTCCTCTGGCAGGTGCCGCTGCTCAAGGCACACCCAGCGCCGCAGGGCCAGGCTCGCGCCGACCGGGACACCATGGTCGCGCGCGGGTACGCGGTGCGCGAGGCGGACGGGCGACCGTACCGCAATCGTGGCTGGTGGTTCCCGGGGGCCCTCCTCCCTGACTGGACCAACCCGGACGCGAAGCGTTGGTGGCTCGAGAAGCGCCGCTACTTGGTCGAGGAGGTCGGCATCGACGGGTTCAAGACCGACGGCGGGGAGCACGCCTGGGGCGACGGGCTGCGCTACGCGGACGGGACACGCGGCGCCGAGACCAACAACCGCTATCCGCTGCACTACGCCGCCGCGTATCACGAGCTGCTCCGCTCCTGTGGCCGCCGGCCGGTCACGTTCAGCCGTGCCGGGTTCACCGGGGCGGGTGCCGTTCCGCTGCACTGGGCCGGCGACGAAGACTCGACGTGGGCGGCCTTCCGGGCCGCGATCACGGCCGGTCTCACCGCGGGCGCATCGGGGATCTTCTTCTGGGGCTGGGACCTCGCGGGTTTCTCCGGGGAGATCCCGTCTGCGGAGCTGTACCTGCGGGCCGCAGCGATGGCGGCGTTCTGTCCGATCATGCAGTACCATTCGGAGTTCAATCGACACCGCCGGCCCTCGCGGGATCGGACCCCCTGGAACATCGCCGAGCGGACCAGTGACCCGCGCGTGCTGCCGACCTTCCGGCGCTTCGCGCAGATCCGGGAACGGCTCGTCCCGTATCTCGCGGACCAGGCGCGCCGGGCGGTGGCGACCAGTCGGCCGCTCATGCGTGCCCTCTGCTTCGAGTGGCCCGCCGACCCGCAGATCTGGGATGTTCCGTACCAGTACCTGCTGGGCGACGCGCTGCTCGTGGCGCCGGTCGTCGAGCCGGGCGCGACCGACTGGGAGGTCTACTTGCCGGCGGGCCGGTGGGTCGATCTGTGGACCGGCGCAGCCGTCGAGGGCGGCCGGAGAGTGACCCGCGCGGTGCCGCTCGAGATCATCCCGGTCTTCCGCCGCGCGGATGCAGAAGAGGTACCCGACCTGCCGAGTCTCGCGTAGCGGTCCGGCTCGGCGCAGGTCCTGTGCGGCCGCCGCCCCGGGAGGCATCGGTCACGGGCCATCCGGCATCCCCGCCGTTGCACCGTTGGTCCCTTCCCGAACGGCGCCTCCGGGTTCAGCCTGAGCTCCGCGGCCCCAGCTGGCAACGGGGTGGCCGCTGGCCGTTCAGGCGGTGCGCGCGGCCGTCGCGGGGATCGCTGGAACCGGCGCGACGCGCACGCAAGAGAGCCCATACACGACGATGGCCACGACGAGGACAGGGCACGCCAGACAGCGGATCGCGGAGCGGGCGGAGTGCGACGCGTGTCCGCTCGAAGCTCGCCTCCCGATCCACGACACCGCCATCGTCGAGGAGCCGTGGTTCGGACGGATCGCGACCGCCGACGGACTCTTCGTGACCGATGAGCGCCAGCGCGTCGTGACTTGGTCGAGCTCGGCGCAGCGCATGCTCGGCTTCTCGCCGGAAGAGGTCGTCAACCAGCCCTGCTACCTCGCCCTGATGGGTCGCGAACCCGACGGCCACCCCGTCTGCCGCCGCGGCTGCCCCGTCACGACGAACGCGCGCCGGGGGCGTGGAACCGCCGCGTACGAGGTGATGGCACGCGCGCGCGATGGGTCGGCGAAGCTGCTCTCCTTCAGCGTCCTCGTCCTCGAGCAGCCCGGCGGCGGGTTCCACGTCCTGCACCTGTTCCGCGAGGTCCGGGGCGCACGGGTCGGCGAACGCCTGAGCACGGTGGAGCGCGTGGCGCACCGGTCGGGGGGCGAGCCCGCCGTCGAGACGCTCACGCGGCGCGAACTCGAGGTCCTGCGCATGGTTGCCCAGGGATCGACGATCGATGAGGTCGCTGAGGCGCTTGCGATCAGCGTCTTCACCGCGCGCAACCACGTCGCCAACGTGCAGGGGAAGCTCGGGGCGCGCAACCGCCTGGAGATGGTGCTGCTCGGGATGCGCAGCGGCCTCGTGTAGGTCGTCGGCAGGGGACGCAGGCGGCGATCGCCGCCCGACCGTCGTCCGTGGGCACCGCCGATCTTGGTCGCGATATGGTGCACCTGCACCATGAAATGGCAGTGCCGGGCTCCTACCTTCCACGCCCAGAGCGTCCCATCGGGAGCGTCGACCGTCGCACCAGGGAGCAGAGCCGCCCAATGGATCGCATCGCGCCAGTGGATCGCATCGCGCCAGCGCCCATACAATTCGACCGGTCAGGTCCTCCGTCGACCCCGGGCCGGCGGCAGGAGGGAAGACCCGGAAAGGGAGGAGGCAGCGGGCGATGAGCGCTCTCGAACTCGCCCGGTGGCAGTTCGGCATCACCACCGTCTACCACTTCCTGTTCGTCCCACTCACGATCGGCCTCGCCTTTCTCGTGGCTGGTTTCCAGACGGCCTGGGTGCGCACGGACAACCCGCGCTACTTGCGGCTCACCCGCTTCTATGGCGAACTCTTCCTGATCAACTTCGCCCTGGGCGTCGTGACGGGCATCGTCCAGGAGTTCCAGTTCGGCATGAACTGGAGCGCCTACAGTCGCTTCGTCGGCGACATCTTCGGGGCGCCCCTGGCCATCGAGGGGCTGCTTGCGTTCTTCCTCGAGTCGACCTTCCTAGGCCTCTGGATCTTTGGGTGGGATCGACTCCCGAAGCGGGTGCACCTCGCGACGATCTGGATCGCGGCGATCGGGACGGTCCTGTCGGCGTTCTTCATCCTGGCCGCCAACGCGTGGATGCAACATCCGGTCGGCTATCAGCTCAACGCCAGCGTAGGCCGTGCGGAGCAGACCGACTTCCTCGCCGTGCTCACGAACCCGGTAGCCGTGATCACGTTCCCCCACACCATCGTCGCCGCCTTCCTGACGGCCGGAGCGTTCGTCGCCGGCGTCGCCCTCTGGCGCCTCTGGCGTCACCCCGATCTCGACGCGGACGCCTTCCGGACGGCGGCCCGCGTCGGGGCCTGGACCGTGCTGGTGGCTGCGCTGCTCGTGCTGGTGACCGGCGACCAACAGGCGAAAGTCATGACCAACGTGCAGCCGATGAAGATGGCCGCGGCCGAGGCGCTCTATCAGACGGAACAGCCGGCGTCCTTCTCGATCTTCACCATCGGCTCGCTCGACGGCCGCACCGAGCTCTTCTCGCTGCGCATCCCGAACGTCCTCTCGTTCCTGGCCACGGGCAGCCTCGACGGTAAGGTGGAAGGGATCAACGACCTGCAGGCGGGGTACCAGGCGACGTATGGGCCCGGCGATTACGTGCCGTACGTGCCGCTCACCTACTGGTCGTTCCGGCTCATGATCGGGATGGGCGCGCTCGCCGCCCTCGGCGCGGTCTGGATCCTGTGGGCGGTGCGCCGGCGGGGGCTGCCGATCGGGCGTTGGGTGATGGCGGTGGCGGTGATCCTGCCACTCCTGCCGCTCGCGGCCAACTCGCTCGGCTGGCTCTTCACCGAGATGGGGCGCCAACCCTGGCTGGTCTTCGGCCTGATGCAGACCTCGGCCGGCGTCTCCCCCACCACCTCCGCGGCCGAGGTGCTGATCAGCGTCGTGGGGTTCACGCTCCTCTACGGCGCGCTGGCGGCCGTCGAGGTCGGCCTCCTCTTCCGTCGCATCCGGGCGGGCCTGCCGGAGACGCCTGCCGCCGGGGCCGGGGACGAGGTCGATCGCCCCGTGGCCTTCAGCTACTGAAGGGGAGCCGGTCATGGAACTGACGACGATCTGGTTCGCGCTCATCGCGATCCTCTGGATCGGGTATTTCGTGCTCGAGGGCTTCGACTTCGGGGTCGGCATCCTGCTGCCGTTCCTGGGCCGCGGCGACCGTGAGCGGCGGGCGCTGATCAACACGATCGGGCCCGTCTGGGACGGCAACGAGGTCTGGGTGCTGGTCGCCGGCGGCGCCACGTTCGCGGCCTTCCCCGAGTGGTACGCGACCCTCTTCAGCGGCTTCTACCTGGCGCTCTTCCTGATCCTGGTGGCGCTCATCGTGCGCGGCGTCGCCTTCGAGTTCCGCAGCAAGCGCCCCGACCCCGCGTGGCGGTCGCGCTGGGATCTCGCCATCTTCGGGGGCTCGCTCCTGCCGGCGTTCCTCTGGGGCGTCGCGTTCGCCAACATCGTGCAGGGCGTCCCTATCGATGCGCGGCACCAGTTCACGGGCGATCTCTTCACCCTGCTCAATCCGTACGGATTGCTGGGTGGGTTGACGCTCCTCGCGCTCTTTCTCACCCACGGCGCCGTCTTCCTCGCGTTGAAGACGACCGGTGACTTGCGCCGACGGGCCAACGCGTGGGCCGGGCGCCTGGGCCTGGCCGCGGCGGTCGTGGCGGTCCTCTTCCTGGCCTGGACCCAGACGATCCGCGGCGGGCCGGCCTCGCTGGCGCTGTCGGTGGTCGCGGCCGTCGCCCTGGTCGGGGCCCTGCTCGCCAACCGCGTGGGGCGCGAAGGGTGGGCCTTCGTCGGCAGCGCGGTGACGATCGCCGTCGCGGTAGCGTCGCTCTTCGTGGGCCTCTTCCCGAATGTGATGCCCTCGACGCTGGACGTGGCGTACGGCCTGACGACGACGAACGCGGCGTCCACGCCGTATACACTCACGATCATGACCTGGGTGGCCGTCGTCTTCACGCCGCTCGTCCTGATCTACCAGGGCTGGACCTACTGGGTCTTCCGCCGCCGGGTGGCCGTCGAGCAGATCCCGGCGGACGAAGGCTATTGATGGCGCACGCACCGGCGGCGACGGGGCGGGCGGCGACGGCTCAGCCGGTCGTGCGCCGGGGAACGAGGGCCGGCCGCCCCGGCCTGTGAAGGCACTTGACCCGCGCCTCCTCAAGTACGCCCGCGCGACCGCGTTCCTGCTCGCCGCGGCGGTCGCGCTCGGCCTGCTGACCGCGGCGCTCGCGATCGCCCAGGCGGCGCTGCTGGCGCAGACGATCGACGCGGCCTTCCTGCGCGGCGCGGGGCTCCGCGCGCTCGGTGTGCCGCTCGCGGCCCTCGTCGTCGTGCTCGCCGGGCGTGCGGCGGTGGCGTGGGGTCAGGAGTTCACCGCACACCGCGTCTCCGCTGCGGTGAAGTCGAGCCTGCGACGGCGAGTGCTCGAGCAGGCGGTCAGCCTCGGGCCGCGCTGGACCTCGGAGGCGCACAGCGGTGAGGTCGTCACGTTGGTGACGCGGGGCCTGGACGCCCTCGACGCCTACTTCGCCCGGTACCTACCGCAGCTGGCCCTAGCGGGCATCGTCCCGCTCGCGGTCGTGGCGAGCCTCCTCGTGGTCGATCCGGTCGCTGCGCTCACGGTGGCGCTCACCGTGCCCCTCATCCCCGTCTTCATGGTCCTGATCGGCAAGGCCACGGCGACGCGTCGTCGCCGGCGCTGGACGGCCCTGGCGCGGCTCGCCCACCACTTCCTCGACGTCGCAGCCGGCCTCCCCACGCTCAAGGTCTACGGGCGGGCGCACGCGCAGCTCGCGACGCTGCGGCGTGTGACGGACGACTACCGCCGAGAGACGCTCGCCACCCTGCGCGTGGCGTTCCTCTCGGCCTTCGTCCTCGAACTCGCGGCCACGCTCTCCGTGGCGCTCGTCGCGGTCGAGGTGGGGCTGCGGCTGGTAGCGGGGCAGATGGACCTGACGCGCGGCCTCTTCGTGCTGATCCTTGCTCCGGAGGCGTACCTCCCGCTGCGCCAGCTCGGCGCGAATTACCACGCCAGCGAAGAAGGGCTCGCGGCTGCCGAAGCGGCGTTCGCGATCATCGAGGCGCGCCCGGCAGTGCACGGAACGCGGCTCGCGGTGCCCGATCTGCGCGCCGGCGAGCTGCGCGTGGAGGGCGTGACGGTCGAGCATCCGGACCGCGCAGTCGCCGCGCCCGAGGCAGTCTCCTTCGCGGTGCGGCCCGGGGAGATCGTGGCGCTCGCCGGACCGAGCGGCGCCGGGAAGACCACGCTGCTGCAGGTGATCCTCGGTCTGCGCGTGCCCGACAGCGGCCGCGTCGTGGTCGTCGGCGGCGACGGGTCGCACGCGGCCGTGCACGAGCTGGACGGCGAAGCCTGGCGGCGCCAGGTGGCTTGGGTGCCGCAGCAGCCCTTCCTCTTCGCCGGGTCCGTGGCCGACAACGCGCGGCTTGCCGCGCCCGAGGCCTCCGCCGCCGCGGTACGCGAGGCGCTCCGGGCGGCGGGTCTCGGCGACGTCGATCCGGCGATGCCGCTCGGCGAACGCGGCCTGGGCCTTTCGAGCGGCCAGCGCCGACGCCTGGGGGTGGCTCGTGCGCTGCTCCGCGATGCCGCGCTGCTGCTGCTCGACGAGCCGACAGCGGGGCTCGATGCGGACGCGGAGCTCGCCGTGCTGTCGACCGTACGCGACGCGGCCCGTCGGCGCGGCGTGGCGGTCGTCCTGGTGGCCCACCGACCGGCGGCCCTGGCCGTCGCCGACAGGGTCGTCACGGTCGCCGGGCGTGCGCTGGCGGCATGAGGGCAGCGTGAGACCCCTGCTGCGGATCGTCCGACTCGGGCGCCCAGTCGCGCCGCGGCTGTTGCTCGCGGTCCTCGCGGGCGTCGGGGCCGGGGGCGCTGCGGTCGGACTGACGGCGACGTCCGCGTGGCTGATCGCCCGCGCGGCCCAGCAGCCGCCGGTCCTGTACCTGATGGTCGCGATCACCGCGGTGCGCGCGTTCGGCGTCGGCCGGGGGGTGCTGCGCTACGCCGAACGTCTGGCGGCGCACGATGCCGCCTTCCGCATCCTCGGCGACCTGCGGACCGACGCCTACGCGCGGTTGGAGCGCCTCGCGCCCGCGGGATTGGGGGCGTTCCACTCGGGCGATCTGCTGGCGCGCCTAGTGGCCGACGTCGACGGTCTGGCGGACCTGTGGCTTCGGGTGCTGCTGCCCTACGCCTCGGCCGTCCTGGTGGCTGCCGGTGCTGTGGCGCTGCTCTGGGC
>JAJYNJ010000096.1:25293-26867 GCA_021786385.1 Chloroflexota bacterium
CGGTCCGTACGGACTGCGCGTGCGGGGCCTGCGGGCCCGCTACCGACCAGACGCGCCCGACGTCCTGCGCGGCCTCGACCTGGACGTTGCGGCAGGCCAGCGGGCGTTGGTGACCGGGCCGAGTGGGTCGGGCAAGAGCACCTTCGCGGCGGTCCTGTTGCGCTTCCTCGACCCGTGGGCCGGGACAGTGGAGATCGTCGGCTCCGAGGGCGCGGTCGAGCTGACGCAGCTTGCCGGTGACGACGTACGACGTGTGATCCGCCTCTGCGACCAGGACCCGCACATCTTCGACACGTCGATTGCGGAGAACGTTCGGCTGGCGCGGCCGGGCGCCACGGAGGCCGAGCTGGCCGAGGCGCTACGGGCAGCTCAGCTGTGGCCTTGGATCGAGTCGCTGCCGCGGGGCGTCGAGACGCTGGTCGGGGAGCACGGCGCCCAGCTCTCCGCCGGCCAGGTGCAACGGTTGGCGCTGGCGCGCGCGCTGCTGGCCGATGCGCCGGTGCTCGTGTTCGACGAGCCGACCGAGCACCTGGACCAGGCGACGGCCGCCGCGCTGACCGCCGATCTGCTCGCCGCGACCGCCGGTCGGACGGTGATCGTGATCACACATCGGCCGGAACTGATGGCGACCGCCGACTGGGCCGCGACGCTGGATCTTGGCGCGTGGTCCGCTGGCGCGTCCCCGGCGCCCGAGCCCCCCGAGGCGGCCAATGCACCGGGCGCGTCCGGGGCGTCCGGCGTGGACCGCGCGCCCCGGCCCCGTCCAGCGGCTGCCAGCGCGCTCGGGTCGCCCAGTGAGGCCGGCTCCGCGTAACGGGATCGGACGTCGGACCTGCGGGGCGGCCGCCGGCACGCCGGAGCCGTTCCGCTAGTCGGTCACCTCGCGCTCTAGGAGCACAGGCAATGGGATCCCTGGCTGTGCCGCGGGCGAGTACGAGGGGTGGTACGTGAGGTCCACGCTCACGACCTGCCAGCCTTGCTTGCCGAGCTCATTGAGCCGCTCCAGCAGCTCGCTGATGTGCGCCGCGGGGTGCTCCTGGAATGGCATCTGCTCGACGCGGTACTCGATGTGCTTCATCGCATGGTCCTTCCGCTGAACGGTCGGTCGCGGGATCTGCGGCGTCTCCGCGGTCCATCTCGACCTGTCCAGGATGGCGTGGCCGGTGGACGGCGCAAGGACATCGATGCGCGATACGGAGGACAAAGGTCACCGCGCAGGCGAAGCACGAGCCCGCCACGCAGGGGCGTTCGGACAGCCCAGGCCCATGCGGGTCGCGGAATCCGGGAGAGCGGCCGGTTCGCGGATCGGGCTCCTACAATGGGGGGCGAGACGACACAAGACGGCGGCGGTGGTCGATGGCAGGGCCGGGTTCGGTGGGCGGCGAACGTGCTCGCGCTGGAGTGTCGGAAGGCTTCCTTCAAGCGCTGCCGACCGGGGCGAGGGAGCGGCTCCTCGCCGAGGCGATCCGGATCACGGTCTCGGCGGGCGCGCTCCTGTACCGCGACGATGAGAGCCCGCGTGTCTTTGCGGTGATCAGCGGGCTCCTGCGAGAGTTCCTGGATTCCGCCGATGG
>JAJYNJ010000018.1:0-21459 GCA_021786385.1 Chloroflexota bacterium
GGCACGGACTGCAGGCCGGACATGGCCCTGTGGGCCGCGGCGCGAAAACCGGCACCGAGGCCGCGGACCACCGACTCAGTCCGCCACCACCAGCGACTCCTCCGGCACACCTGCCTGACGCCGGCCCCTTGTCTCGAGGCTCGCGCCGGCGCTGGCCACGACCACGCAGGCGATGGCGATCAGATCGGCCGCGTCCAGTTCCTGCCCGAGAAACGCGAGCCCCACCAGCGCCGCCACGGCGGGGTCCAGGCTGGTCAGCACGCCGTACGCGCCGGCCGACAGCCTGCGGAGCGCCGCCAGCTCCAGCGTGTAGGGAATCACGCTGCTGAAGAGCGCAACCACCACCCCGGCGCCCAACACCCATGGATCGACCAGCCCGCTGCTCCCGCTCGCGAGCGCCGGCACCGCCAGCAGCCCCGCGCCCACGACCATGGCGGCGCCGAGGCCGCGCCCATCCGGCCAGGCCGCACCGAGCCGCGTGCCCTGCAGGATGTACACGATCCAGAACGATCCGGCGGCGAGCGCGAAGGCCACCCCGACGACGTCGTCGGTCGCCAGCCGACCGCCAGCGAGCGTCAGGATGCCGGCGGCCGCGAGCGCGGCCCAGAGCAGGTCGAGCGGCCGCCGCGAGCTCAAGACGGCGACGGCCAACGGCCCCCAGAACTCGAGGGTGACGGCGACCCCCAGCGGGATCCGGCTGATGGCGACGTAGAACGAGGCGTTCATCGCCGCCAGCACGGCCCCGAAGAGGATCGCCGCCCGCCACGCGTTGCGCCCCGGCCGCGACCGCCAGGCGGGACGGGCGATAGCCAACATCAGCGCGCCAAATGCCAGGCGCAGCCAGACGGCCACGAGCGGCCCGGCTCGGTCGATCATGCGGACCGCCAGGCCCGCACCGACCTGTACCGAGACCGCCGCGACCAGAATCAGCAGCGGCGCAGGCAGGCGCCCACCGGCGAGCGTCGGTGTCCGCGTTGGCAGCCGCCGCTCAGCCGGCGTGGTCTCCCCCACCCGTCCCTCAGGCGTGGTCTCCCCCGCCTGTGCGTCAGGACCCAGCGCGCGACCCCGCGGCCCCGGCGACCGCCCGCTCGGCAGCCGCCTGTTCGAGTGCCGCACGCGCTTTCTCCCAGTCCCTGCGGAACTGCGCGATACCGGCCTCGGTCAGCGGGTGATGGACCATCTGTTGGAACACCTTGAACGGCACCGTCGCGATGTGCGCGCCCGCCAGAGCCGCCTGCGTCACGTGCAGCGGATGGCGGATCGAGGCCGCCAGCACCTCGCTCTCGAGTTCGTGGATCTCGACGATCGAAACCAGTTCGCGAATGACGATCATGCCGTCCTGGTTGATGTCGTCGAGACGGCCTACGAAGGGAGAAAGTAGGTTCGCCCCGGCCTTCGCGGCCAGCAACCCCTGATTCGCCGAAAAGATCAACGTGCAGTTCGTCTTGATCCCCTCGGCCCGGAAGCGCGCGAGCGCCTCGAGGCCGGTCTCGCTCATGGGCACCTTCACGTAGATGTTGTCGGCGAGCTTCGCGAAATGACGGCCTTCGCGGAGCATGCCCTCCACGTCTTCGGCGACGACCTCGGCACTCACCGGGCCGCTGGTGATCTTGCAGATCTCCGTGAGGACCTCGTCGTACGTCATCCCGCTCGTCTTCGCGAACAGGGACGGGTTGGTGGTCACGCCGTCGAGAACGCCCCAGCGGGCGATCGTCCGGATCTCGTCGATGTCCGCCGTGTCGATGAACAGTTTCACGTCTGTCTCCTTCTCGCGCGCGCCTCGTCGCGCGCGGTCAGCACCCGCCGCATCCGCCGCGCGGGCGGCGCACCTGGGTCAGCCGAGCCGGACCGCGACCTCCGGGGCGCCAGCGCGCTCGGCCTCGCTCGTGGCGATGCAGGCGGCGACGTAGGCGCTGAAGATGGGGTGTGGCCGGTCCGGCCTGCTCTTGAACTCGGGATGGAATTGGCTCGCCACGAACCAGGGATGATCGCGCAGCTCGATGATCTCCACGAGGCGCCCATCGGGGGACTGCCCCGAGAGGACCATGCCGGCCCGCTCGAGCTCCTGCCGATAAGCGTTGTTCACCTCGAAGCGGTGGCGGTGCCGCTCGTAGATCACCTCGCTCCCGTACGCCGCCGCGGCCTTCGAGCCGGGCGCGAGCCGTGCGGGATAGAGGCCCAGCCGCATCGTGCCGCCCTTGTCCTCCATGTCGCGCTGGTCCGGCATGAAGTCGATCACGGGATCGGGCGTGAAGAGATCGAACTCGGTGGAGTTCGCCTCGTGCAACCCGAGCACATCGCGTGCGAACTCGATCACGGCGCACTGCAGCCCAAGGCAGAGCCCCAGGTAGGGTGTGCCGTGTTCCCGGGCGTAGCGGGCCGCGACGATCTTGCCCTCGATCCCGCGGTGCCCGAACCCGCCCGGGACCAGCACGCCCGCGACGCCGGCCAACCGCTCGTCGACGGTCTCGGGGGTCAGCTCCTCCGAATCGACCCAGCGCACGCGGATCGACCGTTCGTGGGCCCAGCCCGCGTGGCGCAACGCCTCCGTCACCGAAAGGTAGGCGTCGGGCAGCGCGATGTATTTGCCGACGAGGGCCACCTCGAGCTCCGCCTTGGGGCGCTTGATGCGCTCGACCAGCGCACGCCAGGCGGCCAGGTCGGCCGGGCGTGCTCGCTCGGCCAGGCCGAGCGCGCCGACCACCAGGTCGCCGAGGCCAGCCGCCTCGAACTGCAGTGGCACCTCGTAGATCGTGTCGGCGGTCGTGGCTGGGATGACGGCCGCCGCGGGCACGTCGCAGAAGAGCGCGATCTTGTCGCGCAGTTCGTCGGGCGCCGGCAGATCGGAGCGCAGCACGATCACGTCGGGCTGAATCCCGATGCCGCGCAGCTCCTTGACCGAGTGCTGCGTGGGCTTCGTCTTGAGCTCGCCCGTCGCGGCAAGGGCCGGGAGGAGCGTGACGTGGACGTACAGCACGTTGGTGCGCCCCACGTCGTTGCGCATCTGCCGAATCGCTTCGAGGAACGGGAGCGACTCGATGTCGCCGACCGTGCCACCCACCTCGACGATCACGACGTCCGCCCGACCGTCGCGCGCCACGCGCTGGATGCGCTCCTTGATCTCGTTGGTGATGTGCGGAATGACTTGGACGGTGCCGCCCAAGTAATCGCCGCGGCGCTCCTTGGCGATGACCGCCTGGTAGATGCGGCCCGTGGTGACGTTGCTGAGTTGGGTCAGGTTCTCGTCGATGAAGCGCTCGTAGTGACCCAGGTCGAGGTCGGTCTCAGCGCCATCGTCCGTCACGAAGACCTCGCCATGCTGGTACGGCGACATGGTGCCGGGGTCCACGTTGATGTACGGGTCGAGCTTGAGGATCGAGACCGAGAGGCCACGGCTCTTGAGCAGCCGGCCGATACTGGCGGCGGTGATGCCTTTGCCGAGCGATGAGGTCACGCCTCCGGTCACAAAGACATACTTCGCCATGGGTCGATCGTCCTCCGGGGTTTTTCCAATGCTACCGGAGGCGCCCGCGGGCCGCAAGCACGACCGCGGCGCGCACGTCACCAGGGAGACAGAAGATGACGAGACGTCCGGGACCGGGCCCCGGAGCGCCCGACGACGACAGTACGCCCACCATCCGACCGACGGCGCCGCAGGCCCAGCGCAGCGCGCGCGAGCCCTGGGGAGCCGGGGGGTGGCAAGCCGCCAGCGGGCACAGACTCGGGGGCGGCCTGATCGCCGGCCTGGTGTTGCTGCTGATCGGAGCGTACTTGCTGGTGCGTCAGGCGGTGCCGGCGATCGACGCCGATCGGGCCTGGCCGTATGGCGTGGTCGCGATCGGGCTGGTGCTGCTCGTCGCCGCCGTCGTCGCGCCCGAGCGGTGAGCAGGCCCGGCAGTCGGCCAGACCATGGCCCTCCTCAGCCGACCTCGAAGCGGCCGCCCTCCCGCGTAACCCGCTCGACGCTCGTCCGTCCCTCGTAGACGACGAACGCGACCTCCGCCTGCAGCGTCTCCCCTGCCCCAAGGATTCGTGCAGCGCCGGCCGCGATCGCTTCGTCGAGTCGCATGGGATACCCGGTCCACGGCTCCAACGCCAGGTGGTAGTGGCCCCGCCACCCGCCGTAGACCTGCCAGAGCCACGCCACCCGGAAGACGTCGGCAGGGAAGACGATCACCAGGCCCCGCCGGCTGGCAGTGTCCGTCAGCGCCAGCCAGCCCTCCCGCAGGTCGGTCGCCCAATGCCCACCGAACACGAGCGCGTCGGGTGGCGGAACCTGACGCATGTCGCGGCGTCCGTCGGGCAGGGCGGCAGAGGGCAGGAACGGCCAGTCGTACGACTGGCCGACCGCCCCGAGCGAAGGGTCCGAGGAGACGCCGACGAGCATGCGCCCCGCGGGCACGTCGATGCGGTGCGCGGGCGAGACCGCCAGCGCCGGATGGATCCCCCACAGAAACGGGAGCGGCCGCCGGTCGAGGTTCGTCAGGCGATAGCTCGCACGGAGGACGGGCTCGTCGCCGCGGAGCTCGAGGCGTCGCTCGAGCCGGGCCGGCGCGATCGTGGCGTGCCCGGTCGTCGTGATCGCCACGGCGCCATCGGGCGCCGGCTCCTCTCGGACCGTCCACGGCACCGACCACATCTCGCCCATGTACGGCAGTGGTTCACCGTGCAGGGGGGCGATATCACCGGTCGGGAAGATCTCGTCCCAACCACCACACCACCAGTCGTCGAAGTGCGCCCCGAAGGGCGCGCGCCGCGGCGGCGTCCGGGGGTTGTGCCACAGCAGGTCGCGGTCGGCGGCCTTGTCCACCAGCTCCAGGACCTTGCCACCGAGTTCGGGGACCACCACCACGCGCAGCGCGCGGTTTTCCAGGATCCACGCCGGGAACCCGTGCACCGCCCAGTCTCGGACCAGCCGCGCGGTCACGCGATGATCACCTCGATCCCAAGCTCCCTGGCCTGGGCTACCTGCTGCGGGTCCGCCGCATCATCCGTGATCAGCACGTGGACCGCGGCGAGCGGAATGATCGGCGTAAAGCCGTGGCGTCCCAGTTTGGACGCGTCGGCGACCGCCACAACGCGGCGGGCACGCTCGGCCATCACCGCGCCGACTTCGGCGACCAGGACATGCGGCGTGGTGAGGCCGGTCTCGACGGTCAGCCCGTCACACCCCACGAAGACGATGTCCGCTGTGAGCTCCCGCAGATGGCCGACCGTCTGCGGCCCCACCAGCGCGCGAAAGTCCGGCAAGTACAGGCCACCAAGACAGATCAAGTGTGGGTTGGGCCACGCCCCGATCTCCTCCACGACCGGCAGGGAGTGCGTGACAGCCGTGATCGCGCTCCCGGCGCGCAATACCGGGGGGATCCGCGCCGCCACCGCCGCCACCGTCGTCCCCGAGTCGAAGAAGACGACGTCGCCGCGCTTGACCAGCTGTGCCGCCGCCGCCCCGATCCGCGCCTTCTGTTCGCGCGCCTCGCGGGCCTTTGCGGCGTAGACCGTTCGGGCCGGGGCCTGCGCCGGCACCACGGCGCCTCCATGCACCCGCCGCAGGCGCCCCACCCCCTCGAGCAGCGCGAGGTCGCGACGGATCGAAACGTCGGTCACGCCGAAACGGGCCGCCAGCTCGGCCACCGACACCGTGCCCTGTTCCTCGACCTGGCGCGCGATCTCTTCGCGCCGTTCACGAGCGCCGCTGGTGACTGCCACGACTGCACCCTCTCCGACGCTATCCGTTCCGATCCGCGTGCGTCCGGCGATCGGCCCACCGATGCGCCGCGCGGCGACCACGCCACGTTCTCGGCGACACCGTCAGCGTCGCGTCGCGCATGGACACATCGTCGGCCGCCCGACTGGAGCTGTCCAGCCCCGGCGCGACCGCGGGCTGACGCGGGCTCACAGCGGTCACCCCGTGCTGATCGTTCGCCTCATGCCAGGATCACCTCGACGCCCAGCTGGCGCGCCCGCTGCAGCTCCAGCGGGTCCGCCGCACGGTCCGTGACCAGGGCGCCGACTGCGCTCAGCGGCACGATCGGGGTGAACCCTCGCCGCCCCACCTTGCTGGAGTCCGCCACGACCACCACGCGCCGGGCGCGACTGGCCATCACTGCGCCGACCTCCGCGACGAGCACATGGGGCGTCGTGAGGCCCGTGTCGACGGTCAACCCATCGCAGCCGATGAAGACGAGATCGGCCGACAGCTCGCGCAGGTCGGCGATGGTGCGCGGACCCACCAGCGCCTGATAATCGGGCAGATAGAGCCCTCCCAGGCAGATCAGGTGGGGGCTGTCCCACGCCGCGACCTCGCGGATGACCGGCAGCGAATTCGTCACTACCGTGATCGCGCTGCCGAGCCGTAGCGAGGCGGGCAGATGGGCCGCGACTTGGGCGACGGTCGACCCCGAATCGAACACCACCACGTCGCCGGCGCGGATCAGCCCCGCCGCGACGGCACCGATCCGCGCCTTCTCGTCGCGGCGCTCGCGGGCCTTGAGCGCGTACGCACCGGGACCTCGTCCGACCGATGCCGCCACGGCGCCGCCGTGGATGCGACGGAGCCGGCCCGCGTCCTCGAGGATCATCAGGTCGCGACGGATCGAGACGTCGGTGACGCCGAAGCGCACCGCAAGCTCGGCGACCGACACACGGTCGTGGTCCTCGAGGAGCTGGGCGATCAGGTCGCGCCGCTCCCGTGCCGTCACCTCGTGCGCGCCTCCGACTAGGTCTGCATGCGCGGTCACTTGCCCATCCCCATCGTGAGGCCCGCGATCAGCTGTCGCTGGAAGAGCAGGTAGACGATCACCGCCGGAAGGGCACTGACGAGCGAGCCCGCCATTAGCACCGGGACGGGAATGATCCGCGCGCTCTGCAACGTCGCAAGGCCCACCGTGATGGTACGCACGTCGGGGGTCTGCAGGAAGAGCAGTCCGATCAGCAGGTCGTCCCAGACCGCGATGAACTGCAGCACCGCGACCGTCACGATGGCCGGGATCGCCAGTGGCAGCATCACCCGCAGGAAGATCTGCCAGTACGAAGCGCCGTCCATGAGGGAGGCCTCGACGAGTTCACTCGGCACACCCCGGAAATAGGTCGTCATCAGGTACGTGCCGAGCGGCGCACCCAGCGCGGCGTAGACGAGGATGGCGCCCGGATACTGATTGATCAGCCCAGCGTGGCTGACGTTGACGTACTCGGGGATGATGATCGACTGGATCGGGATCATCATGCCCGCGATGATCGCGAGGAAGACGCCGGGAGAGCCCGGGTACGGCAGCTTGGCAAAGGCGAACCCGGCGGTGGTGCTGACGAACAGGATGATCAGCACCGCGGCGCCCGTCACGATCGTGGAATTGACGAGCTGCTGGACGACGGGGATCGCCTGGAAGAGGGCCAGCCAACTGTCGAGCGAGAACCCGGAGCCGGCCAGCCACTGGTCGTACGAGCGGAACGACGTCGCCGCCATGAAGTAGAACGGGTACAGCATCACGACCGCAACCACACTGAGGGTCACGAACGTCGCGACACGCGAAAGACGGCGCCATAGGCTCATGACCGCGGCCTCATTCGCCGTGCCCTTGCAGGACCCGGATCTGCACGACGCTGATCGCGAACACGATCACGAACAGCACCATGCCGATGGCCGCCGCGTACCCGAACACGCCGTTGGAGAACGCGGTCTGGTAGACGAAGAATTCCAGCGTGGTCGTGGCGTACCCGGGACCACCGCTCGTCATGATGAAGATGAGGCTGAACAGGGCCGTGAAGCCGGTGATCAGCGTCAGGACGAAGGCGAACTGGATGAACCGCATCAGCAGTGGGATGGTCACATAGCGGAACATCGCCCACGTTCCGGCGCCGTCGACCCGGGCGGCCTCGTAGACGTCACGGTCGAGTGTCGCCATTCCGGTGATGAAGATGATGGTGTTCGTGCCGAACACCGACCAGATGAACGTCAGGATGACCGCCAGCAGAGCCCCGTATTCCTGCGACAGCAGATCGGTGCGCACGGCGCCGAAACCGATGCCGGCCAGCAGCGTGTTGAGGATCCCTCGTTCGGCAAAGAAACGGACCGCGACCATGCCGATGACGACCCACGAGATCGCGGTCGGCAGAAAGTAGACCGAGCGGAAGAACCGCCACCCCGGCACGTGCTCGTTGAGTAGGAAGGCGACCAGCAACGGGATGAGGATCGCGAATGGGATCGATGCGAGCAGCGCCGCGTTGTTGAAGACGACCCGCCAGAACGTGGAATCGGTGAAGAGGCGCTGGTAGTTGCCGAGCCCGACCGACGTCGCGGTGATCCCGTCCCACGACGTGAAACTATAGTAGAACGTCTGGATGATCGGCAGCGCCAAGAGGGCGAGATAGAGGATGACCGCAGGGAGACTGAAGAGGATCCCCGCACGCCGCTCGGCCTGCTTGAGACGGCCCGTCCGGCGTGCGGCTTTCCGGTCCGCCGCCCGCGACTCCGCCATCTCGATGGTCACGCCTTGTCTCACGCCTCACACCTGCAAGCAAGGTGGGTCGAGGCGCACAGAAGCGCGCCCCGGCCCACCGTCTGCGACGCCTACTTGTACTCGGTACTGCGCCGATCCGGCGGCAGTTGCATGAGCGCCTGCTGAAGGTTGTTCAGCGCATCCTGCACCGACATCGAACCGGCGAACATCGCATTCAGGATCTTCGTCCCGACGGGATCGCTGACCTCCGGCTGGATGACGTTGTCGATCATCGGATAGCGCGTGTAGCCCTTGGTCGCGGCGTACGAGAGGAGCTCCTGCGCCATCCGGCTGTTGGTGGAGAACCCTTCCTTGGCCGGGATCAGGCCCGAGTCCGCCACGATCTTCTGTGCGGCATCGGACGCCAGGTAGGCAAGGAAGGCCGCCGCTTGGGGCTTGTGCTGCGAGTACGAGGTCATCGCGAACCCGTCGCCCGAGTACTCCACCACACCATGGATCGGCGTGTCGGAGAACGGCGGGATGAACACATCGACATTGTCGCCCATCTTCTGCTGGAACTCGGCGATCTGCCAGGTGCCCTCCATGGTCATCGCCGCCTTGCCCGCCTCGAACTGGGCGATCGAGTCGCTGTTCGAGAGGACGTCCTGGTTCGTGTAGCCCTGCTTGTAGAGCGAGACCCACTTCTCGAACTGAGCGGCAACGGCGGGGTCAGTCCAGGGCAGCTGGCCGTCGTAGAGCTTCTTCCAATCCTGGGGCGACCACTTCATCATCAGGTAGCTGACGTCATACCACGGGTAGAAGCCGCCACCCAGCGCCTGGCCACCCGTGCCGTAGACGAACGGAAGGATGCCCGCGGCCTTGAGCTTCTGGCACGCGGCAAAGAGCTCGTCCCAGGTCTTGGGGAAGTTGTTCGGGTCGAGGCCGGCCTTTTGGAAGAGCGCCTTGTTGTAGAACCCGTTGTAGAACTGCACCTCGAGGGGCACGACCAGCACGCCCTTGTCGGGGTTGAAGTCGATCGAGCTGTACTCGATCCCCTTGAGCTTCAGGAGGTCCGCCATCGGGACCAGGTTGTTGAGCGGCTGCAGGTAGCTCTTGTACTTGAGCGCGAACAGCCCGGTCCACATGGTCGCCAAATCGGGGCCCGTCTTGGAAATGGCTGCGGCCTGCAACAGGTCGAAGTAGTTGTCGGCGGGCTGGCTGACGATGTTGATCTTGATCTCGGGATGGAGCGCCTCGAACGCCTTGACGAGGTTGGCGGTCGCGGTCGCGTTCGCCTCCGTCCCGTAGTTGTGCCACAGGGTGAGCGTGGCGGGCGCCAGCGCTCCACCCGACCCACCCGCGGGCGCAGTCGCGCCGGCGGGGGTGGAAGTGCAGGCGGCGAGCATTGCGACAAGCACCGCCGCCACCACGAACGTCGGTTTGCGGTCCAGCACCGATGACTCCTTTGCGGCGTAGAGGTACGACTCGTCGAGGCGGAGCGGCGGCACGAGGCCGCGCCGGCGGGACCACGGGACGCGGTACTGAGCGGTGTCGCCGTCGGACGCGGGCGCCGATGCCTCGGCCCTGTCCCTGCCCGCCCGCGCGGACAGGAGCGGCCAGCAGAGCAGTTCAGTCCGACCTCATAGGCATCCTCGCGTCCTGCGACCGGTGCGCGCACGGCCCGCCGCCGCGCACCCGGCCCACCACGCCGCGTCGGCGTGGTGCCCCAATCTCCCCCGACGGCACGCCGGGCCACCGCCGTCACTCCTCTGGCACCCGGCCGTGGTCCCCCACGAACAGCTGCCCGCCGAGGAGCGTCTGCGTGCATCCTGAACGTGCACATCTGTGACACTACCGCAACGAACTCCGCACGTCAATCCAAACATAAGTGATCACAATGGCCCCGTGCCCGCCCTCACTGGCAGCCCGTCCGGCACTGCTGGGGGCCTTCCGGTTTGACAAACGCAACACTATTGGTACGATGTCGAGCAGCAATCCGAACATGATTCAGCACGTCGCACGCCCTGAAGCGCGCGACCGAGGCGGGACGGAGGCAGCAGTGTGAGTAGCGGCGCAGAGATCCGCTTGGCCCGGCTGTTCGACGGAGGCAGCAACAGCGTGGTCGTCGCGATCGACCACGGCCTCTACAACGGGCCGCGGCCCGGCTTCAACGACTTGCCACGGGCCGTCGGGAGCCTCGGTACGGCGGACGCCATCCTCGTCAGTCCCGGTATGGCACCTCACGTGCGCGACGTGTTCGCGCGCCGCGGCGCCCCGGCCATGATGGTGCGGCTGAACTGGGGTACGCAGTACGCGACCCAGTGGAACTACCACGAAAGCCGCAGCGTGCCGGTGCTCTCGGCTGCCGAGGCGGTCGCGCTCGGCGCCGACATCGTGTTGGTCGGGATGTCGATCATGACCGGCTCCGAGGCCGTCGACGCCGAGAACGTCGAGGTCGTCGCGCGGGCCGTCAGCCAGAAACGCGTCGCGGGCGTGCCGATCGTCGGGGAGGTCTACCCGGCAGGCCACGAGGACCTCCCGCCCGACGAGCGCCACGAACAGATCGCGATCGGTTGTCGCATCGTCGCCGAACTGGGCGTCGATCTCGTCAAGACGTTCTACACCGGCGAGCGGTTCGCCGAGATCGTGGCCGCCACGCCCGTGCCGGTCTTGGCGCTCGGCTCGCGGAAGCTGCCGCGCGAGCGCGACGCGCTGGAGCTCGCGGCAGCGGCCACGCGCGCCGGAGCTCGCGGCGTCGTCTTCGGCCGGAACGTGCTCCAGGCCCGCGACCCCGGGCGCTTCCTGCTGGCGCTGCGGGCGGTCGTGAAGGACGGGATCGCGCCCGCCGAAGCCGCCGTACGCAACGGCATTCCGGAGGCGATCCCGGCCTGATGGGCGTGCTGCTCGGGATCGACGCCGGGACCACCTCGCTCAAGGCGGGTCTGTTCGACGAGGCTGGTCGACAGCTGGCCACCGCGGGCGAAGAGTACGCGCTGCAGACGCCCGAACCGGTGCGGGCCGAAGTCGATCCGGAGGTCTACTGGAAGGCCCTCGTGGCCGCAGTGCGGCGGGTGCTCGCGGACGCGGGCGTGCCGGCAGCGCAGGTTGCGGCGTTGGCGATCTCCAGCCAGGGCGAAACCGTGATCCCGGTCTCGAGGACCGGCGCGCCGCTCGCCCCGGCCATCGTCTGGCTCGACAATCGCGCGTCGGACGAGGCGCACGAACTGGCGGCACGCTTCGACCGCGCGACGGTGTATGCGACGACCGGGGTACCAGCCATCGTCCCGACCTGGACGGCGTGCAAGCTGCTCTGGTGGAAGCGACACGATCCGGCCCTCTACCGGGGCGCGGCACGGTTCCTGCTCGTCGAGGATTTCCTCCTCCACCGCCTCACCGGCCGTTTCGTGACGGAAGGCGGCGTGCAGTGCACCTCGCTCCTGTACGACATCGTGCACCAGACGTGGTGGCAGCCGATGCTCGACCTGCTGGAGCTGACCCCAGCCCGGCTGGGAGAGCTAGCGGCCCCTGGGGCGACGGTCGGTACGCTGCGACGTGAGGCGGCCGAGGCGCTCGGGCTCCCGAGCAGCGTGCGCGTCGTGGCGGGCGGGATGGACCAGGGGGCCGGGGCCGTGGGCGTCGGCAACGTGGCACCCGGCATCGTCTCGGAGAGCACCGGCGGGGCACTGACGCTGCAGGCGTCGATCGACCGGCACGGCGCGGACCCCACCGGCGCGACCCCCGTCTACGTCCACTCGGCGCCCGGCCGGTACCTGTACTGCCCGGTCTGCCCGACCGGTGGCATGGCGCTGACCTGGTTCCGCGACCGCTTCGGGGAGCCGGAGGTTGCCCGCGCCGCCGCGGAGGGCCGCAGCGCGTACGACCTGCTGACGGAGCTGGCGCTGAACGCACCCCCGGGATCGGACGGCCTCACGATGCTGCCGCACCTGTCGGGCGCGTTCAGCCCGGAGTACGAACCGCGGGCCCGCGGCGTCTTCTTCGGGTTCACCCTCGGGCACGGACGCGAGCATTTCGTGCGGGCCATCCTCGAGGCGGTCGCCTTCATGCTGCGGCGGAACCTCGAGCTGCTCCACGACGCCGGGGCCGTAGCCCACGAGGTCCGCTCCCACGGCGGAGGAGCGCGCAGCGCCGTCTGGAACCAGATCAAGGCCGACGTGTGCGGGCTGCCGGTGGTCACCCTCGACGGGAGCGAAGCGGCGATCCGGGGCGACGCGATGCTGGCCGGCGTGGCGTCGGGCGCCTTTGCCGATCTCGACGAAGCCTGCCGGCTCGCAGTCCGCCCGCGCGCCCTCTTCGAGCCGGACGCCGCCACGCACGCCGCGTACGAGACAGCGTACCGGCGCTACATCGATCTCTTCGAGACCGTCCGGCCGCTCTTCCGGTGGCCCGGAGAAGCGGCGGCGGACGGCGTCTGACACATGGTACGGAACCGGCCATCGGCCGAACTGCGGGGAGGGTCTCACGTGGCGACGAAGGCGAAGATCGGTGTCCTCGTGATGGCGCTGCTGGAGGACGCCTACAACAAGACCGCGCACATGCGCCCGGCGGCGACCGAGGCCGCCGCGCGGATCGCGCAGGCGCTCGGCGAGTATGGGGAGGTCGTCCATGCCGGCCTCGTCGAGGAGGAGCACCAAGCCGCCGCCGCGGCCCGACGCTTCAACGCCGAGGATGTCGACATCATCGTCGCGGTGGAGCTCGCGTACACGAAGGGCGTCGTGCCGGCGCGGTGCTTCCTCGACACGACCGCGCCGGTCCTGGTCTGGAACACGCAGCAGATCGCGCGGCTCGGCGAATCGGACGGCTTCGATGTCGTCATGCTGAACTCCGGCATGGCGGGCATGCCCGAACTGACCGCGGTCCTGATCCGCACCGGCCGCGACTTCGCGCTCGTCACGTCTCGCTTCGAAGACCCGGACGGACGGCGGAAGATCCGGCAAGTGATCCAGGCGGCGGCGGTCCGTCGGCGGCTGCGGACCGCGAAGGTCGGCCTGGTGGGACATCCGTTCGAGGGTATGACCGACCTCATGTTCGACCAGCTCTCGATGCGTCAGTCGGTCGGCCCGGTGGTGTGGCCGGTCGAGCCGGAGGCGATCGCCGTCCGTTACGGCGAGATCCCGCAGCACGAGGTGGAGGCGCTCGTCGCCGCGGAGCGCGCCCGCTACCGGGTAGAGATGGACCAGAGCCTCTTCGAGCGCTCGGCGCGCCTGGCTCTGGCGCTGGAGTCGGTGGCGCGCGAACAGCGCCTGGACGCCTTCACCGCCTTCGACCAGGTCTGGCTGAGCGACCCGCGGGTCGGGGTCATCCCTTCCTACGGTACGGGCCGCCTCTGTGAGGTCGGCATCCCGGCGGCACCAGAGGGCGATGTCGCAACCGCCGTCGCACAGCTCGCCCTGCAGGAGCTGGCGGGCCAGGCCACCACGCTCGAGAACTACGTCATCGACTTCGAGAACAACGCGGTGATGTTCTCGCACGACGGCCACGGCAACCCCGCCTTGGCGACGCCCGGCGGCGTGGCCGTGAAGCACTCGATCTACTACCAGGGCGTGCATGGCTTCGGGGCGGGCTTCGAGTTCGCCTACGAGCCGGGACCCATCACGAACCTGGCGCTCGTGACCGTCGGCGCCGGCAGGTGGCGGTTCGTGATCTCGGAAGGCGAGCTGCTGCCGTTCCCGCCGCGGCCCATCTCGGCCCCGCAGACGCTCTTCCGACACGACGCCCTGCCAGTGGACCAGTGGTGCAACGCCTGGCTCCGCGCCGGCGCGACCCACCACATGGGCGCGGCGCGGGGTCGCTGGACGCCACAACTCCTCGAACTCGCGCGCATGCTCGACATCGAGGCCGTGGTCGTCTGATGCAGGGCCGACGGTGTACCGCGGGCTTCGCATAACGCCGCCGTTCTTCGAGATCGGCCCCAAGGCGTACCTGTACGGCCGGGACCTGCTCGAGCTTGCCCGCAGAGCTGACGTCCTGAGTCGGATCTACGACGTGCAGATCATCATCACGCCACAGTGCGTGGACATCCCGCTCGTCGCCGGGCACGTCGAACGTCTGCTGGTCTTCGCACAGCACATGGACCCTCTGGAGCCCGGCCGGGGCGTCGGGTCGATCTTGCCCGAAGCGGTGCACGCGGCCGGGGCGGTGGGTGTGCTCCTCAACCACGTCGAGCGACGCATCGACCGAGCGACCTTGGCCCACACCATGCGGCGGGCCGACGAGGTCGGCCTCGCCACGATGGTCTGTGCCGACGACGCACAAGATGCGGTTTCGGTTGCGCAGCTGGCGCCGAACGTGATCATCGTCGAGGCTCCCGTGCTGATCGCTGGCGGACGACGCAACAGCAGCGAGCGCCAGGCCATCGCGGAGACGAACGAGGCGATCTGGCGTGTGAACCCGGACATCCGAGTGCTGCACGGTGCGGGCATCACGGGGGCCCAAGACGTGTACGACGTCATCGCGGCCGGAGCAGAGGGAACAGGCTCGAGCAGCGCAATCTTCACGGCCAGCGACCCACAGGCCAGGCTCGAGGAGATGATCCAAGCTGTGCGCGAAGCCTGGAACGCGACGCACTAAGTAGGGGTAGGCAACATGGCAGTCAGCCACGCTTCGTTCACGGTCCAGTCAGACCGACGTCCCACCTTCCACGACGTGACGCCGCAGGTCGAGGAAGCGCTGGCGCGATCCGGCATCAAGAACGGCATCCTCGTGGTCTACTCACAGCACACCACGTGCAGCGTGCTCATCCAGGAAGCTTCAGACGACGTCGACTACTGGGGCACCGAGCTGTTGATGCAGGACCTGGTGACCGTGCTCGAGGGCCTCGTTCCCACCTGCCGGACCGAGGGACAGTATCACCACCCGGGGCCGAAACACATCGCGGCCGCTGCGGGCCGGAACGAGCATCCCTCGTGGTCGTTGAACACCGACGCCCATCTTCGGTCGGTGATCCTTGGCCGTTCGCAGTCTGTGCCCGTCGTGGACGGCGCGATGATGCTCGGCGATTTCGGGCGCATCTACTTTGCGGACTTCGATCAGGTCCGCGCCCGCGAGCGAACCGTCCGGGTCCAGATCGTCGGAGAGTGACCGCCGGTTCCGGGTGCCGAGCCGGCCCGCCCCTCGCCGATGACGCGCCCCCAGATCGCCGCGCGCTCGCGCAGCGCTCGCATGGCGCCCCGGCGCAGCGCTCGCATGGCGTCCCCGCGGAGCCCGGGAGCGCGGCTTGAGGGAGCCCGGGCGCGCGGCTTGCCAGCCGACCCAGGGCGGTCGATCAGGACGGCTCCTGCTCCAGCTCCAGTGCCTCGTCGTCCGCCTCTTCGGTCAGCTTGAGCCAGATGAAGAGACCGGCGAGCACCAGGAGCGGGATCACGATGAGAGCAGCGAGCGTGACGCCCAGCGCCACCGCAACGATCTTCAGGGCCTTCATGCCATCTCCTTCCGCGTCGGGTCCGGCCCCACGCTAGCAGGTTCGGGCTTACCGCGCGGTTCCTTCGAGCTTACCGCGCGGTGCCGGGGGACGCGCCCGGCGGACCGGCCGCGCCCCGGGCGGCAGGGGCCTGCGCCACCAGCTGGGCGATCTCGTCCCGCGTGAATTCGACCAGCAGGTGCCGGGCTCCGGCCTGCGTGGCCATCAGCAGTCGCAACACGTAGGCGCCCTCCTGCTCGAAGAAGAAGACGTCATGCGGATGTTGCTGGTCGATGAAGTGACCGATCACGCGCAGTGCGGCTTCATACGGGCCGGCATCCGCGAACCCGCCCACCGGAGTGGGTTGCTCGCGCCGGGCGAGCCCCTCCTCCATGAAGCGGGCGATGTCGTCATCGACGAACGTCAGGGTCTCCTTGCGCTGCAGACCGTAACCCTCGCCCCACGTGGAGCCCACCTGGTCCAGCACCAACCCCTGCACGATGAACCCATCCGGGATCTCGGTCAGCGAGACCTCGCGCATCCCGCGTTGGTCGAGGACCGCGCCGATCGAGCGCAGCACCTCCTCGAAGTCCTGCCGGGGACTTCCCTCGTAGATGCGCATCCCGGTCCTCCCTGAGCCAACCGTTCGGCCGATCGGCCCACGTCCATCTGCCCGCCGTTCGTCAGGCCCGAAGACGACCGTCCGAGGCGAGTGTACTGACGCGGAGGGGCCGAAACAAGGCGCCGAAACAGGGCAGCGCACCGGCGGCGGCCATTACGGACCGGCGACCACCAGGCCGGACCGGCACGCGAGACCGGTCCCCGGCACCGGCATAACGCACCCGCGCGCGGCATGGGCGCGACCCACCGCGACTGCGCGCCGCTCGGACGAGGTGCGATCGAGCGGCCCGGTGGACGCCGGTTTGGGGCCCATTCGGCCCTGTTCGCCGTGCCAATTGCCCGCTTTACTGCGGGACGTGGAGAATTCCGACTCCTCAGGTCAGGTTTCCCCGCTTGTGGTGGCGGCGCCGGAAGGCACGCTGCTCTTCCTGCGTCGACTGGCGCGTGTGCTGGGCCCGGCCTGGGTCGTGATGCTCGCGGACGTCGATGCGGCTAGTGTCGTCACGGCCGCCCAGGCAGGGACAGCCTTCGGGTACGCCATGCTCCTCCCGCTGGTGCTGCTGATCCCGATCCTGTACCTCGTGCAGGAGATGACGGCGCGGCTCGCCGTGGTCACCGGGCTCGGACACGCCGAGCTGATCCGCGAGCGGTACGGCCAGCGCTGGGCCGCGCTCGCGGTCGTGGCGATGGTCGCCATCGACCTGCTCGCGTACGTCGCAGAGTTCGCCGGCATCGTGCTGGGGGCGAGCCTGGTCGGCGTCCCGGCCTGGATGGCGGTCGGCGGTGCGTTGCTCTTCCACGCGGTCACGGTGGCGACCGGGAGCTATGCGCGGTTCGAGCGCATCGTGATCGCCCTCTCGCTGGCGCTCTTCGCCTTGGTCGGGCTGGCAATCGCCGCCCGGCCCGACCCTGGGGCGATCCTCGCGGGGCTCTCGCCGGCACAGCCCTGGGGCCAGCCGGCGTACCTTGACCTGGTCGTGGCCAACGTCGGCGCGGTGATCATGCCCTGGATGCTCTTCTACCAGCAGGGCGCGACGGTCGACAAAGGGCTGCGCCCCGAAGACCTGCGCGCCGCCCGCTGGGAGACGCTGCTGGGGGCCATCGCGAGCGAGTTCCTGATGGCCGCGATCGTGGTCGCCGCGGCCGCTGCCACCGCCGCGCACGCGCGCGACCTGGCCACGCCGGCCGGTCTGCTCCTGCCCGCCGGGCTCGCCGCTCTGGCGCACGACGGCGCGGCCGTCCTGATCGCGATCGGCATGATCGGCTCGGGGTTGCTCGCGGCCATCGTGATCTCGCTCTCCTCAGCCTGGGCCTGGGCCGAGCTCTTGCGGTGGCCGCACAGCCTGAACCTGACGCTGCGCCGCGCGCCCGCGTTCTACGGCCTCTACCTGCTCGAGGTGGTCCCGGCGGCCGTCGTGGCGTTGGTCGCGCGGAACCTCGTGTCGGTGGTGCTCGACACGATGATCCTGAACGTGGTGGCCCTGGTCGTGCCCCTCGTCTTCCTGGTGCGGCTCTCGAGCGACCGTGCGCTGCTGGGGTCGTTCGCGAACTCGCGGCGCCGGACGGCGGTCCTCTGGTGTCTGACCGCGGGCCTGCTCGGGCTGGGGCTCACGGGGGTCATCGGGCTCCTGGGGCGGGTGCTGTAGCAGCTGCCGGCCTGCACCGCGCGACCGTGACCTTCGTCCGGCGGCGACTATAGTAGGCGTCATCCGACCCACGATGGATAGACCACGCAGGGACCATCCCTCCTCGGCCGATCGCCGGCCGCCGTCACCTGCCTATCGAGGATCTTCTCCGATGACCGTTGCGCCCAGCCGGCTGGATCAGCTCGCGATCGACACCATCCGGACACTCTCCATCGACGCCGTCCAGGCGGCCAACAGCGGCCACCCGGGGATGCCGATGGGCGCCGCGCCCATGGCGTACGTCCTCTGGACGCGCTTCCTACGCCACGCCCCCCACGATCCCGCCTGGCCCGATCGCGACCGGTTCGTGCTCTCGGCCGGCCATGGCAGCATGCTGCTCTACTCGCTCCTCTACCTGACGGGCTACGACCTCTCTCTCGAGGAGATCCGGCGCTTCCGCCAGCTCGGTTCTCGCACGCCGGGTCACCCCGAGTACGGCCTGACACCCGGCGTCGAAGCGACCACCGGACCGCTCGGTCAAGGGTTCGCCAACGCCGTCGGCATGGCGATCGCCGAGACCCACCTGGCGGCGGAGTTCAACCGTCCCGACCACACCATCATCGATCACTGGACGTACATGATCTGCAGCGACGGCGACATGCAGGAGGGCATCGCCTCGGAGGCCGCCAGCCTCGCCGGCCACCTGCGACTGGGCAAGCTCGTCGCGCTCTACGACGACAACCACGTCCAGCTGGATGGCCCGACCGAGTGGGCATTCAGCGAGGACGTCCTCGAGCGGTTCGACGCGTACGGCTGGGACACGCGGCGCGTGGCCGACGGCAACGATACCGAGGCGATTGCCGCCGCGATCGAAGCGGCGCGTCGCGACCCCCGGCCCAGTCTGATCGCCGTCCGCACCCACCTCGGATACGGCTCGCCGCACCGCCAGGACACGTCCAAGGCACACGGCCAGGCCCTCGGCGAGGACGAGGTACGGCTGACGAAGGAAGCGTACGGTTGGGACCCCGACCGCCACTTCTACGTCCCCGACGACGCGCTACGCATCTTCCGGGAGGCCGTGGCGCGCGGCGAGGAATGGGTCCGCGAATGGCAGGCGCGGCTCGACGCCTACCGGCGTGCCTTCCCGCGCGAAGCTGCGGAGCTCGAACGACGCCTCGCACGCCGCCTGCCGGAGGGCTGGGATCGCGCGCTCCCCTCCTTCGGGGCCGACCAGGCACAAGCGACCCGCCAGGCGTCGGCGACCACGATCCAGTCGCTCGCGCAGGCCGTCCCCGAGCTCTTCGGCGGCGCGGCGGACCTTTCGGAGAGCAACCTGACCGACATCCGGGATGGCGGACAGTACGGCGCGGGCGACCGCGCGGCCCGCAACATCCGGTTCGGCGTGCGGGAACATGCTATGGGCGGCATCGCCAACGGGATCGCCTACCACGGCGGCTGCCTGCCCTACGTCGGCACCTTCCTCACCTTCAGCGACTACATGCGGGGCAGCGTCCGCCTCGCCGCGCTGAGTCGTCTGCACGTGATCTACGTGTGGACCCACGACTCGATCGGGCTGGGCGAGGACGGGCCCACCCACGAGCCGGTCGAGCATCTCGCGACGCTGCGGGCCATGCCCAACCTTTGGCTGATGCGCCCCGGCGACGCGAACGAGACCGTCGCCGCCTGGCGCGCGGCCGTGGCCCGCACGGACGGCCCCGTGGCCCTGGCCCTGAGCCGCCAGAAGCTGCCCGTGCTCGACGGGACCCGCGAGCACGCGGCGGCGGGGGTGGCCCGCGGCGGCTACGTACTCGCCGAGGCGGTCGGGACGGACGGCGTCGCCACGCAGCCCCGCCTCATCCTGCTCGCCACCGGCTCGGAGCTGCAGCTCGCGGTTGAGGCCCGTGCACAGCTCCAGCGCGAGGGAGTGCCCACGCGCGTCGTCTCGCTGCCGTGCTGGGAGCTCTTCGAGGCGCAGCCGGCGACGTACCGCGAGGAGGTCCTCCCGCCCGCGGTGACCGCGCGCGTCAGCATCGAGGCGGGCGTGTCGTTCGGCTGGGATCGCTGGGTGGGGCCGCAGGGCGCGATGATCGCGGTCGAGGGTTTCGGCCT
The DNA here is from genome assembly GCA_021786385.1 of Chloroflexota bacterium. Taxonomy (GTDB): domain Bacteria; phylum Chloroflexota; class Limnocylindria; order Limnocylindrales; family CSP1-4; genus JAJYNJ01. The sequence goes on from JAJYNJ010000018.1 coordinate 20,208, forward strand.
CTCGGCACCCGGGCCCCAGGTGATGGAGGCGTTTGGGATCTCCACCGAGCACCTCGTGCGGGTCGCGCGGGACGTCCTGGCCGGACGCGTCCGCGGCGTGATCGCGTCCCAGCCGGCCGGCCTCGCGCCGCATGTCGCGGCACGCTGAGGGCGGCACCCGTGCCGTCCCAAGGAGGAACACGATGACCGGCAGGCTCTCCGTCGCGGGCTTCTCGTTGCCTACTCCGTTGCGGGACCCGGTGGACCTCGCGTTGGAACGTGCGCTGGCCGAACACTGGGTCGAACGGGTCTGGAGCAAGGATGCCACGCTCTGGTCGACCGACGAGCCCGTCCAGGCGTCGATCCGGCAGCGCCTGGGGTGGCTGCACGTTCCAGAGGCATTTCTCGAGGACGTCGACGAGCTACGTGCGTTCGCGGAGGGCGTGCGCGAACAGGGCTTCACGCAGGCGGTGCTGTGCGGCATGGGCGGCAGTTCGTTGGCCCCCGAGGTTCTCGCCGCAACCTACGGCCTGGCGCCCGGTGCGGGGATGCCGCTGCACGTGCTCGACTCGACCGACCCCGACGCGGTCCGCTGGACCCGGGAGACGTTCGATCCGGCCACCACGCTCTACCTCATCTCGACCAAGTCCGGCACCACGACCGAGACCCTGAGCTTCCTGGCGTCGTTCTGGGACCAGGAGACCCACGGGCGGGGGATCCCCTGGCCGCAGCTGCACTTCGCGGCGATCACCGATCCCGGCAAGAACATGGAGTCGATCCCCCACTACAACGAGTTCCGCGAAGTCTTCCTGAATCCGACCGACGTGGGCGGACGGTACAGCGCGCTCACCTACGTCGGCTGCGTCCCGGGCGCGCTCCTCGGCATCGACCTGGCACGGCTCCTCGAGCAAGGCGTCCGGATGGCGCAGCGCTGCCGGGAGGACGGTGCGGACAACCCGGGTCTGGCGCTTGGCGTCACGCTCGGGGCGCTCGCGAAGGCGGGCCGCGACAAGCTCACGTTCCTCGCCGACCCCGCGATCGCACCCTTCGGAGCGTGGGTCGAGCAGCTGATCGCGGAGAGCACGGGCAAGCATGGCGTGGGGATCGTGCCGGTCGATCGCGAGCCGCTCGGGCCCGTCGAGGCCTACGGACAGGATCGCGTCTTCGTGCGCTTACAGCTCTCCGGCAGCGCGGGCTGGCGCACGGCCACCGATCCGCTGGTGGAAGCACTGGCGACCGCCGGTCACCCCGTCCTCGAGATCGCGGTCGATCC
>JAJYNJ010000018.1:22081-26713 GCA_021786385.1 Chloroflexota bacterium
GGGCTGGCGGCACTCCGCGATGCGCTCGAGGCGGCACTCGCGGGAACGGCGGTCTGACGTGGCACGACGCGCTGCAGCCCCGCCACGCGCCCCGGCCGCTCGGCCGCAGATCAACCCGCTGCGCGCCGGACTCCGGCTCGAGAAGGTGCCCGAGCCCGCCTGCGTGGTGGTCTTCGGCGCCACCGGCGACCTGACGCACCGCAAGATCCTGCCTGCGCTCTACAACCTGCGGCGCGTCGGGCTGCTGCCGGCCGAGACCACCATCCTCGGCTTCGCGCGCCGCCCCCTGACCGACGAGCAGTTCCGCGCGGACCTGAAGGAGGCCGTGGCGCGCTTCTCGCGCGTGCCACTCCAGGACGCGCTGTGGGCTGACTTCGCGGCGGGCATCTTCTACCAACAGGGCGAGTTCCACGACCCCGATGCCTACCGGCGGCTGAGCCAACGCCTGGACGAACTCTCCGTGGCGCGCGGGACCCGCGACAACCGGCTCTTCTACCTCGCCACGCCTCCCAGTCTCGGGCCCACGATCATCGACCAGCTCGGCCGCGCCTCGCTCGACGTGGAGGGCCGCGGCCACGGCTGGGCGCGCATCGTGATCGAGAAACCGTTCGGGCAGGACCTCGAGTCCGCGCGCCAGCTGAACCGCGACGTCCAACGGGTCTTCCGCGAGTCGCAGGTCTACCGCATCGACCACTACCTGGGCAAGGAGACGGTGCGCAACCTGTTGGTCTTCCGGTTCGGCAACGGCATCTTCGAGCCGATCTGGAACCGCCGCTACGTCGACCACGTGCAGATCACGGTCGCCGAGTCGCTCGGGGTCGAGGGACGCGGCGCGTTCTACGAGGAAGCGGGCGCCACCCGCGACATCCTGCAGAACCACATGCTGCAGCTGCTCAGCCTCGTGGCGATGGAGCCGCCGATCGCGTTCGCCGCCGACGACCTGCGCAACGAGAAGCTGCGCGTGCTGCGCGCGATCGACTGCGACTGGACGGCGGAGCGACTGGCGCGCGACGTCGTGCGCGGCCAGTACGGGCCCGGCTGGGTGGGCGGCAAGCCCGTGCCCGGCTACCGCGAGGAACCGGAGGTCGCCCCCGATTCCACCACGGAGACGTTCGTGGCCCTGAAGGTCGAGATCAACAACTGGCGCTGGGCCGACGTGCCGTTCTACCTGCGCACCGGCAAGCGCCTGGCCAAGACGGCCACGGAGATCTCCGTGCAGTTCAAGCAGCCGCCGCTGGCCCTCTTCCGGGGCTTGCAGGCAGAGCCGGAACCGAACCTGCTCGCGCTGCGCATCCAGCCCGACGAGGGGATCCTGCTCCGGTTCGTCGCCAAGGTACCGGGGCTGGGCCTCGATGTGCGCAGCGTGAACATGGACTTCACCTACGGGTCATCGTTCGTCAGCGACGCGCCGGAGGCGTACGAGACACTGCTGCTCGACGTGCTGCTCGGCGACGCCTCGCTCTTCACGCGCGCCGACGAGGTGGAGGCGGCGTGGGCCGTGGTCACGCCGATCAACGAGGTCTGGGAGGCGTGGGATCGGGGCGCGCACCGGCCGGAGTTCCCCAACTACGCCGCGGGCACCTGGGGGCCGGAGGAGGCGGACCACCTGATCGAGCGCGATGGCCGGCGCTGGCGGAGGCTCTGAGCCATGAGGGCGGCACGGGGCCCGGACGAGGGGCCGACGGGCGACGCCACGTCCCCGGCCCAACCGCCGATTCGGCCCGCCATCCCCGGCACCCGCCAGCATTGGGATGCGCGGGCCACCTCGGTCCCCGAGATCGAGGCCGCGCTCGCGAAGCTCTGGGGTCTGGCCGCCCGTGAGGCCGAGCTCGCCGGCACCGCTCCGGCACCGCCCAGCGGCACGTTCGCCGATCCCCGAGTCGCGGCCCGCCTCGACCAGGGCGGCGAGGTGCGGATCCGTGCTCGAACCTCGGTGGTCACGCTGGTGGTCGTCGCCACGCGGCCCGAGACGCTCGAGCGGGCCCTCGACGCCGTCGGCGAGCTGGCCGCCCGACACCCATCCCGCGCGATCATCCTCGCGCCAGGCGACCCCGACGGCCCCGCGCGCCTCGACGCGCGCATCAGCCTCGAGTGCAGCGTCCGGCCGCTCAGCCTCTCGGAGACGTGCGCGGAACGGATCCTGGTCCAGGCGGGCGGCGAAACTGCGCAGCACCTCGCCGCGATCGCCACGCCGCTCCTGATCCACGACCTGCCCGTGGTGCTCTGGTGGGCCGACGACCCGCCGCTCGGCTCGCGCCAGCTGCGGGAACTCACGGAGGCGTGCGACGAGCTGCTGATCGACTCGGGGGCCTTCCGTGACGACGGTCGGGAGCGCCTGGCGGCCCTGGCCGTCCTGGTCGCGGGCGGTGCGCTCGCGGTGCGCGACATCGGCTGGATGCGCCTGACGCTCTGGCGCGAGCTGCTCGGTGGGCTCTTCGATCACCCGTTGCTGACGCCCGAACTGGCGTCCTTGCGCAGCGTCCGCCTCGACGTCCTGCGCCCCGGGACGACCATCCGGCTCTCGAAGGCGGCCTGCTTCGCGGGCTGGCTGGCGGCCGCGCTCCACTTCGACGTGGCCCAGCCGCTCGGACCGAAGCGCAGCTCCGAGAGCCTGGTCGGGACGTGGACCGACGGCCGACGCGAGGTCCGGGTCGAGTTCCGTCCGGTCCCCGCGCCAGCGGATGCCGGTGCCCTTGCGGTTGGGTCGCTGCAGCGGGTCGAGTTGGAGCTCGGTCGCGGCCGCCGGCTGATCCGGGCCCGCGTGACCCGCCAGGCCGACCATCTGCTGGCGACCGCCGACTGGGACGGCGCAGAGGTGGCCCGCCGCGCGGGACGGCTCGAACCGTTCGACGAGGCACCCTACGTCGCCGAGGCCCTCGAACGGTTCGGCCACGACCGGATCTTCGAGGAGAGCGTCGCACAGGCCGCGCGGTTGGTCGCCGGATAGGGCGTTGCCAGTCGGCAGATAGACGTCCCCAGGGAGGATCGGATGCCTGGACCCCGTATCATCATCGCCGGCGACGAACCGTCGCTGGGAGAGCGCGGCGCGGAGCTCGTCTGCAGCGTCTTGGAGCGCGCCATCGCCGAGCGCGGACGGGCGCACCTGGCGCTGACCGGCGGCGGCACGGCGATCATCCTGTACCGGGCGCTGGGCGGCGCAGCGTTCCGGGACCGGGTCGACTGGCGCCGGGTCGACCTCTGGTGGGGCGACGACCGTTTCGTGCCGTTCGACCACCCGGAATCGAACGTCAACCTGGTGCGCGACACGTTGCTAGCGATGCCGCTCACGGTTGCGCCCGTCAAGCGCGAAACCGTGGCCGCGGCACGCTTGGGGGCCGCCCGCACCGGCGGGCTGCTCCGCGAGAACGTCGAGCCGCCGGAAGGAATCGTGATCCCCGCCGAGAACGTGCACCCGTTTCCGATCCCGGAAGCCGAGGCGGCCCGCCAGGGCCCCGACTGGTGTGCCGCGCGGTATGCGGAGCAGCTGACCGCGGCGCTCCCGCTGAACGATCAGGGACTCCCGATCTTCGACCTGGTGCTGCTCGGGGTCGGTCCCGATGGCCACCTCCTGTCGGTATTTCCCGGCAGTCCCCTCGTCGATGCGCCGGCGCCGCCGATCTGTGTCGGTGTCCCAGCACCCACGCACGTGACGCCCCACCTGCCCCGCGTGACGTGTTCGCCGCGGCTCAGCGAGGTCGCGCGCGACGTGCTCGTCATGGTGAGCGGCCCGGCGAAGGCCCAAGTCATGCGGGAGGTGCTGGCCGGACCGCGCGACCCACACCGCTACCCGTCGCAGCTCGCGGCCCGACCCGGCGCCACGTGGATGCTCGACGCCGCCGCGGCCGTCGCGCTGCCGGACGAGCTGCGTCGACCGGAGGGCTGACGCTCAGCGCTCAGCGCTCAGCGTGCCCCAGCGGCCGCCCGCCGGTCCACCAGGGCCGACCACCCGGCCCCGACGAGCCACGCTACGGCGAGCCCGAGGATCGCCGCACCAACGATGTCGTCCAGCCAATGCACGCCAGCGACCACACGGGCCAGACCCACGAGCGCCACGATCAGCACCGTCAGCGCCCGGGCCCGGTCGCCGACCCGCGCGGCAAGCATCGCCATCCCACCGCTGACGTGGTCGCTCGGGAAGCTGGCATCCGCCACGTGCGGGAAGAGCGCGGGCTGGCCGAGCAGCACGAACGGCCGCACTTCCGGGAGGAGCAGCCCCGCGACGTGCGCGGCGCCGAGCGCCACGACCACGGCCGCGATGCCCGGCGCCAGCCGCAGGATCGTGCCTGCGATCCGCTCGCGTGGTGTGCCGGATGCGGCCCACAGCGCCCCGAAACCCACCACGAGGATCGCGAGCACGATGCCGAACTGAGCCGTGTCGGAGACGGCCTGACCGAGCGTGTGGGGCAGGCGGGCGTCCCAGACCAGGAAGGTGGGCTCGATGGCGCGGCTGATCGGATCGGGCATAGCGGTCCTCCTGCAGGGCGAGGATCGTCAGTATCGGGCATACGCGCTCGCAGGCGGATGAGGAAGCGGTGAAGGGTTCGCAACCGGGCCGGGAGCCGCTGCGTGGGGTGGCCGCTGGACCGGTCGCCGCTGCGCCGGCGGCCGCTCCGCCAGTCGCGCCTGCGCCGG
>JAJYNJ010000038.1 GCA_021786385.1 Chloroflexota bacterium
CCTCGGCCATCTCGACCATGCGCCCCAGGTACATCACGCCGACCCGGTCGCTGATGTACTGCACCACCGAGAGGTTGTGCGCGATGAAGAGGTAGGTAAACCCGAAGTCCTGCCGCAGATCGAGCAGGAGGTTCAGGATCTGGCTCTGGATCGAGACGTCGAGCGCGCTGACCGGCTCGTCGCAGACGATGAAGTCGGGGCGCAGCGCGAGCGCCCGGGCGATCCCGATGCGCTGACGCTGGCCGCCGCTGAACTCGTGCGGGTAGCGGCGCGTGTAGTCCCGCCGCAGCCCGACCGCCTCGAGCGAGTCTTCCACGCGCTGGATCCGCTCGCGCCGATCCTTGACCCCTTGGGCCAACAGCCCCTCGCCGATGATGTCGAGCACCGGCATGCGCGGGTTCAGCGACCCGTAGGGGTCCTGGAAGATGATCTGCATGCGGCCGCGCATCCGTTTCAGATCGCGGCCCTCGAGGGCGAGCACATCCTGGCCGTCGAAGTGGACCGCCCCGGCCGTCGCAGTCTCGAGGCGCAGGATCGTCCGACCGAGCGTCGTCTTGCCGCATCCGGACTCGCCGACGAGGCCCAGTGTCTCGCCGCGCCGGATCTCGAACGTCACGCCGTCCACGGCGTACACGCGGCCGACGGTGCGCCGCAGGATGCCGCCCTGGATCGGGAAGTAGGTCTTGAGGTCGCGCACCTCGAGCAGCACCGGCCGCTCGCCGCCGTCTGGCGCGGGATAGACCGCGCGATCGGCCGAGGCGCCCTCCCCCATCGGCCGCGCGGCAACTCCGTCCATCGCCTCGAGCATCCGGCCAGTGGCTCCGCTCATCCGGCCAGCGCGTCCTGCACGGCGCGGGCGGCCGCCTCATCGTACGCCGCCCGGCGCGACCGACCCGCCGCCGTCTGCAGGTGGCACCGCACGCGGCGCCCCTCGGCTCCGAACGGCTCCAGCTCCGGTTCCCGCGCTCGGCAGAGGTCCCAGGCAAACGGACAGCGCGGCTCGAACTTGCAGCCGGGGGGCATGCGCAAGGGGTTGGGTACGACGCCCCGGATCACCGAGAGCTCCTGGCCGCGCCGCTGCCGCGCGGGGATCGAGCTGAGGAGACCCTGCGTGTAGGGGTGCTTGGGGTCGAGCAGCACCTGCTCCGCGGTCCCCTGCTCGACGATGCGGCCCGCGTACATCACGGCGATGTGTTGGACGGTCTCGGCGACCACCCCGAGGTCGTGCGTGATCAGCAGCAGCGCCGTACCTGTGCGCGCCTGGACCTCCTTGATCAGCTCGAGGATCTGCGCCTGGATCGTCACGTCGAGCGCCGTCGTGGGTTCGTCGGCGATCAGCAGCTTCGGGTTGCACGAGAGCGCCATCGCGATCATCACGCGCTGGCGCATGCCGCCCGAGAGCTCGTGGGGGTACTGCCGTACGCGCCGTTCGGGCGTCGAGACCCCGACTGCGCGGAGCGATTCGATGGCGCGCTCCAGGGCCTCCTTGGGCCCGACGCGCTGGTGAAGCCGGATCGCCTCCCCGATCTGGTCGCCCACCGTGAAGACCGGGTTCAGGCTGGTCATCGGCTCTTGGAAGATCATGGCGATCTCGTTGCCCCGGACGTCGCGGATCTCGCTGTCGCCGAGCTGGAGCAGATCGCGCCCGTCGAACCAGATCTCCCCATCGACGATCTCGCCGGGCGGGCTGTCGATCAGCCGCATGATGCTGAGCGCCGTGACGCTCTTGCCGCAGCCCGATTCGCCGACGAGCCCCAGGGTCTGGCCGCGCGAGAGCGAGAAATCGACCCCGTCGACCGCTTTCACGACGCCGTCCATCACGTGGAAATAGGTACGCAGCCCGCGTACGTCGAGCAGCGGGCCCTCTGGCGAGATCCCGGCCCGGCTCGCCAGCCCCGTGGCGGGCGCGCTCATTCCTTCGCCCGCGGGTCGAGCGCGTCGCGCAGCCCGTCGCCCATGAAGTTGATGCCGAGCACGGTGACGACGATCGCGAGCCCTGGGAAGAGCGGCCACCACCAGTTGCCGAGCGGGATGAAGCTGAGCGAGTTCGAAAGGATGTTGCCCCAGGTCGGCTGCGTGACGTCCACGCCGAACCCGAGGAAACTGACGAACGCCTCGCTGATGATCACGCTGGCGACGCCCAGCGTCGCCGCGACGATGATCGGGCTCATCGCGTTCGGCAGGATGTGGCGGAAGATGATCCGTAGGTCGTCGACGCCCGCGGCCCGCGCCGCATCGACGTAATCCTCCTCGCGGAGCGACAGGAAGAGGCTGCGCACGAGCCGCGAAATCCCCTGCCAGCCGAACAGCGCGAAGATGAACATGATCAGGTACCAGCTGCCGCTGCCGAGGAATTTCGACACGACGAGGATCACGAAGAGGAGCGGCAGGCTCAGCATGACATCGACGATGCGCATCAGCACGTTGTCGATCCAGCCGCCGAAGAACCCCGCGACGCCGCCTACCACCGCGCCGATGACGGCGCCGAAGAGCGAAGCACCGACGCCGATCAGCAGCGACAGGCGAGCCCCGTTCACCACTAGCGTCAGGACGTCGCGCTGCAGACTCCCGGTCTCGCCGAACGGGTGGGCCAACGTGGGCGGCCGCCCCGCGTACACCACCTTGTCGACCGCCGGGATCGTGTAGAAGTTGTAGGGCAGGAGGAACGGACCGACGATCGCGACGAGACACATGCCGAAAAAGAGCGTCGCCCCCACCAGCGCCATCCGATGCCGCTTGAAGCGCCGCCACGCGAGCTGCCATTGCCCGAGCGACTCGAGCTGCACCTCGAAGTCCGGGTGCTCGAGCTCCAGCGCCTCGAGCTCCGCGGGGGTCAGTTTCGTCCCGTTCACATCGAGCTCTTCGGCCACAGTCAGTCGTACCTCACCCGCGGGTCGACCACGGCATAGGCCAGGTCAGCCGCCAGATTGGCGAAGACCGTGACGAGCGCGGTCACGGAGAGCAGCCCCATCAGGACGGGGTAGTCGTAGTTCGCCGTCGACTGGATGAACTGGAAGCCCATGCCCGGCCAGCTGAAGATCGTCTCGGTCACGAATGCGCCGGTGAAGAGGAACGGAATCTCCAGACCGAGGTTCGTGAGCACCGGGAGCAACGCGTTGCGCAGGGCGTGTCGAAAGATCACGTCGCGTTCCGGGACGCCCTTGGCGCGCGCGGTCCGGATGTAGTCCTGGTTCAGGGCGTCGATCATGCTCGAGCGCACGAAGCGTGAGTCGTACGCGATGTTGACGACGACGAGCGTGAAGACCGGCAGGATCAAGTGGATCCCCAGGTCGCCAAGCGTCATCAGCGGGTGGGCGCCGAAAAAGGCCCAATACTCGGGCGTGCCGAAGGGAGGGATGGTCCGCACCGTCCACATGCCCCCGGCGGGCAGGATCTTGAGCGTTCCGGCGAAGACGGTGATCAGCATGATGCCGAGCCAGAAGGTGGGAAACGAGAACCCCACGTAGTTGAAGACCGTCAGCGCCGAGTCGAACAGACTGTAGCGGCGCACCGCCGCGTACACGCCGCTGATGAAGGCGAGCAGCACCCAGATGAGCCAGGCGGTGCCGGCGAGGATCAGCGTCGGCGGCAGGCGATCGCCGATCACCGCGGCCACCGGTCGGCCGTCGACCGAAGAGAAGCCGAAGTCGCCGTGCAGCACACCGTTGTCTCCGCCGGGGAGCTCGATCCGGTAGCCGGCCAGCACGATCGATCCGCCCGGCAGGGCGTTGATCAGGAACGGCTTGTCGCCGCATGCCCCCAGCCACTTGCAGTACTGCACCGGAACCGGCTGGTCCAGCCCCCAGCGGTGGCGGAACGCCGCGATCTGCGCGGCAGTGATGCGCGGGTTTTGTGCAAAGCGTGCCTCCGGACCACCGGGGGCGATCAGCAGGATCGAGTAGATGACAATCGAGATGCCGATCAGGACAGGGATCGCCTGAAGCGTTCGGCGGACGGCGTACTTGATCACCGGAACGCTGCGCCGTTCCTCTCAATCACGGTGAGACACGGAGGCTGCGGGACCACGCGGGCCCCGCAGCCTCGCGCACGACAAGCGAGCCGATCGCGCTGACGATCAGCCCACCGCTACTGTGCGACCCACCAGTCGCCGGTGTTCCACTCGGCGCTGTACTGGGTCGGATTCGCGACGAAGTTGTGGAGTTTCGGGTTCACCAGCCAGACTTCCCGCCAGTTGAAGAGCGGGATCTCGATGACGTTCTGGTAGTACTGGTCCTGGAAGTCATACATGGCCGCCTTGATCACCGCTGGATCGACGCTGCCCTTGATCGTGTCGTAGTCCTTGTCGACCTGCGGGATGTTGGTGCGGGTCGTGTTCTGACCGCTGTGCGGCGGATTGTCGGGGATGCCGGCCGAGTGGTACACGTTGTACGAGATGACCGGATCCGGGCTGTAGGACCAGGCGAACTCGCCCAGGTCGTAGTTACCGCGCTGCAGATTGCACGGGGTGTCGGCCGAGACCTCGTTCCAGCCGCCGAAGAAGTCGGGGTTCGCCGGGACGGGCTTCACGTCGACCTTGATGCCGATCTGCTGCAGCCAGGAGGCCACGAGCGTCAATGTGTCGATGCGGTACTGGCGCTTCGTGGTGCAGGCGGTGAGCTCGAGCTTGACGCCATTCTTGGCACGGATGCCGTCCGAACCCTTCACCCAGCCGGCCTGTTCGAGCAGCTGATTGGCCTGGTTGAAATCTTGGGTCACTGCGGGCTCGTCCTTGTAGTACCAGAGCAGCGGCGAGAGGAAGTTGTTCGACGGTTTGACCGTGCCGCCGAGGATCCGGTCGGTGATCTCGCTCTTGTTATAGGCGAGCCGGATCGCCTGCTTGATGGTGAGGACGTCACCGGCCCCGAACTTCTTGGCCAGCGATGCGTTGTTGAGCTGGTTCAGCTCGTAGATCAAGCCCTCGAGGGCCACCATCTGGTTGCCCAGGTCCTGCACCTTGGGGATGTCCGCGTGGTTCAGGTCGTTCGCGACGTCGTACTCGCCGGCCCGGTACCCGGCCACCATGGCGTCCGCGTCGCCGTAGTACTTGAAGATCAGCTTGTCGAGGTAGGGCGCGTGCCCGCCGATCGCCGCCCAGTTGGGGTTCGGGGCGTAGGTGATCTGCGCGTTGGTCTTGACTTCGACCGGGATGTAGGGGCCGCTGTAGACGCCGGCCTTCACGTTGTCGAAGGAGTAGAGCTTCTTGGGCGCGTCGGTCACCGAGACCGTGCTGATGTAGTGCGCCGGCAGCACAGGGTCGATCAGGCCGAGGTAGCCCTCGTAGACCTTGTTGAAGTGGATGACGCAGGTGTTGGTGCCCGCGCCATCGATGCTGCCGATATCCTCCCAGCCGATGGTGCCGCCGGTGAGGCCGACCTGGTCCTTGTCCATGATCCAGTGCCAGGTGGCGATCACGTCATCGCACGTGATCGGCTGACCGTCGGACCACTTGATGCCGTCCTTGAGGTTGACCTTGACGTCCATCTTGTCGCCGTTGACGACGACGCCGCCGTTGGAGACGAGCGGGACGTCCTTGGTCAGGTCGGGGTACCACTTGAAATCCGGTGCGACGCGCCACAGGCCGTCGAACGCGGGGTACAGCGCCTCGAACGAGGTTACCGACTGCGTGTAATAGGCCATGATGCTGTCGGGGAACTGCCATTCCGCGAGGACGACCGTGCCGCCGGTCTTCGCGGCAGGCTCGGGCTTGTACGACTTGCTGATCAGGTCGACCGACGAAACCGCCGGCGATGCGGCCGCCGACTGAACCGGTGCCGTCGAGCCGCCGGGTGCCTGGCTGGTCGGCGCCTGTGTCGCGGCTGTGCCGCCGCAGGCGCTGGCCACGATGACGGCCGTCGCCGCCAACGCGAGCCACCGTCGAGCCACGTGACTCATCAGACGGAGTCCTCCCTTCTCTCGGCCCTGGGCTTCGGGGCCGCTTCCTCCCGCGCGCTCCTGTTTCGTGAGACAGGTGGGCATCCGTCTCACGTCTCCCACGGGGCGCGGTGGGCGCCTGGAGTATAGCCGGCCGGTTCAGCCGCATGTCAACCGGCCACGCGCGCATTACGATCTCGCTACAGATCGGCGGCCCGGTCGCGCCAGATCGGTCGCCTGGTCGCCGCACGCGTGAGACCCGCGGGCGCAGACCCAATGGACGGGTGCGAGGGGCACCGAGCGGCCGATCGCGACGCGCGGCGGATGATCATGGGGCACGGCCGGGCGCCCGCGGCGCGGATCGGACGCTGGACTGTCGGACGCTCCGCTCAGACCTGCCCGGAGATCGGGATTGCGGCCCGTTCCTGTTCCTGCTGCGTGCGGTCCGCGAAGTGGCAGGCGGCCGCGTGGCCCTGCCCCACCAGGCGCAGCCGGGGGTCGACCGTGGCGCAGATCTCGGGGTTGCCGAGCCGCTCGCGCAGCCAGCAGCGCGGGTGGAAGTGGCAGCCCGAGGGCGGGTTGACCGGCGAGGGGACGTCGCCCTTCAACACGATGCGGCGGCGCACGCGAGCCGGATCCACCTGCGGCACCGCCGAGAGGAGCGCGACCGTATACGGGTGGCGCGGGTGCTCGTAGAGCTCCTCCACCTCGGCCATCTCGACCATGCGCCCCAGGTACATCACGCCGACCCGGTCGCTGATGTACTGCACCACCGAGAGGTTGTGCGCGATGAAGAGGTAGGTAAACCCGAAGTCCTGCCGCAGATCGAGCAGGAGGTTCAGGATCTGGCTCTGGATCGAGACGTCGAGCGCGCTGACCGGCTCGTCGCAGACGATGAAGTCGGGGCGCAGCGCGAGCGCCCGGGCGATCCCGATGCGCTGACGCTGGCCGCCGCTGAACTCGTGCGGGTAGCGGCGCGTGTACTCCCGTCGCAGCCCGACCGCCTCGAGCGACTCCTCGACCCGCTTCGTACGCTCCTTGCTGTTCTTGACCCCTTGGGCCAACAGCCCCTCGCCGATGATGTCGAGCACCGGCATGCGCGGGTTCAGCGACCCGTAGGGGTCCTGGAAGATGATCTGCATCCGCGCCCGCATGCGCCGCAGCTCCTCGGGCTTGAGCGTCCGCAGGTCCTGCCCTTCGAGCTCGACACGTCCGGAGGTCGGGCGCTGCAGGTAGAGCAGGCTGCGCCCGAGCGTCGTCTTGCCGCAGCCCGACTCGCCGACGAGCCCGAACACCTCGCCGCGGCGGACGCTGAAACTGACGCCATCGACGGCCTTCACGTCCCCCACGTGGCGACGCAGCACGCCGCCGAGGATCGGGAAATACTTGACGAGGTCCTCGACGACGACTAGCGGCTGGCCCTCCCCCGGGGCCGGCGGCACTTCATCACGGGCGGGCGACGTACCGGTCGTGGACACGGCGGGCGCCGTTCCGTCGCCCGAGGACGGAGCGGAGACGGCCATCGCAACGCCCCGCAGCTCGTGCCCCGCACTCCCCGCGCCGGTCACGGGACCTGCTCCGCGGCGGCCGCCCGCGCCACCGGAAGCGGGGTCGCGGTGCCGTACCGGGGCCGATGCTCGAGGCCGAAGGGCGGCGTGGTGTGGAGCCAACAGGCGACGCGGCGCTCCGGGCGGCCCAGCTCGTCGAGGGGCGGCTCATGGTCGGGGCAGGGGTCGAACGCGTACGGGCAGCGTGGGTGGAAGCGACAGCCCACGGGCATGCGAAACGGGTTTGGCACACTCCCCTTGATCACGTTGAGCCGAGTGCCGCGCATCCCCTTCGACGGGATGGAGGCGAGCAGTCCCTCCGTGTATGGGTGTTTCGGATCTTGCAGCACTTCCTGGACGGACCCCGTCTCGACCACCTTGCCGGCGTACATCACCACGACGCGCTGCACGGTCTCGGCGACGACGCCGAGGTCGTGCGTGATGAGCAGCAATGCCGTCCCGGTCTCCGCCTGCACCCGTCGGATCAGCTCCAGGATCTGGGCCTGGATCGTCACGTCGAGCGCGGTGGTCGGCTCGTCGGCGATGAGGAGCTTGGGGTCGCAGGAGAGCGCCAGCGCGATCATCACGCGCTGCCGCATGCCGCCGGACATCTCGTGCGGGTACTGCCGGGCGCGGCGCGGCGCCTCGGGGATCCCCACCAGCCGCAGCATCTCGATGGCGCGATCCCAGGCGGCCTTGCGGCTCAGCTTCTTGTGGGCCACGACGGCCTCGACGATCTGGTCTCCCACCGTCAGTACGGGGTTCAGGCTCGTCATCGGCTCCTGGAAGATCATCGCCATCTCGGCGCCGCGGACCTGCAGCATCTCGTCCTGAGAGAGCTGCAGGACGTCGCGGCCGTCGAACCAGATCTCGCCGCTCACGATCTCGCCGGGCGGGGTCTCGATCAGACGCATGATCGTCAACGCAGTGACGCTCTTGCCGCAGCCCGACTCGCCGACGACGCCGAGGGTCTCGCCGCGACGTACCTGGAAGCTGACCCCGTCGACCGCGGGCACCGTGCCATCCATCACGTGGAAGTACGTACGCAGGTCACGGACGTCCAAGAGCACGTCGGGCGGCGGCGGCTCGCCCGGGGTCTGGGGCAGGTGGGGCATCAGAGCCGGGTCCGCGGGTCGAGCGCGTCGCGCAGGCCGTCGCCGACGAAATTGATCGACATCACCGTCACGGCGATGGCCATGCCGGGGAAGAACGCCCACCACCAGTTGCCCAGCCCGAGCGCGCTCTGGGCGTTGGCTAGGGCGTTGCCCCAGCTCGTCTGGTCGGGGCTGATGCCGAAGTTCAGGTAGCTCACGAACGCCTCCAGGACGATGTTCGAGGCCATGATCAGGGTCATCGCCACGATCACCGGCCCGATGGCGTTCGGGAGGATGTGGCGGAACGTGATGCGGGCGTCCTTCACGCCCACCGCCCGCGCCGCCTCCACGAAGTCCGCCTCGCGCAACGAGAGGAACGACGCGCGCACCAGTCGGGCGATCAACGGCCAGGAGAGCAGCCCAAAGATCAGGATCAGCGACGACACCTGTCCTTCGCCGAAAAAACGCGCGGCCACCAAGATCACGAAGAGGAGCGGGATGGCGAAGAACGTGTCGACGATGCGCATCAGGACGTTGTCGATCCAGCCGCCGAAGTAGCCGGAGATCGCGCCCACCAGGACGCCCACCATCCCTGCGATCAGCATGCTGAACCCGCCGACCGCGACCGAGATGCGCGCGCCGTTGACGACCATCGTGAAGACGTCGCGGCCGGTGTCGTCGGTGCCGAAAAGGTGCTGCAGGCTCGGCGGGTCGCCCCCGGGTTGTTGGGCTCCCGGAATATTGAGCGGGTTGTAGGGGAGCACGATCGGGCCGAAGATCGCGACGAGGACCATGAAGGAGAAGAAGCCGAGTCCGACGAGCGCCATGCGGTGGCGCTTGAAGCGCCGCCACGCCAGCTGCCACTGGCCGAGCGACTCGAGGGCGACTTCGACATCTGCGGTCGCGACGTCGGCGGGCGCGCGGCCGGCGAGGCCGCCGGCGAGCGCTGGGTCGGTGGGGATCGCCATGCGCCGCCTGCCTCAGTTGTAGCGGATGCGTGGGTCGGCGATCGCATAGGCGATATCCGCCACGAGGTTCATGAAGACCACCAGGACCGAGCCGATCAGCAGGATCCCCATCAAGAGGAAATAGTCGCGGGCATTCACGCCCTCGTAGTAGAGGCGACCCATCCCCGGCCAGGAAAAGACGGTTTCGGTGACGATCGCGCCCGAGAAGAGGAAGGCGATCTCGAGGGCGAGGTTCGTCAGGATCGGAAGCAATGCATTGCGGAACGCGTGGCGCAAGATCACCTGGCGCTCGGGTATCCCCTTCGCCCGCGCGGTGCGCACGTAGTCCTGGTGCAGCGAGTCGAGCATCGCCGAGCGCACGAACCGGCTGTCGCCCGCGATGCTCACCGCGATCAGGGTGGCCACCGGCAGGACCAAGTGTGCCGCAATGTCCCAGATATTGGGCAGCGGGTTGGCGGCGAAGGCAGCCCAGTAGGCGGGGGTGCCGAACGGTGCGGCCGCCTGCCGCACGTTGACGATCCCCTGGACGGGGAACCAGCGGAGGGTGACCCCGAAGATGAAGATCAAGATGAGGCCGAGCCAGAAGGTGGGCAGCGAATAGAAGACGTAACTCACGAACGTGACCGACTGGTCGAAGAAGCTGTAGCGCTTCACCGCGGCGATGACGCCGGCGAGGATCGCGATGGTGGCCCAGAGCAGGAACGCCGTTCCCATCAGGATGATGGTCGCGGGGAGACGCTCGAGGATCATCGAGAGGACCGGCCGGCCCGTCTCGATGGAGTAGCCGAAGTCGCCGTGTACGACCCCGTTCGTGCCGCCCCCTAGGAACGGCGGCAGGAAGTTGGGCAGCCCATGAGCGGAGAGGAAGCTGCCCCCGCTGCAGTTCCAGACCCCCAGCCAGCCGAGGTACTCGCGGATGGTGTCAGCCAGGGTGGGCTGCCGGACCAGGCACCAGTCTTGCAGCCACTTGTTGATCTGGGCGGTGCTGATGTGAGGGTTCTGGTTGAACTGCGCAGCAGGGCCACCGGGCGCCTGCAACATCAGCACGAAACTCACCACCGAGATCAAGAAGAGGACCGGGACGGCTTGGATCGTACGGCGGACGATGTACTGGGTCATGAATCCTGAAACTGCGAGATACGGGTCAGGAGGCTAGCACACGCGTGGCGGACACGGGACCGGAAGGCCCGCGTCCGCCACGTTGCTCCCCGTCAGGGTCGAGAGCCCACCGCTGTGCTCAGGGCTTGTAGTACCAGTCCTCGACGTCCCACGTGGGGCCCTGCGCGCTCGGGTTGTACCCGGGCCAGTTGCCCACGTGGACGCCGATGCCCGTCACTTCGCCGCGGTAGTAGAGCGGGACCTCCGGGATCCCCGCCACATACGCGTCCTGGACTGCGTAGGCGTCCGTCTGCTGAGCGGTCAGCGAAACGTCCGTCGCCAGCTTGCTGAGCGCGGTGTCCATCTGCGCGCTCTTGAAGCGGGTGTCGTTGGCGCCGCTGTGGTCGCCCAACTCGGGCCATTCGGTCGAGCTGTAGGTCGCGAAGTAGTCACCGTACGGGCTGCCGGTGAGGACGTACGCGAAATCGGCCAGGTCGTAGTTGCCGCGGTAGATGCTGCAGTCCGTGGTGGGGGTCGTGCCGGTCCAGCCGGCGAAGACCACCGATGCCGCGTCCGCGGTCTTGATGTAGCTCTTGACGCCGATCGCCTTGAGGTCGCCCTCGACGATCTGGAGCTCGGTGAGCCGGGTTGGGTTGCCCGACGTCGTGCAGAGCTCCAGGTTCATCTCCTTGCCACCCTTGGCCATGAAGCCGGCGGAGTCGAGCGAGTAGCCGGCCGCTTCCAAGGCCGCCTTGGCGGCCGTCGGATCGTAGGCCGGGCAGGTCTCGTCCTTGTGATACCACATGCCTGGCGGCGCGGGCGAGCAGGCGATCGTGACGTTTGCGCCCGGGAAGTCCGTGCTGACGATCTTGGCCTTGTCGATGGCCGTCGCGATCGCCTTGCGCACGTTGACGTCCCAGAGGCCGTTGCCACGCTTGTGGTTCGGGTCCTGATAGATGTCGAGGTGCTCGTACTCCCAGAGCGGATCCTGCTCCACCGTCCCGATCGACGAGCTGACGTTCTTCATCGCCGGGTAGGAATCGGTCTGCAGGTCGAAAGCGAGGTCGATCGCGCCGCTGTTGAACGCTGCGATCTCACCGTTCTTGTCGCCGAAGTACTGGAACTTGAGGTTGGCCAGGTACGGCTTGCCTTGGTGGTTCGGGGAGACGCCGCCGTTCCAGTGCGGGTTCGGGGCGTAGTCGATCTCGGTGCTCGAGGCCGCGGTGATCACGAAGGGGCCGCTGAAGACCGCGTTCGCGATCGCCGACGAGACCGGATAGGACTTCTTGGCCGCGTCCTTCACCGGGATCGTGGACATGTAGTGCTGCGGCAAAATCGCGCTCGTCAGCCAGGGGAGCCAGCCGCCGAAGAGCTGCTTGAAGTGGACGGTGGCGGTCAGCCCGTCGGACGAGACATCGATCGAGTCGATCAACGGCCACGCCGTGCCCGGGCCGCAGGAGGTGCAGCCGGACTGGTTCGGGTCGTTGGCCCATTGCCAGGTGTACTTGAGGTCGTTCATCGTGAGCGGCTGCCCGTCGGACCATTGCAGGTTCGGCTTGAGCTTCAGCGTCATGGTGAACGTGTTGCCGTTGACGACGATCCCGCCGTTCGATTCGGAGGGCAGCGTCGCACACAGATCGGGAATGTACTTGCCGTCGGATGAGATCGTCGCGCAACCGCGCAGCGCCGGCAGGTACGCCTCGACGTCGGCCTCGGACGTCGTGTAGTAGGGGTTCAACTGGTCCGCAGCCTGCCACTCGCCCATCACGAGCGTGCCGCCCGGCTGACCAGGGCCCGGGTTGTACTTGGTGCCGAAGACCGCCGCGTCGACGCCGGTCAGCGGCGTGCCGCTCGGCGCGGCGGACGTAACCGCCGATGCCGGCGCGGTCGTCGCGGCGGGCGTCGCGGGCGCTTGCGTCGGTGCTGGGGTGGCGCCGGAGCTGCAGGCGCCGAAGACGATGCCGGCGACCGCAACAGCGGCCATCACCTGTCGTCTGATTGCCACTCGGCTTCTCCTCCTCTGCCGCGTACCTGAAACGGGACGCTGGTCCCGGCGCGCCGCGCGGCTTCGCGCCCGGGGTCGTCATCGAGCGAGCGAGTGTTCACGGACTCCAGGCCGTGCTGATCCATCCGCTCATCGGCGTTCCCATCATTCAGCGGCCATCGTCGAGGGAACGGGCGCCGCCGGCCCGTTCGCCGGCACCACCAGGGCCGGCAGGAGCAGGCCGTCGGGCAGCGGCCCACGTGGGGTCACCGCGCCCCCTCCAGCGGGGGCCGGCACGTCGTCCGCGACGGATCCGTCCGAGATCGCGAACGCCCGCTCCAACGCAGCCGCGTGCAGCGCTTCCGGCACCGGCAACGGTGCCGGCTGCTGCGCGCTCGCGCTCGCGCCGGGGACGCCCAAGGTGGCGCCTGCTGTCGCGATCGTCTGGCCAGTCAGGCGCGCCGCCAGCCCAGGCGCCACCAGCAGCGCCGCCACGAGCGGCAGCGCCACGAGCCCCGCCAGCGAGATGCGGCCCGCCCGCAGCCACGGCGCCGTCGAGGGGCGCGTCTCCCCCAGGCGCTGCGCAACCCGACCCCAGCCGCCGCCGGGCGCGTCGAGGCGCCGCGCGGCGGCGCCGAGCCGCCGCAGACCCGCCACGATGAGGGCGAGTTCGGCCATGTCGCGCCGACATGCGTCGCAACGGCCCAGGTGCTCGAGGGCCTGCTCCACCGCCCGGTCCCGGGGACGACCGTCGAGCACCTCGAGCAACGTCGCCCGGTGCACCATACACGTGCTGTGCCCGCCGCCGAACCAGCGGGCGCCGCCGAACCAGCGGGCGGGGTCGAACCAGCGCCCGCCCCCCGACCGATGCGCGACGCCGAACCGGCGTGGGCGGCCGCCTCCCGACGTCATGCCGCCGGCCCCTCGAGCTCGCCGGGCAACGGCTGCCCGAGCCCAGCTGGCGCAGCGGCGGGTTCGAACTCGCGTCGCAGGTCGTCGCGCAGCAGCCGGAGCGCGTTGTGGAGGCGGCTCTTGACGGTACCGACCGGGCACTCGAGCGTCTCGGCGATCTCGGCCAGGCTGCTGTCCTGCACGAAGCGCAGCACCACCACGGCGCGCATCGGCGCCGGCAGGCGCGCGATGCCCTGGGCGAGCGCCACCGTCATCTCCCGCCGTTCCACCGTGGTCTCGGGTCCCGTGGCGGGGTCGGGCCAGCGATCCCGTTCCGGCAGCGGCTCCAGGCCCAGACTGCGCCGCCGCAGCCGGTTCAGGGCAAGGTTCACCGCAATGCGCTGCAACCAGGGCAGCGGAGACCGCGCGGGATCGATCCGTTGCCGGGCACCGTGGGCGCGCAGGAAGGTGTCGGCGACGACCTCCTCGGCGGCCATCTCGTCGCGCAGCAACGCCAACGCCGTCCGATAGACGGCCGTCTCGTAGCGGCGGTAGAAGGCCTCGAAGGCCTTCAGGTCGCCGTCCCGAACACTGTTGACGAGCGACGCGTCATCCGGCTCGGGTTCGGCCACTCATCCTCCTCCGGCGCGTGGTCGCGATCTGGCGCACACATCATGTACCACACCCGGCGGCAAAAGGTTCATGCTGAGTGGCCGCTCGTTCCGTCTAGTGGAACAAACAGGCCGAGACCTGCCAGCGCCCGCCGTCGTCCGCGGCCTGCCGTCCCTCAGTCCGGGCAGGGCATCTGGGCGCCCGTCAGCGGGCGCCAGTGCAGGTCCGGTTGGCGCGCCGCGGTCGCCTCGTCGAGCCGGCGCACCGGGGCACTGTGCGGGGCGCTCCGGACGAGCTCGGGATCCTCGTGCGCCTCCCGGGCGATCGCGAGCAGCGCTGCGGCGAAGTCGTCGAGCGTTTCCCGTGCCTCGGTCTCGGTCGGCTCGATCAAGAGCGCCTCCTCGACGATCAGCGGGAAGTAGATCGTGGGCGGATGATGGCCGTAGTCGATGAGCCGCTTGGCGACATCGAGCGTGCGCACCCCGGTCTCGCGCTTGAGCGTCGCCGCCGAGGCCACGAACTCGTGCTTGCAGATCCGCTCGTAGGGCAGGTCATAGGCGCCGCGCAACTGCTCGCGCAGGTAGTTCGCCGCCAGCACCGCGTCCTCCGAGGCCTGCTCGAGACCGCTCCCGCCGTGGGCGCGCAGGTACGCGTAGGCACGGACCAGCACCCCCGTACTGCCCACGAACGAGCGCACCCGGCCAATGCTCGTGGGGCGCTCCCCGGGCCGCTCCAGGCGGAACGTGCCATCGGACTCGCGCAGCACGCGGGGCGTCGGCAGGAACGGCAGCAGCCGCTCGCCGACCGCCACCGGCCCCGCGCCCGGGCCGCCGCCGCCGTGCGGGGTGGAGAAGGTCTTGTGCGTGTTGAAGTGCATGGCGTCGAAGCCCGCGGCGCCGGGCCGGAACTTGCCCAGGATCGCGTTCATGTTGGCGCCGTCCATGTAGGCGAGCGCCCCAGCGGCGTGCACCGCTTCGACGATCTCGGCCACCTGCTCCTCGAAGAGCCCGAGCGTCGAGGGGTTGGTCAGCATGAGGGCCGCGGTCCGGGGGCCGAGCGCGGCCCGCAGTGCCACGAGATCGACCCCGCCGCGCGCGTTCGACGGGACCGTCACCGTGCGGTACCCCGCCATCGACGCCGTGGCCGGATTCGTGCCGTGCGAGGAATCGGGGACGATGATCTCGCTGCGCGCGGCGTCCCCCCGGCTGCGGTGGTAGGCGCGCACCATCAAGATCCCGGTCAGCTCGCCCTGCGCCCCCGCTGCCGGTTGCAGCGTGGCCGCGCGCATCCCGGCGATCTCGCAGAGCCACTGCTCGAGCTCCCAGAGCAGCTGCAGGGTCCCTTGCGCCAACGCGTCTGGAACGAGCGGATGGAGGTCCGCGAAGCCCGGCAGCCGCGCCGCCCACTCGTCGAGCTTGGGGTTCCACTTCATGGTGCACGAGCCCAACGGGTAGAAGCCCGTGTCGACCGCGTGGTTGAGGTGCGAGAGGTTGACGAAGTGGCGCACCGCCTGTGGCTCGTCGAGCTCGGGGAGCGCGGGCGGCAGCGCCCGCAGCTGCTCGGCGGGGATCCCCGCCAACGCGTCCGCAGGCGGATGGGGCAGCCGGTCGACCCGTCGCCCTGGTCGTGAGAGCTCATCGAGGGTGGGCTGCAGCACGGCGCCCACCGCGGGGCGCAGCACCGCCTCCGTGCCGCTCATGCCGCCGCCTCCCTCGTGACGTCGCGCAACGCCGCCGCAAACGCCGCGATCTCGGCCGGCTGCGTCAGTTCGGTGGCACATACGAGCAGCGCCTCGCGCAGCATCGGGTCGTCGGGATACCAGGTGGCCAGCGGCAGCCCGGCGAGGATGCCGCGTTCGAGCAGCGCGGCGTGCACGCGCGGCGCGTCGGGCACGTGCACGGCGAACTCGTTGAGGTAGGGCCCGCTGTGGACGCGGGGCGCCCCAGCGGCGGCGAGGGCGCGCTCCAGCTCCCGAGCGCGCGCCGCCCCGAGCGCGGCCGCATCGCGCAGGCCGTGCGGCCCGAGCATCGCGAGGTAGACCGTGGCGGCGAGGGCGCAGAGGGCCTGGTTCGAGCAGATGTTGCTGGCGGCCCGCTCCCGGCGGATGTCCTGCTCGCGCGCCCGCAGCGTCATCACGAAGGCGCGCCGCCCCTCGGCGTCGGTGGTGCGGCCGACCAGCCGCCCCGGCACCTGGCGGGTGAGCGCCGCGGTTGCGGCGAGGATCCCCAGGTACGGGCCACCGTAGGCCAAGGGGAGCCCGAGCGGCTGCCCCTCCCCTGTCGCGATGTCGGCGCCGTACGCGCCGGGCGGCGCGAGCACGGCGAGCGAGACGGGCTCGACGACCGCCACGAAGCGTGCCCCTGCGGCGTGCGCCAAGCGCGCCGCCTCTGCCATCGGCTCGAGCACGCCGAAGACGTTCGGCTGCGCCAGGATCACCCCGGCCACCGGACCGCCGTCGTCGGCGAGGAGGCGCGCGAGCGCGTCGAGGTCGGTCGTCCCGTCGTCACGCGTGGGGATCGGCTCGAGCGCAAACCGGGTCCCGTCCAGGTAGGTGCGCGTCGTCGCGGCGTAGTGCGGATGGAGCGCGGCGCTGGCGAGGATCCGCGCCCGTCCGGTCGCGCGCAGACAGATCAGCGCCGCTTCGGCGGTCGCTGTGGCACCGTCGTAGTGGGAGGCCGAGACGACGTCGAGCCCGGTCAGTTCGGCGAGGAGCGACTGATACTCGTAGATCGTCTGGAGGGTGCCCTGGCTCACCTCGGGCTGGTAGGGTGTGTACGCCGTGGCGAACTCGCCGCGGGCGACGATCTGCTCGACCGCTGCGGGGAGGTAGTGGCGGTAGGCGCCCGCGCCCAGGAAGCTGACGAGCTCGACGCGGTTGCGCGCGGCGAGCGCGCGGAGGCGCTCCGCCACTTCGAGCTCCGACTCAGGGCCGGGCAGATCGAGGCCGTGGGCGCGGACCGCTGCCGGGATGTCGGCGAAGAGCGCGTCGATCGAGCGCAGCCCGAGCGCCGCGAGCATCTGCGCGCGGTCGTCGGACGTGTGCGGTCCGTACGGCATCGACTCAGGCCCCGATCAGCGCGCGGTAGGCGGCGGCGTCCTTGAGCTCGGTGGTGGCCCCTTCGTCGGCGATGCGCAGACGGATGATCCAGCCTTCGCCGTAGGGGTCGCTGTTGAGCAGCTCCGGGTGCGCCGCGAGCGCCTCGTTGACCTCGAGCACCTGGCCGCCGACCGGCGAGAAGAGGTCGCTGACGGCCTTGACCGACTCGACCACCCCGAAGGCCTCGGCGCGCTCGAGCGTGCGCCCCACCTGCGGCAGTTCGACGAAGACGACGTCGCCCAGCTGGTCGGCGGCGTACGCGGTGATCCCGACGACCCCGGTCTCGCCCTCCACCCGCAGCCACTCGTGCTCGTCGGTGTAGAGGAGCCCCTCCCTCACGTCCACGTTCATCTCCTGTGCGGGTCTCTTGCGCTCGCCGCCCGTCAGGTCGGGCGGCGGTAGAAAGGAAGCGCCACGACCTCGACCGGCACGCGCGCCTCCCGGATGGCAACCTGCAGCATCGTACCGGGCGCGGCGGCGTCAGGTGGCACGTACGCCATCGCGATCGGCACGCCGAGCGTGGGCGACTGCGTGCCGCTCGTCACGAGGCCGCAGGCGGCCCCGCTCGCCGCGTCGCGGTAGAGGGGATAGCCGTGGCGGGCGATGCCGCGCCCGCGCACGATCAGTCCGACCAGTGCCTTGGTGCGGCCCCGCGCCTGGGCCGCCTCGAGCGCCGCGCGTCCCACGAAGTCGCCGGCCTTGCTGAACTTGACGATGCGGCCGAGCCCCGCGTCGAAGGGGGTCGTGGCACGATCGAGTTCGTTGCCGTAGAGGGGCATCCCGGCCTCGAGCCGGAGCGTGTCGCGGGCGCCCAGGCCCGCCGGGAGCACGTCCGCCGCCGCGCCTGCCGCGAGCAACGCGTCGAAGAGCGCCGGTCCCTCGTCCCAGGCCACGAAGCACTCGAAGCCGTCCTCGCCGGTGTACCCCGTCCGCGCCACGAGCGCGGCGTGCCCCGCCACGCGCCCCTCGGCAATCGCGTAGTAGCGCAGCGCGTCGAGTGCGACATCGGTCAGCGGCGCGAGCACGCCCGCGGCGCGCGGGCCCTGGATCGCCACGAGTGAGGTGCGCAGCGAGGCGTCGTCGAGCGCCGCCTCGAAGCCGGCCAGACGCACACGCAGCTCGTCGGCGACGACCGCGGCGTTGCCGGCGTTGGCCACGATCAAGAAGTGCTCGGGCGCAAGGCGATAGACGATGAGATCGTCGATCACGCCGCCGTCGGGCGCGCAGATCATCGAGTAGTGGGCGCGGCCCACGGCGAGGGCGGGCGGGTCGGTCACCAGCGCGTAGGCGAGGGCGGCGGCCGCCTCGCGGCCCGTCACGTGCAGCTCGCCCATGTGGGAGAGGTCGAAGACGCCGGCGCGTTCCCGCACGGCCCGGTGCTCCTCGAGGATCCCGCGGTACTGCACGGGCATCTCCCAGCCCGCGAACTCCACGAGGCGCGCCCCACGCGCGCGGTGTCGCTCGAGCAGCGCAGTGGCACGCATCGGCGGTCTCTCCCTGGCGGCGGCCGAGTCAGGCGGCGCCGCGCTCCCGGAGCGCATCGATCGCCGGGCGGGCGCGTTCGACGATCTCACGCTCTGTCTCGTAGCTCAACAAATGTGCCGCCTCGGTCAGCGGCACCCAGCGCACTTCCTCGAACTCGGCATCGTGGCCGGCCAGGCCTCCCCCAGTGGGGACCATCAGGAAATGGTGGACGGTCTTGTCGATACGCGTGCCGTCCTGGACGAACGAATACCGGATCGACCCGACGGGTTGGACGATCCGGACGCTCAGCCCGGTCTCCTCCGCGACCTCACGGAGGGCGGTCTGCTCAACGGACTCGCCTTCGGCCGGGGTCCCCTTGGGGAGGGTCCACGCCGTGCCATCGCGCTGGCGGGTGCGGCGGCCCAGGACGATCTCGGGCTCCTCGTCCCCGAGGCGGACGACCAAGCCCCCCGCGGACGTCGCCCGCGCGGTGCGGAGCGTGCGGCTCGTCCGGCGTCTCAGCGGCGCCACGGGACCGCGCGGAGCGGCGCCATCGCGGGACGCCCCGCCAGGTCGCTCGTCCAGCGCAGGACGGGCTCGCGTCGCAGCAGCCCGGAGACGCGGTGCCGCGGCGCCGCGATCACCATGCCCCGCCCATCGCGCAACCCCATGCGCCGACCGGCGCGCGACGGCGACGCGGCGCCGGCGATGATCCCGGACGCCATCCGGTGCAGCCCCAGCCGTGCCTCGCGCCCGTGCGTCGAGGGGGCCACGAAGCGGGGCATGAGCCGGGCGGAGCGACCGGGGGCGAGGCTGTGCTGCATGGCCTCTATGGTACCCACTCAGCCGCCCGACGCAAGCAACGCACCCATCGCCGCGGCCTGCTCCGGCGCCAGCTCCCCACGCGCCACCGCGATCTCGAGTGCCCGACGAGCCAGGGCCACATAGACGGCCACCGCATCAGGCGCGAGGCGCTGCAGCGCGGCGAGATGGGCCCGCACGGTGCCGACATCTCCGCGCACCACCGGCCCGGTCAGCGACGTACGAACGCCGAGCCGACCGACGTTGTCGAGCCCCTGCCGGACGAGGTCGCCGTAGAGCTCGAGGCTGGTGCTCTCGTCGAGGCCGGCCGCCGCGCCGAGCGCCACGACCGTGTCGAGGAGCGCCACGAAGCCGCCGGCCGCGAGGACCGCCGCGGCGTGGTGGAGCGCCTTGCCAGCCGCCGTGACGCGGACGGCGCGCGCCCCGAGCGCGCCAGCCAGATCGGTCAGCAACGGCATCAGCGGCTCGTCTCCCTCGATGGCGACCGTGGCGCCGGGCAGCGCCGCCAGCGCCGCGTCGAGGTCGGCGAAGGCCACCAGCGGGTGGAAGCTCCCCGCCTCGGTGCCGGCGGCCATGGCGGGCGCCAGGACCGCCGCGGGCAGCACGCCGCTCGTGTGGACGACCGCCTGGCCGCTGTAGAGCCGCAGCTCGGACGCCACGGCCGCGACCGCGTCGTCCGGGACCGTCAGGAAGACGAGGTCGGCGTCGTCGAGGATCGCCGGCGGCTCGGCGTACCCTCTCGCGCCGGGCACGAGCGCGATGAAACGGTCGCGGCGGGCACGGTCGCGCGAGGCCACGGCCGTGACCGGCCAGCCGGCCCGGCGCAGCGCGACCCCCAGCGCCGTGCCGACGCGCCCCGCCCCGACGAAGCCGATGCGCGGCAGGCCCTCGGTGGGCGGCGGCAGCCCGTCCTGGTCGGCCGCAGGTGCGAACCGTGCCGCGCCATGGTCGGAATGGACCGGCGCCACGCGACCGGGTTCGGGGCGCACGGCGCCGCGAGCGTCGGTGCGGTGGTGCGGGGCATCCGATGCGGTGGGCACGGCATCGGATGCGGGGTGCCGCCGCGCGGCGCGGTCCTCGCCGGTTCGTCGCTGCGCCACCCGCCGCCACCAGGCCCGCACGGCCTCCTCCCCTCAGCTCCCACGTCTTGGCCAAGTCCGCCACCAACGGCCAACACCACGCCACGGGCATCGTAGCCTGGCGCGCGACGCGCCCGCTGGCCGGGTGGGTCACCAGGCACGCCGTTCGTCACCGCATGGAGGGCTGGCTATACTCGTGCGGTCCGTACGTTTCGACCCGCGACGGGCGCTCCCGTCAGGTGCCGATGGTCCCGCGCCGGCGCGCGGTTCGTGGGAGGTTCGAGCACCATGTCGTCCCGTCCGCTGCCGTCCGATCCGTTCGGTGCCCGCGCCACACTGGGCCCGGGCCTGCCCGACTACTACCGGCTCACCGCACTCACCGCGCTCGGGTACGAGCCTGCCCGTACGCCGGTCACGGTCAAGATCCTGCTCGAGAACCTCCTCCGCCACGCTGGCGGCGGCCTCGTCGCCGAGGATGAGGTCCGCACGCTCGCCGCGTGGCGACCAGGTTCGGCCGTCGAGGCCGAGTTCCCGTTCATGCCGTCGCGCGTCCTCTTGCAGGACTTCACCGGCGTGCCGGCCGTGGTGGATCTCGCCGCGATGCGCGACGCCATGGCGCAACTGGGCGGCGACCCCGCGCGCATCAACCCGCTCGTGCCCGCCGACCTCGTGATCGACCACTCGGTGCAGGTCGACCGGTACCGCGTGCCCGACTCGTTCCGGTTCAACGTGGCACGCGAGTACGAGCGCAACGGCGAGCGCTACCAGCTCCTGCGATGGGCGCAGACCGCCTTCACCGACCTGCGCGTCGTGCCCCCGGGGACCGGCATCGTGCACCAGGTCAACCTCGAGTACCTGGCGAGCGTCGTCACGCTGCGCGAGGACGCCGCCGGGCCGCTCGCCTTCCCCGACACGCTCGTCGGCACCGACTCGCACACGACGATGGTCAACGCGCTCGGCGTGCTCGGCTACGGCGTCGGTGGGATCGAGGCGGAGGCCGTGCTGCTCGGCCAGCCACTCTACCAGCCGATGCCGCGCGTGGTGGGCGTCCGACTCGCCGGCACGCTCCCGCGCGGGAGCACAGCGACCGATCTGGTGCTGGCCGTCACCGAGCTGCTGCGCGGCCAAGGTGTGGTGGGCGCGTTCGTCGAGTTCGCGGGCGACGCGCTAGCCACGCTCTCGCTGCCCGACCGCGCCACGATCTCGAACATGTCGCCCGAGTTCGGCGCGACCGCGACGCTCTTCCCGATCGACGCGGAAACACTTGCCTACCTGCGGCTCACCGGCCGCGACCCGGCCCATGTCGCGTTGGTCGAACGCTACGCCAAGGCGCAGGGTCTCTGGCGCGAACCCGGCGTGCTGCCCGAGTTCGACGCCGTCCTCGATCTCGATCTGGCCTCGGTCGAGCCGAGCGTCGCCGGTCCGCGCCGGCCGCAGGACCGCGTGCCGCTGCGCACGCTCCGCGAATCGTTCCGGGCCGCGTACCCGCCGAAGGCCGGCGACGGAGCGGCGGAGCGGGCGCCGGGCACCGCGGACGCGCCGGGCGCGTCACCCTACCCGGCGGTCGAGGTCGCGCTCGACGGGGCGCGGGCGTCCGTCCGCAGCGGGTCGGTCATCATCGCCGCCATCACGAGTTGCACGAACACCTCGAACCCTACCGTGATGGTCGGTGCCGGGCTCCTCGCCCGCAACGCCGTGGCGCGCGGCCTGGCTGTCTCCCCCACGGTCAAGACCAGCCTCGCGCCCGGCTCGCGCGCCGTCACCGAGTACCTGCAGGCGGCCGGGCTCATGGCGCCGCTCCGGCAGCTCGGCTTCGAGCTCGTCGGCTACGGCTGCACCACCTGCATCGGCAACAGCGGGCCCCTCGACGCCCCCATTGCTCAGGCGATCGAAGAGCACGATCTGACGGCGGTCGCGGTCCTCTCCGGAAACCGGAACTTCGAGGGTCGCATCCACCCCCTCGCACGGGCCAGCTACCTCGCGTCACCGCCGCTGGTGGTCGCCTTCGCCCTGGCCGGCCACGTCGACATCGATTTGACCCGCGAGCCGATCGGCTACGACCGCGACGGGCGGCCCGTGATGCTCGACGAGCTTTGGCCCTCGGCCGACGAGATCCGTGCGGTGATCGACACGGCGATCGACCCGGCGCTCTTCCGGCGCACCTACGCAAGCGTCTTCGAAGGCGACGAACGCTGGCGCGCGCTGCCGATCCCGTCGGGCGACAGGTACGCCTGGGACCCGCAGTCGACCTACGTCGCCCGGCCACCCTTCTTCGAGGGCCTGACGGCCGAACCGGCCCCGCTGCGCGACATCGAGGGCGCCCGCGTGCTGGCGCTGCTCGGTGACTCGGTGACGACCGACCACATCTCCCCCGCCGGATCCATCGCCCCGTGGAGCCCGGCGGGGCAGTGGCTGCAGGCGCGTGGCGTCGGCCCGCTCGAATTCAACAGCTATGGCTCACGGCGCGGGCACCATGAGGTGATGATGCGCGGCACGTTCGGCAACATCCGGCTGCGCAACCGGCTCGTCGAGCGCGAGGGGCCGTACACAGAGCACCAGCCCTCGGGCGAAGTGCTCTTCATCTACGACGCCGCGATGCGCTATGCCGCGGAAGGCGTCCCGCTGCTCGTGATCGCCGGCCGTGAGTACGGCACTGGCAGCTCTCGCGACTGGGCGGCGAAAGGGACGAACCTTCTCGGGGTGCGGGCGGTGATCGCGGAGAGCTTCGAGCGGATCCACCGTTCCAACCTGGTCGGGATGGGCGTGCTACCGCTCCAGTTCCGTCCCGGGGAGAACGCCGCGTCGCTCGGGCTGACGGGCCGCGAGATCTACAGGATCAGCGGACTCGCCGCGGGACTCCGGCCGCACCAGGAAGTGACGGTCGAGGCGCGGGCGGCCGGCGGGGCCACGCGCACGTTCCGGGCGGTCGCCCGGCTGGATGGCCCGATCGAGGTCGACTACTACCGCGAGGGCGGCATCCTGCCCGCGGTGCTCCGGCGCTTGGCGCGCGAGGGTCGTGCCGCGGGCTGACGGCGCGCCGGGCCACGCCGGAGGGCCGGCGGAGCACGCGACGCCGTGCCACGCGCCCGGGCGCACCGCCCTTCAGGGCGTAGGGGGTCCGGGCAAGAACGACGCCCCGGGCGCGAACGATGCGCCGTGCGGCGCGCTCGGGAGCGGGGTGGCGAGGCTCACCGTGGCGCCGAAGTACGCCGCGAGCATGACGAGGCCGGCGACCACCAGTACGGCGATCAGCGTCAGGATCAGGGCATACTCGGCCAGGCCCTGGCCGCTGGCCCGCCGGCCGTGCGCCGGCGTCCTCGCCGCGTCTCGTCGCGCTCGGGTACTCATCTCCGCGCAGCGTACGCCGGTCGGCCAGACGCGTAGGGGTGCCCGCGTCGGTCGATCCGCGACCCGCGCGAGAATGACGCCGGGTTGGTTCGACGGTTGCGCCGCCGGCCCGCGGTGGGCGGATCGTCGGCGTGGTGCGGCATCGCGGTGCCGATGTCGTCGCAGGAGGTCATACGCGTGCGTGAGCAGGGCGAGGTCGGGCGGGTAGAGCCGAGCAGCGCTCCCGTGCGCGGGTCGGAGGCCCGACGCGAGTCCGAGACAGGCCGCCGTGGGTGCTTGGCGTACAAGTGGGTCGCGCTCTCGGTGACGACGCTCGGCTCGGCGATGGCGGCGATCGACTCCTCGATCGTCGTGCTCGGCCTGCCCTCGATCATGACGAGCCTGCGCTCAGACCTCGTCACGATGATCTGGGTGCTGATGGGCTACATCCTGATGAGCACCGTGTTTCTGATGCTCTTCGGTCGCCTCGCCGACATGTTCGGTCGGGTCCGCATGTACAACCTCGGGTTTGCCGTCTTCACGCTCGGCTCGCTCCTCTGCGCGCTGGCCGGCTCCGGCGCCGAGCTCGTGCTGTTCCGGCTCGTCCAAGGCCTTGGCGGCGCCATGTTGATGGCGAACGCGATGGCGATCATCACCGAGGCATTCCCCCCGGGCGAACGCGGTCGGGCAATGGGCATCAACTCGATCACCTGGGCGATCGGAAACATCGTGGGGCCAGTCGCCGGCGGGCTGATCCTCGCGTTCCTGTCCTGGCAGTGGATCTTCCTCGTCAACGTGCCGATCGGCCTGGTCGGCACGTTGTGGGGTCACCTCGCCCTCCACGAGATCGGCGAACCGCGGCGGGGCGAGCGGTTCGACGTGCGCGGCATGGTGCTCTTCTCCGGCGGGCTCTTCTGTCTGCTGATCGCCCTTTCCCAGGGGATCTCTTGGGGCTGGTTCTCGGCGCCCACGCTCACGCTCTTCGCCGGGTTCGTCCTCCTCGAGGTGCTCTTCGTCGGTTCCGAGCGCGGCGCCGGCGTGCACTTCATCGACCCCTCCCTCCTGCGCTCGCGGATCCTCGCGTTCGGGACCGCCGCGGCGACGTTGCAGAGCCTGAGCATGTTCGC
Organism: Chloroflexota bacterium; assembly: GCA_021786385.1. GTDB lineage: Bacteria > Chloroflexota > Limnocylindria > Limnocylindrales > CSP1-4 > JAJYNJ01. Next base: position 24,982 of record JAJYNJ010000038.1, read on the forward strand.
CGTCAACTTCCTGGTCGTCTTCTACCTGCAGGCCGTGAAGGGCGTGACCCCGCTGCAGGCGGCGCTGATGATCCTGCCGCTCTCGGTCGTGCAGTCGATCGTCGGTCCGATCGGTGGCGTCATCTCCGACCTGGTGGGCGCGCGGACCCCGGCGACGGTCGGGCTGATCCTCCAGGCGGCCGCCTGCCTCTTGCTGGCCCAGCTCACGGCGACGTCGCCATACCCGGTGCTGCTGCTAGGGCTGGCGGTGCTCGGGGCGGGCGGGGGCCTCTTCTGGTCGCCGAACACCAGCGCGGTGATGGGTGCGGCGCCGCCCCGGCGGCTCGGGGTGGCGAGCGCGACGCTCGCCACGTTCCGCCAGACGGGCATGGTGACGAGTTTCGCGCTGGCCCTGGCCGTCGCGGCGGCGGCGATCCGGCCACGCCTGGTCGGCGCGATCTTCCTGGGCACGTCGGTGCAGCTCGGGGCACCGGTCATGGGCGCCTTCACGGTCGGCATGGCGCACGCGCTCACGGTCTCGGCACTGATCGTGCTGGCCGCGAGCGCGATGACGTTGATCGCCGGGGACACGGCACGCTCGCGGCGGGCGGCGGCCGCGATCCGCTGAGCTGCGGGCCGGTCGCCAGTGGTCCCGGGAGCGCGACGTGACGGCTGTCCCTGCATCGGCCCAGGATCCGCGCTCAATGGACGCTCGAGCGGGGTGCTGCCATCCCCGTGCCAGCGCACCCGTCCGGGCCAGCCGGCCGCCCGTGACCGCCGGCCTCGTCGGAGAGCCTGTTGGTCTCGAGCAAGACGATCCCGTCGCGCGACGTCTCGATCAGTCCTTCCGTTCGCAGCTCGTGCAGGGTGCGCGTGACGACCCGCCGCACCGACGCCACCGCGTCGGCCAACTCTTCGTGGCTGACGTGCACGACGAGCTTCCGTCCTTCGCCCGGTGAGGCGAGATTCAGCAGCTGGCGCACGATGCGCTGGCGGACCGACAGGAAGGCTTGTTCCGCAAGGTCGTCGAGCGCGCGAGCGAGCTCTCGCGTCAGTTCCTCGGCGCAGGCGGACGCTACTTCCGGGTCGGCGGCAAGCAAGGAACGCAGCGTCCCCACGCGGAGGGCCACGACCGTGGCCTGGGTCATCGCCTGCAACCGCATCGCCCTTGGCCCCGCGAGCGCCAGCGCGAGACCCGCCACGTCCCCGGGGCGTAGGTAGCGCACGGTCACCTGCCGCCCATCGGCGGAATCCAGGAACTCTCGCAGGAGCCCGCTGATCACCGCAAAGACACGCGGGCTCTCATCGTCGCGGTACAGGAGCGCGCCCGCCGAGACCGTGATCCGGATCGCCTCGGCGAGGAGCC
>JAJYNJ010000087.1 GCA_021786385.1 Chloroflexota bacterium
TCCCTCCCCCCCCCCCCCCCCCCCCCGCACGACAATGCTCTCCTGGTCGCGTCCGGACGGGCCGAACGACACCGTGCACGCCGGCCCGGGTGCTTCACCGGCAGCGACCACTGACCCAGCCCATCGCTAGGCGTGCGCGGGACGGCCTGGAACCGCGCAAGGGACGAGGAGGCGGCATGCGTGGGTCTCCAGGTGCGGTGCTCCGCTGGACCGCACCGTGAGCGGTGAGGCATCAGCGGAGGATCGGTCGGCGCGGCTGGCCCACGCAGGTGTACAGATCAGCGACGCGATCAGGGAGTTGCCAGCTGATCGACGGCTCCTGGAGACCGCCGAAGCGATCTGCCGGCACGTGGTCAGACTCACCGGCCTCACTGCGGCGGGCATCGTGATGTTCCGACCGGACGGGCGTGCGGACACGCTTGGCGCCGCGGCCGCCGACGACCTACCCATCCCGCGCCTGCTGCTCCCCGGCGACACGAGCCGCTACCTGCAGAATCGCGCGACGGCCGACAGCTCCGCGGACACTGCACCGTTGGGTGACACGCTCCGGGCACTCGCAGAGTTCGCAGACCTGACCGCGGCCGCGCTCGGCAACGCGATCGAAGCACGCTACGGCCTGATGGACCTCCGCGCGCAATTGAGCACCGTCATCGCCCGTCGCGCCTTCCATCCGGTCTTCCAGCCAATCGTCGACATCGTTCGAACACGGGTCGTGGGCTACGAAGCGCTGACCCGCTTTGACGACGAGGCGGCCCCTGATGCCCGGTTCGCTGCGGCGGCCAGGGTGGGTCTCGGCCTCGATCTCGAGATCGTCACGTTGGAGAGCGCGCTCACGGCGGCGCGGGCCTTGCCCCGTCACCAGTGGCTCGCCATCAACGCCTCGCCGTCCCTCGTGCTGGCCGGCGAACCGCTGTGCACGCTGCTGCGGGGCGCGGACCGGCGCATCGTGCTCGAAATTACGGAGCACTCGGCGATCGACGATTACGCCGCCTTCCGATCCCGCCTTGCGGCGTTCGGGCACCACGTGTCGGTGGCCGTCGACGACATGGGCGCTGGCTACGCCAACTTGCGCCACCTCGTCGAGCTGAGCCCCGCGTTCGTGAAGATCGATCAGGCGCTGATCCATGGCGTCGACCGCGATCCGGCCCGCCAGGCCATCGTCCTCGGGATGGAGTTCTACGGACGCGCGAGCCGACACCGCATCGTCGCGGAGGGTATCCAGACCGACGCGGAGCTGCGTACGCTGGTATCGCTGGGCGTGCAGCTCGGCCAGGGGTTCCTGCTGGGCCCGCCGGGTCGTGTCGACCGGTGGGTCAAGCACCCCTAAGTGTGCACGCCGCCGCGGCCCGACCAGTGCCCCGTGTCGTCCCTCGTCTCGGCCAACCCCGCGGCGGCGGTCCCGGGCGGTGTCGCGCCGAACTGCGGGGGCCGCCCCTACCGAGTCCGCGGGAAACCCAAGTCCACCTTCGAGGTGCCGGGGTCCGGCCAGCGCGCGGTCACCACCTTGGCGCGCGTGTAGAACTGGATCCCCTCCGGGCCGTACATGTGCAGATCGCCGAACAATGAGGACTTCCAACCACCAAAGCTGTAGTACGCGACCGGCACCGGGATCGGCACGTTGACCCCGACCATCCCGACGTTGACGTCGAACTGGAACTGGCGGGCCGCCCCGCCGTCCCGGGTGAAGATCGCCGTCCCGTTGCCCCAGGGGTTCTGGTTGATGAGCCGCACGGCGTCGGTATACGTCGGGACCCGTACCACGGTCAGCACGGGCCCGAAGATCTCGTCCCGGTAGCAGTCCATCTCCGGGGTGACGTGGTCGACGAGCGAGACCCCCAAGAAGAAGCCCTCGGAGCGGTACAGTTCGTGCTCCCGCCCGTCGGCGACGACCTGCGCGCCTTGCCGGGCTGCACTGTCCAGGTAGCCGGCGACGCGGTCGCGATGCTCGCGCGTGATGAGCGGGCCCATCTGGGCCTCCGGATCGGTGCCCGGGCCGAGTTTCACCTTGGGCAGCCGGGCGCGGATCGCCTCGACGAGCGGATCGGCCACCTCGCCCACCGCCACAACGGTCGCGATCGCCATACAGCGCTCGCCGGCTGACCCGTACCCGGCCGACACCGCGGCGTCGGCCGCCATCTCGATGTCGGCGTCCGGAAGCACCACCATGTGGTTCTTCGCCCCGCCCAGCGCCTGGCAGCGCTTGCCGTTCGCCGTGGCGTGCTGGTAGACATACCGCGCAATCGGGGTGGACCCCACGAAGCTGACGGCGGCGATGTCGGGGTGCTCGAGGATCCGGTCGACGGCGACCTTGTCCCCGTTGACGACGTTGAAGACGCCGTCGGGCAGCCCGGCCTGCTGGAAGAGGCGCGCCAACAGCTGGGAGGCAGAGGGGTCCTTCTCCGAAGGCTTCAGCACGAACGTGTTGCCGCAGGCGATCGCGTTGGTGAGCATCCAGAGCGGCACCATCGCCGGGAAGTTGAACGGCGTGATGCCGGCCACGACCCCCAGCGGCTGGCGGATCTGGTAGACGTCGATGCCGGTCGAGACCTGCTCGCTGAAGCCGCCCTTGAGGAGCTGCGGGACGCCGCAGGCGAACTCGAGGTTCTCGAGGCCGCGCGACACCTCCCCGTACGCGTCGGACTCCACTTTGCCGTGTTCGGCGCTGACGGTCCGCGCCAGCTGGTCGCGGTGCGACTCGACCAGGTTCCGCATGCGGAAGAGGATCTCGGTCTTGCGCGACAGCGAGGTGGCGCGCCAGGCCGGGAAGGCGTCGCGCGCCGCCTGCACGGCCGCGTCGACATCCTCTGCGGAGGCGAAGCCGACCTCGCGGGCGACGCGCCCGCTGGCCGGGTTGTAGACGGGTCCGTAGCGTCCGGACGAGGCGGGGACCGGCCGACCGCCGATCCAGTGGCCCAACCGTTCCAGTTCGGCGCTGCGCTGCTGCGGAGCCTGCTCGATCAGCTGTGCCATCGTACGTCCCCCGTCGATCGTCCCTCCGACTCGCCCGCGCGGGCGAGTGGTTAACGATACCGCGATCCGGCGTCGGGGGGCGCGGCGGCTCCGGCGGGCATCTCGTCCCCGGCGAAGCGGCCGGGCCGCGCCCACCACGTGGTGACGGCGAGCAGCGCGACCAGGACCGTCAGCGCCACGACCTGTTCGACGTTCAGAACGGCGCCCGCCGCCTCGGCGCGCCAGGTGAAGCCGACGAGCACGCGCCCGGCGAGCCACCAGACGAGCGCGGCCAAGTAGCAGTAGCCGAACCGCAGCTCGCCCGGAGCGGTCTCCACGCCGCGCGCCCGGCGCATCGCCAGCCAGCCGCCGACCTGCCGCAGCCCCGCCGGCAGACGCGCGGTCACCCGCTCCGTCCGGAGCCCCAGCACCAGGAGAACGCCACCACACGCCCAGAGCGCCTCATACACCTGGCTCGGGTGGGCCGGGATCGCTGCTGCCGGCGAGAGCCACGGGCCCGAACCGGCGAACGCCAGCGCCCATGGTCCGGCGAACGGCAGCCCCTGGCCCCCGCCACCGAGCAGGTAGGCGAGCTTGCCCAACCCGATCGCGACGAGCAGCGGGACGGCGAGCGCGTCGAGCCAGCGGCTCGCCGGGATCTCCAGTAAGCGGCACATGTACGCCGCCGTGACCGTCCCGCCGAGGACCGCGCCGAGCAGCGAGAGGCTCCCCTGCGCGGGGTCGAGCAGCGCCGCGGGATGGACGCGGTAGTAGGGGAGGTAGTCGAGGGCGACCAAGAGCCGGCCACCGACGACGGCACCGGGGACGGCCGCGAGCACGAGGTAGAAGAGGTCGTCCGAGCGCAGCCGAGAGAGGTGCGCGACGCGTCCGCTCCGGCGCACGAACGCGGCCGCCGCGAGGAGCGCGACGAAGAGGGCGGCCGCGAGGCCGAGCGTCTCCCAGCGGATCGCAAGCGGACCGGCCCGCACGGTCGGGTCGAACGTGAGCGTGACGAGCGCGAGCGGCACCGCAGACCTCAGACGATCGCGTCGCAGCGCGCGGTGGCGCGGGACGGCGTCGGCACGGCCATTGGCGGTAGTGTAGTCGGCGAAACGGAGGACGATGGCAGAGCAATCGGGCCCGGAGCTGATCCTGCACGGCGGACCGCTCCTCACCATGGACGACGTTCCGGAGGCCGGGATGACCGGCGCGGGTGGGGCCTCCCCTGGGACCGCGACACGCGACACGCCTGGGCGCGGCGGTCTGCGTGGGGGCCCGCGCGACGCGCGGCCCGTCCGTGCGCATCGCGCGCTCGCGATCGGCGGCGGCCGGATCCTCGCGGTGGGTGACGAGGAGGACGTCCTCGCCCTTGCCGGACCGGGAACGCGCCTCGTGGACCTCGGCGGTGCTGCCGTCCTCCCGGGCTTCCAGGACCAGCACGCGCACCCGCTCGCCGAGGGGCTGCGGGCGGCCTGGGTGGACCTCACGACGGCTCCCGATCTGCCTGCAGGATTGCGCCGGCTCGCCGCCGCGGCGGCCGACGCCCGCGCCTCGTACGAGTCCGAGCCATGGGTCGAGGCCTGGTACCACCCGTCGGCCTGGCGCGAGGGGCGCGACCCGACGCGCGACGAGCTGGACCGCGCGGTCCCCGACCTGCCGGTCCTGCTGCACCACGGGAGCGGACACGCCGCCCTGGGCAACTCGCTCGCGCTCGCCTACGCGGGGATCACCGCAGCCCGCGCGGACCTGCCTGGCGCGACGATCGAACGCGACGCGCACGGCGAGCCGACCGGGCTCGTGCGCGGCTCCGATCCCGTGGCGCCCTTCGCGGCCGCGCTGCCGCCGCTCACCCCGGAGGCGCTGCGGGCGGCGCTCCGCCGCGTAGCGACGCAGCTCTCCGCCGCCGGCGTGACGGCCGTCGCCGACGCGCACGTCGGGGCGCTCGGTGACCTGGTCGCGGAGCTGGCGGCGTATGCGGGCGCCGCGCTCGACCGCGATCTCCCCCAGCGTCTCACGCTGATGCCGGGGCTGGCGCACCTGGCGGCGGCCGACGAGGACCCGCCCACCCCGACCGACATCGCGGCCCTCATCCCGCCGGACGTGCGCGAGCACATCCGGGTGGGTCCCGCCAAGTTCTTCGCCGACGGCGCTCTCAGCACCGCCGACGCATGGCTGCGCGAGCCATACGCGGATGCAGCGGTGCGGCCGACGGAGTTGGCGCGTGGTAGACCGGCCCGCGATCCGGCCGAGCTAACCGAGCGGCTGCGGCGCGCGCACCTCGCGGGCTGGCAACTGGCAACACACGCGATCGGGGACGCGGGCGTTGCGCTTGCGCTCGAGGCCTACCGTGCGATCCTCGCGACCGCTCCCCGGGCGGACCACCGCCACCGGATCGAGCACGCGATGATCCTGTCACCCGATCTGCTCCGAGAGGCGATCGAGCTAGGAGTGATCGCCGTGCTGCAGCCAGAGTTCGTAGCGGTGACGGGCGACGTCTACCTCGAGCGGCTCGGCGATCGGACCGCGCATCTGTACGCCTATCGACGCTGGCTCGACGCGGGCCTCCGCGTGGCGTTCGCGAGCGATCGGCCGTTCTCGCCGGGCGCGCCGCTCGACGGGCTCCGCGCCGCGCTTCGGCTCGCTGGCCCGTCCCGACGCCGCCTGCACGACGATCCCGGTCCGACGGTCCACGAAGCGCTGCGGGCGTGGACGGCCGATGCGGCCTGGGCCGCGCACGACGAGGCGCACAGCGGGCGTCTGGCGCCGGGCCTGCGCGCCGATCTGGTGGTGCTCTCGGCCGACCCGCGCGCGGCCCCCCCGGAGGCGTGGGCCGCGGGCAGCGACGGGATCGCGGTCGTCGCGACCATCGTGGGCGGCGTCGCCGTCTTCGGCGCCGACGCCCTGGATTGATGGCCGGGGCCAGTCTGCCGGACCGAGCCCCGACCCGAAGGCCTGGCCGGCGCTCGACGCCCACGGCCGAGCAACCGCCTCGTGGCGCACCGGGATCCCGTTCGGCCATGGCCGACCGTCCGGGCGCCTACGCGTAGGTGCCGAGCTTCTCGACCAGCTCCTTCACCGCAGCGGCCGAGCGCCCGAACTCCCGGCGCTCGTCGTCTGTCAGCTCGACCTCGACGACCTCCTCGACCCCGGCGCGGCTGAGCCGCACCGGCACGCCCACGAAGAGCCCCTGCACGCCGTACTCGCCCTGCAGGTACGCAGAGCAAGGCAGGATCTTGTGCCGATCCTCGAGGATCGCGTCGATCATCTCGGCGGTGGCCGCGCCAGGCGCGTAGTAGGCGCTGCCGCTCTTGAGCAGCGAGACGATCTCAGCGCCACCGTCGCGGGTGCGCTGCACGAGTCGCTCGATCGTGTCCTGCGACATCAACTGCGGCAGCGGGATCCCGCCGACCGTCGCGTAGCGCGGCACGGGAACCATCGTATCGCCGTGCCCACCGAGGACGAACGCACAGGTGTTGGCCGGCGAGACGCCCAGTTCCATCGCCATGAACGTGCGAAAGCGCGCCGCGTCGAGGACGCCGGCCATCCCGACCACGCGCCGATGCGGGAAGCCACTGGCCTTGAGAGCGACGTGGCACATGGCGTCGAGGGGGTTCGTGACCACCACGATCACGGCGTTGGGCGAGTGTCTGGCGGCCTGCCCGACCACGTCGCTCACGATCTGCGCGTTCTTCATCAGGAGGTCGTCGCGGCTCATGCCGGGCTGACGCGCGAGTCCGGAGGTCACCACGATCATGGTCGAATCGGCCGTGTCCGCGTAGTCGTTGGTGCCGATCACGCCCACGTCGTAGCCGAGGATCGGGGCGGCCTCGGCGAGGTCGAGCGCCTTGCCCTGGGGCAGCCCGGGCACGATGTCGAGGAGCACGACGTCGGCGAGGCCGGTTTCGACCACGCGCTGCGCGACCGTGGCGCCGACGTTGCCGGCACCGATGACAGTGACCTTCCGGCGGGGCATGCGAGCCTGCGGCACGTGACCACCTCTGTGCGGGGAAGTTGACGGCGGCGATTCTACGCGCGCCGCCGGTCCGTCATACTCGCCCCGGAGCGCCCGGAGGCCGCCCAGAGCGGGCAGGGATGGCGCGCACGAGGATGACGATGAGCGATCCCCAGCACCGGCTCGACCGGCCCGCATGGCACCCCGAGACGCTGGCGGTGCACGCCGGCCTGGAAGCCGACGCACTGACCGGCGCGGTCGCGCCCCCGATCTACCAGACCAGCACCTTCGTCCAGGACGGCGTGGGCCGGCCGCGCGGCGGTTGGGAGTACGCGCGGACCGGCAACCCGACGCGGTCTCGCCTCGAGCGGGCCGTGGCAGCGCTGGAGGGCGCCGCGCGGGGGCTCGCCTATGCGAGCGGGTCGGCCGCCAGCGCCGCCGTCGCCCAGCTCGTGCTGCCCGGCGAGGAGCTCTTGGTCAGCGACGACGTCTACGGCGGGACCTACCGCTACTTCGAGCGCGTCCTGCGCCCGACCGGCATCGAGGCCCGCTACCTGGATCTCTCGGAGGACCCGGCGGGGGTGCTGGCCCAGGCGTGCACGCGGCGGACCCGGATGGTCTGGATCGAGACGCCGTCCAACCCGTTGCTCAAGCTGATCGACATCGCCGCGGTGGCGCAGGCGCTCGCGCCGCTCCGCGGGGCCCGTGGCGAACGGCCCATCCTCGTGGTGGACAACACGTTCGCCACGCCGCTGGCCCAGCGGCCGATCGAGCTGGGCGCGGATATCGTGGTGCACAGCGCGACCAAGTACCTGGGCGGCCACTCGGACGTGATCAGCGGCGTCGTCGCGACCGCGCGCGACGACCTTGGCGAGCGGCTGGCGTTCCTGCAGAACGCCGGCGGGGCCGTCCCGGGCCCGCTCGACTGCTTCCTGGTCCTGCGCGGCCTGCGCACGCTCGCGCTGCGGGTCGAGCGCCACGCCGCGAATGCGCAACGCGTGGCCGAGGCGCTGGCCGGCCGCGCCGACGTGGCACTCGTGCGCTACCCCGGCCTCACCTCGGGTCCCCACGCGCACCCGCAGGCCGACCTGGCGGCGCGCCAGATGCGCTTCGCCGGCGGGATGGTCAGCTTTGCGCCGGCGCCCCGCCACGGCCGGACCGCGGAGGAACGTGCGCGCCGCTTTGCCGAGGCGACGCGCATCTTCGCCCTGGCCGAGTCCCTGGGCGGCGTCGAGTCGCTGGTCGAGGTGCCGGCGGCCATGACGCACGCTGCGGCGGCCGGCTCCCCGCTCGCGGTCCCCGCGGCCCTGGTGCGGCTCTCCGTCGGGGTGGAGCATCCCGCCGACCTAGTCGATGACGTGCTCCGCGCGCTCGACACCGCGTAGGCCGGCACGATCAGCCGGCCGGGGCCCCGGCGAGCGCGCCGAACGCCAGTCCTACGAAGAGGGCGAGCCCGACGGCGCCGAGCAGGAGGAGCGCCGCCGCGCGCGGGAGCGTCAGCGCACGGCGCGCGGCGGGAACCCGGACCTGGTGCAACGCCACCGCTGCCGCGCCGAGGACCACGTAGACCGCCCCGTGCGCGCGGAGCGCGGGCAGGGCGGCAACGGCCAGCAGCGTCCCGGCGACCATCAGCGCGGCCGCTTCCGGTAGACGACCCGCCCATGTGCGCAGCAGCTCTGGCCCCGCGTAGAGCCACGCCTCGACCAGGCCGAGCAGCGCGACGACGAGCGTAAAACCCGCCCCGACCAGGACGAGTCGCTGCGCGTCGCTCACGAGGGGATGCCGGGCTCGCGGTCAGGCCGGCGTGGCGCTCGGTTCCTCGCCGCACGCGACGGTCTGGCCATCCCCGCGCCGGTCGAGCGGCACGAAGTCGCGCCTGGTGGGCCCCGTGTAGATCTGCCGCGGCCGGCCGATCTTCGTCTCCGGGTCGGCCATCAACTCGCGCCACTGCGCGATCCACCCGGGCATACGGCCCATGGCGAAGAGGGCAGGGTACATCTTGGTTGGGAAGCCCAGCGCCCGGTAGATGATGCCGCTGTAGAAATCGAGGTTCGGATAGAGCTTGCGCTCGATGAAGTACTCGTCGGCAAGCGCGGCCTCCTCCAGGCGGAGCGCGATCTGGAGCAGGCGGTCGTCGGCACCGAGCTTGCTCAGAATGCGCTGCGCCGCCTGCTTGATGATCCGCGCGCGAGGGTCGTAGTTGCGATAGACGCGGTGCCCGAAGCCCATCAGCCGGAACCGATCGTTGCGGTCCTTGGCCCGCGCGATCGCCCTGTGGACGTCCCCGCCGTCGGCCGCGATCTGTTCGAGCATCTCGACTACTTCCTGGTTCGCCCCGCCGTGGAGCGGGCCCCAGAGCGCCGAGACGCCGGCCGAGACCGAGGCGTAGAGGTTCGCCCGTGCCGAGCCCACCATGCGGACCGTGGAGGTCGAGCAGTTCTGCTCGTGGTCGGCGTGGAGGATCAGCAGCTGGCGCAGCACGTCGGCAACGTCGGGGTCGACCTCGTAGTCTTCCGCGGGCACCGCGAACATCATGCGCAGGAAGTTCTCGACGTACTCGAGCCGGTTGTTCGGATAGACCGGCGACTGACCGATCGAGCGCTTGTAGGCGAAGGCGATGATCGTGGGGACCTTGGCGATCAGGCGCACCGTGCTGATCTCGACGTCGTCGGGATCGTACGGGTCGTCGGTGTCTTGGTAGAAGGTACCCAGCGCGGCCACGGCCGACGCGAGCACCGCCATGGGATGCGCGTCGCGCGGGAACGCGTCGAAGAAGCGGCGCAGGTCCTCGTGCAGCAGCGTGTGGCGTTTGAGCTCCCGCGTCCAGGTCGTGCACTGGTCGCCGGTGGGCAGCTCACCGTAGATCAGCAGGTAGGCGACCTCGAGGAAGTTCGAGTGCGCGCAGAGCTGCTCGATGGGGTACCCGCGGTATCGCACGATCCCGGCGTCGCCGTCGATGAAGGTGATCGCGCTGCGCGTCACCGCGGTGTTGGCGAACCCGTAGTCGAGCGTCGTGACACCGGCATCGCGGAGCAGACTCCCGATCTGGATGCCACGCTCGCCCTCGGTGCCCTCCTCGACCGGCAGCGCCAGCGTCTTGCCGTCGACGGTGAGCTGCGCCTGCCCGACCTGAAGATGTGCCGTCTCGCTCATCGCGTCCTCATGCAATCCTGGGAGCGGCCGCCAGGATCTCCGGCGACACGCCATCGGCGAAGGCCCGGAAGTTCTCCACGAACATCCGGGCGAGTTTGCGGGCCTGTGCGTCGTACGCGGCGGGGTCCGACCACGTCGAGCGGGGCTGGAGGACCGCTGCCGGGACACCCGGGCAGGCCGTGGGGACCTGCAGCCCGAAGATCGGGTCGGTGACCAGCGGGACCCCCTCCAGCTCGCCCGCGAGCGCCGCGCCCACCATGGCACGGGTGTGGGCGATGCTGATCCGATGGCCGACCCCGTACGGGCCGCCTGTCCATCCGGTGTTGATGAGCCACGTGCGGACGCCGTAGCGCTCGATGCGTTCCCCCAGGAGCCGCGCGTAGACGCCGGGGTGGCGTGGCATGAACGGCGCCCCGAAGCAGGTCGAGAAGGTCGCCGTGGGCTCGGTGACGCCGACTTCCGTGCCGGCGACTTTGGCCGTGTACCCCGAGATGAAGTGGTACATCGCCTGGGCGGGGCTGATGCGCGCGATCGGCGGCAGCACGCCGAAGGCATCGGCGGTCAGGAAGACGACGTTCGACGGCTGACCCGCTCGGCCGGTCGGTGAGGCATTGCGGATGAACTCCAGCGGATAGGCGCCGCGCGTGTTCTCGGTCAGCGCGTCGGAGTCCAGGTCCAGCTCACGCGTGACCGGGTCGATCACCACGTTCTCGAGGATGGTGCCGAACTCACGTGTCGCAGCGTAGATATCGGGTTCAGCCGTCGCGGAGAGCCGGATCATCTTGGCGTAGCAGCCGCCCTCGAAGTTGAAGACGCCGTTGTCGCCCCAGCCATGCTCGTCGTCGCCGATCAGCGTGCGTTCGGGGTCCGCGGAGAGGCTCGTCTTGCCGGTCCCGGAGAGGCCGAAGAAGATCGCCACGTCGCCGGCCGCGCCGACGTTCGCCGAACAATGCATCGGCAGCACGCCCTCGTCGGGGAGCAAGTAGTTCATCACCGAGAAGACGCTCTTCTTGATCTCGCCGGCGTAGGCTGTGCCGCCGATCAGCACCTCCCGGCGCCCCAGGTGCAGCAGGATGAAGGTCTCCGTGCGCGTCCCGTCGCGGGCCGGATCGGCCCGCAGCGTCGGCGCGTCGAAGACGAGGAAGTTCGGCTCGAAGTGCGCGAGCTCGGCGGCGCTCGGCCGGATGAAGAGGTTGTCGGCGAAGAGGCTCGCCCACGCGGTCTCGGTGGTCACGCGCAGGGAGCGCCGGTGGGCCGGGTCCGCGCCCACGAAGCAGTCCTGCACGAACACCTCGCGCTCGGCCAGATGCGCCATCACCCGCGCGCGCAACGCCGCGTACCGATCCTCGCTGATGGGTCGGTTGATCTCGCCCCACCAGACGTGCGCCGAGCTGCTCGGCTCGTCGACGATGAACTTGTCGTTCGGGGAGCGGCCGGTGTGTTGGCCGGTCTCCACGACGAGCGCCCCTCCGACGGCGATCACCCCCTCGTGGTTCCGGATCGCCGCTTCGTAGAGCGCGGGCACGGACAGGTTGGCGTGCACGGATGGGGAGGTGGAACGCTGGGGTGTCAGGACGTCCGTCACATCGAGCTCCTGCGCACTGTGGGTGCGGGGCGGTCCGCCCCTCGGCCCGGCCGAAACGGGGCAGTCGCAAGGACCCGAGTGTACCCAATGGCGCGCGCTGCGGCGCGACGGTCAGCCCTCGCGCACCGCCTGGTGCGCCAGATACTCCAGCACGTCGAGTTTCGTCACCACGCCGATCGCACAACCGTCCCGCACGGCGAGCACCGCCGGCGCCCCCGCCGACAGCAGCGCGAACGCCTCGTCGAGCGCAGCCGTGTCCGCCACCACCGGAAGCGGCGGGTCCATCACCTCGCCCACGGTCCGCGCGACCACCCCCGGGTCGCGGAACGCACGCTCCAACAGCCCCTTCTCCGCGATCGAGCCCACGAGCCCGGCACTGGCGTCGCCCTCCGCCTCCGTCACCGGCATCTGGCTGATGCCGAACCGCTGCATCCGCTCGATCGCCTCGCCGACGCTGTCGGTGGTCCGGGCGATCACGAGCGGTGGCAGGTCGGCGCCGTGGTGGCGATCGCGCAGGAGCTCGCCGACCCGCACCAGCGCCCCGGTCGTCCCGAGCAGGCCGTGCTGGCGCATCCACTCATCGTTGTACAGCTTGGATAGGTAGTTCCGCCCCGTGTCGGGCAGGAGGACCACCACGACCGCGTCCGGACCGGCTCCCGCCGCGGTCAGCTCGCGGCCGACCTGCAGCGCCGCCACGAGCGCCGTCCCGCACGACTCCCCGGCCAGGATCCCCTCCTCCCGCGTCAGGCGCCGCGCCGCCGCGAACGCCTCGCGGTCCGAGACACGCACCCAGCGGTCCACCAGCGCCGGTTCGAGCGTCGCGGGGAAGAAATCCTCGCCGACGCCCTCGGTCAGGTACGGCCGCGCGGTGTCGCCCGACAGCACGCTGCCCTCCGGGTCGGCGCCGACGACGACGAGCTCCGGCCGGCGCGCCTTCAGATACCGCGCCGCCCCCGTGATCGTGCCGCCGGTGCCCACACCGCAGACGAAGTGCGTGATGCGGCCGGCGGTCTGCGTCCAGATCTCAGGCCCGGTGGTCGCTTCGTGCGCGGCCGGGTTCTGGGGGTTCGAGTACTGGTCGGGCTGGAAGGCGCCCGGGATGTCGCGGGCCAACCGCCGCGCCACCGCGTAGTAGCTCTCCGGTGACTCCGGGGGCACGTTGGTGGGGCACAGGACCACCTCCGCGCCGTAGGCACGCAGCAGCGCCTGCTTCTCGGCCGACTGTTTGTCGGCCATCACGAAGATGCAGCGGTACCCCTTCAGGGCGGCAGCGATCGCCAGGCCGTGCCCGGTGTTACCGCTGGTCGGCTCCACGATCGTGCCGCCGGGGCGGAGCAGCCCGGCACGCTCAGCGGCCTCGATCATGCCCAGCGCGATGCGGTCCTTGACCGAGCCGCCGGGGTTGAGCATCTCGAGCTTGCCGAGCAGCGTGGGGCGTCGCTCCGCGGGACCCAGATCGCGGGAGACGCGGGCGAGGCGCACCAGGGGCGTACCGCCGATGACGTCGAGGATCGACTCGTGGACGTCCACGTTCAGGCCGGCGTCTGCGCGCCCGTGCCCGCCGCCGCCTCCTCACCGGAAGGGGCGGCACGTTCAGCCGCCTCCCGCTCGCGGTCGAGCTCCGCCGTCGACGGGCCCGGTCCGCGGTGCCGCCGGACGATCATGGTCACGCCGAAGGCCATCGCCGCGAGCCCGACCAGGATCGCCGTTGGTACCCCGAAGAAGGTCCAGTCGTAGCCGAGCCGGAAGGTCTCGAGGACCGAGCGGACGCCGCCGTACCAGATCAGCCAGAACGCCATCAGGTCGCCGTCGCGCAGCCGTTCCGCGGCCCGCCGGGCCAGCCAGAGCGCGATCAGCGCGCCGATGAAGTCGAGCGACGACTCGTAGAAGAAGAGCGGCTGAAAGCCGGTGTTCGGCGGGTACAACGCGCAGGCGTATTCCGCGACCCGCTTCGAGCAGTCGATGGCGATCCCCCACGGCAGGTTCGTGGGCGGCCCGTACAGCTCCTGATTGAAGAAGTTGCCCCAGCGCGCGATCGCCTGACCGAGCAGCAGGGCGGGCACCGCGATGTCGGCCCAGCGCAGGAACGAGAGGCGGTGCCGCCGGGTGTAGATGAGGGCGGCCACGATGCCGCCCACGATCCCGCCGTAAACGCCGAGCCCGGTGTACGGCGGCAGGATCGCCTTGATCGGGTCTGCGGCGTAGAGCGTGTTCCACTGATCGATCAGGTGGTAGAGGCGCGCCCCGACCAGGCCAAGGACGAAGACGAGGACGATCGCGTTGCCGATGTGGTCGGGGTTCTCGTGCCGCAGCCGCGCCTGCCGGGAGGCGACCCAGACCCCGACCGCCAACGCGAGGGCGTAGCCGATCCCGTACCAGTCGATCGTGACCGGCCCGAGCTGGAGCGCGGTGGAGGCGGGACGGATGTCGATGAGGCCGAGCGGCACCATCGGACGAGGATAGCGGGAACCGGGCCACCCTGCCCCGCGCACCTATACTGCGCCGGGATGAACGGCGAATACGCGTGGTGGTTCCTGGTGGTGGGGCTGGCGGTAGGTGGCGCGCTCGTCTGGCTGGTCCGCGGACAGATGGCCCGCGAAGAGGAGGACGTGGCCGACACGGAGCGCGGCCCCGAAGCCGAGTGGATCTCCCGGATGATCGAGCGGGCGGGCGGGATCGCGCCGGCCGACCTGGTGGCGCAGGTGCTGGCGTTGCACCGAAGCTACCTGCGGGACGCCGATCCGTTCGAGCCAGCCGACGAGACGAGGTTCGCCCCGGCGAGCGAGCCGGCCGACGACGACCCTGACCGCGAGGACGCGCGGCTCATCTGGCTGGAGCGGCCCTCCTCGAGACCGGACCGCCCGGGGCGCTGAGCACGTTCTCCGTTCGGCCGCCGCAGCGCGGCGGCGGCTTCAGCCCCGCAGCGGCACACGCCCGCGGTGGAGCGCGACGACCCCCGTGGTGAGACGCCGGTACGCGACGTCGACCAGACCAGCCGCGCGCATGGTGGCGGCGAGCTGCTCGGCCGAGGGGAACGCATCGAGCGAGTCGGGCAGGTACCGGTAGGCGCCGCCCTGCCGGGCCACGATCGCGCCGGCCAGTGGCGCGACCCGGCGGAAGAGGGCATGGTAGAACCGCGCGTACGTCCGCCAGCGTGGCAGCGAGAGCTCCAGGCAGACGACCGTCCCGCCGGGCCGCACAACCCGCGCCATCTCACGAAAGCCGGCCTCATAGTCCGCCAGGTTCCGCAGGCCGAAGGCGATCGTCGCGGCATCGAACTCGCCGTCGGCGTAGGGCAGCGCGAGCGCATTGGCCACCCGGAAGTGCAGCTGCACCAGGTCGCGGTAGACGCGCCGGCCCCGGGCGATCATGCCCTCGGAAAGGTCCACCGCCTCGACCCGCCCGAAGGGACCCACGGTTTCGGCGAGCAGGGCGGCCAACTTGCCGGTGCCGCAGGCGACGTCGATGGCGGCGTCGCCGGTGCGCAGCCCGGTCGCGTCGCGGGCCGCCCGGCGCCAGCCCGCGTCGCGCCCCAGCGTCATCAGCGAGTTCATGCGGTCGTAGGCGGGCGCGATGGCGTCGAACATCGCGGTGACGGCGGGCTCGGGGACCGGATTCCCCAACTTGGCCACCGCGGGCGAGCTGCGGCCGGTCGGCCGCCGCCTCTGATCAGGCATCGGGGGCCTCGGGCTCGTCTGTGCCCAGCCGGCGCAGCGCGGCGAACGGCGAATCGGCGAGCCGGTCGTCCGCCTCCGGCTCGTCCCCGAACGAGAGCGTGGCGCCGACTCGGATCTGCCGCTCGCGAGGCGGGACCTGCTCGCCCCGTTCGACCGCCGCGCTGCGTTCCTGGCGCGCCGAGACATTGGCATCGCTCTCGTCGCGGGCCGCGTGCAGTAGCGCGCGGTCCTCCGGGGCCAGGAAGGCGGCGAGCGTCGCGGGGTCGAGGCGCAGGACCGGACGCGCCGGCAGCGGCGCCGCCCCCGTCAAGTCCGCCACCTCCACCGTGACCACGTCGGCGAGATGCGGGTCGTCCAGCACGAGTGGGCCGCGGTCGGCCTGCACCAGGATCACGACGGCCTCGACTCGCTCGTAGCGCGCCTCGAGCAGCCGGCGTGCACGAGCGAGCTGCGCGAAGCCGCGGCGCAGGGCGGCGGCGTTGCTCGTGAACTTCACCTCGAAGATGCGGGTCGGCACACCGTGCGCTCCCTGGACCGCGTCGAGCTCCAGGAAGAGCGGCACGTAGCTGCGGGCGTCGCGGAAGAGCACGTCCGCGGCGATGATGCGCTGCTCGAGGAGCGGCACCCGCTCGGCCAACCAGCCGCGTACCGCGAGCTCGACGCGGCTGCTGACGCGGTACGTGGCAGTCTGCGCTTCCTTGGGGCCGAAATGGCGATGGGCGAGCGCCTGTTCCGCCATCGCGGCCAGGTAGGCAGGGTCGTCGGGCGGGACCAGCCGCACCGACCGCACCTTGTGGATCGTCTCGCGCGCGCTCACGTCGCAGAGCGTACCCGAGAACGATCGCTGGCGGGCGGGCCAGCGGCGCGGTCGACTCAGAAGGTGGCGAGCAGCACCGCCGGTGCCTCGCCGCCGCCGCCCGAAGCGCTGACCAGGCTCACTCCGAAGCGGCTCCCCGGGCCGATCCCGCTCGCTGGGTCGACCCAGCCTGCCCAGTAGGCAAGCCCCTCACCGAAGCGCATCTCGCCGATCACGTGGCGGACCCCGTCCCGCTCCACCCAACAGCGGTACGTGCTGCCGGGCGGCGGGGCTGCGAGCGCGTCGACCACGACCGCCAGGCGGTTGCTGCCCGGCCCCCACACGACCGAGCCCATGGTCTGGCCGGTGGCGGTGCTGGCGAGCGGCGCGAGGCGGCTGCCAGGTTCGACCAGGAGCGCATCGAGGACGCCCGTGACCCGCGCCAGCTGCTGGGCCTGGGCGTGGGCCTGGTCGCGCTCCTGCAGCGCCACGTCGCGCTGCCGGGCGAGATCGGCGAGCAGACCGCCACCGCCGGCGAGCAGCGCGACCACCGCCGCCGCGGCGAGCAGCGTCAGGATGCGCCGGCGGCGACGCGCGGGGGACAGACGGGCGAGCTGCGCGGAGTCACCCACCGGACGGGAGCCGACGACCGCCGTTTCGGCCGCGCCCTGCCTAGCGCCGAGGGCCGGCGACGCCGGAGCTGGCGCCGACCCTTGAGCCAGCGACGGCACCTGAGCCAGCGACGGCGCCGGAGCCGGCGGCGGCTCCGCCGAGCGCGCCATGCCGTGCTCCGCGACCCAGGCCAGGGTTCGGGCGCGCAGGTCGGGCGGGAGCTCGGTCGCGGCATCTGCGCTGGCGACCTCCCCGGCGCGCACGGCGCGGCGCGATCCGGCTGTCCCAGCGGCGGAACCCGCGCCCCGTCCCGACACACCGGCGGCTCCGCTCCGCAGTGCGTCCGCCAGCGCGTCCGAGGTCCGCAGCCAGGCATCGCGCTCGGCCGCACACGAGCGACAGCTGGCCAGGTGCGCGGCGACCGCAGGGTCCGCTGCGATCAATCGCCGGATCCCGTCCCGCTCGAGCGCGGCCTCGCTCAGCTGCTCGAGCACAGCCGCGTGGTCGATCCCCTCACCGCGCACGATCCGTCTCCCCCGCCGTCGTCTCTCCCGTCGTCTCCTGCAGCACGTCACCGAGCGCCTCGCGCAGCCGCAGCAGCGCCCGCCGCGTGCGCGTCTTGACCGTGCCGAGCGGCCACCCGATCTGCGCCGCGATCTCGCTCTGGCTCAGCCCGTCGTCGTAGGCCAGCTCGATCACCCGCCGCTCGTCGTCGGGCAGCGTCAGCACCACCGAACGCACCACGCCCCGCGTCCAGCGCCGCGTGACCGCCGCTTCCGGGTCGTCGTCGGCATCCCCAGCACCGATCGGATCGCCGGCCGCGAGCGCCCGGTCGAGGCGGGCCTCTTCCGACTCGTCGTCGCTCGCCCCGATCGTGACGAGGGTCGGTTGCCGCCGCGCGGCGCGGAAGCGATCCAGACAGCGGTTGCGGGCGATCGCCAGCAACCAAGCCACGAGCGATCCACGCGTCGCGTCGTACCGCTCGGCGTGGTTCCACAGGGCGAGCCAGGTTTCCTGCACCACCTCCTCGGCCGCGCTCCGGTCGCCGAGCACGCGGACGGCGGCTCCGAAGACGGGCTGGGCATAGCGGTCGTACACCTCCGCAAACGCAGACTGGTCACCCCCGGCGATCCGGGCGACCAGGTCGCCGTCCGAGGTCGGCCCTGGCCGGGGCTCCATCTCCATCTCGCTACGCTCGTGGCCCGCCGTCGGTTTCGCGCTCAGTCCGCGCCGAACGCCCAACCCGGGCGGTGCAGCACGCGGCGCGGCAGCGTGCCGGGCGGCAGGTGTGCCTCCAGACAGCGCGCCCCCGCGCGGCCCACCACCGCCTCGTGGAGCGTGTTCGAGGGCAGCTCCAGGCGGTCACCAGGTTCGAGCCTGGCGATGCGACCCAGCTCGCGCAACCAGAAGTCGATGCTGCCGGAGACGCAGAGCAGCACCTTGTCGTAGTCGTGGCGGTGGGCCAGGTAGCGATCGCCGGGAGCGTTCCCCCACTCCTCGGGCTCCAGCCCCTCCTCCGTCAGGCGCGCCAGCGCCCGTTCGCGCACAGTGGCGGCGTCCGTCACGTTCCGTTCGGCAGGGTCAATCACGGTGCACCGACTCCGCGGCAGCGGCGCTGGCCTGTCGCGCCAGGGGGCCGTCGAGATCCGGCGTCCGGTCCGGCAACCGCCGGTCGAGCTCGGCAAGGTCCGGGGCGGCGCGGCGCCAGGCCTCAAGCTCGGCCTCGGCCTCGTCGTACACCGAGCGCGTGACGAGGAGGCTGGCACACGCGAAGAGCGCTCCAAGCCCGCCGGCGATGAAGACCGGCACGTCGAGCCAGCGCCAGAAGATCCCGAACACGACCACGGCAGGCACCACGGCCGCGACCAACGCACGCCGGGTGGGCATGCGCACCTCCTGTGTCTGGTGTGGGACGTCGGCGACAAGCGGCATGCTACCCCGTAGCCGCCAGTCCCACCTTGCCCTGTGGCCGTCTGCGCCGCATGATGCCGCTCGAGGGCCGCGAGCCCAGGGAGCAGGAGGTGGAGTCGGTGCGCTGGATCGGACGTGCGCTTGCGATCATCGCGGTGCTGCTCGTGGTGGTACTGCTGGCGACGACGGCGGGGCTGGTCATCGTGGTCCAGCGGGGCCTCCCGCAGCGCGTCGGGTCCGCGACGCTCGCCGGCCTCTCGGCGGACGTGGAGGTGGTCCGCGACGCGGCGGGCATCCCGCAGGTCTACGCCTCGACCGCAGACGACCTCTTCGCCGCCGAGGGCTGGCTCCACGCGTCCGAACGGATGTGGCAGATGGAGATCTGGCGCCGCCTGGGCGCAGGGCGCCTGGCTGAGCTCTTCGGCAAGAGCGAAGTGAAGAGCGACGCGTTCGTACGCACCCTGGGCTGGCGCCAGGCTGCGGCCCGCGACCTCGCCGCCATGGACCCGACGACCCGGGCCGCGCTCGACGCGTACGCACGGGGTGTGAATGCCTGGCTCGAGACGCACCGCGACGGCTCGCTCCCCTTCGTGATCACCGGGCTGCTCGGCGCGGGGGGTGGCTTCTCCGGCTATCGCCCCGAACCGTGGACGGCCCTCGACACCCTGACGTGGGCCAAGGTAGAGGCATGGAGCCTGGGCGGAAACATGGACACGGAGGCGTTCAACGCCCTGCTGGCCAGCCGCATCGACCCGCAGGCGGTGGCCCAACTGACGCCGCCGTACCGGTCGAGCTGGCCGGTGATCGTGCCGACGGGGGCGCCGGGGTCGGGTGGCGCTGGGGCTACCGGGTCGAGCGGGGCGCCCGCCTCCGGGTCAGCCGCCGTGCTGACCGCCGGGTCGTCCACCGACGCGTCGCTCGGGCCGTCCGCCGCCCTCCTCGACCTCGCCGCGCTGGGCGACCACGTCTCCCAGCTGGCCGGCTTCACCACCCCTGGCCAGGCCGGACCCGCCGGCCTCGGTTCGAACGACTGGGTGGTCTCCGGCGCCCACAGCGCGAGCGGCCACCCGGTCCTTGCCAACGACCCCCACCTCGGCGTCATGATGCCGTCGATCTGGTACATGATCGGGCTGCACTGCCGGCCCGTCAGCGCGGCCTGCCCGTACGACGTTGCCGGCGTCAGTTTCCCGGGGGCGCCGGGCGTCGTCCTCGGCCACAACGCGCGCATCGCCTGGGGCTTCACGAACGTCAATCCCGACGTCGAAGACCTCTTCATGGAGCAGCCGGACCCGGCCGACCCAGGCCGCTACCGCTACAAGGGACAGGACCTGCCGTTCACGACCCGGCATGAGACGATCAAGGTCGCTGGTGGCCCCGACGTCGCGCTGACCGTCCGTTCCACAGTCCACGGGCCGGTGGTGAGCGACGTCGAGGACCTCCTCAAGTCGAAGGCCGAGGGCGGGGGCGGGCTAGGGCAGCCCGGGGTCGTCTACGCCCTCGAATGGACCGCGACCGCCCAGGTCCAGCGCACCTTCCAGTCGATCCTCGCCCTCGACCGGGCGGGCGACTGGACATCCTTTCGGAACGCGCTCCGCACCTTCGACGCGCCCTCCCAGAACATCGTCTACGCCGACGTCGACGGCCACATCGGCTACCAGATGCCGGGGCTGATCCCGATCCGTAGATCAGGCGACGGCAGCATGCCGGCGCCGGGCTGGGACGGCGCGCACGACTGGACCGGCTTCATCCCCTTCGACCGGCTCCCGTACCTGTACGACCCGCCGTCGGGGATCATCGCCACCGCCAACAACGCCGCAGTGGACGCGCAGTTCCCCTACTTCATCGGGCAGGACTGGTCGCCCGGGTACCGTGCCGAGCGGATCATCCAGCTGCTGAGCGCGACCCCCAAGCTCACCGTCGCCGACATGCAGCGGATCCAGGGCGACACCCTCGTGCTGCAGGCCCGCCCGTTCCAAGCGGCGCTCGCCTCCGCCTCAGTGGCCCCGAGCACGGCCGACGGCCGGACAGTCCTCGAGCGGACCCGCGCCTGGGACGCGGACTGCGGCACCGCGTCGGCCGGCTGTGCGCCGTACACCGTCTTCGTCTACCACCTGCTCCGCGATCTCTTCGACCCGCGGCTGGGCGCGAGCGGTAAGGACGGCCTCGCGCGGCTCTTCGTGGGCACCGAGCGCTCGGTCGAGACCCTCATCGACCTGCTCGGGCAGCCCGCCAGCCGCTGGTGGGACAACCCCTCGACCCCGGCCGTGGAGACGCGCGACGAGGTGATGACGCAGGCGCTCGACCAGGCGGGCGCCGATCTGCGCACGGCGTTCGGCGACCCGGCCAACTGGAGCTGGGGGGCGCTGCACACCGTCACCTTCCGTGAACCGAGCCTCGGATCGTCCGGGATCGGCCCGCTCGAGGCGCTCTTCGACAAAGGGCCGTACGCGGTCGCGGGCGCGCCGGAGGCGATCGACCAGACCTACTTCGACCTGTCCCGCGCCTACGTCGACCCGTACGCCACCACGCCACAGCCGGCGCCCGGCAACGACGCCTCCGGCATGCGGACGCTCTTCGAAATGGTCGCCGGTCCCTCGTACCGGTTCGTGATCGACATGGGCGACCTGGACGGCGCGAGGATCGTGCAGACGACCGGCCAGTCGGGCGCGCCGTTCGACGCGCATTACGGCGACCTGATCGGGGACTGGCTGGCCAACCGGGACCTGCCGCTGCCCTTCACGCAGGCTGCGGTGGACCGCGCCGGGAGGGAGCGGCTGACGCTGACGCCGTGAGGGCCGGGTCTACTCGTTGACCGGGATCGCGCCCTCGGGGAGTTCGAGCACGATCTCCCCGTCGACGACGCTGGTCGGGTAGACCTGGAGCGGCAGCTCCGCGGGCGGGTCGAGCGCCTCACCCGTAAGCAGGTCGAAGCGCGAGAGGTGCAGCGCACAGGTGATCGAGTCGCCCGTGATGAAGCCCTTGTCGAGCTCGAAGTACTCGTGCGAGCAGACGCCCTGCATCGCCCGGATCGTCCCGTCATGGTTGACGAGCAGGATGTTGGTACCGTCGACCTGCACCATCAGCATGGTCCCCGGCGGCAGATCGTCGAGACGCGCGACCGGCACGTGGCGGACCATTGGCCCGGACCCGCTCGTCACTGCCCGGGGATCCACTTCCGGTCGAGCAGCTGGCGCAGCCGCTCCTGTGCGGCGGGGAGCGGGATCCGCGCCACCACCGGCTCGAGGAAGCCGAGCACGATGAACTTGCTCGCGAGGTCCCGCGAGATCCCCCGGCTCATCAGGTAGAAGATCTGCCCCTCGTCGATGGGGCCGACCGAGCTCGAGTGGCTCGCCCGCCGGACGTCCGGTTGGTCGATCTCGAGGGAGGGGATCGCCACCGAGCGCGCCTTCTTGGTGAGCAGCATCGAGAACTCGCCCAGGTAGCTATCGGCGCCACGGGCTGCGCGCTCGATCCGGATCAACCCCTTGAAGAAGCCGCGGCTGGCCTCCTGGAAGACACCCTTGCTCAGCAGGTCGCCCGTGGTGTCTGGGCCGCGGTGGCGCGTGTAGCTGGTCAGGTCGAAGCGCTGTTCTCCGCCACCGAAGGCGATCTCGGCCTGGTGCACCCCTGCCCCGCGCCCGACCAGCACGTTGTCGATGCGGCTCTTGACGTAGGCGCCGCCGACCATCGCCAGCGCCCAGGTGAGCGCGGCGGATTCCCCGAGCGTGGCGTGGCGGTTGACGAAGGAGACCGTGTGGCTCGCGAAATCCTCCTCGCCGGCGACGTCGAGCGTCGCGCCGCGGTCCAAGACGACCTCCATGGTACCCATCCAGAGCGCCTGGGAGCCGCCCTCCGGGATGCCGCCCACGGCGACCTGTTCCTCGAGGACGCTCGCGTGCGCGTCGCGGCCGAGCGCGACGACGGTGCGCGTGATCAGTGCGCGGCCAGGCCGGCCCTGGGCCCAGCGCAGCACGATGGGGCCGTTGACCGCCACGCCGTCGGGGACGTACACGAGCACGCCGATCTCATAGGCGGCGCGCGCGATCTGCGCGAAACGGTCGTCCGTGGGCAGCGTGGCGCCGCCCTCGATCAGCCGGCGCAGCAGTTCCGGGTCGCGTCGAAGGACGTGCGCGAACGTATCGACGATCACACCCTTCGCGGCGGCGTCGCGGCTCAGCCCGCGCGCCACCAGCGCACCGTCGCGCACCTCGAGGAGTGCCGCGGCGCCCTCCGGCATGACCGAGGAGATCTCCCGCGCCTCCCCGACCTGCGCGTACGCCGCGATCTCCCCGAAGCGCACGGGTCGCAGGTCCACGTAGCTGGTGAAGAGCTGGTTGGCCTCGACCGGCAGCTCGCGCGCCAGCGCCGCCGCGGCCATCCGATCCTCGACCAGCCAGCCGGGCTCGCTGAGCGTCTGCGCCAGGTCGCGCGGAGACGGCTCGGCTGCCAGGCCGAGCAACGCGCCGGCGGGCGCGCCGGCGGGCATCGTGAGCGTCATCCGATCGCGTTGTCCATCTCGAGCCGGACCAGCCGGTTGAACTCGATCGCGTACTCCATCGGCAGCTCCTTGGTGAACACCTCGAGGAAGCCCTGCACGATGAGATTCTGTGCCTCGTTCTCGGTCAGGCCGCGGCTCATCAGGTAGAAGACCTGGTCCTGGCTGATCTTCCCGACGGTGGCCTCGTGGGTCATCGTGGTGTCGTCTTCCTGGATGTCGATGTACGGATAGGTGTCGCTGCGGCTCTGGTCGTCGAGCATCAGCGCGTCGCAGCGCACGCTCGCGACCGCGTTGGTCGCACCGGGCGCCACTTTCAGGGTACCGCGGTACGTGGCGCGGCCGCCGTCCTTCGAGACCGACTTGCTGACGATCCGGCTCCGGGTGTCCGGCGCGAGGTGGATCGCCTTGGCGCCGGTGTCCTGGTGCTGCCCCTTGCCCGCCACGGCGACGGAGATGATGTCCGCGGTCGCGCCCCGCCCGCGCAGGTAGATCGCCGGGTACTTCATCGAGAGCTGGGACCCCGTGTTCGCGTCGATCCACTCCACGGTGGCGTTCTCGTACGCGTGGGCCCGCTTGGTCACCAGGTTGTAGACGTCATTCGACCAGTTCTGGATCGTCGTGTAGCGGACCTTGGATCGCGGCAGCGCGATCACCTCGACCACGGCCGCGTGGAGCGAGTCCGTGGCGTAGATCGGCGCCGTACAACCCTCGATGTAGTGCACCCGGGCGCCCTCATCGACGACGATCAGAGTGCGCTCGAACTGCCCGGTGTTCTCGCCGTTGATGCGGAAGTACGCCTGGAGCGGGAGCGGCACCTCCACGCCCTTCGGCACGTAGACGAAGGACCCGCCCGACCAGACCGCGCTGTTGAGTGCAGCGAACTTGTTGTCCTCCGGCGGCACCACGGTCCCGAAGTACCTGCGGAAGATCTCGGGGTACTCCAGCAGCGCCTGGTCCGTGCCCATGAAGACCACGCCGAGCTTCGAGAGCTCCTCGCGGACCGAGTGGTAGACGACCTCGGAGTCGTACTGCGCGCCGACACCGGCGAGGAACTTGCGCTCGGCCTCGGGGATGCCGAGCTTCTCGAAGGTCTGCTTGATCTGCTCCGGGACGTCGTCCCAGGACTTCTCCTCGCGCTCCGACGGTTTGCGGTAGTAGACGATCTTGTCGAAGTCGATCCGCGAGAGGTCGCCGCCCCAGCGCGGCAGGGGCCGCCTCAGGAAGTGTTCGTAGGCGCGCAGCCGGAACTGCAGCATCCAGTCGGGCTCGCCCTTGAACCGGCTGATCTCCTCGACCGTCTCACGCGACAGGCCGCGCTTGGTCTCGGCGAGATAGACGATCTCGTCCTTGAAATCGTACTTGGACCGGTCGTTCGAGACGACCTCCGGGGTGACGGTCATCTGATCTCCCTGGCGCGTACCGGCGCCGGTGGGTGATGGGCGCTTGTCACAGCCCGATCGGCTGCGGGGTCTGCGGGCCGGGGACGCGCCGACGACCTGCGCCGCCGGTTGGCCCGCAATCCCGAGCGATATTATCGGAATTCCGTGCGCCGCCGTCAATGGCGATCTGCCACAGTGCAGTCAGCGACGGCGAGCACTGCGCGCAGCGTCTCCGCGAGCCGCGCGTACTGTTCCAGCCGGTTGTACCGCTGCGCCGAGACGCGCACCAGCAGCCCGCCACGCGTCTGGGCCGTCAGGTCGTCCGCGTCCACGAGCCACGGCGCTGGCCAGGGGACGACCGGGACCTCGACGCCCCGGTCGCGCAGCCGAGACTCGAGCGCGAGCGCACGGCTCGCCTGCTCCCCGATCGGGCCCGGCGCCAGCGGCAACGGCACGGCGGCCATCGCGCCGAGCATCCGATCCGGCGCCGGCGGCTCCACCGAGAGCGCGGCGCAGAGCAGCTCCCGTGCCGCGACCGCCAGCTCGTGGTTGGCCACCATCACCGCGGGCCAGCCGCCGGCGGCCAGCGCGCCCACCGTGACGATCGCGTCGGGCACCGAGAGCCAGGCGGTCGGGTCGACCGTGCCCGTCCAGTCGAACTCCAGCCGGAAGCGCGACCGGTCGGTGCGTGTGGCGTTCGCTCCGTGCGAGATCGCGAGCGGCCGGATGCCGCCCTGCCGATCGCGACGCACGTGCAGGAACGCCGAACCTTTCGGTGCGCAGAGCCACTTGTGGCAGTTGCCGGTGTAGTAGGCCGCGCCGAGCGCATCGAGGTCGAGCGGTACCATGCCCGGCCCGTGGGCCCCGTCCACCAGCGTGTCTACGCCGTGCCGGTCGAGCTCGCGCACCAGCTCACCAATCGGCAGCAGGAGGGCCGTGGGGCTCGTGACGTGGTCGAGCAACGCCAGCCGGGTACGCGGCGTGACGGCGGCGAGGACCGCCTCGACCGCCGCACCGGGGTCCGCGACCGGGAACGGTACGCGCGCCAGGACCACACGGGCGCCGTCACGTCGGGCGGCGAACCGGAGCGCGTTCAGGCTGGCGTTGTACTCGTGGTCGGTGGTCAGCAGCTCGTCACCGGGGGCGAAGCGGAGCGAGCGCAGGACTGTGTTGACCCCGGCGGTCGCGTTTGGCACGAAGGCCAGGTCGTCGGGGTCCGCCCCGACGAACGCGCCAAGCGTGGTTCGCGCCGCGGTGAGCAGCTCCTCCAATTCGACCGCGAGGAAGCGCACCGGTTCGGCTTCCATCCGGTCGCGCCAACGCCGCTGCGCGTCGAGCACGGCACGCGGGCATGCCCCAAACGAGCCGTGGTTGAGAAACGTGACGGACGGGTCGAGGGCCCAAACGCCGGCGGCGGGCGCTTCGTCGGCGGTCGCCGGGCTCAGATCGCCGGCCACCCGGGTCGGTCGTCCGTCGACCGGGGGCCGATCGCCAGCCACAGAGACGCCGCGCGCGAAACCCCCGGTCGGCGCCTGCTCACTCGTCATCGTCTCGCCACACCTCGTGCGCGGGCCGCCGCGGCCGCGGCCCGCTCTGCTCCCGGCGCCTCGTCCGGCGCTCCCTACCACG
>JAJYNJ010000020.1 GCA_021786385.1 Chloroflexota bacterium
GTTGCAGCGCCTTCACGACGCTGCTTTCATTGAGGGTCGAGGTCGCAGCCTGGCGGCGGGCGGACTGGCGGCACGGCGGCGGCTGAGCGAGCAGTGGGAGGGCTGAGGATGCGCATCGAAAGAATCGACCATCTCGTGCTGACCGTGGCCGACATCAAGGCGACCTGCGACTTCTACTCCACGGTGCTCGGCATGCAAGTGGTGACGTTCGGGAACGGGCGCAGCGCACTTGCGTTCGGTGATCAGAAGATCAATTTGCACCGTGCGGGAAACGAGTTCGAGCCCAAGGCCGCTCGCCCGACGCCCGGGTCGGCGGACCTGTGCCTGATCACACCGATACCTCTGGAACAGGTGGCCGATCACATCCGCGCTCGCAGCGTAGAGATCGTCGAAGGACCTGTAGTGAGAACGGGCGCCCGGGGACCGATTCGATCGATCTATATTCGGGACCCCGACGGAAACCTGGTGGAGGTCGCGAACTACGTGGCCAACGACTTGCGTGGCCAGTAGTCGCCTGTGCAACAGGCACCAAGTTCACATCCTTGTTTTGCAGTGCGGTGGGTCGGCGGCGCCGGCCACAGGCCGTCAGCCGCCCGGCCCCGTCTGCGACCACCGCCGCTCAGCCTCGCGAGCGGCCCCCTCCGCCAGTACCCACCGCGCGCGTCACGAGACCGCCCGCGTAGAATCGGGCATACCGACGGCAGCCCGACCAGCCTACCCAGAGGCGGCCCCGCAGCTCGCCCAGCGCCAGGAGGAGACCCATGGTCATCGCCAACGCGACCAGACCCCATCCCATCTTCCTCGCCGGCCGCTGGGTCGAATCGCCCGACCCGCTCGACGTGGTCAACCCCGCCGACCCGGGCACCCTGGCCGGCCGCACCTACCACGCCACGCCCGAGCAGTACGAGGAGGCGGTCGAAGCGGCGGTCGCCGCCTTCGAGACCACGCGCCACATGCCCGCCTACGAACGCGGCGCCATCCTGCGCGCGATCTCGACCGGGATCCGCGAGCGGCGCGAAGAGCTCGGCCGTCGCATCGCCTTGGAGGCCGGCAAGCCGATCCGTGACGCGCTCGTCGAGGTCGACCGCGCCACTCTGACCTTCCGCCTGGGCGCCGAGGAGGCCGAGCGCATCTACGGCGAAACGATCCCGCTCGACCTGCTCCCCTCGTCGAAAGGACGGATGGGGATCACGCGGCGCTTTCCGGTGGGGCCCGTGGCCGCGATCAGCCCCTTCAACTTCCCTCTCAACCTCGCGGCGCACAAGATTGCACCGGCGATCGCCGCGGGCTGTCCCGTCGTCTTGAAGCCGCCGTCCAAGGACCCGCTCACCATGCTCACGGTGGGCGAGATCATCGAACAGGCAGGCGCACCCGCGGGCTCGGTCAGCATCGTGCCCATGACCCGCGCGCTCGGCGATCGGATGGTCGCCGACGAACGCTTCAAGCTCCTCACGTTCACCGGCTCCCCGGCCGTGGGCTGGGCGATGAAGGCGAAGGCTGGCAAGAAGCGGGTGGTGCTCGAGCTGGGCGGCAACGCGGGCGTCGTCGTCGATCGCTCGGCCGACCTCGACTGGGCCGTCAAGCGGATCCTCGTCGGCGCCTTCAGCTACGCGGGCCAGGTTTGTATCAGCGTGCAGCGGCTCTTCGTCCATGCCGATGTCATGGACGCCTTCCTCGAGCGACTCATCGCCGGCGCCCGCGCGCTCAAGGTGGGCGATCCGCTCGACCCGGCCACCGACTTGGGGCCGATGGTCGACGAGCAGGCGGCCCGGCGCACCCAAGCGTGGGTGGACGAAGCGGTGGCCATGGGAGGTCGCGTGCTGCTCGGCGGGAAGGCCCAGGGGACCTTCTTCCCGCCTACGATCCTCGTCGACACGCCGGTCGAGGCGAAGGTCTGTTCGAGCGAGGCGTTCGCGCCGCTGGTGGTCGTCTTCCCGTTCAGCGACTTCGACGCTGCCGTGCGGGGGGTGAACCAGAGCTTCTACGGGCTCCAGGCGGGCGTCTTCACGAACGACCTGACGAACACCTGGCACGCCTTCAGCGAGCTCGAGGTGGGGGGCGTGATCGTCAACGACATCCCGACCTACCGGATCGACCACATGCCCTACGGCGGGGTGAAGGACTCCGGGTTGGGGCGCGAGGGGCTGCGCTGGTCGATCGAGGACATGACCGAGCTGCGCATCATGGTGCTGGCGCAGCCGGGCTGATTCGGGGGCAGCGGTCCGGTCGCAGATCGCGCCGCCGAGATCATCGACGCGATCGGCGAGGGGACGGTCGCCGAGTGCCTGGTGACCCTGGGTTTGGCCGAGATCCTGACGGGGCCGGCTCCGAGCGGCGCTCTGCAGGTGGCCGATCGCTACGTCGAGGAGCCGACCTCCTTCGAGAACCTGGCATTGATGCCGCTCGATCTCGACGTGGCTCGGGAGGCGGCTGCGATCCACGGGTCCACGCCGTCGACGGCGTGGCCGCCGCGTACCTGGACGAGCTGATCCCGGCCGACTGACGCGCGGGACCTACGCCGCCGTGCCCCCCGGCTCCGGCGCGTGCACCGCGACATCGCGGAGGCCCCGCTTCGCGAGCTCGTCGCGCAGCTGGTCCGGGGTGCCTGCCAGGATCGGGAACGTGCCGTAGTGGATCGGCATGACGTCCCGCACCCCGAGCAACTCGACCGCCAGCGCCGCCTCCCGCGGGCCCATCGTGTAGTGCCCGCCGATCGGCAGCATCGCCAGATCGGGGCGGTAGAGCTCGCCGATCAGGCGCATGTCGCCCATCACGTTCGTATCGCCGGCATGGTAGATGCGATACCCGTTCTCGAGTTCCACCACGAAGCCGGCCGGCTCGCCCAAGTAGATGGGCACCTCGAGCTGCGCGTTCCAGTCACCGGCCGAATGGTCGGCGGTCACCATGGTGACCCGGAGGCCGGCCAGCTCGACCGTGCCGCCCTTGTTCATGCCGATCGTCGCGTCCTGCCCGCCCGGCAGGCGGCGGGCCAGCCAGAGGCTCATCTCGTGGATGCAGGGCCAGGCGGGCCGGGTCCGGCTCGCGATCGGGACCGCGTCGCCCATGTGGTCGCTGTGGCCGTGTGTGACCAGCATGAGATCGCAGCGGTCGACGGTCGACGCCGCCCGAGGCGACTTCGGGTTCCCGAACCAAGGATCGATCAGCACGCGCTTTCCGCCGGGCGTTTCCACCTCGACGCACGCGTGTCCGTACCAGCGGATCGTCGTCTCGCGATCGAGCGCCATGACGTCGTGCCTCCCGTGTCGGCTGTCGCAGCCAGTTGCGCGGATCCCCGCTCATCATCGTAGTCCGTCCACGGCTACACTCCGGTCCGTGACCGGGTTGTCGATCGGCGAGAGCCTCGCGTACATCAACTGGACCGTGTTGTCCACCCTCGCCGTGGGCTCCTTCACCGCGGTCGTGCTGCTGCGCCTCCGCACGGACGCGACGCGGGGCTTCCTGGGTTTCACGGCGTGCTGTGCAGCGGCCCTGGCGGCCCTCGCGGTGCTCGCCGACACGGCGCTGCCGCCGCCCTCCTCGAACCTGGCGATCGTCGCGTCGCCCGGCCTCGACCTGCCCCGCCGCGCCGCGCTGGCGCTGCTCGCGATCCTCGCACTCGTCTATGTGCTGGCCCTCGCCCGGAACCGACGGGCGCCCGCCATCGGGATCACGGGGGTGCTGGCAGGCGTCCTTGCGCTCGCGCTGGCGGCGTACGGCTGGGCCGGCGGGCTCGCGCGCGGCGTGCCCCTCGCGGTCCAACTGCTGGTGCTCGCCGCGGCGCTCGGTGGCGTGCTGGCGGCGATGATCCTCGGTCACTGGTACCTGGTGACGCCACGCCTCTCCGAGCGCCCTCTGGTGCTGCTGGCACGCGCGTTGCTCTGGGTGGTGGTGGCGCAGCTGGCGCTGTTCGTGGCCTGGATGGCGACCGGCGCGGGGCTCGGGAAGCCGCCCTTCGAGCCGCTGATCGGCGCATGGGCGCTCTTCGTCTGGCTGCGCCTGCTGATCGGCCTCGTCTTCCCGGTGGCGGTGACCTGGGGCGCGCTGCAGACGGCCCGGACTCGCTCGATGGAGTCGGCGACGGGGTTGCTCTACATCGACGTGGGTGCGGTCGCCGCCGGGACGATCCTGGCCGCGGGGCTCTATTTCGGCGCGGGATTGCTGGCGTGATCAGCGGGGGGCGTCGAACCGTAGCCGCGGATCGGTGGCCCGCTACGGGCTCCGGCGCGGAGCAGCCGTGATCGTGCGCGTCCGCCTCTTCGCGCGGCAGCGCGAGCTGGCGGGGACGTCGCGGCTCGTCTTGGAGCTGCCCGACGGCGCGACCATCGACGCGGCATGGTCGGCGCTCGCGGCGCGGTTCCCGGACCTGGCGCCGGCGCGTCCGTATGTGCGGTTTGCGCGCAACGGGGTCTATGCCGACGCCGCCGACGCGCTGGCCGACGGGGACGAGCTGGCTTGCATCCCGCCGGTCTCGGGCGGGGCGGGGGACGCGCCGCCCGAGGGCTCGGTCGGGGGCGCGCCGGGAGCCGCCGATCTGGCGCTGGCCGACGCAGCCGGCCGACGCATCCGCCGCATCGCTCTGACTCCCGATCCGATCGACGAGCGCGCGCTCGGCCACCTGCGTGGGGAGATCGCGACGCGGTCGGACGGGGCCGTGGTCACGTTCGAGGGCCGCACGCGCGAGACGCCGGGCACGCCAGCGCCCGGCGAGGAGCCGGAGGCCGCCCGGCACGCGGGGAAGCGCGTGCGCGCTCTCGACTACGAGGCGTACGACGAGATGGCGCTG
>JAJYNJ010000060.1 GCA_021786385.1 Chloroflexota bacterium
GCTGGCTGGCGCGCTCCAGGCGACTTTGCGGCTGACGGTGGCGCCGGTCGAGGTGACATAGGCGAGCTCGAGCCCTGCGAGGTCGACCGTGTCAGGGCCGGCGTTGTACAGCTCGATGAACTCGTCTGAGGCACTCGCGCCGCCCGTCTGGATCTCGCTGATCAGCAGCGAGGTGGATGGGGGCCAGGTGACCGCCGATGGCAACGTTCCCGCGCCGATCGCGAGGCCACTGGCGAACAGCACGAGCAGCGTGCCCGAGAGCAGCGCGCCGGTGGGGCACCGAGGGCGTGAGCAGCGGCGACCTGCCGGACGACGATCCATGGCTGCACCTCCGCGGACCCGGCGGTGGCGTTCCTCCGGCGGTCGCCTTCTTGTAGCGCAGGGCGCTTCACGGGAGATTGACGGCCACTTACGCCACGCTTCGCGCGGCGGGCGCCGGTCGCCATCCGATTGCCGCAGGCGGGGTAAGCCGGGCGTGTCGGTGGGGTACCATGCACACGAGCAGGCGAGCCGACGGCCGAGTCTGGCGGCCGGGGTCGTGCGGGGGCCGCAGGAGGGTCGGCCACGCCGCCCGCGCGGATCGCCGGGCCGCAGCAGCCTCGCCACAGCAAAGGAGTCAGCGTTGGCCCGCGCAAAGAGGACCGAGCGCGCCGAGGCCCGGCGACGTCACCGCGCGACGCTGGCCGCGGATGCGGTGACGGACCGCCAGCCCGACGTCGGGCCCATCCGGGAGCCGGCCCGCCCGCCGAGCTCGCTGGTCGAGAGCCTGCGTCGTGGCCTCGGGCAGATCCGGCCGCCGGACGTCCGCGCCGACGTGCGCGCCGTTCCGGGGATCGTCCGCGCGAAGCCGTGGATCCTCGTCCCGTACGCGCTGCTGGTCCTGGGCGCCGCGATCGCGGCGGTCCTCCCGAAGGGCCAGGCCACGAACGGCAACGCCGCTTCGTTCTACGTCCAGCTGGCGTTCCTGCAGCCGACCCTGCTCTTCTTCGCCGCCGGTTTCCTGGCGCCGCGTGCCGCGTACCTCTTCGGGGCGATCCTCGGGCTCGTCGCCTCGCTCCTCTTCGTGGTCCTCTCGCTGGGTCTCGTCGGCATGTTCGGCTCGCTGAGCACCATGAGCGTCGGCGACCGGGTGGTGTACGCGATCTGGCAGTTCGTCCAGTTCACCATCAGCGGAGCCATCTTCGGCTGGTTCGCGGCCTGGTATCGCGACTTCCTGCGGCGGTCGCAGGTGCGCAGCCGGGAGGCGGCGGAGGCGCGCAAGCGCGAACAGCGGCGACAGACCAGACGGCCGGAGACGAAACCTGCGGCGGCAAAGACGGCCCCTGCGAAAGCGGCCTCGGCGAAGCGGTCGACGCGGTAGCGATCGTGCAGTCCGGCGGCGAGGCGCCGGACTCGCCTCCGCGCGGCGGTCTTCCTACGGTCTCCTCAGCCGCGGTGCCATCACCTGCGGCGTAGGCCGGCGTAGCCCTGCGCGCGGACCCCTACCGGGGCCGGTGGCGCGCCCACCGCCCGCGCCGCCTCTGGCAGCGCGCGGATGTCGTGAGCGACCACGTTCACGACGCTCGCCTCGCGCTGCAGCTCGCCAGCGACCCACAGGAGCGCGTGCCGCCGCACCACCGCCCGCAACCGCTCCCAGCGATCCGGCCACAAGGTGACGTTGACCAGCCCGGTTTCATCCTCGAGCGCGAGGAAGACGGTGCCCCGCGCAGTCATCGGATGCTGCCGGGCCACGACGAGGCCGGCGATCTGCACATGTCCTGGGGGTAGATCGGCAAGCCGCGCGTTGGGCACGACGCCCAGCCGGTCGAGCGCGGGGCGGAAGAGTTCGACGACCTGCCGTCGCGCGTCGAGCGCGAGGATCGCGTAGCTGTCGGCCAGCCGCTCGAGCTCGGTGGACGGGGGCAGGTCGGGTGCCTCGGTCAGCGGCAAACGCAACTCGAGGGGGACCGCCTCTTCCCCGAGCGGCGGAGTGCCGCGTGTCGTGGCCGGGGCGAGGGGTGACCGGCGGGTGGCGGCGCCCGGGCGGAGCGGAAAGGGCGCCCCACCCCCGGGCAGGACCCCTCCCACTTCCCCCCGGCGCGCGTGCGGCTCCGCCCGCGAGGGCGGACACGCGCGCCCCGTCGTCCGCCCCATCGAGGCCACGACCTCGCGGAGCTGCCAGAGCAGCTCCCGCCGCGGTCGCCCCAGAGAGTCGAGCGCCCCCGCCCGGATCAGCCGTTCGATCACCTCCTCCGCGAGCCCCGTCCGCGCCACCACGTCCGCCAGCGAACGGTACGGAGCGCGCTCCAGCTCCGCATCGAGCCGGTCGGCGTGCTCCTCACCGATCCCGTTGACCAGATGCAGCCCCAACCGCACCCCGTAGCCCGGCGCCGACTCGGCGGCCAACCCCCGGCGCGTCTGCGGATCCGGCACCACGCAGCCCGCCGAGCGGACCACCCGCGGACGTCGGTCGATCCCAGAACCAGGCGGGAGCGGCGTACCCGGAAACCCCACCCATTCCGTCGTCGTGCGATACCGACTGCGGTTGAGATCGACCGGGAGGACCGCGACCCCGTGGCGTTTTGCATCGTTGATCAACACTTCTACGGGATAGAAACCCATCGGCTGGTTGTTGATCAGCCCTGCGAGGAACTGTGCCGGGTAGAACAACTTGAGGAACGCCGACTCGTACGCGGTGCGGGCGAAGGCGGCGGCGTGGCTCTTGTTGAAGCCGAAGCTCGCGAACGCCGCCACCTGCCGGAAGAGCTCCTCGGCCTGCGCTTCGTCGAAGCCGCTCACCCGCCGACACCCGTCGACGAACCGGCGATGCAGCTTCTCCATCTCACGACTGGAGCGCCAGGTCCCCATCGCGCGGCGGAAACCGTCCGCCTCGCCCGCGCTGAAGCCCGCTACCCGGATCGCGATCTCCATCACCTGCTCCTGGTAGAGGATCACGCCGAGCGTCTCGCGCAGGATCGGCTCCAACGACGGGTGGAGGTATGTCACCGGTTCGAGCTCCTGGCGACGGCGCAGATAGGGGTGCACGGCGTTGCCCTGGATTGGACCGGGGCGGATGATCGCGACTTCCACGACCAGGTCGTCGAGCGTCCGCGGCGCGGACTTCGGGAGCGTCTGCATCTGCGCTCGCGATTCGATCTGGAAGACCCCCACCGTGTCGGCCGCCGAGATCATGCGGAAGACGTCGGGCAGGTCCTCGGGCAGGCGGTCCAGGTCGAGTACCACGCCGCAGTCGGCCGCGATGGCGCGCAGCGTGTCGTCGATCGCCGAGAGCATGCGCAGGCCGAGCAGGTCGAGCTTGATCAGCTTCATCGTCTCGACGTCGCGTTTGTCGTACTGGACGACGACCCGGCCGGGCATGCTGGCACGCTCGAGCGGGGCGATCTCGACGAGCGGGGCGGCGGTGACGAGCATGCCGCCGACGTGGATCCCAAGGTGGCGGGGGCGGCCGTCGATGCGGGCGCAGAGCTCGAGCCAGCGCTCCCAGGGCGACACGCACGCGCTGCCCGTACCTCGATCGGTCGCCGACGGCGACGGCGCGAAGAACGCCGCGAAGCCCCCCTCCGCCTCCAGGTCGCGCCGGACGAGCGCGGCGTCGTACGTCTCGAGCGCCTTCGCCACGCGATCCACGAGCGGCCGGGGGAACCCCAGCGCGTAACCCACCTCACGCACGGCTGAGCGCGCCCGGTACGTCACGACGTTGCAGACCATCCCCGTGTGCTCCGGGCCGTAACGCTCGTAGACGTAACGGATCACCTCTTCGCGGCGCGAGGAGGCGATGTCGATGTCGACGTCCGGGTAGCTCGTGCGCCCCTCGTTGATGAAGCGCTCGAAGAGCAGGTTGTGCCGGATCGGATCGACCCGCGTGATTCCGAGCACGTACGCGACGATCGAATCGCCGGCGCTCCCCCTCCCCTGGGCCGGGATGCCGCGGCTCCGCGCGAACTGCATCAGGTCCCAGCAGATCAGGAAGAACTCGGCCAGGCCGGTCCGCTCGATCACCTCGAGCTCGTGGGCCAGTTGTGTCACGACCTGCGGCGTGAGCGGGTGGTACTTGCGCCGCGCGCCGGCATGGCAGAGCGACTCCAGATAGCCGAACGGGGTCTCGCCCGGCGGCACCTCGAACCCCGGGAAGCGGTACCGCTCGAACCCGAGGTCGACGCGACAACGCTCGGCCAGGTCGGCCGCCGTCGCCAGGCCCTCGGACCATGCCCGGCGCACGGCAGGATCCGCGTCCGTGTCGTACGGGGGCAACGCGAGGAGCTCGTCGGTCGACTTCAGGTAGTACTCGCCATTCAGCCGGCGCAGGTACGCGCTTTCGTCGAGCGTCAGGCCGTGGCGGATGGCGACCATCACGTCTTGCAGCTCCCGATCCTCGGGGCGCGCGTAGTGCACGTCGTTCGTGACCACGACCGGCAGGCCGAGCTCGGCGGCCAGCCGCACCGTCTCGGCGACGAGCCAGTCGTCGTCGGGGAGCAGGTGGTGCTGCAGCTCGAGCGCGAACCCCCCGATGCCCGGCAGGCCGGACGTGTCGCGCTCCCCGACCGACCGGCGGGCTCGGGCGCCGGGACCCGCGCTCGGCACGGCGCCGAACAGCCTCGCGTACCACTCCGCCGCCCGTGCGGCACCCTCCCGATCACCGGCGAGGAGGCGCCGCGCGATCTCGCCATGG
>JAJYNJ010000056.1 GCA_021786385.1 Chloroflexota bacterium
ATGCCGATGACGACGACGGAGGTGACGATCGCCGCGAGGGCGCAAAGGTGGACGGCGAGGATGAGCTCGCGGCTCATCGTGACAGGACGCCTGCCGCTCCCGACCGATCGGTGGGGTCGGGAGCGGCGTCACGGCGCGGAGGGAGGGAGGTCCTCACGCGGTAATGGTGCGCGCCGAGCAACGATCCACGCAACAGACCCAAACGGCCTTATGCGGACTTTCGCGGCCTCTCTGAGACTATGACCGACCAGGCTGACGCCGAACCCGCCTCGCGACCCGAACGCGTCGTTCGGGCATCCTCCGTTCCGGATGCACAATCGAGCAACAGGCCGAGCAACGATCAGCCCTTGATCGCCGCCTCGAGCCGCTCGACAGCGAGCCGGTCCTGAACCTCGCTGGCGCCGCTGTAGTGCGCTGCCATGATGTCGGTGCTGTGGCCGAGCCGGAGCTTGCGAGCCTCAATCGGGACGCCGAGGTCACTGAGAAGATGGGCGGTTGCGTGACGAAGGTCGTGGAACCGCCGGCGCGGGATGCCCACCCGGTCGCAGGCGTCGGCGAAGAGGGCGCGGACGGCGTTCGGGTGAAGCGGCAAACCAGCCTCGGTGACGAAGACGAGGCCGAAGAACGGCCAGTCCGGCCTCCGTTCGGCCGCCATCCGGACACGATGCTCATCAAGAATCGCAGTCGTCGTCGCGTCGAGGGCCACCCGACCAAGGGCACGGCGAGCCTTCGGAGGGGTCCTCACCCAGCGACCTCGCGGCTTGCGCCCCTCCGCCCTGGCCACGGCCCGCTCGGCAGGTGCGACGAGGCGCTGCAGCTGATGGCCGACAGTGATCGTCGCGCCGTCGACATCGTCCCATGCCAGTCCGAGCAGCTCACCCTGGCGCAACCCGGTGACGATAGCGAGGCGCCAGAGCGCATGAAGCCGATCGGTGCGGGTGGCCTCGAGCAGCCGCCGCGCCTCATCGAGCGACAGCGGCCGGGCGACATCCGAGCGCGGCCGCGGGAGATCGACATAGGCGGCCGGATTGTAGGCAAGAACGCGCTGCCTGACGGCGACGTTGAGGGCATGGCGCAGGATGGCGCGATGGAGGATGACGCTGCGGGGGGAGCCAGGGTCGGCATCAACCCAGGCCTGGACGCGGCGCGGGGTCAGGGCAGCAAGCTTGTACCGTCCGAGGGCAGGGATGATATGAAGCTCGACAGTCGCCTCGTACCCGTCCAGCGTCCGGGGACGGACGCGCTGGTGGCGGGCGTCACGCAGGCCCCGGATCCAGTCCCGCAGGAACGCCGCGAGCGTCTGCCGGGTGGGGTCGAGGTCGAGCTCGCGGGCCTCGACGAGGTCCCTTCGGATGCGCTCGGCCTCGCGTGGCGTCCGGGCTGTGCGCCAGACGCGCCGGCCGTCCGCCATCGTCACGGCGATCCGCCATCGATCGGCACCCTTCGGCGTCGACGTCGGGACGATCGTCCCCTGGCCCTTCTCCCTCGCCATCGGAATCGGCATCGTACACCCCGGACAGGAGCGACTCGACCGCCGATCGCGGGATCAGCACGATCCGGACCCCCGCGATCCGCGGCAGGACGCCCCGCATCACCATGCGCCGCACGGTCACATCGGAGACGCGGAGGAGGCGGCCCACCTCGAGCGGGGTGAGCACGAGATCCTCAGCCATCAGACGCCCAGCCCCCAGCCGTCGTCATCCCCCGGCCGCGCGGCGACCGGGCGTCGGCGGTGGCGAGCGATCGTCGCGACGGCCGCCCAGACGAGGCAGATGAGCGCGGCGAGCCGAGCGACGAGGGAGCGGCGAATCATGGCAGGCACCTCGCGAGGAGCACGGCCGCGGCGACGAAGATGCCGACCCACAGGAGGCACCCGATGGCGAACCCGTTTCGGAGGCCGCGGGCCGGGGCGAGCGGGTCGGGGGGCACGCTCACGGCATCCTCCAGGTGACGGTGACGGGGATCACCCCGAGCGAGAGCGGCGCGAGCCGGGCGAACGCGTCGTCGTCGAGGTCGATCAGGCGATCTGCCCGCATCCAGTCGCCGAGAACCGTCACGATGCAGGTTGATAACCGACAAACCCGCACCGTCGTTCCGCGCCAGCCCGCCCCCAGCGCGGCGCGGAGGGCCGGCCCGGCGGCGGAGACACCGGACGGGCTCCGGAGCCAGGTGCCGAGCCCGGAGATCGTGCCCCGCAGGGGGATGCGGCTGCGGGACTCCTCGCTCGACGCGGCCCGCATGCCGATCGTCGGGGAGGGTGGGGCACCTGCCGGCCGGTCGTCACCGGACGCGGCTGCCGACACGCTGGCCGGATCGTGCGGCGCCCCGGACCCCGCAGCTGCGTCGGGCGACGGCACGGACGGGGGGCCGTCCGTCGTCATCCTGCCGGAGGGAGACGGCAGGTCGGCGAGCTGCGGGGACCGGGGGGCCGGAGTCCAGGGACTCAGTCCGGCCGCAACGGGCGAGAGGACACCGAGGATGATGCCGCCGGCGAGGACGCCGGCGGCGACGGCCGTCGCGAGTGCGACCCAGGCGAGGGCGGCGATCGCGGCGGTGCGGCGAGTCATGTCGGGTTCGTGACGATCGTGCCGGTGAATGTGGCGCCGCTGCCCTGGACATCGATCGCATTGCCTGCCGGCCAGCCGTCGAGCTCGTTGAGCTCCCCGTGCACGCCGAGGCTGCCGGTCACGACCGTGATCCCGACCTCGTTCCACGGCCGCGTGTTGAGGACGTCGGCCCGCGGCGTCGGGGTGCCGCAGCGGTTGCGCGAGACCTCCACGTTCTCCGATGGGCGCCCGGCGCCGTCCGAGGTGATGAAGATGGCCCGGTTGCAGTGGGCGACGACGTTGGCGATGAACCTGACCCCGATCCCGCCGTGGCTGTCGAGGCCGTGCCAGTTCGGGACCCCATCGATCGTGCACCGCCGCACCAGCACGTCGCGGGACTGCGCCCCGCCGAGGTTGCTGACGGCGATGCCGTAGGCGTTCGTCGCTCCGCCGACGCCGACCCCGATCTGCGCGACCCGCGTGTCCTCGACGAGGGCTCCGGTCGTCTCGAGGATCATGATCCCCGCGTAGCGCCAGTCGGCGACATGGCAGCCCCGGATGACGAGTCCGGGGGCGCTCAGCGCCCAGATGCCCATCGCCTCGGTGCCGGCGTTGCCGAAGAGCGCGACGCCATCGAGGGTGACGCCGGCCGAGATGATCCTGATGCCGTCGCCACTCGGGACGCGCAGCGTGCCACCTCGCAGGGTGATCGGCTGCCGGATCGTCACTCCGCCGCTGAACTCCCGGCCGGTGGCGTCGAGGACCCCACCCGGCGGGGTGGCATCGATGGCCGCCTGGAGCGTGGCCCACGGCCACGGGTCGGGCGGCGGGGGCGTCACAGGTGCCGCCTCGAGGGCGTCGAGCCGGCCGGCGAGGGCGTCGAGCCGGCCGGCGAGGATGCCGTCCCCGGCGGCGATGGCCGCCTCGAGGGCGGCGAGGTCGTGGGAGTGGGCGTCGGCGATCGTCGTGAAGCGCCCTCCCACGCTGTGCTTGTGGCGGTTTGCCGGTCCGGTGGTGTTCATGGCTCATCTCCTTCGATGATGCTCAGGACGGCAGTGCGGTCGAGCTCGTAGGGCAGCCTCATCACCGCATCCATGATCCGGGCGCGTTCGGCGGCGAAGACATCGACATGCGCTCCGCGATGACCGACGTTCACGCAGATCGGACACGCCACGTAGAACCGGCGGTGGCAGGCGCGACAGGCCCACATCCGGCCCGGTCCGCCGTTGGCCTCGCGGAGGGTCTCGATGTCGTCGTGGAGGCATCCGGTGCTCATCGCAGCCGCGCCGCTTCCCGCTCGGCCGGCGACATGTCGGTCCACGTGACGGCGACGCTGAGGGCCGCCCAGAGGTGCGTCGTGATGCCGTGGAGCGGGCCGCCCTTGCGGACGGATGCCGCACCGCCCCAGCGGTCCATGAGCGCCGCCCGGACGCCCGGATCGGCCGCGCCGCGAGCCGCGACGCCGAGGTGGCGCAGGATGTCGCTCCGCCGCAGGAGCGCGACGGGCAGGGGATGGGCGGCCTCGCCGAGCGCCCCGACGAACTCGCAGGTCCGGATCGTCTCCCAGCCCACGTTCAGGCCGTAACGCGGTTCGATGCGCTCGACGACGACGGCCCCGAGGAACGGGACCTCGCCGACGCGGGCGCCGTCATGCCAGTCGCGCAGCCGGGCGCGCACCGCGGCGTTGTCCTCGATGGCCGCGTCGAGGATGCGCGAGCCGTCGAGCAGGACCCAGCCGCTTTGCGTGGTGCCGGGATCGATGGCGAGGATAACGGTCACGGCGCGTCTCCCGCGAGG
This sequence comes from Chloroflexota bacterium, assembly GCA_021786385.1. GTDB lineage: Bacteria > Chloroflexota > Limnocylindria > Limnocylindrales > CSP1-4 > JAJYNJ01. The sequence continues at coordinate 4,344 of JAJYNJ010000056.1, forward strand.
GCGGCGCGGAGGGCATCGAACACGACGGTCGGTTCGAGTTCCGGGGTGTGGCAGGGAGACTCGCAAACCGCCCGCGCCGCCTCTTCGATCCCACCCAGCCGCTCGACCTCGCCCGTCGGCACCAGTGTCCAGTCGGGGAGGGCGGCGAGGATGGGGGCGGCGAGGAGGCCGGCGGCGCCCTCCCTGCGGTCCTCCCACGAGATGCCGCCCGTTGTCCAGTAGACGGACCACTTGCCGTCGTCACTGGCCTTGATGACTGCCGCCGCCAGCGCCGCGATCTGCTGCGGGGTCGGGGTCATGGCCGGGGGTCCACGATGGCGAGGACGGCGTTGATCACGTCGCCTGCGACCGTCTCAACGTCCAGTGCGGACACATCGCTCCACGGCAGCAGATCCCGCACCGCCGTCGCGATCCGGGCGCGCTCGTCGGCGACGGCCTCGGCTTCGATGGCGGCGATGTCGTGGCGGCACATGGACGGGTTCATGTCGCTACTCGTCGGGATCGTTTGCGTCAGTCGCCAGCCGCCGACAGGGCATCCGGTGTTGTGCTGCTGCTGCCCGCCGTGCTCGGGGCAGTTGCAGGCCGTTCCGCCGGTCATCATTCCTCGTCCTCCCGGTACGCCTTGGCGAAGGCGGCGGCGCGGTCCGCATGGGCGGTGTGGCTGCGGCAGATGCCGCGTATCGGCTGCTCCCCGATGTTGTGGTTCTTGACCGCCGTCCGGTGCAGCGCCCGCGCCAGCCGCTCCTCGTCGAGCCACGTCCAGCCGAGGTCGAGGAGGCGGGCGGCGAGCCAGTCATGCGGGTCGTCGCCGCGCAGATCGCTGGGGCCGTTCGGCCCATGCGACTCTCGCATCACAGAGCGGAGGTCCGCCGCGAGGCGGTCACGTTCGTTCATGGGGCGGCCTCCCGGTTGACGGTGACGCGGACGGCTCGGGGCATGAACCACCCGTGCGGCTCCGCACGGAGGTCGGGCCGGTCGCGAAGGTAACCGTGGTGCGCCTCGATCCACGCCCGGCACTCCAAGCGGGTGCGGAACAGGCGATAGCAGAACATCTCCCCCGGCTCGTGGTCCCAGACGAGGTGGCGACGGTCGCCATCGACCCGGTTCCGGGAGTGATACTCGACGGCCCATGCCCGAAGATCGCTCATGGGGTGTCCTCCGTGCTTGTCTCGGGCAGGGGCTCGTGATCCGCGATGATCCGGGGGTGGCCGATGTTGAGGCCGACACCACCTGCGATGTGAGCCTCCGCGAGCAGGCCGGCGACACGGGCGAGGGTCCGGAGTTCGTGGGCGTAATCGCCCGCCGGATCGGTCACCTTGACGTGCCACTTCCCGCCGTTGCGCCGGACCCGGACGCGGCAACCATCCACGTGGAAGGTCCGCTGCCAGCGAGCCCCCGGAGCGAAGTCGGCGGCGGTCAGGGCCTTCATGGCGTGCTCCTCTCGGGCGACACGGTGACGCGGAGGACCCCGGCGGACAGCGGCGCCAGCCGGGCGAAGAGGCGCGCATCGAGGTCGATCACGCTGCACCTCCTGGGGGCTCTGGGGTGGGCGGCATGGGCTCGGGGGGTATCTGTGTTCTGGCATCGGGCCGCGGCCCCCATTCGTCCATCCAGATCCCCGTGCTGCGGTAGCGCTCCACGCGCTGCCGCAGCCGCCGGTCGGCGTCTGCCTGCCGCTTCCGTTCCTCGGCCTTGGGGTCGACGATGGGCTCGGCCGTGCCGTTCCGCGGGAGCGGGTTGAGACTCTTCATGGCCCCGAAGACGTACTGCCGGCCGTCCTTCATGGAGGCGTCTTGGGCACCCAGCGCCGCGATGACGGCGGGCACCCCGTGCTGGTTGACCAGGCGGGCCAGCTCGACGAGCCCGGCTCCTTCCGGAACGGACGTCGAGCGTTCCTTCGCCAGCCACGAGAGGACGGATCCGACGTCGTCGTCGTCGCGCGCGTCTCCCGCGCCTGGTAGCCGTCTAGCCGTCGCCTGGTAGCCGTCGCCACGGCGTTGCGGGCGCGTCGCGACGCGCGCGTCGTCACCCGCGCGGGGCGTCACCGTTTCACCATGTGACGTCACGTCACGCGTCACGTCGTCACTCGTTACGTCACGCGTCACACGGGCCGGTAACGTCACGCCCTCGTCACGCGGCGTCACATCTCGCAGGCCCATCCCCGCCTCTTCCGGGGTCCGCCCGCCCTTGAGCTTGTTGCAGCTCCGGCAGGCCGTGACGAGGTTGTCCTCCGTCGTCGGCCCATCCGGGATGACGTGCTCGGCGACCAACCACTCCCGCGGCGAGTCCGCCGTCCCGCAGTACCGGCACGTGAAGGCGTCCCGCTCGAACACCCGCTGGCGGAGGCGATAGAGCGCCGTCCGCTGGGCGCCAGTCAGCGGATCGTGGTACTCGGGATCGGCGCGCTTCCGTGACCGGAACCGGGCGACGCGGTCCGCGATGGTCGTGTCGCCTTCCTGGAGGATCTCCCAGCCCTCGACCACCAGGGCTCCGCCTGAGACCTCGACGAGATCACCCTGGGCGACGAGGAAGGGGACCTGCCGGGAGTACCGCCGGCCCTTGCCGTCCGGACCCTCGAGGAGGACGCGCAAGAGGCGCGCGGACTCGAACCAGCCCCGGCGGGGCTGCTCCTCGGCCAGCTCGAGCATCCCGTAGAACGCCACGATGGCATCCGCCGGGTAGGCAGGTCGGCGGGGCGACCCGTCGTCGTTGCACGTCCCGAATGCCTTGCGGCGGTAGGTCCCGACGACCTGGCGGATCGTGTACCTCGGCGGCATGGTCAGCCCGCCTCCTCTCCCTGCCACTGGCCCCGGACGCGCCCCCACCACTCCCGGTGCGGCGCCGTCCGGTTGTGCTCTGCCACGCCCGGCCCCGGGTCGAGCCGGGCGGCCGTGACGAGCTCAGCTCCCATAGCGACCAGCTCTCGCCTGGCGCTCGCGTCGACACGCACGGCAGTGATAAGTCGTGACGGCAGTCCTGCGGTGATAGGTGCGCCCGCGCGACGTGAACGTCATCCCAACTGGTCGCACCTGAATGGCGAAGAACTCGGCGTCCTGTGGCCACCATTCGTTACAGCGCGCGCAGTAGCGGACAGGGCCGAGCTCCGGGTCGACGTCGACATTGCGCGGCCGGCGGGCTGGTAGAGTCATGGGTGCGCTCCCGCTATTCGGTTGGCTTGACACCACTGAGTATCGGGGGCGCCCTCCATGAGCGCGAGAGGCTTGTCCACGAGCTGCACAGAGGTGTCCACCCGAGCCCAAACCGAACGGGCGTTTTCTGTGGACAGGATGTGGACAACTCCGCAGGCGCAGCGCCGCGACATGAGGACACCGGCCGCCAGCGGCCCGCGGGGAGCGGCCGGGATGGGGCTACCGCCGGGGAGGATGGGGTACGTCATGCGCCGGTCGCGCCTTCCTGGGACGCCACGCGCCTGGCCGCCTTCCCCGCGCGCGCCCTGGCGGCGGCGGCACGGCCGGCTTCCGCCATGCGCTCACGAGCCTCGGGCGAAAGGTCGCGCTTCGCCCGACCGCCGACGCCGGCGCTGTTCGCCTGGCCCCCCGGGGCGGTGCTCTCCAGCCAGGAGACGAGCGCCAGCGTCTGCTTCATCCTCATCCCGCCCCGGCCGGCGAGGAACCTGCTCATTTGCGGGTTGCTCACCCCGATCGCGGCGGCAACGCCGGATTGCGTGATCGTCTTGCGGAGTCGCGTGATCTCGCCCGTCCCGCGGCAGAGCGGGCAGACGCTCGAAACCCTGTCCACGGGGGCGTCGTCCAGCACCTTTCGCAGTCGGGCGCGCAGCTCGTCGGGTGTCATCCCTCGTCCTCCTCGTATGCCTTGGCGATGGCAGGGCCGCAGAGGCGATCACAGACGTGCACTCCGGCTGCCCTCAGCGCAGCCATCCGGTGCGCGTGCAACGCCCGTGCCAGCCGGGCCTCGTCAAGCGCCGGCTCGACGTGCTCCTCCCCGCGGTGGCCGAGGTCGACGCACGTCCGGCAGGCCGGGTAGAAACGGATGCCGCACTCGGCGCAGGACCACATGCGGCCCGGACCGCCGCCGGGGGCGCGGAAGACCGTGATGGAGTCGTGGCGACAAGGCGGCGTCGGCTCGCTCACCACGGTGCCCCCGGGCTCACGAGGAGGGGCACGAGGACCACGAGGACAACGCCGATCACCACCACCGCCAGGAGCCCGAGGGATGTCGCCCCAGCGGACGCGCTCTTCCGGGCGCTCGGGCGGGAGGTAGACGCGGCGGGCGTGGGGCTGGCGGGCCATCGGGACGCCTCCGTGTCGATCCCCGCCATCTCGCAAAGCCGGTGCGAGATCAACCGCATCTCGGCGGCCTCGGCGGCCCCGGCGGCGTCCCCGGCGGCGGCGTCCCCGGCGGCGTCCCCGGCGGCCTCGGCGGCCTCGGCGGCCCTGGCGGCGGCGTCGCCGGCGGCGTCGGCGGCCCCGCCGGCGGCCGAGGCGGCCCAGGAGGCGGCCCTGGAGGCCCGGCCGTCCGCGGCGGCGGCCCGGGCGGCCCGGGCGGCGTCCCTGCTGGTCGTCCCGTCCACGATGGGCGGCGTGGCATCGAGCCGATCGGCAACCTTGTCCAATCCGGCCGATCGGAGGGCGGCGACGGCGTGGACATGGATTGCCCGGTCGGCGCACCAGCGCGCCCAGGCGACGATCACGTCCCGCGTCCAGCCCTCGACCGGCCGCAGGAGGCGTCCCCTGCTGCCGCCGACTTTCGTCTTGCCGACGACAGCGTCGTCAAGCTCCATCCACCAGGCCCGATCGCTGGCCCACTCGGCCACCTGGTCGGGCAGGGCGCCGAAGACCATCGGGGCGCAGGAGTCGACGGCCTCGCTGGTGATGGCCGTGCGGCCGTCGGCGACGTGGGCCGAGACCACCCACTTGCCGGGCGACCAGGTGCCGTCGGCCTTCCGCGTCGGAAGGGGCCACGGGCGGCCCTGGATGGGGCTGCGGCCCGTGGATCGCACGGTCTTGACGACGATCATGGTGCTCACGAGACACGCTCCCAAAGCGTCCCCGGCTGCTCCATCGCCGATGCCGTGTGTCGCAGCGCACGCACGCGGCGGTACTGCGTGGCGATCCGCCTTCCGTAAGCGCGGGCGCACGCGCGGACCTCGGCCGGGTCGTCCGACAGGCGAACGCCGACGTTGTCCCCGGAGGTCGCCGTCACGACGGGCTGTCCGGCAAGGGCGAGCTCTCCGAGCGCCTCCTCCACGTCGCGGCGCGTGACGGCCGGACCGAGGGCGGCGGCGAGGTCGCGGATGGTGATGGCCCCGGCCCCGAACTGGAGCCGGTCGCCGAGGACGCCGAGGACGATGCGGGCGGTCGGAGAGAGGGGGGCGCTCATGCGTCCGCCTCCCTCTCGGGCCAGTGCCAGCCGTGGGACCAGCGGGGCGGGATTTCGTCGGTCAGGCGACCGCGGCGGGCGAGGATCCTGCGATCGACCGAGACGAGGGAGAAGGCCGAGTCGGTGGAGGCGCCGAAGACGGCGAGGTCGGGTTGGTCCGGAAGACCAGTGCCCGGCCCATCGTTCGTCGCGATGACAATCGCGGCCTGGCAGACCTCGCCGAAGTCCTCGACCCAATGGACGATGCAACCGACAGTGGGCTTCATGACATGCTCCTCTCAGGCGCTCTGGCCCGGCGTCCGCCAGTCCAGGTTCAGCTCATCCGCCAGCCGTCCGCGCTCCTCGTCCGTCATCGCGGTGACGACCGCCGTCACCTCCGTCGGAGCCGGAACGGGCTGTCCGAGGGCGCCGATCGCGAGGGCCAGCTGGCCCTTCGTCCTGCCCGCCTGCCGGGCGAGGGAGGCGAGGGCCGCCGCGGAGAGGCCGACAGGGGCCGCAGTGAACTCGCCCATGATCTCGTCAGCGTCGGTCGACGCCGCGGGACTCGGCGCGGGGCGCGGGGAGATCCCGCTGCCCATGGCCGCGATCTCGGCATCCGTCAGGGGAGGCGGTTCGTTCGAGGCGCGCTGCGCCGGCTTTGCCGCGGGCCGTGCGGCCGCCGGCGCGGGTTCTGGGGTCACGTCGAGTATGCCGACGTTGTCCTCGAGGTCCTGTGTGAAGATCGCGCTGGCCGCGGTCGTGCGGAGGATCGCGTCGACGTGCGCGCGCTTCTCCGCCATCTTCATGAGGGTGTTCGCCAGGTCCCAGGGCTCGGGATTCTCTTCCCGCCCGACCTGCTGGCCGGTGATCCGCGGGTCCTCCGCGCCGAACTTGGCCCCGCAACCGCCGCGCTTGCGGAAGCAGAGCCAGCCGCCGCCGTATTCGGCCTTCCCAGCGATGATCGTCGCCTGGCCGCAGGTCGGGCACGAGCGCTCCGCGTTCCGGTAGCGGTACTTGGCCTCCCAGGAGTTGCAGGTCCCGTGCCCGACGCCCACGATCGGCCCGTCGAAGGTCCCGAGGTGCAGGTGGCAGGTCGCGTCGTAGGTGATCAGCGGGCCTGTCGCGTTGTCGCCGGTGACGAGGTGCTGGTCGATCCGGGCCGCGAGGCTGTAGGCCAACCCCAGCTTCTCCGCGCCGGGCTTGCCGAGCGAGGGCTTGTCGACCCCCGGCACGTTGCCGTAGTCGACTCCCGGGATCAGCAGCTCCTTCTGCATCCGGGCGATGCGCTGCTGGCCCTGTCGGATCGCCAGCAGGTTCCGTTCGAAGTCGGCATCGGAGAGGGCCGCAAGGGCCTGGACTCCCGGCGCCTGCGGGGTGACGACGAGCCCGCGTTCCATGATCTCTCCCTCAGTCATCGTCCTCTCCCTTCACGGCCATCGGGCAGCCGCCACCGAACAGGGGGTTGTACTGGCAGGTGCGGCAGAGTCCGCCGTTCTTGGGGCCGCTCGGGAAGGTCCAGTTGACCGGCTCCGCCGCGGCCCGGTTGAGCAGCGCATCGGCGCGCGTGGCGCGCACGTAGGCGTCGACCCGTTCCCGGGTCCAGTCGCGGAACTCGTCAGTGATCGGCGTCGAGAGCGTCTGCCAGTACGGCTTCCGGGCCCGGACCCACGTCAGGTAGCCGACCTCGGGGACGGACTTGCCCGTCTCGGCCTCGCGCACGAGGGCGTAGAAGCCGAGCTCCACCGAGCGCGCCGTCTCCTTGGCCCGCTTGGAGGTCTTGACGTCCCAGACGGCCCCGGAATGGAGCACGATGTCCGGATGCCCGTCGACATCGCCCCAGCCATCGATGACGGTGGAGAGGTGGACCTGGAGCCCGCAGAGCGTCCAGTCGTGGGCCGGCAGGATGTCACGCCTGAACGCATCGACCGCAACCTCCACCTCCTCGAGGTGGATCTCGATCCCGTCGCGGGCCACGATCTCGGCCGCCGCCGCCATGGGTTGCGCGGCCTCCGGCGGCAGCCCGGCGCGGGCGACCGTCAGCACCTGCTCGACGGCGGCATCCACCGCCGAGCCGAACGTCACGTCCGGATTGGCGATGAACGGTCGGCGATGGTGGATCTCCTGCCACGCCTTCTGGCCGCACAGATCCGCGACGGCGAGCGCCGACTTGGAGAGCGCCGTGCGCTGGCTCAGGTCCTCCCGGACCGCGATCGCGCTCATCGGCCCCATGCCTCGGCGGCCTCGCCCTCGGACATCCCCGGTCCCGCCGGGGCGCCCGTCGTCAGGGCCACGACGCAGCTCGGGCAGCGGCCGATGCCGCTCTCCGGGCGGACGCGGACGAGCGCGACGCTCCAGCGCACGTCGCCGCAGATGGAGCGCATCCAGCCGACCCCGGCCATGTAGGCGTGGGCGACCCGGTCGCCGACTGGATTCCACCACCACGTGTGGCCCGGCTCAGGGCCGCCGATGGTGCGCTCGGGGGTTTCCATTGCCATGTCGCTCCCTCTGTGCTCTGCGGTGTGGCCCGGGGTCGGCTCCTACCCCTGCCCCGGGCCGGTTGTCAGGCGCGCGCGAAGTCCAGCGCCTCGCGCGGTGTGCCGAAGGTCCGGCCAGCGACGTGATAGGTCGTGCGTCCGCCGATGCCGGACGGCTGGCCGCTGACGAGGCGCCCGCCGGGAACATGGCGGACCTCGATGGGCACGGGCAGACGGGGGCGCTCGGAGGGGTCACGGATTGCCCCACGTGCGCCGCGGAGTGGGGCAGGAGCCGGTGAAACGCTAAGGACGCCGTCGGGTCGCCCCCCGTCTTCGATGTAACGCTAAGAGCACGGCGCGACGCCTTCACGCGGCAGCGGATGGAGCAGTAGCGGCGGGACGCGCGGACCGGTTCCATCGGGTCGCCGCAGACACCGCAGACGACGCGCCGGCTCACGCGACGATCCGCCGCATGTGCCCGTGGAGTAGGCGGTCGAGGCAGCCCTCGCACACCGCGAATGGGGCGACGGCGCGGCGCAGGCAGCCGACGGTCGCGCACTGCGGCTGGCGCTCGCGCGGCGGCAGCGGCGAGAGGTCGCGCTCGGGGGTCATGCCGCCCTCCCGTGCCCGGGCTCCAGGAGCCCGTCGGCGCACGCCGAGTGGACGCGCCCGGCCATCCGCTTCGCGATCCGGTCGGCCACGCGCAGGAGCCCATCGAGGGCCTTCGCGTCCGAGAGCTGGCCCCAGTCACCGGAACCGATCGCGGCTTCCCACAGCGGCGCGGCGGCCTTGCGTCGGAGCTCGCGGATAGCGACCTGGAATTCCACGGCGGCTTCGTCGAGGGGGACCGGGCGCGGCATGTCAGGACACCAGCTCAGGAAGACGACCGCCGTGGGCGATGCGATCTACAAACCGAGATAGCTCCTTCGTCGCGTCAATGAAGTCCAGACGGCGCCACAACTCCACGTCCTCGGTCCGCACGGCGGTCGTCTCAAGACCAGCACGTCCCAGTGCTCGGGTTAGCCGCTGCGTCACATCGGGACGCTTGGAGCCAAGCGGGTAGGCCGCGCGGCCGCGACCCCACATGTCGTCGCTGTTCGTTTGCGCGTCCCCTGCGTACAGGTGATCCGGCCGCACGCAGGCAGGGTTGTCACAGTGGTGACAGACGAACTTGCCGGGCGGGATCGGGCCGTAGGTCAATGTGAACGCGAGCCGGTGCGCGTAGCCTCGGTGACCGGCAGCCCTGAACTGGCCATAACCGTCGACGCGCGTCCCCTGCCATTCCCAGCAGCCGTCGGGATCGCTTCGATCAACGAGCAACCACATGTCTTCGGGCTGCTTTCGACGCGGCATGTCACGCGGCCTCGCCCCGGGGCTCCGGGAACAGGAGCGTTTCAGGGACACCGAGGGCCTCAGCGGCACGCGCCCGGAAGTCAGGTGATGGGCGTCGCGTCCCCGACATGACCCGCGAGACGTAGGCGGGGGACTTCCCGCAGCGCCGTGCCAGCCACGACGCCGACCGCTCCTGCGACTCCAGGACCGCGGAAAGTGGATGTTGCACCGGACCTCCCGGGTGCTACGGTCACGGCACATATGTCTGCGCTCGTGGAACCGTGGACACCACGGACGGTACCCCCAACACTGACGCTTGTCAATAGCCTTATGCCTATGACAACGCGCGGGGACCGGCTGCGCTCATATCTACTTGCGAAGACCGGCGGTCGCTCTGGATGGCAGGCGGAACTCGTCGCCGCGTCCGGCGTGAAGCGACAGACGATCTCGAAGTACACCAGCGCGACGTTCGACCGCTATCCGGACCTCGGTACCTTGGCCACGCTGGCTGCGGCCCTCAACGTTGAGACGTTTGAGCTCGTCGCCGCGATGGACGGTGAGACGCCTGCGATGCGGCTGGACGATCGATTCCGGGAGGCGGTGCGCTCCGAGGTGGAGGCGGTCCTGGACGAGCGGCTAGGCCCTCGTCGAGGGCGGCCCGCACAACCTGGCGCAGCGTGACGATGGGATCGATGACCGGCTCGCGTCGTCGCATCGTGAGATCTCCCGATGGGACGCGAGTCGGGCGAGGGTCGGGCGATGCAGCGACAGGTTGGGCGGCACGGATGGTGCCCGCAGGCACCAGCGGCGTGACCGAACGATGCTGAGCCAGTCCGCCGGCGGGCGTACTGTGGGGGCGACCCCACCCACATGGAGGCAATGACGATGCGGTACCTGTTGGCGATCATCCTCCCGCCCGTGGCGATGTTCACGGTCGGCAAGCCGTTCCAGGCGATCCTCTGCCTGCTCCTCATGGTGACGGTGGCCGGCTGGCCCCTCGCGTCGATCTGGGCGCTCCTCGTGGTGAACTCGGCGTTCGCGGACACCCGGGCCAAGAAGCTGCTGGAGGAACAGCGGAAGACGCGCGAGGCCATCGAGGCGCAGGCGCGCGCGCAGGAAGCGGCCAATGAGACGACTCCCCCCGAGGCGACGGCCTAGACAACCGCCCTACGGCATCTCCTCGAGGATGTAGCGCGTCGTCCATTCCTGCGCCGACCGGCTGACGCTCGTCTCGAGGGAGAGGATGCTGTAGCGCTGTGAGTAGATCCGCTGGCGCGCGAACGTCAGCGTGATGATGTCACCGAGCTGGCGGGTGAGTTGCGATGGCCAGCGGTTGATTATGGTGATCTGCGGCCGCGCGCGGGGGTCCTTGCCCCGGCTGATGAGCGCCGGACCGATGATGTCGGCGGTAGCTGCCGAGAGGAAGTTGGCGTTCCCGATGGCACCGGACGGGCGGGGTCCGTAGTGGTTGACGCTGTCGGCATCGGAGTAGTAGTAGGTGCCGACGCTGTGGACCACCGGGACGACGTTGACGATCGAAGCCCGGTCGATCTCCAGTCCCGACACGTCCGCCACGTCGTCGTTGAACGTCTCTGCCGAGGCAGCCACGTCATCCCGCGAAGAGGAGCCGTACTGGTAGAACGGGCTGGTCATCATCGGGGTGATCCAGTGCCGGGACAGCGTCAAACCATTGAGCGTCCCCAACGCTGAAAGCGCGGACCCCGACAGAGCAGCCGCCGTCTGGTAGGTGTCATTCTCCGCGGCGAGGTTCCATCGGGGCATCTCGAAGTCGTCGGCCGTGCTGCCGGGGATGACCCGCACGCCGTCGATCAGGACCGTCCGGGCCGTGGCATCGGTCTGGTAGACATGAGCGACCACGGTGCCCATCCATGCCCCAGACGTGTAGGCGGAGCGATTGCTGGTTGGGGTCCAGGTCACGGTCACCTGGGTCGGTACGCCGGCGGGAGCAGTCCCCGTCACGGTCACCTCGTCCCATGTCCCGTCGTTCTTGTTCGCCCCCATGCCGACCTGATAGGGCATGCCGCTGGTCGGGGTGAGCCAGATCGACAGCGTGTATGGTTGGCCGGCGACGAAGTAGTTGCCGGCGTGTTTGAAGTCGTAGACGCGCCCGGCTCTGGCCGTGGCCGGGGTGGTGATCTCCTGCGACCGGCTGCCGTATTTGGCGGTCGTCGAGATGGCGCGGGTCGCGACGAAGGTTCCGCCGCCGCCGGGACCGATGTCGGAATACAGGGGGTCCAGCGCCGACGCAGCGTCGCGCCGGAAGACGGCCGCCCCATCGATGCGCAGCGTGCTCCCATCACTGTTGACGACATAGAGATGTACGTCCGTGCGGTCAGCGCTCGGGGTCCAGGTAACCCCGCGCGAGTCAGCACCCGTGGTCGCGAGGAAGCTCAACTCAGCTTTATCCGTCGGCGTGCCGTTCGAGCCGATTCCGATCTTGGCATTTGCGGTGCCGGCGCCGACCCACACCGAGAGCATGGCGCGGTAGGTGACGCCGCTTTTGAAGGTCCCCGAGAGCACGGTGTGTGCGCCGCCTCCGACCGCTGCCACGACGTCCGCCCGGGCTGCGCCATATGCCGAAGCGCCGACCACTCTGGTGATCGACGTGCCAACGGTGTGGAAGGAATTCGCCGTCAGCACCCAACCGGCCGTATTCGTCTCGAAGCTCGGGTTACTGACCCCATTCGTCCAGCCGTCGTACCAGCCGTTCAGGGCGCCGCCGTCGAAGGACCCGTTGGCGCACCAGTTTGCCCAGCGACCCGCCCCGATGTCCGCATAGGGAACGAGAGCTTGGCCGCGGGTCACCGAGACGTTCCCGAAGAGGACCGTCCCCACCCCGATTGCCGTGAGGCTGACGACGAGGGCGATCTGTCCCACCGGGAATGTAGTCCCCGGTATCGTGTATGTCGTGCTCACGCGCTGCCAGGAGGTCGTGAGCACGACCGTCTTCTGGATCGGCGCGGCGTTGTAGTCGCCACCGAACTTGACGGTAGCCTCACCCGATCCCAGCTTGACGTAGGCGCTGATGCGATAGACCTGCCCGGGATGATAGAAGCCTGAGAGATAGGCCGAAGCCTGGACATTCTGATTCGCGGCGGTAGTGACCCACTGCCCACAGGCAACGGCGCCCGGTGGAGCGTCTGTCGTGATGCGGGTGAGCGTGCCCGACCCGGACCATCCCGTCGTGTCGACCGCGAAGGCTGGGTTCGAGAGGCAGTTCAATGAGCCCCGCTCGAAATCTTCTAGCACTTCGCGCCGGAAGTCGCGAGCGCTGCGCACGACGAATGAGTGCGCTGCTACGACCACGTCCTGTTCGTCCAGTCGGCGCAGCACGTCGTAACAGGTGATCTCCACCGTCCGATCGGCCGGGCGAGGGGTGATCCGCTCGATGTAGCCGTAGAACTGCGGGTAATCCGTGGCCGAGTAGGTCGCATGAATATGGACCGGGCGCCCCGGCACGAGCTGGCCCTTGGTCGGCGCCTCGAGGTAGGCGTTCGCCGTCGCGCCGGGGTTGACCTGCACGGCGTCGATGCGCAGAGTCGCGGCTGCGGCGGCCGTGGTGCGCACGAACAGCACGGCGTCCGTCCGATCGGCCGACGGCGTCCAGGTGAACGCATAGGCAGCCCACGAGGTGGTGATGTCCGCGCCGCTGGAGGCGATGTCAGCGGGTGTCCCGGCGGAGGCAAGCCCCGCCCGGACACTGAGGGTGCCCGAGATCGACTTGAGATGGACACTCACGGCGTAGGTGACGCCCGACCTGAATTTGTACGGGATCGCGTAGCTGACGCCGCTGTTGAGGGTGCCCGTCAGGACGGCCTCGCCGGCCTTCGAGCCGGTCGCCGGCGTGGCGTTATCGGTGACCTGCGAGATGCTGGTGGCGGCAGCGACCAGGGACGCGATGGCTGTCGTCGACCAGCCGGCCACGCCCGCCTCGAACGACGGGTTGTCACACCAGTTGCGGTCGGGGGTGAAGAAGTCATCGCGGTTCTCGAGCACGAGCGCCGCGGAGCCGGTTGCCTCGGTGCCGAAGTCGGCCGAGCGGCCGCGCTTCCACGACGCCCCCCCCTGGACCCGCCCGGCCATGGAATCGATGGCCTGGTCGAACGCGCCGTCGGCGTTCCAGTCGATGCGCACCATGAGGGTCGGGGCCGCCATCAGAAGCTCGTGCCCTGGCGCCGGACCTCGCGCTGGAGGCCGGGCAGGAGAGCCGCGGCGATCTGCTGAGCGGCCTGCCCGTAGGGGTCGAAGAGCGCGGCACCCTGCACGGTGACGTTGAGATTGATGGTGCCGCCGCCGAGCCGATTGTTCGGCGTGACGTACTCCGGGCCACGCTCGCCGACCCGGACGATCTCGGGGCCATGGAGCCCGACCCAGCCGCCGCCGGCGTAGCCGGGGATTCCGCCGCCCGGAACGTAGACATCGCCCCCGGGTTGTCGCGGGCCGGGGCCGATCGTGATCGGGGCGTTTCGCACGCTCGTATCGATCTCGCCCAGCAAGTTGAGGACGTCGAGGTTGTCCCGGGCGAACTTGACCAGGTCGCGCAGGAAGCCGAGGGCGCCGGAGATGGCATCACCCGCGAGCTTGAAGGCGGTCCCGATGCCATCGGCCAGAGTCCGCAGGATCCCCATGATCGTCTCGTTGCCGGTGATCCAGTCGCCCAGGTCGCCCAGGAAGTCGAGCGCCCCGGTCACCATGTCGGCGACGAACCCGAAGGCGGCCCCGATCAGGTCGGCCGCGGTCCGCAGGCCATCCATGATGGCTTCGTTCGTATAGATGGCGGTGTAGAGGTCCGTCAGCACCTCGATCACGGAGCCGATGAGCTTGGCCCCGGCATCCACGACCTTGTTGAGGCCACCTTCCCAGACGCGCTTTGCCAGATCCAGGATGGTCGGGATGACCAGTTCCGCCACGACCTTCACGAGTGCGCCGAACTTCTCGGCGATCCCCTGGACCGCGGGCAGCACTTGGGCCGCGATCTCGGATGCCAGGGCAAGGTACTGCGCTATCACCGCCTGGAAGGCCGGGACGAGATCATCGATGATGAAGACGACCAGATTCCCGAACGATTCTGCAGCGGGCTGGATCCCCTCCGGCAGATGGGACAGCCAGTCATTCATCGTGTCGCCGCCTTCGAAAACGGCCGCGACATAGTTGACGAGGTTGCCGAGAACGGCACCGAACGACTCAAAGGCTGGCACGACGTTGTCAGTGATGAGCGACAGGATGGTATTGAAGATCGGCACCATGCCGATTGACAGGGTTTCGATAACCCCGTCGAACTTCGCCTTGAGGCTGGCCTGCTTGCCGAGCAGGCCGTCGCCGCCCTTGGCATAGGCCGCCTGGGCATCGGTCGACTTCTCGAAGATGAGTTGTTGTGTCGCGACCGCCTTGGCCTGCTCAAGGGCGGAGCCGGTGAGTTTGTCGGTCCCGTTCTTGAGGAGCCGCGCCTTGACGTCGGCGTCGTTGATCGAGATGCCGAGTGCCTTGAGCCCGTCGCGCTCGCCGAGCATCGCCTTGGCTAGAATCTCGGAGACCTCGGCCGCGGTCTTCGTCCCGCCCGACCACTGCGCCAAGGCGCCCGACAGGCCGACCACTGAGGTCGACATCTTGGCCGCTTCTGTGCGGGTGAATCCCATCGGGATCAGGAGGTCGCCGAAGTTCGCGGCGAGCCCGGTCGCCTTGCGGGCCGTCAGGCCCATCGCCGCGGCGTTGGCACTCGCCCACTTCTCGACGTCGCTGATCTGGTCGCCGAAAACAGTCTTGGCTTTGGCCTCCATCTGCTCGAGCGCCGGGGCGATGTCGAACAACGCCTTGCCGGCTATCAGTGCGCCGCCGGTAAGGGCGGCCAGGCCGATCGCGGCGACCTTGCCGACCTCGGCGAGCGCGCCGGCTGCGACCTTGAGCCCGCCGCCCGCCTTGCGCCCGGCGCCGTCCAGCCCGTGCAGCGCCTTGTGGACCTTGCCGACCTCGGTCGATGCTTCGTCCCGCGCCCGTAGGATGAGACTCAGGACCTCGCTGCTCATGCGCCGAACTCCCGCCCGCGCTGCTCAGCCACCCGCGCGATCGCCGCGCCGAAGTCCATGACGTCCTGGGGCGTCTCCAGGAGATCGCGGACCTGCCGGTAGGTGAGGCGGTGGCGCTGCATCAGCCAGGCTTCGTAGAGGGGGTGCGGCCAGCCGGGATCCGGTTCCTCCGTGGCGAGGGCGGCGAGGATGGACCCCGACCAGCGTTTGGGTCGGCGCTCACGATGGCCGCTTCCTGCGCCTCGTACAGCGCATCGAGGTCGGCCTCGTCCATGCGGCCGGCATCGGCCGGCGAGGCGAGCTCCTCGCCGTCGGGACTGCGGACGCCGTCCCAGCCCCAGACGCAGGCCGCGACGGTGGCCGTCTTCATGGCGCCGATCGCGCGGATGATCGCCCCCGTCTCGACACCGGCGAGGCGCGCCATCGGGTTCGCCTCCCGGGCGTCGAGGGCGAGGATCTCGGGCGGCATGGCGGAGGTGAGCGACGCCGAGGCGGCCATCCGCATGACCGTCTGCTCGTGGGAGAGGCGGCGGCGGACCCAGGCCCGGCCGCCGGTCGGCAGGGCCACCTCGATGAGGTTGGGGTGGACGGTGAGATCGGAGGGGATTGCCATGGGTCAGACCAGCGTGCCTTGCGCGTTGACCACGACGGATCGCCAGTCCGCGGCGATCGCCGAGTCGTAGAGGCCGGTCAGCTCCATCTCGGCCGTCACGATCCCGTCGGCATCGCCGAGTCCGAAGCTCTTCCAGGCACCGCCGATATCGAGCTGGGCCGAGTAGTTCGAGGCCCCGAGCGTCGGCCCGATCTGCTTGAGGCGGAGCCGCTGGACGGCCGCGGTCCGCCAGGCGTCGAACTCCGTGATCGCGTCGAACGTGGCGACCACCTTGGCGGTGACCTTCCGGCGGTCCGTGAGCACCAGCGCGGCGGGGGCCAGCCCATCGCTCGGGTTCCCGTCCACGGGCTCGCGCTGGATGAGGCCGTTCTCGATCGAGACATCGGCGCTGATGAGGCGGCCCACGAGCTGGGTCGTGCCGAAGGCCGAGGCCGAGTCGAGGTAGACCTTGGTCCCGGCCGCGACGATGTGCTGCACGGTGCGGGCCGAGAGAGCGGCCGTTTTGGATGCCTTCGTCAACAGCGTCCCGAGCAGGGTGGAGGACATGCGCCAGAGGCCATCGCGCTTGATGCTGATGTCGAGCTTCCGGCCCGAGCATCCGGCGAGCTTGAACTCCGATGCCCAGGTGTCCTTGCCGCCGATCTCCAGCGTGGCCCGCTTGGCATCGTCGGCCGTGTCGTGCGGAAGCTGCGTGTACGTCTTGTCGGCGCCGGCCCCGGTTCCGCTCGTCACCGGGGTGCAGAAGAAGTTGAGCCACCAGGGCAGGTCATCGTAGTTGGCCGGCATGTCGGAGAACTCGACCCTCGCCTTGTACGGCCCGGCGTAGGCGCGGTGCCCGGAGGCGAGCGAGCCGGCATTCGCGACGAGAATGGGCTCCTGGTCGGTGATGAGCTTGGCGTTCCCGCCCTCCATGTCAACGACGCGGGTGGCGGCAACCGCCGTGCCGGGCACGGTTTCGATGCCGGCCTGGACGATGCCGAGCGGGACGACGACGACGGCCATGAGCTATGCCTCCTCAGGTTTCTGCCGGAGCGTCCGGCGGCGTGGGCTCTGCCGGAGCGTCCGGCGGATCGATGGTGAAGGCGGGCGGGTACCAGGCGAGCAGCTCGGCTGCCCGCTCGGGGGTCACGTCGCACTCGACGGCGGGCACGCCGGGGATCCAGGCGTACCCGGTCGGGTAGAGGTGGACGGTCTCGCGTTTCGGCATGTCGGCTCCCTATGGGCTGAGGTCGGCCGCGGCGGTCCGCAGGACGCCGATCCGGATGGGCACGAACAGGTAATCGACGCCGCCCCACGACTCCAGCTCGACCTTGCCGTGGCCCGCGTACCACGAGTCGAGGCAGGTCCCCCCGAGATCGCGATCCGTCCGCCAGGCCACCTCGAACCGGTCCGGGAACGGGAGCAGCGCTCGGAAGGCGCCGGGCAGGGCGGTCTTGGGGATGTAGACCCGGACCTCCAGCTCGTCGGTGAGAGTCGTCAATCCCGACTGGGTGCCGCTGCCGGCGTTGAGGTAGACGAGCGCCCACGGCGTGGAGGGAATCTCCATGAGCCCCCCGTCGGAGGCGCCCGCGAGCCCGGTCACGGTGGCAGCTTTCACGACCGCCGCATCCAGGATGGCCAGGAGGTCGCTCATTCCGCCCCCTCCGCGAACCGGTCCTTCGCCACTGCCCGGAAGATCGCCCGCTTCGCAGCTTCGAAGCTCTCGTCACGCCCGGCCGCGAGGCCGGCGGCCACCCACGGATGGGCGCGGTTGCCGGGGTGGTGGGCCACGGTCGCGAACCGCCCGCCAGAGCCGATCGCGAGGAAGCTCCGGGTGAGCGGGCTGAGGGTGTGCGGTCTGGTCGTCGCGATCGCGAGGTGGCGATAGCGCGACATCGGGCCGACGGCCACGGCCGGCGGGCTGCCCCGGAGGGTCTTGCTCCGGATGGAGCGGTAGAGGTCGCCCGCCCGCGCTGTCGATGCCGTCCCGAACCCCGGCCGCACGCCCCTCTTGATGCGCTCGGGCGCGGCCCCGCGGATGTACTTGCCCAGCAGCTTGCCCCGCGCCTGGAGCCCGCGCTTGAGCTTGGCATCGAGCGCGGTGCCCATGTAGCCGGCGAGCAGCTCGGCGATTGCCTTGTCACCCTCGACGCGGACTTCCCAGTCGCTCATACGTGGCCCCTACACATGGCAGAAGAATTTCCTGCGGTACCGGTTGATCGCCCGGTAGGCGGCATCCGGCCAGCCGCGGGGCATCACGGAACCCGGCGTCGCCCATTCGTCCGGGCCGGCCATCCCGCCCGGCACCGTCGAGTCGGCCCGGTAGAGCTGCCGGGCGAGGGCGACAGTCCCGGTGCGCAGCACCCCGGGCACCGCCGCGTAGCCGAACGCGCCGGTGAGGCGCACCCGGCGCTGCCCCGTCGGGAACGCGCTGTAGGCACCGCCCTCGGCGAGGTGCAGGTGGTCGTAGGGCTCCCCCGGCTCGGGGGCGAGGGGCTCCAGGTACCAGTCGGCAGCCGCGAGCGAGGTGTAGGCGAGGTCCGAACCCTGTGCGATCTCCACGAGGGAGAGGCTCACGATGCCCGAGTGGACGTGGAGGACCGACCCGCCGGCGCTGTTGAAGACGCGCACCTCGGTCCCGCTGACCGCGGGGTGCCGGAAGAAATCCCAGCCGATCTCGGCCGTGAGCATCTCGGATGCCTGGTCGAGCACGTCGAGGATGCGCGAGGTGCGCGAGGCGGCGGGGGTCGCCCCCTCGAACCCGGCCAGGAAGTCGTCGAGATCGGCATAGGCGGCGAGCACCCCGCCCTGGTACTCGTCCGAATAGGCCGAGTAGTCGGCCGCCACCGCCGGCGCGGCGATGCTGAAGCGGTGCCGGTACCAGTCGCCGGTGGCGCCCCCGGCGTGGACGAACGGGTAGATCGTCGTGCCCGTCACGACGGTCTGGGTCGAGACCTCGGAGAACCCGGCCCCGCCGCCGGTGGTGGAGGTCTCCAGGCGCACCTTCGCCCCGGCGCCGTAGACGGCCAGGATGTCGTCTGGGTTATCAATGGGGATCCGTAACAGATTGGACATGGTCAGGGCTCCGTTTCGGCTGGGATGCCCGGCGCGGGCCGCGCGAGGCCGACCCCGGGCATCGGGGCGTGGTCGCCGTGCCCGGTGCCCGGCCGCAGGATGCTGGCGATGCCGACGGTGGCCCGGCCGCTCGCGTGGCCGATCGCCGGCTTCATGCCGAAGGCGATAAGAGCGGGGACTGCCGCGATCGTGCCCACGAGCGGGATCCCCGTGGTCAGACTGCCGGAAACCGTGGCAACGGCGTTGACCTGACTGGCGAGGCCCATGGGCGCACCGCCGGTCAGGTTCCCTGTCGCGGTCGCAACGCCGGCAGTCGATCCGACGAGAACGATGGCTGTCGTGAGCGTGCCTGTTGCAGTGCCCGCGGCTCCCACGCCTCCGGCGAGCCCGGCACCCGTGGTCAGACTTCCGGCGACGCTCGCAGCGGCCGACACCGCACCGGCCAGCGGGATGCCGGTGGTCAGTGCGCCAGATGCCGCAGACTGACCGGCGGTGACTCCGGCGAGGGGGATCGAGGTCGTGAGGGTGCCCGTTGTTGCGGAGACGCCGGCGACCGTTCCGGCCAGGGCCGCTGCCGTGCCTATTGGCGCAACGAACAGCCGACGGCCCGGGGCGGCAACGAACGCATAGGGCTCGGCGGCGAGCCAGGCGATCTCTCCATCGGTCAGGGCCCGGCCCCAGATGGCCGCCAGGGGACTACGGCCAACCATTCCCTCACCGACCGATGTCGAAGATCGGTTGAGCAACGTTGGTGGCTGCTTGCCCGAAATATCGACAACCGTAGCGACCGTTGCAGCATCGCCCCCATGCTGGGTGGCGTTCCGGAAGAACCTGACCACCGTGCCGTTACGGGTGGCCGCGTACATCGTCAACGGGTCGGTGTCTGCAATCGCCCCGACGGCCGAGATGATTGTTTCGCGAGTGGTCGAACTGGTCGCGAACTGCATCTCGATGCTGGAAGTCAGGGCGGAGCGCCCCAGGACGAGGGAGTGGTACGGAGAGGTCCAGCCGGCGGCTCGGTAGGGGATGCGAAGCAGAGAGCTATAGCTGACCAGCGTGGTCGGATCGGCCCAAACCACGATCGTCCACTGGTTGGTCAGTGAGGCAAGCCGATCGGTCCAGGGCCAATAAGCACCGTCGTTTGTGCTGTTGGCCGAGTCGAGGGCAGCACCGATCTCCGTTTGCCCGCCCCAGGTCCCAGTGCCGAGGAGCGCCCCGGGTTGCCCCTCGATCAGGTCGCCGGACACTCCGAGACCAGGAGCGACCGCCCACAGCAGGCGATCTGCCAGCGGATGACCCCAGCGGACCCCGAGCCCGCCGGCCGGCTTCACCAGTCCTGCCGAGCGGGGCAGGATGATGTGGCCCATGGCCTAGACGCTCTGGGCGAGGACGCCGCGGTACTGGGCGGAGAACGCGGTGAACGCGAGCCCGCAATAGTTGAGCAGGGCGATCCCCCACTTGGGCGGCAACACGCCCCCGAAGGCGGCGGCGGCGCTCATCGCCATCGACCGATAGGCCACCCCGCCAGCGGCGATCGGGATGACCCCGATCAGGCGCAGGTGGGTCGGCACGCGGAAGGTGTAGGCGGCATCGGTTCCGCTGATGCCATCGGTGTAGTTCGTCCCGTCGATCGAGTCATACGCGTAGACGTAGACGTTCTTGTCGTTGGCCGGGGTGCCCGCTGCAATCGCGGGAGTGATCTCGACCAACGCGTCGATGAACAGGTCCGTGGTGTTGTCGATCGCGGTCGAGGATCGCCCGGCGGTCGCCGAACTGGCGAGGGTGGTGGCCGTGATGGTGATTGCGGTCGCAGTGCCGTACTTGGTCTTGATGTCGGCCATCGCACGCCCCCTCAGTCCAGGGTGATGACGAGGTCGCCGACGGCGAAGACGGGGGCGGCGTCGCCATTGTTGATCGTC
>JAJYNJ010000092.1 GCA_021786385.1 Chloroflexota bacterium
CGTCACCCGCCAGACCGCGCAGCGCTACGGGCTCGTGACCCTGAGCGACCTCGCGAAGCCGGCGCCGTAGGGGCGCGCGGAGCGGCTCGGGCCCGGCAAGCGGGCGCGCCAACGGCCGTGCGGCACGCCGCGGATCGTGACACGCTATGCGGGTGCCCCATGGAACGGACGATCTCCTCACCCCGCCCTTCGCCCGCGTTCAGTCCCGCCGTCCGCCGTTTCCTGGACGCGCCCGGTCGCTTCGCGGTGGTCGCCACCATCGACCCGGACGGGACACCTCACCAAGCCGTCGTCTGGTACCTCGCCACGGACGAGGCGCTGGTGCTGAACTCCCGCGCGGGGCGCCGCTGGCCCACCAATCTGCGGCGCGACCCCCGCGTCAGTGTCATGGTCGCGGACGCCTACCACTGGGTCTCGCTGCGCGGCGAGGTCGAGCTGGTCGACGATCAGGCGCGCGCCCAGGCCGACATCGCCGCGATGGCGCGCCGCTACCATGCAGATGATCCGGCCACGGCCGAGGCCGAGATCCGGCGGTTTCAACACGAACGGCGCGTCTCCTTCGTGCTGCGGCCGGCCCGCGTCGCGGCCAACCTCGAGGGGTGATCGCAGATGGCAAAGGCCCAGATCGGCTACGCGGCCATGCTCGAGCAGTTCGCGCCGCGGGACCTGGTGGACTGGTCCGTCGCGGCGGAGGCTGCCGGCTTCGAGGGCATCATGGCGGCCGACCACATGCAACCGTGGGTCCCACGCCAAGGCAACGCGGCGTTCGTCTGGTCCTTCATGACGGCCGCCGCCGAACACACGCACGGCGACATCGGGCCGGGCGTCACCTGTCCCTCGTTCCGCATGCACCCGGCGGTCGTCGCGCAGGCCGCAGCGACGATGGCCACGCTCTACCCCGGCCGGTTCTGGCTGGGGATCGGCTCGGGGGAGGCGCTCAACGAGCACGTGGTCGCGCCGTACTGGCCCGAGGTGCCCGAGCGCATCGCGCGCATGTTCGAGGCGATCGAGATCATCCAGAAACTCTTCAGCGGCAGGGAGGTCAAGCACCGCGGCGAGTACTTCCGCATGGAGACGCTGCGCCTCTGGACGATGCCACAAACGCCGCCCCCGATCTACGTGGCGACCGCGGGCCCGGTCACCGCGGAGAAGACCGGCCGGCTCTGCGACGGCATCATCACGGTGGGCGCCGCCGAGGAGAAGATCGACGCGGTCTTCGCGCGCTTCGACAAGGGCGCGCGAGACGCCGGCAAGGATCCGGCGACGATGCCGCGTATCCTGCAACTCCACCTGTCCTGGGCACCGACACAGGAGGAGGCCGAGCGCAACGCGCTCCTCGAATGGCCCAACGGCGGGATGAAGTTCTCCAAGCAGGACATCCGCTCGCCGCAGCACTTCGAGGCGATGGCCGAGCTGGTGCGCATCGAAGACTTCCAAGGACGCATGCTGATCTCCGACGACCTCGAGGCCCATCGCCGAGAGATCCAGCGCTACCTTGACATGGGCTTCACCAAGATCTACCTCCACAACGTCGGGCGGAACCAACGGGCATGGATCGAAGCCTTTGGCCGCGAGGTGCTGCCGAAGCTGGTCGCGTAGGCGAGGCGATGGGTCGGCCGGGCAGTCGGGCGCCGGGCTGCCCGGATCACAGGGAGCGCTGAGCGATGCGCGTCGTCACACTGGCCGGAGGCGTCGGGGGCGCCAAGTTCGCGCACGGCCTGGCGATGCTTCCGGGCGTCGCCCTGACGGTCATCGTCAACACCGGCGACGACCTGGAACTGCACGGGCTGGCGATCTCCCCCGACGTCGACACAGTGCTCTACACGCTGGCGGGGCTGGCCAACCCGGAGACCGGCTGGGGGCTCCGCGACGAGACCTGGTCTGCGCATGAGATGCTCGCCCGGTACGGGGCACCCACCTGGTTCCGCCTGGGCGACCGCGACCTGGCCACACACCTCGTGCGCACCCGGCGGCTGCACGACGGCGTCACGCCGACCGATGTCACAGGGGAGCTGGCGCAGGCGCTCGGCGTGCGCGCGCGGATCCTCCCGATGAGCGACCGGCCGGTGCGGACGCGCGTCCGCACCGCCGCTGGATGGCTCGGGTTCCAGGAGTGGTTCGTGGCGCGCCGGCACGCTGACGACGTGCTGGAGGTCCGCTTCGACGCGATCACGGACGCCCGACCGACAGAGCGGGTGCTCGCCGCGGTCGCTACGGCGGACGTCCTGACGATCGCTCCCTCGAACCCCTTCGTGAGCATCGGTACCATCCTGGCGCTGCCCGGGATGGTGCCCGCGCTCCTCGACGCGGCGGCCCCTATCGTGGCGGTGAGCCCGATCGTCGCGGGCGCGGCGCTCAAGGGCCCGGCCGACCGGATGCTCCAGACGCTCGGCGAGGAGTCGAGCGCGCTCGGAGTCGCCCGACACTACGCCGAGCGATATCCCGGGCTGCTCGACGGCTTCGTCATCGACCGGGCCGACGCGCTCCAGGCACCGGCGATCGAGTCGCTCGGTCTGCGCGTGCTGGCGACCGCGGCGGTGATGCAGGACGAGGCTGACCGAGCGCGTCTGGCGCAAGAGGTCCTCGTCTTCGCCGGCGAGCTGCGGGCGTGAGCGGGCACGAGAAGCGTGACAGACGGAGGTCACAGATGCGCATCGGGATCGGTCTGCCGACGGTGATCCCCGGCGTGCCGGGATCGGCCGTACTGGATTGGGCCCGGCGCGCCGAGGCCCGCGGCTTCAGCACACTCGGGGCGATCGACCGCATCGTCTACCCGAACTACGAGTCGCTCACCGCGCTGGCCGCCGCGGCCGGGGCAACCACCACGATCCGGCTGATGACCGATGTCCTGCTCGGCCCAACCCGCGATCCGATCCTGCTCGCCAAGCAGGGAGCCAGCCTCGTGCACCTGTCCGGTGGCCGTTTCGTGCTCGGGGTTGGCGTCGGCGCGCGGCCGGAAGACTATGCAGTGCTGGGCCGCGACTTCCACGCGCGCGGTCGCGACTGGGATCGCGCGCTCGAACTGATGCACCGCGTGTGGCAGGGCGAGGCGCCGGCCGGCGCCAGTCGCTCGAGCGCGCCGATCTTCGATGGCCACGGGCGGCCCCCCCTCGTCTTCGGTGGAACCTCCGAGGCGACGATCCGGCGCATCGTCCGCTGGGGGATCGGTTGGACGGCCAGTGGCAGCGGCGGCTATGCCATCCTGCCGTTCGCCGAACGGATCCGCCAGGCCTGGCGTGAGGCGGGGCGGACAGGGGAACCCTGGATCTCGGCATTGGCCTATTTCGCGGTCGGCGACGATCCGCGGGCCGCGGCGTTCCTGATCGACTACTACGGTCCGCAGCGAGGGCCGGCGCTGGCCGAAGGGTTGCCGCGCAACGCCGCCGAACTGCGCGCGATGGTGCAGCGGTTTGCAGACGACGGCGTTGACGAAGTGGTCATCTTTCCGACGCTTCCCGAGCTGGACCAGGTCGACCGCCTGGCAGACGCGGTCCTTGGGTAACCGTGCGTGCCGCGGCACCACTTCACGCCGTCGATGACCGACGCCGCGACCCCGACGCCCCGTAGCGCCGATCTCGCGCGTCTGCACGTCGTGGTGCCGCTGCGCAGCCTCGAAGGCGGCAAGAGCCGGCTGGGTGCCGCGCTCGACGCGGAAGAGCGGGAAGAGCTGATCGTGGGGATGCTGCGCCACCTGCTCGCCACGCTTCTCGGGTGGGGGGCCGCGGCCGAGGTCCTGGTGGTGAGCCCCGATCCGATCCTGCTCGCGGTCGCCGCGACGGCGGGCGCGCGCACGCTGCGCCAGCGCGGCGGGGACTTGAACGGTGGCATCCGAGCGGCCCGAGATGACGCGCTGGCAGCCGGCGCCACGGCGCTGCTCATCGTGCCGGCCGACCTGCCGTTGCTCGACCAAACTGCCCTGGAACGCCTGCTCGACGCCGCCGATGCGGCGCTCGTGGCAGGCCGCGGCGCCCCCGTGGTGACGATCGCACCCGCCGACGCGCGCAACGGGACCAACGCCCTCCTCCTCTCTCCCCCCGACGCGATCGAACCGGCGTTCGGCCCAGACAGCCTGCGCGCCCATCTCGAGGCGGCACGCGCCGCCAACGTCAGCGTGCAGCTGGTGGAAGACCCCCTGCTGGGGTTCGACCTGGACACGCCTGCGGACCTGGAACGCCTCGCGCCGCAGCGGCTGGTGGAGTTGCAGGCGATCGGCGCGGCAGCGGTCGCCGAAACGGAAGCCGCACCGTGACCGTGCCGCCCGCCGGGGGGCCGCCGCCGGGCACGCCGCCAGCCGCGGCCACAGGTCGGCTGCTCGCCATCGCCCTCCCGCCGTTCCCCGACGTGCTGCCCGGCGACGACCTCGGCGCGCTCATTGCCGACGCGCTGCGCGCCGGCGCCGCCGCCGATGCGGACCTCGCGCCACGCCGAGGGGACGTCCTCGTCGTGACCCAGAAGATCGTCTCGAAGGCGGAGGGACGCGTGGTCGATCTGCGAACCGTGCGCCCGCGTCCGGAGGCGCTCGCCTTCGCGGAGCGCTGGGGCCGCGACCCGCGCCAGGTCGAGGTGGTGCTCCGTGAGTCGGCGCGCGTCGTACGCATGGAGCGCGGCGTGATCGTCTCCCGCACGCACCACGGCTTCGTCTGCGCGAACGCCGGGGTCGACGCGTCGAACACCGACGCGCCGGACCTGGTCACGCTGCTCCCCGACGATCCTGACGCCTCCGCCGCCCGGATCCGGGCGGGGCTCGCCGAACGACTCGGGCTGGACCTCGCGGTCGTGGTGGCCGACTCCTTCGGGCGGCCCTGGCGCTGGGGGATCACGGACGTGGCGCTCGGCGTCTCTGGGTTCGCGCCTCTGGCCGACTTCCGCGGGCTGGTCGACACCGCTGGGCGTCCGATGCACGCCACGGTGGTCGCGGTGGCGGACGAGATCTGCGCGGCGGCCGAGCTGGCGGCCGGGAAGACGTCGCGCCGACCGGTCGTGCTCGTGCGCGGCGCGCCACTGCCGTCCGGCGACGGCTCGATCACGCGCGACGTGGTGATGCCCGAGGCGTTCGACCTCTTTGGTTGAGCGAACCCGGAACGGTGGGTAGCGCCATCCGCGGTACGCTCCCGCCCATGAAGATCGGACTGCAGGTACCCAGCTTCACCTGGCCCGGTGGCGACGCCGAGATCGGCCCCACCTTCGCGCGCATCGTGCGCGCAGCCGACGAGGTCGGCTTCGACTCGCTCTGGGTGATGGACCATTTCTTCCAGATCCCAAGCGTCGGCGCGGCAGACGAACCGATGCTCGAGGGCTGGTCTGCCCTCGCCTACGCGGCGGCGCTGACGCGCCGCGTCACGCTGGGCCTGATGGTCGGCGGCATCCACTACCGCCAGGCCGGGCTCTGGGCCAAGCTCGCCACCACTCTCGACGTGCTCTCCGGCGGGCGTGCCTGGCTCGGGATCGGTGCCGCCTGGAACGCAGAGGAGTCGAAGGGGCTCGGCTTCCCATTTCCGCCGCTCGGCCAGCGCTTCGAGATGCTGGAGGAGACCCTCCAGATCGTACATGCCATGTGGTCTGGGGAGCACGGCACCCAGCAGCCCTTCGAGGGTCGCCATTACCGCCTGGAGCGGCTGTTGAACAGTCCGCAGGCGCTCCGTAAGCCCCACCCGCCGATCATGATCGGCGGTGGCGGGGAGCGGAAAACACTGCGCCTCGTGGCGCAGTACGGCGACGCCACCAACATCTTCGGGGGGCCGGAAAACCTGCGTCACAAGTACGCCGTGCTGAAGGAGCGCTGTGAGGAGGTCGGTCGCCCGTTCGACGAAATCGAGCGCTCGAACTTGAACAGCTTCCGGGTCAGCCGCGACGGCGGTGGCGAGAGCGTCACCCCGACGGAGATGGTCGACCGGATCGGCGCTTGGCACGAGGCTGGCTCGCAACACGCGATTTTCTCGATCCGCAATCTCGCCGAGCCCGGGATCCTCGAGCTGGTCGGGCGCACGGTCGTGCCGCAGGTGCACGCGATGGGGGAGTAGCCGTACCCTTGTCCGGACGCGGGCCCGCTGCCCGCGCTGGAACCGAGCTCGCCACGATCAGCAAGGAGCCGCATGCTGCACCGCGACCAGCCCCGCACCTCCGCCCCGGCGGTTGGCGCCCGGGGTCCCCGTATCGTCGCCTCGGTCCTGCCGGCCGATCTGGCGCGCCTCGGCGAGGAGGTGGCCGCGCTCGAGGCGGCCGGCGTGGACTGGATCCAGTGGGACGTCATGGACGCGTGCTTCGTGCCCAACCTCACGTTCGGTCCAGACGTGATCGCCGCGGCGCGGCGGCACACCGCGCTCCCGTTCGAGGCGCAACTGATGGTCGCCAACCCGGACGTGCTGATCGCCCGCTGCGTCGAGGCCGGCTGCGAGCGCGTGATCGTCCACGCCGAGTCGACGCACAACCTCCATCGCAGCCTTATGCACGTCGCGGAGTCGGGTGGCCGGGCCGGCGTCGCCATGAACCCCGCGACGCCGGTGGAGGCCGTCGTCAACGTCCTGGACCTCGTCGACCTCGTCCTGGTCATGACGGTGAACCCGGGCTTCGGCGGGCAGGCGTACCTGCACAGCATGGAACCCAAACTGCGCGCTGCGCGGGCCGCGATCGAGGCCACGGGCCGGACGATCTGGCTCGAGGTGGACGGCGGGATCGCGCCGCAAACCATCGTGTCCTGCGCGGGCGCGGGAGCGGACGTCTTCGTCACGGGCAGCACGCTCTTCCAGGACCCGCAGGGGCCGGCGCACGCCGTGCAGGAGCTGCGGGCGCTGGCGGCGCAGGGCATGGGCCAGCGGCAGGCATGAACGCGCCGATGGGCCCGAGCGAGCGCGGCGGGATGATATACTCCCCTAGAGTATCGCAACGATCGACGAGCATCGACACACAACGGAGCAGAGGGGAATGAGTCAGGGAATGGGCGGGTTCGGCGGCCTCAAGCCGCTCCAGATCATCGGCGACGGCGCCCAGCCGGACGGCGAGCAGCCGCTGGCGGCGCCGGTCGGCTCGCCCGTCACCACACCGTCCGAGGAAGGCCGGACCGAGGCGAAGGTCATCATCGTCGGCTCGGGGCCCGCGGGGCTCACGGCCGCGATCTACGCAGCCCGCGCGAACCTCGAACCGATCGTGCTCGGCGGCTACGAGGCCGGCGGGCAGCTCATGATCACGAGCGAGGTCGAGAACTTTCCCGGTTTCCCGGAGGGGATCCAGGGGCCCGAGCTGATGGACCGGATGCGTGCCCAAGCGGCGCGCTTCGGCGCCCTGGTCCTCGACGTCGACGTCGAGCGGGTGGACTTCTCCCGGCGGGCGTTCCGGCTCTGGGCGGGCGGGGTGGAGTACTCGGCCCAGGCGGTCATCGTGGCGACCGGCGCGTCGGCGATGTGGCTGGGGCTCGAGAACGAGACGCGCCTGCGCGGCCGCGGCGTGAGCGCCTGTGCGACCTGCGACGGGTTCTTCTTCCGCGACCGCAAGGTCATCGTGGTGGGCGGCGGCGACACGGCGCTCGAGGAGGCCCTCTTCCTGACGAAGTACGCCAGCGAGGTCGTGATCGTGCACCGGCGCGACCAGCTGCGCGGCAGCCGGATCATGCAAGATCGCGCGTTGGCGCACCCCAAGATCCGGTTCGTCTGGAACAGCCAAGTCATCGACGTGCTCGGCGACGACCACGTGACCGGCGTGCGCCTGCGCGACACGGTGACCGGCGAGGAGCGCGACGAACCGACGGACGGGCTCTTCGTCGCGATCGGCCACCGGCCGAACACCGACGTGTTTCGGGATTGGCTCGAGGTCGACTCGAAGGGGTACCTGGTCGTCCACGGTGGGACGGGCACGCGTGTCGAGGGCGTCTTCGTGGCGGGCGACGTGCACGACCACCGCTACCGCCAGGCGGTCACCGCGGCGGGCGACGGCTGCCGGGCCGCCATCGATGCCGAGCGCTGGCTGGCCGAACACGGCCTGGCGGAACGCGCCACGGCCACTGCGTGGTGAGCTCCGGCCCGGGCCGGCCGCGTCCCGCCCGGGCCCGTGAGACCGCCGATCCGTCGGCGTGCCCGTCCCTCCGGCGGGCCTGTTGACCGCGCCTTGACCTATGCACGGAGCCGAAGCGGCGAGCCGGGCACCCGCGACGATCCCGTCGCCGCCGGCCGGCTCTACACGCGCCGCTACCACGACCAGTTCTGACCGGTGAGACGCCGGTGAGGAGGAGTTGACGGCATGACCAAACGGGCCCTGGTGCGCTGGGACGGGGGGATGCATTTGACGGCGGAGGCGAGCACGGGCGACCGCCTCGAGATGGACGACGACGCTGGCGGCCGCGGGTTCCGGCCATCGGAGCTGGTGATGGTCTCGCTCGGCGGCTGCACGGCCATGGACGTCATCTCGATCCTGCGCAAGAAGCAGCAGGTGGTCACGGCATACGAGGTCGACGTGAGCGGCGAACAGCGCCCGTCCCACCCGAAGGCCTATACGGACGTGGTCGTCGAGCACCGCGTGGAGGGCGATCCGCTGGATCCAGAGGCCGTGCGGCGGGCCATCGAGCTCTCGGCGACGAAGTATTGTCCCGTCACCGCGGTCCTCGCCACCGGCATCGCGCGCGTTGTGCACCGCTACGTGGTGCACAACCCGTCGGGCGAGTACCGCGCCGACGTGGCCGTGACCGGCCCACGCGGCGCCAACGTGGCTGGGCTCGACCAGGGCTGACACGCGGGGCTCACTCCGCCGAGCACGCTCCGGGGGTCGATCCGCGGCACTCGATCCGCCGCAGGGCACCGGTACAGCTGTCATAACAGTTGACAACACATCGCCTTCCCCGTAGCCTTCCGGTCGTGTTCGCCGCCGGATCGACCTCTGAGCGCCCAGCCCTGGCCCCCGCTCCCAGGAGGGATCCGGGGCGCCCGGGGGCCGCGCAGGCGATCCGCGACCCGGCCGCGCGGCGCGAGGCGATCCTCGGTCGTCTCGCCGAGGCAGACGGTCCGGTCAGCGGCGACGCCCTCGCCGAGCGGTTCAAGACGAGCCGCCAGGCGATCGTCCACGATGTCGCTGTCCTCCGGGCGGCGGGGGCGCCGATCGTCGCGACCGTGCGCGGCTATCTGCTCGTCCCGAGGCCCGAGCGCACGGCTCATCGGGCAGTCGTCGCCGTCCGGCACCGCCCCGCAGACGCCGCAGACGAGCTGCTCGCGCTCGTCGATCTGGGGGTCCGGGTCGTCGATGTCGTCGTCGAGCACCCGCTGTACGGCGAGCTGCGAGGCGAGCTCCACCTCGCCTCGCCGGCCGACGTCCGGGCCTGGCTCGAGGCCACGGCTGCCCGGGGTGCGCACCTCCTCTCGGAGCTGACCGAGGGGATCCATCTCCACACGCTCGAGGCGCCGACCGAGCAGGCGCTCGAGCGGGCCCGGGCAGTTCTTGCCGCGCGCGGGTATCTCCTGGGTGACACGACGACTTGACACGCCCGTGCTCGGCCCCGCGAACTCGATCCGATCGAACCTGCAAAGGAGGACGATGACCCACATGCTGCGGCAACGAGCACGGACTGCGATCAGCCTCACACTCGCGGACGCACTCGCCGGCCGTGCGACGAGTGGACACCTCGCCAGAGTGCTCGGTGACGCCGCCCTCGTCATCGCCGGCTCGCTCGTCATCGCCCTCTCGGCGGCGGTGAGCATCCGCCTTCCCGGCAACCCGGTGCCGATCACCGGCCAGACGTTCGGTGTCCTCCTCGTCGCGGGAGCGCTCGGGCTCCGGCGGGGGGTCGCCTCGACCGCCCTCTACCTCGCGATCGGGATCGTTGGCCTGCCCGCGTTCGCCGAGGGGAAGGCCGGTCTGGCGATCATCGCATCGGTCAACGGAGGCCGGCTCGTCCTCGGGGCGACCGGCGGTTACCTGGTCGGGTTCGTTCTCGCCTCCGCCCTCGTCGGCCGGCTCGCCGAGCGCGGCTGGGATCGGCGCCTGCCGGGCGCACTTGCGGCGATGGCCCTTGGCAACCTCGCGATCTACGCCGCGGGCCTGCCCTGGCTGGCTGCGGCGACCGGCTACTCGGTCGGCGAGACGATCGCGAAGGGGCTCGTGCCGTTCGTTCTCGGTGACATGCTGAAGCTCGTGCTCGCCGGAGCCGCCCTGCCCGCGGCCTGGTGGGTCGTGGGGCGGCAACGATGAGCGCGGACGCGACCACCGCGGTCGAACGGCCCGAGCGAGCGCCCTCGCTTGGGCTGATCGGTCACGAGTACGCCGCGCTCGATCCGGTCCCGGCGAAGGCTCGGATCTTCGGGCTCGCCGACCAGGCGGCGTTCTGGTTCGCGGCGACCTGCCTGCCCGCCGCCTGGTTCTACGGCGCGCTCATGGCCGGCGCGACCGGCCTGCCCGGCGCGCTCTTCCTGATCCTCGTCGTCAGCCCGCTCTCGCTCGTCCCGTGGGCGTTCCTCGGCTGGATCGCGGCCCGGACGGGCGCCTGCTCGACCGCCCTCGTCCGGCCCGCCTTCGGACTCCGCGGCTCGGCCGTCCCGTCCGTCCTCTACCTCGTCTTCGGGCTCGGCTGGGCGGCGGTCAACGTCTTCCTGGGCGCGATCGGGCTCTCGTTCGTCTTCGCCGGCTGGCTCGGTACGCCGGCCTTCCTGTCCGCCGGGTACGAGGGCCCGATGACGGTGAGCATCGTCGCCGTGGCGGTCCTCCAGGGCGCCGTCGCGGTCGCCGGGCACCGGGTGCTGCGGCTCGTCCAGTGGGCGGCGACGCTCGCGCTCCTGGCGCTCGGCGCGGTGCAGCTCTGGCTCGTCGTCACCCACTGGGACCCCGCGGCGCTCTTGGCTTGGCGCCCGCCGGCCGCGGGCCTGACGACCTCGATCGGCCCGTTCACGTACACGATCACGATCGCCCTACTGGTCGATCTCCTGATCGCCTACAACTGGACCTGGGAGTTCATCGGCGACTTCTCCCGTTTCGCCCGCTCGGCGGCTGCCGGAACGGCGGGCCCGTTCGCAGGCGCTAACGCGGCCCAGACGTGGTGGTTCACCGTCGGCGCCCTCGGCGTCGTCTACCTCGCCACGACGACGGGTGGATTCCGGCCCGAGGCGGCCGATCCGTCGTCGCTCACCGTGTCGCTCGGCCTGGGCTGGGTCGCGGCCTCGATCATCATCGCGGCGACCGTTGGGACGAACGCGGGCAACCTCTACGCCTCGGCGCTCGCGATCACGAATCTCGCGCCGCGGATCCGCCTCGGTGTCCGCCCGCTGATCGGCCTCGCCTCGGCGGCCGTCGTCCCGCTCGCGCTCGTCCCGCTCGTCGCGGCCGGGTTCCAGGCGACGTACATCTTCTGGCTCGACGTCCTGGGCGCGATCGTCGTGCCGCTCTGGGTGATCGTCCTGGTCGACTTCTTCTGGGTCCGCCGCGGCCGCTATGAGCCGGACCTCTTTAGGGCCGAGGGCGGCGCGTACTGGTATCGGCGGGGCTGGAACCCGCGGGCGATCGGCTGTCTCGTCGGCGGCACCGCCCTCTACTGGCTCCTCGCCTACGGTTTCCCCGACATTCGCGAGATCGTCCCGGTCGCGCTGCCGGTCGGGCTCGGGGTGGCCCTCGCGTACGGAACGCTCATGCGGCGTGAGCGGGCGGAGCCGACGATCCTCCGGGAGCGTTTGGTCGCGACCAGCAGAAGCGAGCGCTGATGCGGCCGCCAGATCGGCGGTGAAGGCCGCTCGGCCAACTCAGCGCCCCGGACCGACGTCCCGCACAGCGTACCGCTCGGGGACACTGCCGCTCTCCCGCTGACCGCTCTCCCGCTGACCGCTCTCCCGCTGACCGCCCTCCCGCTGACCGCTCTCCCGCCGACTTGACATGCGGTCGCCATTTGTTGCATGCTCCCACAAATGATGCCCGGCGCGCAGGTGGTCGCCGGGAGTTGGGCGGCAGGCGAGGAGACGACGCCCCCATGGAGCCACGGACAGCCGGGGCCGGGCAGCAGGCTGCGCTCAGACGGCAGAACCTGAGCCAACTGCTGCGCGAGATCCACGTCCACGGAGCACTCTCGCGATCTGACCTGGCGTCCCGCAGCGGGCTCAACCGGAGCACGATCGGTTCGCTGGTGGCCGACCTCGCCGCGCGGGGACTCGTGCGCGAACGTCCGCCCCTCGACAAGTCCGGGCCGGGCCGCCCTTCGCCGCTCGTCGCTCCGCACCCGAGCGGCCCAGTCGTGCTCGCGGTCGAGATGGCCACCGACTCGCTGGCCGCAGCCCTGGTAGGCCTCGGGGGCTCCATCCTGAGCGCCGCACGCATCGAGCGGCCGCGCGGCTTCCGCGCGCCGGACGAGGAGGTTGCGGGGTTGGGCCGGCTTGCCCGCGCGCCGCTGGCACAGTTACACGCGGGCCAGTCGATCCTGGCGGTCGGCGTCTCGATCCCAGGGCTCGTTCGGCGGGAGGACGGCTTCGTCCACCTCGCCCCCAACCTCGGCTGGCGGGACATCCCGATCGCTGAACTGGTCGCCCGGGCACTGTCACTCGATGTCCCCGTCTTCGTCGGCAATGACGCCGACCTCGCCACGCTGGCCGAGCACACCCGCGGCGCGGGCGTCGGGCAGAGTGACTTCATCTGCCTCTGGGGCGAGGCGGGCATGGGCGCCGGGATCGTCGCTGGTGGTCGGCAGCTCCGGGGGAGCGCCGGCTATGCCGGCGAGGTGGGGCACATGACCGTCAATCCGGATGGCTTGGCCTGCCACTGCGGCTCACGCGGCTGCTGGGAAACCGAGGTCGGCGAAGAAGCGCTGATCCGGCACGCGGGCCAGGCCTCCGGTGACGGCATGCGGGCCGATATCGATCAGTTGCTGGCCGCCGCCCAGCGGGGCGCCCCGGCTGCGCACGAGGCGATGGCGACGGTCGGACGCTGGCTCGGCATCGGGATCGCCGGATTGATCGACATCTTCAATCCGAGCACGATCGCGCTCGGCGGGCTCTACGCCCGCATCTATCCCTACGTGCAGCCGGCCATCCTCGAGGAGCTGGACCGACGGGCGATGAGCACGTCGCGGCGTCTCGTCACGCTCGTGCCGGTCAGCCTGGGCGCCGACGCCGCGCTCCTTGGCGCCGCCGAGCTCGCCTTCGCGCCCACCATCGCAGATCCCACCACGGTTCCCCGACGCGAAGTGCGTCACCGGCGACCTGAGCCGGTGGGAACCGCCGTCGGCACACACAGGGTCGAGCCATACCAAGGAGGTGCAACAGCGGAGCAGCACACAGTGTGACGGCGGTCCGGGGGTCATGCGCCCGGCATGTGGCGGACTCGGACCAGTCGATGCGCCACGGGGTTCAGATGGTGCAAGAGGAGAGCACTTCGTGAAAGCGCGTACCACGTTCTTCGCCGCGATCGCGGCGACCTCGATCATCGTGTCGGCGTGCAGCAGTGCGGCCACACCCGCGCCGGCGACACCCGCGCCGGCGACACCGGCCCCGGCCACCTCGGCGCCGGCCGCTCCGGCCAGCGTGGCCCCGGCCGCGAGCGCCCCTGCGGCCGTTCCGTCGGTGAGCGTCTCGTCGTTCGACAACACCTTCTCGTTCATGTCCCAGCTGAAGGGACTCACCGCCGCCGGCAAGGGCCTGGTTGGCGTGATCCTCCCGGACACCACGTCGTCGGCGCGCTACGTCGACTTCGACGCGCCGTACCTGCAGCAGGCCTTCGCCGCTGCCGGCTACGCTCCCTCTGACTTCAAGATCGACAACGCGCAAGGCAACGACGCCACCGAGCTGGCGCTGGCCCAAGCCGATATCACGCTCGGCGCCAAGGTCCTCGTCATGGACCCGCTCGACAGCACGGTGGGCGACCAGATCCAGTCGCTCGCCTCCGCGGCCGGCGTGACGCTCATCAGCTACGACCGCGCCACCTTCAAGGGCACGAACACCTACTACGTCAGCTTCGACAACGTCCAAGTGGGCAAGCTGATCGGCAAGGGATTCATGGACTGCGTCACCGCATGGGGCGTCAAGAGCCCCAAGGTCTTCGAGCTCGACGGTGGTGAGGACACCGATCCCAATGCCATCTCCTTCGCCCAGGGCTACAACTCGGTGATCTGGGGCCAGGAGAAGACGCCGCTCTCCGCTGGGATCACCAACAGCGCGGGCTACAAGCTCGTCGGCGAGCAGATCACGCCCGGCTGGAACAACACCACGGGTGGCACGATCTTCCAGCAGCAGTTCACTGCGCACCCCGAGATCAACGCGACCGTTGAGGCCAACGACGGGCTGGCCAACGCGGTGATCACGGTCCTGAAGGCCAAGGGCATTCCGGCCAAGCACATCCCGACGACCGGACAGGATGCGACGCTGCAGGGCATGGAGAACATCCTGCAGGGCTACCAGTGCGGCTCCGTCTACAAGCCGATCTACCTCGAGGCCCAGGCGGCGGTGGCGCTGGCCACGATCCTGCGCGCCGGCCAGACCCCACCATCGAGCCTCGTGAACGGCACCACGACCGATCCGGCGAACGCCAGCATCACCGAGCCTGCGGTGCTCTTGACCCCGGTCTGGGTCAACGCGTCGAACATGGCGGACACGGTGATCAAGGACAACTTCGTTTCTGCATCGGCGCTCTGCTCCGCGGTCGGGGCCAGCGTCTGCTCGGCCAACAACATCAAGCCGTGACGGCAACAGCCTGACAGCCCAGGTGCCGTCAGGCTCAGTTGCCCGATCCACCGTACGGGGTGCGCCACCGCTTTCGCCGTGGCGCACCCCGCGCATCCATCGATACTGGAGCGATTGCCAGACCCATGGCACGATCTCGACCGGCGCAGCCGCCCACGACCCGAAGGACGAGACGATGAGCGCAACCACTGACCCCCAGGGGTACGCCGCAGGTGCATCGGCCGCCGGCGCCCGGGCACCCATAGATGCGGCGTCGGAGACCGAACCCCTGCTCAAATTGCGGGGGATCGACAAGCACTTCGGCGCGGTGCAGGCGCTGTACCACGTGGACCTCGATCTGCCCGCGGGCCAGGTGACGGGGCTGTGCGGCGACAACGGCGCCGGCAAGTCGGTGCTCACCAAGTGCATCGCCGGCATCCATCAGCCCGAACACGGCCAGATGTACTGGCAGGGGCGGCCTGTCCACATCCGCAGCCCCAGGGACGCCGCAGCCCTCGGCATCGAGACCGTCTACCAGGACCTAGCGCTTGCCGACAACCTCGACATCGTGCAGAACATGTTCCTGGGGCGCGAACGGACGCGCCACTGGTTCCTCGACGAGGATGCCATGGAGCGGGCCGCGGCAGCCACCCTGAAGAGCCTGCACGTGACCACGGTGCGCTCGATCCGCCAGCCCGTCGCCACCCTGTCAGGCGGCCAGCGCCAGGCGGTGGCGGTGGCCAAGGCCGTGATGTGGAACTCCAAGTTGGTGATGTTGGATGAGCCCACCGCGGCGCTCGGCGTGGCCCAGACCAAGATGGTCCTCGAGCTCGTGCGCCGACTCAAGGACCATGGCCTCGCCGTCATGTTCATCTCGCACAACCTGAACGACGTCTTCGAAGTCGCCGACCGGATCGCCGTCCTGTACCTCGGCCGGATGGTGGCCCACGACCGCATCTCGGCCTTCGATCGACAGAGCGTGGTGGACTTCATGACCACGGGGGGGTCGAGCCGCGAGGTGCTCGCAGCCGACCCCGACGCGCGGAGGAATTGAGCTGTGGCACCGTTCGACGGCGAGCTGGAGGGCGAGGCTGCGCCCGCGGCGAACACGGCCGCACCCGACGCCGCACAGGACCTCACCGCGGCCGCGGTCGAGGCGATCCCGCCCGAGATCGTCGCCCAGACGCTGGATCAGTACCTGCGTGGATGGGTCGCCCGCGTCCGAGGTGGCGACGCCGGTGTCTTGCCCGTGATCCTGGCGCTCGCGATCATCACGGTGGTCTTCCAGATCGTGAGCCCGCACAACGTCTTCCTCTCGGCGGGCAACCTCGTCAACCTCTTCATCCAAAGCTCGGTCTTCATCGTGCTGGCGATGGCCGAGGGCTTCGCCCTGCTCTTGGGAGAGATCGACCTCTCGATCGGCTACGTAGCGGCGGTCGGCGGCATCGTCGCCGCGGACTTGGTGCAGGACCCGGGCCCGAACTGGCCCTGGTGGGCCGCCATCGCCGCAGCACTCGCCGCCTGCGCGCTGATCGGCGCGATCCAGGGCACGATCATCACCCGGCTGCGGCTGCCCTCGTTCGTCGTGACCCTGGCGGGCTACTTGCTCTGGTTCGGCGTCATGATCGTGATCCTGGGCCCCGCCGGCGGCGTCTCCATCTCGAGCCCCCTGCTCTACAACCAGCACATCCTCTTCGAGCTCGTGCAGGGCACGATCGACCCGCTGGCGGGCTGGGTCGGCCTAGCGATCGTGGTCGGCGTGCTCGGCACGGTCCTCTGGCTGCGCGACTCCGGACGCCGCCGCAGTGGGCTCGTGGCGCCGCCGGCCAGCTTGACCGCGATTCGGATCGGCTTCCTCGCCGTCGTCGGCATCGTCGTGGTAGCGATCAGCAACATCAACCGGGGTGTCGTGCTGCCCATCGAGGGAGTTCCCTGGGTCGTCCCGATCGTGATTGCCGTGCTCCTGGCATGGACGGTCCTGCTCGAGTGGACGCCGTTCGGACGCTACGTCTACGCCGTGGGCGGCAACCCCGAGGCCGCCAGACGCGCCGGCATCAGCCTCGTCGCCATCCGGACCTGGGGCTTTGTGCTCTGCTCGTTCACCGCGGGGATCGCCGGCCTGCTCTATGCCTCATGGCAGGGCGGGATGAACACCAACATCAACGGCGGGCAGCTCGTCCTCTACGCGGTCGCCGCCGCGGTCATCGGGGGCACCAGCCTCTTTGGCGGCCGCGGCAGGATGATCCACGGCGTGCTCGGCGGGCTCGTCATCGGGGCCATCTACAACGGCCTCTACCTGCTCGGGTTCCCAGTGCAGTGGCAGCTGATCGCGACGGGCCTCGTCCTCCTGGCGGCGGTCATCGTCGACTCGTTGTCACGCCGGGGAGCCGGTGCAGGGAGTCTCGCCCGCGCCTGACGGCGCCTGGCCCGGGGCCGTAACCTGGCGCTCGGTCTGAGCAAGGCGGCCGGAGCGGACGCCGTGGTGCGCTGCAGCTCTATGCATGAACGGGTATACTCATGCGCCTCATGCAGCCACATGCCCCCCGTCGCGCCACGATCACCGAGACGCCCGCTGCCCAGCCCCGGCGCGCGGACCAGTCCACGGACCATCTGATCCGGGTCGGTATCCTCGGCGCGACCGGCTACGTGGGCGCTGAGCTGGTCCGGTTGCTCGAGCGACATCCCGCCGTCCAAATCGTGGCGCTGGCCGCACGGAACCGGGACGGGATCCCGGTCGGTGAGGCGTTCGCCCACCTGGCGGAGACGGGCCACCGGATCGTCTCGGCGCTCCCTGATGCGTCCGAACTTGATGCGGTCTTCATCGCCCTGCCCCACGGCCAGGCGGCCTCCATCGCGCCCGAGCTCGCCGCGCGGGGCCTCCTCGTGATCGATCTGGGCGCCGACTTCCGGCTGGCCGACCCGGCCGATTACCGGGCGTTCTACGCCCTGGACCATCCGGCGCCCGAACTGCTCCCGGGAGGCACCGGCCGACCGGCCGCGGCGGAACGGGTCGCGGTGCCGGCGGCCGTCTACGGGCTGCCGGAGTTGCATCGCGAGGCGATCCGGCACGCGCGGCTGATCGCCTCGCCGGGCTGCTACCCCACCACGGCGATCCTCGCGCTGGCGCCACTGGCGCGGGCCGGGCTGATCGCAGACGTCATCGTCGATGCCAAGAGCGGTGTCAGTGGCGCGGGCCGTGAGCCCAGACTCGAGACACATTTTTCGGAAGCGAACGAGTCGGTACGAGCCTACGGGCTCGACGGTCACCGTCACCTGCCGGAGATCCAGAGCGAGCTGATCGCGTTGGGCGGATCGCGCGAGGCTCTGGCGGCCATGGTCTTCACCCCACACCTCGTGCCGATGACCCGCGGCCTGCTCGCCACCTGCTACGTGCGTCCCCGGCGTGCAGTCACCCGGGGCGAGCTCGACGCCCTGTACACCGAGGCGTACGACGCGGAGCCGTTCGTGCAGGTCGCCGCGGCGCCGCCGTCCACGAAGACCGTGCTGGGCAGCAACCTCTGCCGCGTCCACGTGCACCTCGACGCGCGCAGCGGCCGAGTCGTGGCGCTCGCGGTGACCGACAACCTGGTGAAAGGGGCGGCCGGACAGGCGGTGCAGTCCTTCAACATCGCGAGCGGGCTGCCCGAGGCCACCGGGCTCGAGCAGCTCCCCCTCTACCCATGAGCTCGACGCCCCACGGCACGCCCGCGGCCACCGCGACACGCTCCACCGACGAGGCGGCCTGGGCGCGGCTGGCCGACGCGGCGCGCGCCGTGCCGATCGAAGAGCACCCCCACATGCCGCTCGGTTTCAGCGCGGGGGCGCTCGCGGCCGGCATCAAGCCGAGCGGTCGGCCCGACCTCGCCGTGGTCCTGGTCACCACGCCGCGGCCCGCTTCCGCGGCGGCTACCTTCACGCAAAACCTCGTCCAGGCCGCGCCGGTACGCCTCAGCCGTGCGCACCTCGCCGCGACGGGCACGTACGCCGACGCCTCCGGGCTACCGCCTCACGGCGTGGCCCGCGCGGTGCTTGTCACCGCGGGCTGTGCGAACGCGGCGACTGGGCCGGCCGGTGACGCCGACCAGGCGGAGATTGCGCGCCTGCTGGCGCTCGCCGCGGGCTGCACGCCGCAGGAGACGCTCCTCGCCGCGACCGGCCTGATCGGGACGCGCCTCCCGGTGGAGCGCGTCGCGGCCGGGATCGCGAGGCTCGCGCCCGCCGGGCTCTCCGCGGACGATGCCGGCCTCGCCGCAGTCGCGACCGCGATGCTCACCACCGACACACGTGTCAAGTCGGCTAGCGCGGTACTGGAGCTGGCGGTCCCCGGTGGGACGCGTCCGGTCCGCGTGACGGGCGTGGTCAAGGGCGTCGGCATGATCCACCCGGGGATGGCGACCATGATCGCGCTCGTGCTGACTGACGCCGCCGTGGCGCCGCGGACGCTCGCCGCGCTCCTCCGCCCGGCAGTCGCGCTCGCGTTCGATCAGCTCACGGTGGACGGTGACACGTCGACGAACGACACTGTCTTCGCGCTCGCCTCGGGTGCGTCCGGCACCGCCGAGGTATTGGAAGGGACGCCCGCCGCCGACGCGCTCGGCGCCGCGCTCGCGGCGGTCTGCCGGTCCCTCGCCCGCCAACAGGCCGCGGACGGTGAAGGCGCGACGTGCCGGATCAGCTGCCGCGTGACCGGCGCCGCCGATCTCACCGACGCGCGTGCCGTCTCGCGCGCCGTCGTCCGTAGCAGCCTGGTCAAGGCCGCAGTGCACGGACGTGACCCGAACTGGGGCCGCGTGGCGGCGGCGGCGGGCGCGGCACAGCGGCCGGATGGCACGCCAGTTTCGCTCGCCGTCGAGCGGCTGCGCATCGCGCTGTGTGGCACGCCGGTCTTCGCCGCCGCACCGCTCCCCTTCGAGCGGGCCGCCGTCAGCGCCGCGATGGCCGCGCCCGACGTGACGATCGAGCTGGACCTGGGGGTCGGCCGGGCGGCGGCCGAGGCGTGGGGCTGTGACCTCACCGAGGCCTACGTGCGCGAGAACGCGGAGTATTCGACGTGACGGACGGCGGCGCGTCGGCGGCGGCCGCCCCGAGCGGTCTGGTCGTGGTCAAGCTGGGCGGCACGACGATCACCGAGCAGGCCCAGCTGCTCGACCAGGTCGCCGAATTGTCCAGCGCCCGGCCGGTGGTCGTGGTGCACGGCGGCGGGGCGCGGGTGACCTCCTGG
The DNA here is from genome assembly GCA_021786385.1 of Chloroflexota bacterium. Lineage (GTDB taxonomy): Bacteria > Chloroflexota > Limnocylindria > Limnocylindrales > CSP1-4 > JAJYNJ01. Next base: position 19,828 of record JAJYNJ010000092.1, read on the forward strand.
CTCGAGCGGCTCGGTGTACCAACGCGCTTCGAAGACGGCCTACGGGTCACCGACGCGGCCGCGCTCGAGGTCACGGCGGCCGTCCTGCGCGGCGCGGCCAACGTGGAGTTGGTGGCGGCGCTGCGCGCCCGCGGCTGTGACGCCGTGGGGCTTTCCGGCGTGGACGGCGGGCTCCTCGCCGGCCGGCGCGTCGCCGGGAAGGGGTTCGTGGCAAGCGTCTCGGCCGTCCGCACCGAACTGCTGCGGACGCTGCTCGCCGCCGGGCACGTGCCGGTGATCGCGCCGCTCGCCCTCGACGAGGACGGCGCCGTCTGCAACGTCAACGCCGACGACGCCGCCGCGGGGCTCGCCCGCGGCTTGGGGGCCGGGCGCCTCGTGCTGCTGACCGACGTCGATGGGATCCGGGGCGCCGACGGCGTGCGCATCCCGCGCATCGGGGCCGAGCAGGCGGAACGGCTGATCGCAGCTGGCGTCATCGGCGGCGGTATGGTCCCCAAGGTCCGCGCCGCGCTGCGTGGGCTGGCGGCGGCCCCCGGCGCGGCCGCCATCATCGCCGACGGAGCCGGCCCCGACGTTCTGCGGCGCGCCCTCGGCGACGCGGACCTCGGGACGCGCATCGTGGCCCAGCCGGAGCCGGCGTGAGGAGGCGGGCATGGCGGTACTGAACCCAGCCGCGAAGCGCGTTCGCCAGCGCCTGATCCTGGAGCTGATCGCGCAGTTCCCCGTGCACAGCCAGGAGGAGCTCGTCGACCTCCTCGCCGCCCGCGGCTTCAACGTGACGCAGGCCACCGTCTCGCGCGACATCGCCGAGCTCGGCCTGGTCAAGGCGCCGCGTGCCACCGGGCATGTGTACGCCGCGCCCGGCACGCTCAACCGCAACCTGGCGGCGGCCGACGATCGGCTGGCCCGCCTGCTCGAAACGATCCCCGTCACAGTCGGCCGCAGCGGGCTGATCCTGGTGCTGCGCGGGCCAGTCGGCAGCGCGCAGGCGCTCGCCCAGGCCATCGACGAGTCGAGCCTCGAGGAACAGGAGGGCACGCTCGCAGGCGACGACACCGTCCTGGTCCTCTTCGCCGACGACGAGCGGCTGGCGCGCTGGCATGCCCGCTTCCGTCGCCTGCAGGGCCTCCCGCCGGCGTCGACCGGCTAGGGGTCCTGCGCCCTCCTCCGGCGAGGCGGCCGACCCGCCTCCGGGCGACGCCCCGCGCCGCGTCGCGTCCCAGTCCACCCGGTCCAGCGATCCGATTGCAGAGCGTGTGTCCCGCAGGGCACGCACCCAACCAGCACCAAGGAGCTTCCCATGCGCAAGGTCATCCTCGCCTACTCCGGCGGTCTCGATACCTCCGTCGCCGTCGCCTGGCTGCGCGAGACCATGGACGCCGATGTCGTGACGCTCACCGTGGACGTCGGCGGCGGCTCGCTTCGCGAAGGCGTGCAGCGCCGAGCGATCAGCGCCGGCGCCTCCCGCGCCTATGTGCTCGATGCCCGCGAGCGTTTCGTCCTCGACTACTGCTTCCCTGCGCTGCAGGCCAACGCGCTCTATCAGGGCGTCTACCCCCTCGCCACGGCCCTGGCGCGCCCCCTGATCGCCCAGTTGCTCGTCGAGGTCGCGCAGCGCGAGGGCGCCGACGCGGTGGCCCATGGCTGCACGGGCAAAGGGAACGACCAAGTGCGCTTCGACGTCGCCGTGCACGCCCTCGATCCCTCGCTCGAGGTGATCGCGCCGATGCGGATCGGCATGGGGCTCTCGCGCGACCAGGAGATCGAATACGCCCAGGCACGCGGCATCGAGGTGCCGATCACGAAGGCATCGCCGTACTCCATCGACCAGAACATCTGGGGCCGCTCGATCGAGACCGGCGTCCTCGAGGATCCCTGGACGGCCCCACCGGCCGACGTCTACCAATGGACGGTGGACCCGGGCAAGGCCCCGTCCGTGCCCGCTGAGGTCACCATCGGCTTCGAGGGCGGGATCCCGGTGAGCCTCGACGGCCTGCGCCTCTCGCCGGTGGACCTCGTCGACCAGCTCAGCGCGCTCGCGGGCGCACACGGCGTCGGGCGCATCGACCACGTGGAGGATCGCCTGATCGGCATCAAGAGCCGCGAGGTCTACGAGGCGCCCGCCGCAGTGACGCTCTTTGCTGCCCACCGAGCGCTCGAGGGGCTCACGCTCTCGAAGGAGCAGCTCCGCTTCAACCGGCTGGTCGGCGACGAGCTGGCGCAGGCCACGTACGACGGGCTCTGGTTCAACGCGCTGCACCGCGATCTGCGCGACTACGTCCGCTCGTCGCAGCGCGTGGTCACCGGCGAGGTCCGGCTGCGGCTCGACCATGGGTCGCTCGCGGTGGTCGGGCGGCGCAGTGACCTCTCGCTCTACGACCGGGCGCTCGCCACCTACGAAGCGGACGACGCCTTCGACCACGCGAGCGCGGTCGGCTTCATCAAGATCTTCGGGCTGCCGCTGCGCACGGAGGCCGCGCGCCAGGGCAGTGCCTGGGCGTGGACCAACGCGCTGGTGGACAAGCTGCCGGCCAGCGTCGTCTCCGCGGAGCCCAGCGGCACGCCGTCGTGATCGTGCGGCCTGGCGGTGCGGGGCCCGGCGGTGCGGGGCCCGCACCGTCGCGGACCGCCCGGCGGCCCGGTCGACCGGCGGGTCGAGTGCCGCAGCGCCGGCGCCATCGGTCGAAAGGCGTCATCATGGCGGTCCATGATCCGTCGCGCCCATCCGTCCGATGCCCCCGCGATCCACGCGCTGATCCACCGCTACTCGGGGAAGGATCTCCTGCTCCCGCGCCCGCTGGCCGACATCTACGAGCGGATCCGTGACTTCTGGGTCGCGGTGGAGGGCGGGCAGGTGGTGGGGTGCGCCGCGCTCCGCATCTGGTGGCACGACCTGGCCGAGGTCCGCTCGCTGGCGGTCGCGCCCGAGGCTGCGGGGCGCGGATACGGCGCCAAGCTGGTCGACGCCGTCGCTGCGGAGGCCACCCGCTTCGGAGTCCGGAACCTGTTCGCGCTGACCCGCATCCCCGAGTGGTTTGCGCGGAACGGGTTCGAGCCGGTCGACCGCGCGGTGCTCTACCACAAGGTGTGGGGCGACTGCGCGAGCTGCCCCAAACGCAATGCGTGCGACGAGGTGGCGGTGGTGCGGCCGCTCGTCCCGGGCGCCGCAGATCGCCTGCTGAGCCCGGACCCGCGGGTGACGGCGCGCGTCGCGCACGTCGTGCCGCCACGGGCGCCTGGGATGGCCGAGCGGCCCGGGTTGCCGGTGCTGCCGGTCTTCGTCCACGAAGAGCGCTGAGCGCCGGCACGCCGGGACCCGCACGTCCGCGACCGACGCCCGGTGTCCGCCTGCCCGGCGCGGCGGACGGTCAGGCGAAGAGCCACTCCGCGATGTCACCGGGCGACGGGATCCGGCCGGCGGACATGACCTTGCCGTCGATGACGAGCGCCGGCGTGCTCATCACACCATAGGCGATGATCGAGCGGTAGTCCTCGACCTTGACGATCTCCGCGTCGACGGCGGCCATGGCCACCGCCTGCCGGGCGTTGGCCTCCAGGCGGCGGCAGTTGGCGCACCCGGGGCCCAGGACCTCGATCTTCTTCATGGGTGTGGCTCCTTCCGGAGATGCCGCCCGCGCGCCGCCGCGGGCCGGCTCAGGGGATGATCGCGTTGAACAGGTAGCCGATGCAGAGGATCCCGATCGTCACCACGGTGGCGAAGATTGCGATGAGCTGCGGCTTGATGACCCGCCGCAGGATGATGAACTCGGGCAGGCTGATCGCGGTGATCGCCATCATGAAAGCCAGCGTGGTCCCGAGCGGCATGCCCTTGCCCAGCAACGCCTGCACGATGGGAATGGTGCCCGCCGCGTTCGAGTAGAGCGGGATCGCGATCAGCACCACGAGGGGCACCGCAAACGGGTTCGAGCGCCCGCCGATGGCCGCCACGAGTTCGGTCGGGGCGTACCCGTGGATGAGCGCGCCGATGCCGATCCCGATCAGCAGGTAGGGCGTGATGCGGTGCACGAGGTCGACCGTGTAGCGCCAGGCATCGGTGATGCGGTCCGACCAGGTCAGCCTCACCTCGGTCATCTGCCCACCCCTCCCCTGCAGCTCCCAGACGTACGGCTCGACGTACCGCTCCAAGTGCAGCGCGCCGATGGCGAGCCCGCCGGTGATCGCGACGGTCAGCCCCGCCGCCACGTACACCAGCGCGATCTCGGGCCCGAAGAGCCCCCACAGCAAGACCAGGGCGACCTCGTTGACCATCGGCGAGCTGATCAGAAAGGCGAACGTCACGCCCAGCGGAATCCCGGCCTCCACGAAGCCGATGAAGAGCGGCACGGCCGAGCACGAGCAGAAGGGAGTCACGATCCCGAAGGCGGCGGAGGCGGCGCTGCCCGCCAGGGTGCCACGGCCGACCAGTGCGGCGCGCACCCGCTCGGGGGGAAAATAGCTCCGGATCAGGGTCACCACGGTGACGATGCCGAGCAGCAGCAGGAGCACCTTGGGCACGTCGGCAAGGAAGAAGTCCACCGCGCCGCCGAGGTGCGAACCGCGCTCGAGGCCGAGGACCTCGTAGCTGAGCCAGTCCGCCAGGGGGGTCTCGGCGAACCACGCGATGAGCCAGGCGATGACGCTGACGGTGACGATCATCGGCAGCGACGGCCGGCGGCCGCGGGCGAGAGAGAGCGCGGTCACGCGGGAACCTCCAGGAGCATGCGCAGAGCCTCGAGGGCCGCCGCGCAGGCGGCCGCCAGGGGCGCCTCCACGTCGGGCGCGGGCAGCTCCATGCGCAGGTCCGGCACCAGCAGCAACTCGACGGGCATGCTGCACCTCTTCGTACGACGGGGGCTGCTCGCCAGGTGCCCGCTCTCGGTCAGCAGCTGCCGGATGAGACGAGCCGCCCAAAATCGACCCCGAGCATGCCGCTGATGCGGGTCGCGACCCCCGGCAGGAAGGCGCGCGCCTCGTTCGTCGCGCGCAGGTACTCCATGATGGTCAGATCGGCGCGCACGGCGGCCTGGCTCACGCGGAGCGCGTCGATCTGCTCCTGGCTGGGGGTCAGCCCGCTGCGCTGCAACCGGCCCAGCATCTCCTGCTGCTCGCGGAGATGGTCGAGGATCATCTGCGCGTTGAAATCGCGGTCCAGGGCCGCC
>JAJYNJ010000058.1 GCA_021786385.1 Chloroflexota bacterium
ACGAAGGCCGCCTCCGTCCAGCCCTTCAGAGGGAGCGGCGGGAGCAGGAGCGGGCCACTGCGCGCCGTGAGCAGCAGCAGGAACGCGGCAAGCAGCGCGGCCACCAGCCAGAACGCGAGCGGCAGGGCGGCAGGGAGTGGCTGGAGCGCAAGCGGCGAGAGGACCAGCGCGGCGGTCATCCCGAGTACAGCGCCCCGTTGGCCGCGCGCCTGGAGCAGGGCGGCGCAGACGAGCGCGGTGGCGAGCGCGCCGACGCCGGCCAGGGCGGGTTCCACGTCGGCCCCGCCGATCAGGCCGCTCGGTCGAAGGGCCACCGAGCGCCGGCCTCGTCTTGCAGCACGCCGGTCGGCGGCGAAGATGGCACGGCCAGTGGGCTCAGATCGGGATAGCGCGGCGTTGCCAGGACCTCGAAGGTGTGGAGCGGCCAGTAGCGCAGCCAGGCCCGGCCGATGATGTTCGCGATCGGTACCGGCCCGAAGACCCGCGAGTCGGTCGAGTTCTCGCGGTGGTCGCCCATCACGAAGAAGGTGTTCGGCGGCACGACCCAGTGATCTTGGCCGCCGAGTGGCTCCGTGGTCTGGCCTGGGTAGACGTACGGCTCGTTGATCTCCTGACCGTTGATGAAGACGTGCCCGTTGCGCAGGTCGAGGACGTCCCCGGGCAGGCCGATCACGCGCTTGATGAAGGGGGTCGAGCTGGACGACCCGCCGGGCGGGGTGAAGACCACGATGTCGCCGCGCTTGTACGGATCGAAGCGCGGGGTCAACTTGTCCACCAGCACGTACTGATGCGGCAGGAGGGTGTTCTCCATGCTCTGCTGCTCGACCTGGTACGGCTGTGCGACGAAGGTCTGGATGACCAAGAAGATGATGAGGGTCAGGACGAGGGTCTCGGCGGCCTCGAGGAGGCAGCCGCGCGCGCGCTCGATCACGCGGGATGATGGTCGTTCGTCACAAGGCGGGAGTATAGGCGGAACCGCCGCGCAGGGCGGGCCGCGCGGGCGTGGTAACGTCGGGGCTCGTGTCACGTCACACCGTCGAGCTCGTCGGGCGCATCGTCGCGATCGTCGCGCTCCTGCTGATTCTGGCGAACGCGACGCTCGTCGACCGGGTGCCGCCGGCCGTCCAGAGCATCACCCTCGGCCGTACCGCCGGCGATGCGCACGTCGGCCTCACCCACACGACGATCGACGTCGAGTTCACCAAGGTCGTCGACCAGAGCTCGGCCCAGCTCCATTTCGGGATCGCCCCCGCGGTCCAGGGCACCTTCGCCTGGGACGGCGGACGGACCATGATCTTCACGCCGGCCGAGAAGCTGCCCGTCGCGACGCAGTTCACCGTGACCGTCGCGCCCGGGTATCGCGACCTGAACGGCAACGTGGCCGACCAGGGCGGTGCAACGTTCACCTTCCGGACGGTCGGCCTGCCGGTGCTCACCTCGAGCACGCCCGCAGACGGCGCCACCGACGTCGCGGTCGACGCGCCGATCGCGCTCACCTTCGACCGCTTGATGGACGTGGGTGCGACGCAGTCCGCCATCAGCATCCAGCCCACGACGCGGTTCCGCGCCACCTGGAGCGGTTCGACCGTCACCCTCACGCCGCTCCAGCCCCTCTCGTTCGGCACGCCGTATGTCGTCACGGTCTCGCAGCAGGCCGCGGACACCGACGGCAACTCGCCGGCAGCGCCGATCGTGATCGCCTTCACCACCGTACGCGCGGGGCTCGCGCTGACGCAGGTCGTCCCTGCCGACGGCTCCGCTGGCGCGCCCGTGGATGGCCCGATCGTGATGGTGTTCGATGGCCCAGTCGACCCCTCGAGCGTGACCGGGCTCGTCCGCATCACGCCTCCTGCGCCCGGGGATCTGCGGGTCGAGACACTCCCGGACGACAACCCGGGCGACACGCCACCTGCCAGCGTCCTCGTCTACCGGCCGTCCGGGGCGCTGGCACCACATACGACCTACACGGTGGAGCTGCTGGACGGCGTGCGGCGCGCCGATGATCCGCGCCGCGTGGCCGCCGGCCGCACGTGGTCGTTCACGACCGGCGCGCCCACCGACTCGCTCCAGAACCAGGTGCTCTTCCTCTCCGCGCGGACCGGGGTCCGCAACCTGTGGGCGATGAATCCCGATGGCAGCAACCCGCGCCAGCTTACCGACGAGCTCGCGCCCGTGACGGCCTACGACGTCACGGCGGACGGGAAGCGCGTGGTCTACGCGGCCGGCGGGCTGGTCAAGACGTTCCGGCTGGGCGACACGGCGCCGACCGTCCTGACCCCCGACGACGCGTTCGACTACGTCCCGCGTCTGGTGCCCGACGGGTCGGCGGTCATCGTGGGGCGGCGCGGTCGGTTGAGCGGCCAGGACGAGGGGATCTGGCTGCTGCCGGTCGAGTCGAGCCAGCAGCCGCGTCAGCTCCTGCCGACCGGGGCTCCGCCGACGGGGTCGGTCGGCAGCGGTGGGGTCTTCTCGGACGCGGCGGCCCCGGGGCCGTGGACCACGCTCGCCGCGGTCTCCTCCGCCGGGCGCACGGCGCTCGTGCGCGACGGTCGCGGCGAAATCGAGGAGATCGACCTGGCGTCCGGTGCGGCGACGGCGGTTGGCCTGCACGACCCGAGCGGCCCCATGCAGTGGTCCGACCGCGAGCGTGGCTTCGTGGTAGACGCCGCCGGCGATGGCCAGGCGACACTCGCCGCGTGGTTGATCCGTCCCGGTGAACCGCCGGTCCCGCTGGGCCAGGGCGGACCGTGGCTCTCGGTTTCCCCCCAGGGCGACATGACCTGGCTCGCCGGGACGACGCTGCCGCACGTCGTCTTCCAGCCGACGATCGGCGGCCCGCCAGAGGCACTCACGACGGCGACCGACCTGGCCGACCGCGAGCCGTCCTTCTCACCGGCCGGCGACATCGTCATCTTCGTGCGCGCTCCCGCGGTGGGCGGGCCGAGCGCGGGCATCTGGGAGGTCCGCACAGACGGGCGCGATCTGCGCCAACTTTCGCCGGACGGCTCGCAACCCCGCTGGCTGCCGTAGGCGGGGGACGGGGGTGGCGCCCACGGCCGCCCGTCGGGGCGGCGCTCGCCGAGGCAGCCTGGATATGCAGTGCATACTCGCCGGACGACCGTAGCCGCATGCTACACTGCGCCCGCCGACAGTCGCGTGCCCGCCCCGCTCGTCACGGGGCTCTTTGCTTGTCTACGGAGGCGTTTTCGACGTGAGCGGTCCTGCAGGCGTGATGCCGTGGCTCATCCCCATCGCCGGCCTGGCGGCGATCCTCTTCGCGCTCTATCTGGCGCGTGACGTGCTCTCGCGCGACACCGGCACGGCGGCGATGCAGGACGTGGCGGGTACGATCTTCGAGGGTGCGGTCGCGTTCATCCGCCGCCAGTACACGACGATCGCGCTGCTCGCGGTGGTGGGCGCCGTCGTCCTCACCATCGTGATCGGCCTGGTCGAGAACGCGCAGTCCGCCGACACGAACATCTACGGCTTTTCGCTGGGCGTCCGGACCGGGGCGGCGTTCCTGGTCGGTGCAGCGTGCTCGATGGCGTCCGGGATCATCGGCATGTACATCAGCGTGAAGTCGAACCTGCGCACCGCGGCGGCGGCGCGCCACAGCCTCGTCGGCGCGGTACAGACCGCCATGCGGGGCGGCGCTGTCTCGGGCTTCCTCGTGGTTTCCCTCTCACTGCTCGGCGTCTGGTCGATGTTCGCGCTCTACGGCGGGTTCGAGCACCCCGAGCAGGCGCCGTTCCTGATCGTCGGATATGGGTTCGGCGCGTCGTTCGTCGCGCTCTTCGCGCAGCTCGGTGGTGGGATCTACACGAAGGCCGCCGACGTCGGGTCCGACCTGGTTGGCAAGGTGGAGGCCGGTATCCCGGAAGACGACCCGCGCAACGCCGGCGTGATCGCGGACCTCGTCGGCGACAACGTTGGCGACTGCGCCGGCCGCGGCGCCGATCTCTTCGAGTCGACGGCGGCCGAGAACATCGGCGCGATGATCCTGGGCGTCGGCGTCTGGACCGTAGCCAGCAAGGCCGGCTGGCCGAACCCCGAGGCCTGGGTCCTCTTCCCGCTCGTCGTGCGGGCCTTTGGCCTGCTCGCCACGATCGTCGCGATCTTCTTCGTCCGCGGCCGCGAGGACGAGAACCCGATGAACATGCTGAACCGCGGCTACTGGGCCACCACGCTGCTCTCCGCGGTCGGGCTGCTGGTCGTGACCAACGTCATGATGAACACCGGGTCGCAGACGGGCTCCGACGGCATCCCCACCTGGGTCTGGTTCTTCGGGGCAGGGCTCGTCGGCCTCGCCACCAGCGTCGTCTTCGTCTACATCACGCAGTACTACACCGCCGGCTCGTTCCGCCCCGTGCGCGAGATCGCCGAGGCTTCCAAGACTGGTCCCGCGACCAACATCATTTCCGGCGTCGCGGTCGGCTACGAGACCACGTTGGTCACTGCCGTCACGATCGGCATCGCGCTGCTGGTCAGCCACTGGCTCGGTTCGCAGGCCAACCTGATCGAGAACGGCCGCAACGTCGGCGGCGTCTTCGGCACCGCCGTCGCGACGATGGGCATGCTGATGACCACGGCGTACATCTTGGCCATGGACACCTTCGGCCCGATCACGGACAACGCGGGGGGGATCGCCGAGTTCAGCCACGCCGAGGCTGGCGCGCGCGAGATCACCGACCGCCTGGACGCCGTGGGCAACACCACCAAGGCGCTCACCAAAGGCTACGCGATCGCGTCCGCGAGCCTCGCGGCCTTCCTCCTCTTCAGCGCCTACATCGACAAGGTCAACCTGATCTTCACCCGCACCGGCCGTCCGCTCATGAACGCGGTCGACCTGTCGAAGGTGAGCGTCTTCGTCGCGGCGTTGATCTCCGTGATGCTCGTCTTCTTCTTCAGCTCGCTCGCCATCCGCGCCGTAGGCAAGGCCGCCTCCTCGATCATCGTCGAGGTCCGGCGGCAGTTCCGCGAGCACCCCGGGATCATGGACTACACCGAGCGGCCGGACTACGCGCGCGTCGTCGACATCACGACCCGTGCCGCGCTGCGCGAGATGATCCTGCCGGGCCTCGTGGCGGTCGGGACGCCCATCGTGGTCGGCCTGCTGCTTGGCCAGGAGGCCGTGGCCGGCTTCCTGATGGTCGGCACGATCGGCGGCGTGATGCTCGCCACCGTGCTGAACAACGGCGGTGGAGCCTGGGACAACGCGAAGAAGTTCATCGAGGCTGGCCACCTCACGGACGCCGCCGGCAACGTGATCGGCAAGGGCACGCCTGCGCACGCCGCTGCGGTGGTGGGCGACACGGTGGGCGATCCGTTCAAGGACACGGCTGGCCCGTCGCTGCACGTGCTGGTGAAGCTGCTCGCCACCATCACGCTCGTCCTGGCGCCGCTCTTCATTCGCTGAGCGTCCGGCGGGGGCGGCCGGGATCGCCGGCGGCCGCTCCCACCGTCGTCATCGGGGAAGGTCATGCCGCTCGTCCTCCAGGCGCTCGTCATCGGGGTCCTGCAGGGGCTGACCGAGTTCCTGCCGATCTCTTCGTCCGCGCACCTGATCGTGGTGCCGGAGTTCCTGGGCTGGAACGACCCGTTCCTCAACAGCGCCGGCTTCGACGTGATGCTGCACGCCGGCACCCTGCTCGCCCTGCTGGCCTATTTCTGGCGCGACCTGCTGCGGCTCTTGGCCGCCTGGTTCGCGTCGCTGCGCGACCAGCGGATCGGCGCCGATCCGGACCGCCGGCTGGCCTGGTTGATCGTGGTGACGATGATCCCGGGCGCCGTGCTCGGCGTGGCGCTGGAGAGCTTCTTCGACACGTTCTTCCGACAGCACATCATCCTGGTGGCGATCTTCCTCGCGCTGGGCGCGGGGATCCTCTGGTTCACCGAACAGATCGCCTTCCTGCGGCGCGGGCTCGACCAGATCGACGTGCGTGATGCGATCGTGATCGGCGTCGCCCAAGCGTTCGCGCTCTTCCCGGGCTTCAGCCGCTCGGGGATGACGATCGCGGCCGGCCTGTACACGGGGCTGACCCGCGAGGCCGCCGCGCGATTCTCGTTCCTGATGGGCACGCCGATCATCGCGGGCGCCGCGTTCTGGAAGGCCCGCGAGCTCGTGTATGCCGGGCTGCCGACGGCGGAGATCCTCGCGCTCGCCGCAGGGATGCTCGGCGCCGCCGTCGCCGGCCTGCTGGCGATCGTGTTCCTGCTCGACTACCTGCGGCGTAACACCACCGCACCGTTCATCGGTGAGCGGCTGGTCATGGCCGCCCTGGTGGTGGCCTTCGTCCTGGCGCGTTGAGGGGGGCCGGGTGACGGTGGGCCTGCCGTGGAGATGATGAAGCAGCTCCGCCACGGAGCGATCCGCGACCTGCTCGGCCGCCGGAACGTGCGGACCCAACAGGAGCTGGCAGCGGCGCTCCGTGAACGGGGCTTCCGCGCGACCCAGGCGACCATCAGCCGCGACGTCGCCGAGCTCGGGCTGATCAAGGTGCACCGCAACGGCGCGTACGTCTACGCGCTCCCGCCGCGCCTCGCGGAGCCGGAGCCGAGCGGGGAGGAGCGGCTGGCGCGGCTCCTGCGGGACCTGCCGGTCGATGTCCGGGAGGCGGGCTTGCTGCTGGTCGTCCAGACGCTGTCGGGCAGCGCCCATGCCATCGCCTCGGCGCTCGACCGTGCGCGCTGGCCTGAGGTGGTCGGCACGATCGCCGGAGACGACACCCTCTTCGTCGCGTTCTCCGACCGCAGCTCGCTGCACCGGGTCCGCAAGCGGCTCCTCCGCCTGATCGACGCGTCGGTCGGGCGGGCGGACACGCCCCGCTGAGCCCTACGGCGGCGCCGCACCCGCTGATCGGCAGCGGACCCTGCGCGGCGCCTGGCGCTCCAGTGCGACCAGGGGTCGGCGCCGCGCTGGGGGGCGCCGGCACGCCGTCGCGTGCGCTTTGACACGAGCCCGGACGCGGCCCTAGAATCCTGCGCCGGCCGAACTCCTGACGCGCGCCCACCACGCGCGCCGGGGGTTCTTTCTCTTGCAGCCGCTCATCCACTGGAGCTGTCCGTGAACAACAAGCCCGGTTACCTCACCCGCGATGGGCTGGAGAAGCTGCGAGCCGAGCTCGACCAGCTGGTGAACGTCCGTCGCCCCGAGGTGGCGGCCCGCATCCACGACGCCAAGGAGCACGGGGATCTCGCAGAGAACGCCGAGTACGAGGACGCGAAGAACGAGCAGGCCTTCGTCGAAGGGCGCATCCAGACGCTCGAGGCGCTCATCCGCAACGCCGTGCTGATCGACGAGAACCACTCGTCCGACCACGTTCAGATCGGTTCGACGGTGGTGGTCGAATCGTCCGACGGTCGCGAGACGTTCCACATCGTCGGCTCGGCCGAGGCCGACCCGGGGTCGGGGCGCATCTCCAACGAGTCGCCGGTGGGCCGCGCTCTGCTCGGCCGCCGGCCGGGGGACGAAGTCGTCGTGCGCGTCCCCGGGGGAGACTTCACCTACAAGATCGTGAGCATCGGCTGAGGCCACGCGCGGCCGGCGGAGGGAAGCGTGTACTGGGCCGATGAGCTCGCCTCGCGCCTGAGCGGTCCGCAGGTCGTCAACGACTCGAAGACGCCGTCGGGCACGGTGCACGTCGGCAGCTTGCGCGGTCCGGTGGTGCTCGACGCCATCTGGCGTGCCCTGCGCGCACGGGGCCTGGAGGTGCGCCTGCTCTACGGGGTCGACGACATGGACCCCATGGACGCGCAGGCGTTGCTGACGCCCGACGCGGTCGAACGGTACATGGGCGTGCCGCTCGCGCATGTCCCGGCGCCCGAGGGGAGCACGGCGCCGAGCTATGCGCGGCATTTCGCCGGGCTCTTCCTGGCCACCTTCGCCGGGCTCGGGATCCATCCCGAGACCTACTGGATGAGCGAGCTCTACCCGACGGGCGCCCTCGATCCATACATCCGGCTGGCGCTCGAGCGTGCCGATCGGGTGCGCGAGATCTACCGGCGCATCGCCAACGTCCAGCATCCGCCGACGTGGCATCCGGTCCAGGTCGTCTGCGAGCGCTGCGGCAAGGTGGGGACGACCATCGTGACGGACTGGGATGGCCAGCGTGTCTTCTACGAGTGCCGGGCGGAGCTGGTTGCCTGGGCGCGCGGGTGCGGGTACTCCGGTTGGGTCGAACCGTTCGGCGGCCGCGCAAAGCTCCCCTGGAACCTGGAGTGGGCGGCGCAGTGGAGCATCTTCGGGGTCACCATCGAGCCCAACGGCAAGGACCTCGCGACCGCGGGCGGCTCGCGCGATCGCTCAGACGCGATCGCCCGCGAGGTCTTCGAGCGCGAACCGCCGATCAACCTCCCGTACGAGTTCCTGAACATCGGCGGCCGCAAGATGAGCACCAGCAAGGGTCGCGGCGCGGCGGCGCACACCATGGCGGAGGTCCTGCCGCCCGAGCTGCTGCGCTTCCTCTTCCTGCGGTACCGGCCGAACCACGCGATCGACTTCGACCCGGCCGGGGACACCATCCCGCGACTCTTCGACGAGTTCGACCGCATCGCCGCGGCCGTCGCCGGGCGCGCGGTGAAGGGCGAGCTGCCGCCTGACCACGAGCGCATCTTTGCCCTGAGCCTGCTCGATCCCGACGCCGACCCGGTCGTCGAGGCGTCCCGCTTCCGGCCTGATTTCAGCCAGCTCGCGATGCTGGTGCAGGTGCCCTCCATCGAGATCGAGGCCCGCGTGGCGGCCGAGAAGGGCGCACCGCTCGACAGGGCGGAGCAGCTGATCCTCGGGGACCGCATCCGAGCCGCCCGCGCCTGGCTCGATGCGTACGCGCCCGAGCGGGCCCGCATCGTCGTCCGCGACGAGCTGCCCGAGGAGGCGCGCCGCGGGCTGGCCGAGGAACAGCGCGTCTACCTCGGCGCGCTCGCTTTGGCGGCCGACGTGGCCCGGCCGAGCTCCGGCGAGGCCTGGCAGAACCTCATCTTCCGGGTCGCCGAGGAGGCCGCGCTGGCGCCCGGACGCGCCTTCGGCGCGATCTACCTGGCCTTTCTCGGAAGACCGAATGGCCCGCGCGCGGGCTGGCTGCTCGCGGCGCTGGAACGCGGGTTCACGATCGAACGGTTGCGTGAGGCGGCCGGCTGGGGCCCGGCGCCCGAGGGCCCCGCGACCGACGGCGCAGAGGAGGCGACGGGATGAGCATCGGCCTGCAGCGCTTGCGCGAGGACGCCGCACGGGTCCGGCAAGGTGCGATCGACAAGGGCGAGGATCCCTCGGTCGTCGACGCGGCCCTGGATCTCGACGCGCGGCGGCGCGCGCTGCTGGGAGAGGGCGATGCGCTGCGGGCGCGACGGAACGCACTCTCGAAGCAGATCGGCGACGCGATCCGCGGTGGCGCCGCGCCGCAGGGCCCGGAGGTGGCTCGGCTGCGCGAGGCCGCGAGCGAGGCCGGTGCCCGCATCGCCGCGATCGACCGGGAGCTCGCCGAGATCGAGGCCCAGCTCGAAGAGGCACTGCTGCGCATCCCGAATCCGGCCGATCCGGACGTGCCGGTCGGGGGCGAGGAAGCGAGCGTGATCGTGCGCACGTGGGGCGAGCCCGCGCCGCACGTGGAGCCGCGTGGCGGCGGCGCGGACGGCAGCGCCCCCTGGACGCGGCGCCCGCACTGGGAGGTCGGCGAGGCGCTCGGCATGTTGGATCTTGCGGCAGGGGCCAAGATCACCGGTTCGGGCTTTCCGGTCTACCGCGGGGCCGGGGCGGCGCTGGAGCGGGCGCTGATCGACTGGTTCATCGGCGTGCACACGCGCGAGCACGGCATGACCGAGGTCTGGCCGCCGGCGCTCGTGAACGCGGCATCGGCCCGCGGCACCGGGCAGATCCCGGACAAGGAAGAGCTGATGTACGTCGTCACGCGCGACGAGCTCTACCTGGTCCCTACGGCCGAGGTTCCCGTGACGAACCTGCACCGCGACGAGATCATCGAGGCCGACCGTCTGCCGATCCGCTACTGCGCGTATACGCCATGCTTCCGTCGTGAGGCGGGCGCGGCCGGCCGGGACACCCGCGGCATCCTCCGCGTGCACCAGTTCGACAAGGTCGAGATGGTCCTGTTCGAGCGCCCGGCCGACTCCGGCGCGGCCCTCGAGTGGCTGACCCGGGCCGCCGAGGAGCTGCTCCAGCGGCTCGGGTTACCGTACCGGGTCAAGCTGATGGCCACCGGCGACATGGGCTTCGTGCAGGCCAAGAAGTACGATCTCGAGGTCTGGGCCCCGGGCGTGGAGCGCTGGCTGGAGGTCAGCTCGGTCTCGAACTTCCGCGACTACCAGGCGCGGCGCATGAACATCCGCTGGCGGCCCGAGGCCGGCGCGAAACCGGAGATCCTGCATACGCTGAACGGATCCGGACTGGCGCTGGCCCGCACCTTCGCGGCGATCCTCGAGGTCTACCAGCAGCCCGATGGCTCGGTGGTGGTCCCCGAGGTGTTGCGGCCGTTCATTGGCGACCGGATCGGCCCACCTCCCGCACGCGGGAGTCGAACCGTTCGGTCGGGCTGAGCGGCGCCGGCGGGGCCGCGGTGACGCTCTCCGACGGATCCGTGCTGCTAGTCGGCGGCTACACCGACCAGCGGTCGGCAAATGGACCGTGCGACGAGCCCCCGGGTCTCGCGTCGGCGGTCCGCTTCGTTCCGGAGCGATAGAGCAGGAGATCGGCTGATCTCTGCGGTGGGCCAGGCTCGGCACGACGCTCGATCGGGGATCGCTCGCCGCGTCTATCGACCAATGCGTTGCGGAGGTCTCGTGCGCGGACGCAGGCTGCGACGCAGGGCGTGCGGCTACACTCGTCCCTGGCCGCGCCGGAGAGGTGGCAGAGTGGCCGAATGCGGCGGTCTTGAAAACCGCTGAGGGAAACCTCCGTGGGTTCGAATCCCACCCTCTCCGCCACACGCTGCAGAGGCCGTGCAGCGGGTGCCGTACATGAGGGCGGGCGTGCCGGGCGGACCCTCGTGCCTCGCTTGCCGCGCCGGCACCAGAGGAACCGGCAGTTCGGCGGGCGGGCTGTCTGGCGCTCGTCGGGCGAGCGGTGGTCGATGCCGATCGATCTGCTCGATGGTGCAGCTACCGCTCGTTCCGGCCACCGCCCGTCGCTCGGTCGAGCCTGCACGGGCCGCATCCGCTGCGTACGATTGGCCCGACGTGAGGCCATCCGCATGAGCCACTTCCTTGCCCTGGCAACGGCGATCGGGGCACTCCTTGGGTTGGCCTTGGCGGTGCTGGGGGCGGTGGCCCTGCGCGTCGTCGGCCTGACCGTCTACGCGCCCGTCATCGTGGCCGGACTCGTTGCGGGCTTCGGCATCGGACTGCTGGGCGGCGTCTGGATCGAGCAGGACGACGAAGCGGCGCGGCGCCAGCGGACGCGGCGGCGCAACGGCAGTCCGCTCGAGGGTGATCGGCAGGGCGACGGCCCCCACCGTCCACTGTTCGGGCCGCTGGCCTTTGGCCTGACCTTCGTCACGATCGGCAGCTTCATGGGGCTAGGTGCGGCCCAGGAGTTGGCTGGCAGCCCGACGTGGGCGCCGCTGGCCGGGCTGGCTTGGCTGACGTTTGCGATCGCCGGTGGGGCGGGCGGGATCATCGCCGGCGCCGTCTGGCAGGTCGTGGTGGCACGCCTGCGCGACGCCGTCGGGGGGTGACGCGCGGGCGCCTCGTGCTTCGGCCAAGGCCAGTGACCATTGGCAGGGGGGCGTGCCCAGGCGGGCCGCCAGCCGCGTGCCAGGGGCGTGGGCGGAGTCCGTGAACGGGCGAGACAGGGTGCCGGCGGGCACCAGGCCCGCGGCGCCTCGCGCGAGCAGGCAACAGCCTGCGTCGGGCATGGTCCCTGTATACCGTACATCCGGGGACTGTTCTGCCGCGTTGCCTGGTGGGGCCGTGATCTGCTCGTGCGGATCTAGTCGGCACGTTGGCCCCGGTACATCGTGATTCGCAGAATCTGGGGCTGATTCGCGCGGCCGCGTCCGCTGCGGGGCGAGCGCACGAGCTCGGCGGGTGACGCAGCGTGTGACGCGGCGTTTGACACCTCGGCGGCCGGCCGTCTAGACTCCCTGCCAACTGAAGACCGGGCGATGAACGGGACGAGTACCCGCCATCCCCCTCGGTGCAGAGAGCCGGCGTAGGTGGGAGACCGGCACGAGGGCGGCGGCGAATGGACCCGGGAGCCTCCGGACCGAACGGCGTCCGCCACGGGCGGGTACCCAGTAGGCTCCGGCGCAGGGCGCCAGCGATAGCGGGCAGCACCGATCGACCGCCTCGCGGTCCGTCGGCCAGAGAGCGGCGGTAGCGCCGAACGCGGGTGGCACCGCGGAGGGTTTCGACCTTTCGTCCCGGCAGGACGGAAGGTCGTTTGATTCCCGGCCCGAGGCCGGTCACCCGGAGGCGCCTGGAGATGCCGCTCACCACCCCGATCAGCCTCAGCGAGGCTCGCCGCCTGGCGGCAGGGGCCGACACGGTCCTCCTGCGCGCCTCGCGCGAGGCCGACCTCGAGACGCCCGTCGGCGCGTTCTTGGCGCTCGACGACGGCGGTCCCGCCTACCTGCTCGAGTCCGTGGAAGGCGGTGAACGCGTCGGCCGCTACTCCTTCCTAGGCGTCGGCCCGCGGCGCACGCTGGAAGTGCGCGACGGTGTCGCGCGGACCGTCACGCGGCCTGTCACGGTGGACGCCTATGGACCCGACCTACCCGCCTCGGCCGAGGCGGCGCGAGACCCCCTCGAGGCGCTCCGACGCTTCGTGCCGCGGCGGCGGGTGGTGCCCCTCGAGGGGATGCCACGCTTCACCGGCGGCGCGGTCGGGGCGCTCGCGTACGACGCGGTCTCGGCCTTCGAGCCGGTGCCGCTCCCCGACGCCGATCCGGTGGGCACGCCCACCGCCGCCTTCCTGGAGACCGACCTCGTCCTGGTCTTCGATCACCTGACCCACACCCTCAGCGCGATCGCCTCGCTCCATACCGACGCGCCCGACTTCGAGGGCCGCTACCGGATCGCGGAGCGCGCGGTCTTCGAGGCACTGGAGCGCGCCGCGCGGGGGCCGTCCGAGGCGGGTCGGGAGCGCACGGCAGGCGCGCCGCGTCCGGCGACGGCCGATCGGTCGGGGAAGGGCGCACCAGGGGCGCGTGCGTCGGCGTTCCACGGCTCGTCGAGCATGGAACGCGAAGCCTTCGAGGCGGCCGTGGTGGAGGCGAAGGCGGCGATCGCCGGTGGTGAGGCGATCCAGATCGTCCTCGCCCGCCGCCAGTCGTTCGCGATCCCGCGTGCCGCCGACGGCGGTCTGCTCGACGGGCTCGCCCTCTACCGGGCCCTGCGACGGGTCAACCCGAGCCCCTACCTGTTCTACGTGCGAACCGCCTCGTTCGAGGTCGTGGGCGCGAGTCCCGAGCTGCTGCTGCGGGTCGAAGGCGACCGACTCACCACGCACCCGATCGCCGGGACCCGGCCACGCGGCGCTGACGACGAGGAGGACGAGCTGATCGCAGAGGAGCTGCAGCGCGATCCGAAGGAGCGGGCCGAGCACGTGATGCTCGTGGACCTCGGTCGCAACGACCTGGGGCGCGTGGCGCGGGCCGGCAGCGTCGCCGTCACGCGCTACATGGAGGTCGAGCGCTACAGCCACGTGCTGCACCTGGTCAGCCACGTCGAGGCGCGCCTCCGGCCGGGCCTCGATGCGCTCGACGCGCTGCGCAGCGTCTTCCCAGCGGGGACGTTGTCGGGGGCGCCCAAGGTGCGCGCGATGCAGCTGATCGCGAGCCTCGAGCGCGAGCGGCGCGGGTTGTACGGCGGCGCAGTCGGCTATATCGGGTACGACGGCGGCCTCGACACCGCGATCACGATCCGTAGCGCGGTGCTGACAGCCGGCCTCGTGCACGTTCACAGCGGCGCGGGGATCGTGGCCGGCAGCGTCCCGGATCGGGAGTTCGAGGAAACCGAGCACAAGGCCGCTGCGCTGCGCCGTGCCTTCGAGCTCGCGGCGGCGCCGGCGCTGGGCGTAGGCACGACGATCTCGAGCACAACCGGGCCGGTGACGCCCGTGGCCGAGCGAAGCGCGCAGGCGACCGCGCAGGGGACCGTGGGTACGCCGGGGGAGCGGGCAGCGGCTGCCGGGCCGGTCGGGGGCGGCCGCCGATGATCCTCGTCGTCGACAACTACGACAGCTTCACCTTCAACCTCGTCCAGGCGCTCGAGACGGCCGGCGCGGATCTGCTCGTCGTCCGCAACGACCGCATCGCGCGCGACGAGATCGAGCGGCTGGCCGACGCGCCCGACGCGCGACGCCCGCTGCGTGCCCTCCTGATCTCGCCCGGCCCCGGGAACCCGGAGAGCGCGGGGATCTCGGTCGACGCGATCCGTCTCGCCGCCGAGCACCGGATCCCGATGCTCGGCGTCTGTCTCGGACTGCAGTGTTTCGGTGCGGCGTTCGGCGCGCGGATCGTCCGTGCGCCGACGCTGGTGCACGGTGCGGCGAGCGAGGTCGAGCACGGCGGCCAGGGACTCCTCGCGGGGCTCCCGTCGCCGTTCTTGGCCGGCCGGTACCACTCGCTCTGCGTGGACGCAGCGACGCTGCCGGCGGAGATCGAGGTGACGGCCAGCACCCATGACGGCGTGGTGATGGCGATGCGGCATCGGCGGTTGCCGCTCGAGGGGGTGCAGTTCCATCCCGAGTCCGTCCTCACCCCCGACGGGCCGCGCCTACTCGCAAACTTCCTGCGGTTGGCGGGCGAGGGCGACCCGACGGTGCTGGAGGACGCGGCGAGCTCATCCTTCGCACTCCGAGGGTTGGGCCGCCGCAGCCGATGGGGTCCTGACGGCGGGATGGCGACGCAGATCGGGGCGCCGGGGGCCGTCGAGCCAGCAGGTGCGCGGTCGACGGCTCGAGGGGCCCGCCATGGCACGGAGGTGACCGCCCGATGAGCGACCAGGTGCGGGCCGCGTTGGCGGCGGTGGTCGATGGCCGGACGCTGTCGCGCGAGGAGGCGCGGCTGGCGATGGGCGCGGTGATGGACGGCGAGGCGACGCCGGCGCAGCTCGGCGCGTTCCTCGTTGCGCTGCGCATGCGGGGCGAGACCGTCGACGAGCTGGCGGGGTTCGCGATCGCCATGCGCGAACGGGTGCTGCGCGTCGAGGCGCCGGAGGGGACGATCGACACCTGTGGGACCGGTGGGGACGGCCGGGGCACCTTCAACATCTCGACCGCGGCGGCGCTCGTCGTGGCGGCGGCCGGCGTCCCGGTCGCGAAGCACGGCAACCGCGCGATCACCTCGGCCTCGGGCAGCTCAGACGTGCTCGATGCGCTTGGAGTGCCGACCGACCTGGGCCCCGAGGCGGCGGCCTTGGCGCTGCACGAGGTCGGGTTCGCGTTCCTCTTCGCGCCGGGGTACCACCCGGCGATGCGCCATGCGGGGCCGACACGCCGCGAGATTGGGATCCGCACCGCGTTCAACTTGCTCGGGCCGCTGACCAACCCTGCCGGCGCGCGGCGGCAGCTGCTCGGCGTCGCCGACCCGGCAGCGGCTCGACGGATCGCGGAGGTGCTGCACGCCCTCGGGACCGAGCGGGCGCTGGTGGTGCACGGCGAACGGATCGACGAGCTGCCGCTCGACGGGACCGGCGTGGCGTACGAGGTGACGGCGGCCGGCGTCACGCGGCACGAAGTGCGGCCCGAGGATGTCGGGCTCGGTCGCGCCCCGACCGAGGCGCTGGCGGGTGGCACGCCCGCCGAGAACGCCGCCCGGATGGAGGCGCTCTTCGCGGGTCAGACGGGTCCGCTCCGCGACGCGGTCCTCCTCAACGCCGGGGCGGCGTTCCTGGTGGCGGGCCGGGCGGAGGATCTGCGCCGGGGGGTCGCGCTGGCGGCGGCGACGATCGATCGAGGCGCCGCGAGCGACCTGCTGGCGCGCCTGCGCGCCCAGCGTGAGCGCTCGGCGGTCGCCTCCGAGACCCGTCCGGGCGGTGCGCCATGAGCGCGCGAACGGCGCAGACGCTGCGCCGGCACGACCCGACCGAGCGGCTCGGGGTGCTCGGGGAGATCGCCGCCCGTCGGCGCGCAGACCTCGCCGGCGAGCTGGCCGGGCGCTCCCTGCGCGACCTTGAGCGGGCCGCGCGCTCGGCCCCGCCGCCTCACGACGCCGTCGCCCCGCTCCTCCGTCCCGGGTTGCACGTGATCGCGGAGGCGAAACGTCGCTCGCCGTCCGCGGGGATGCTCGCCGCGCCGGACGACGACCTGGTTGCCCGCGCCCGTGCGTACGCCGCCGGGGGAGCTGCGATCGTCTCCGTGCTCGTGGAGCCGCACTGGTTCGCCGGCTCGCTCGATGACCTCGCCGCGGTGCGCGCCGCAGTTCCGGTCCCGGTGCTCGCCAAGGAGTTCGTCGTCGACGAGCGGCAGCTCTTGCTGCTGCGGGCGGCCGGCGCGGACCTGGCGCTGCTGATCGCCGCGTTGCACCCCGCCCGCGTCCTGCGGCGGCTCGCGCGCGCGACACGCGCGCTCGGCATGGAGCCGCTGGTCGAGGTGCACGGGGAACGCGAGCTGGAGCGCGCCCTGGCGAGCGAGGCGCGGCTGATCGGCGTGAACAACCGCGACCTGCGTTCGCTCGTCGTGTATCCGGAGCGGGCCGCGACGCTGCGCGCGCTGATCCCCGACGATCGGCTGGTCGTGGCGGAGTCTGGTGCGCGCGAGCCCTCCGTACTCGCGGCGTGGCGTGCGCTCGGCTTCGACGCGGCGCTCGTCGGCGAGGCGTTGATGCGCGCCGGCGGCGAGCCCGCCGCGGTGCGGGCACGCACGGCGGCGTTCGTGGCGGCCGGGAGACCTCCTGCGACCGGCGAAGATCCCGCGGCGGAGGATCGGGCGCCGTGGGTGAAGGTCTGCGGCATCACCGATGCACGCGGCCTCCAGGCAGCGATCGCCGCGGGCGCAGATGCCGTCGGGCTGAACCTGGTCGCCGGGACGCCGCGCTGTCTCGAGGAGAGGGAGGCGCGGGCGCTGGCCGAGCTCGCCCGCGCGCTGCAGGGTCCGGATGGGCGGCCGCAGGTCGTTGGGGTCGTCGGCGACGTGGAGCCCGCGGACGCCTCGGCACTGGCCGCGCGGATCGGGCTCGACGCGCTGCAGTGGTCAGGGCGTGGTGGGCTTCCGGCCGGTGACCCCGGATTGCCGGCGATTGCCGTGCTGCGGGTGCCGGCGACGGGCGGCGCCTCCAGCAGCCCCGCCGATGCTGTCGACGTCGAGGGAGGCGTCGACGCTCGCGCCGCCGCGCTCGTGGCTGCCGGCCAGGCCCTCCTGGCGCGCCCTGGCGTCGAGCGGCTCATCCTCGACGCGGCCGACCCGGCCGCGCTCGGCGGCACCGGCGTGCGCGCCGACCAGTCGCTCGCGGCGGCGGTCGCCCGGGAAGTACCGGTCGTCCTTGCAGGCGGCCTCAACGCAGCCAACGTCGCCGCGGCGCTACGGCAGATCCCGGCCGTCGGGGTCGACGTCGCATCGGGCGTCGAGGAGCGCCGCCCGAATCGGGCGGGTCGGCGGGGCGTGATCGGTCGCGCGGGGTCAGGCCAGCCCGGTCGGCCGCGCAAGGATCCCTACCTCGTCGGGCTCTTCGTCAAGCGCGCCAAGGCCGCGCGACTCGACCTTCCGCTCGCTCCGGCCCGTGCGACCCCCGTGCACCCGGCGCTCTTGCACGCGGACGCCCAGGGGCGCTGGGGGATCGGCCGGCAGTTCGGCGGGCGCTACGTCCCCGAGACGCTGGTGGCGGCCCTGCAGGAGCTCGAGGCGGCCTGGTTCGCGTTGCGCGACGACCCGCGCTACTGGGCCGATCTGCGGACGCTCCGGCGCGACTACATCGGGCGACCCTCCCCGCTCTACCGCGCGGACCGCTTGGCGGCCGAGCTGGAGCGCCGTGCGGGCCGTGAGCCGGGTGGACTCCGTCTCTACCTGAAGCGCGAGGACCTGAACCACACCGGGGCCCACAAGATCACGAACGCGCTGGGCCAGGCCCTCCTCACACGACGGCTCGGCAAGGAGCGCGTCATCGCCGAGACGGGCGCGGGCCAGCACGGCGTCGCCACCGCCACCGCCTGCGCGCTGCTCGGACTCCCTTGCGTCGTCTTCATGGGGCGCGAGGACATCCGCCGCCAGGCGCCCAACGTGCTGCGCATGCGCGCGCTGGGGGCGGAGGTGCGCGAGGTCACTTCGGGGAGCGGTACCCTCAAAGATGCCACCAACGAGGCGCTGCGCGACTGGGTCACCAACGTGCGCACGACCCACTACGTGCTCGGGTCGGCGGTCGGCCCGCACCCGTATCCGACCATCGTGCGCGACCTGCAACGGGTGATCGGCGACGAGGCAGCGTGGCAGCTGGCGCAGGTGGAGGGTCGGCTGCCGGACGCCGTCGTGGCCTGTGTCGGGGGCGGCTCGAACGCGATCGGGCTCTTCACGCGCTTCCTCGGCGAGCCGTCGGTGCGAATCGTCGCGGTCGAGGCGGCGGGGGAGGGGATCGCGAGCGGCCGCCACGCCGCGGCGCTCGCGGGCGGCACCCCGGGTGTCCTGCACGGCGCGCGCTCGTACCTGCTGCAGGACCCCGACGGTCAGGTGATCGAGGCGATCTCGCGCTCGGCGGGCCTCGACTACCCAGGGATCGGGCCGCAGATCTCCGCGCTCTACGAGGCGGGCCGTCTAGAGGTGCTGGCGGCGACCGACGCGGAGGCGGTGGAGGGGCTCATGCTCCTGACCCGGACGGAGGGGATCATCCCGGCGCTCGAGCCGGCCCACGCGATCGCGGCGCTACCGGCGCTCCTGGGCGCCGACGTGGCGCGGGTTCCGGGACGGCCGCTTCCG
Source organism: Chloroflexota bacterium (assembly GCA_021786385.1). Lineage (GTDB taxonomy): Bacteria > Chloroflexota > Limnocylindria > Limnocylindrales > CSP1-4 > JAJYNJ01. Next base: position 18,854 of record JAJYNJ010000058.1, read on the forward strand.
CCGCCGCTCCCGCGTGACGTGCTCGTCGTCCTGGGCCTCTCAGGGCGCGGCGACAAGGACATGGGGGTCCTCGGCGGCGAGGAGGAGGTGCCGGCGTGACCGTCCCTCTCACACCGGGCGCAGCCACACCGGGCGCAGCCACGCCGGGCGCTGCCACGCCGGGCGTGGCTGCGCCCGCTGCCGCCACGCCTGCCGGGCCGCGCGGGGCATCCGAGTCCGGCACCAACGGGACAGTGGGTGCCGAGCGGATCCGGGAAGCCTTTGCCGCTGCACGCGGGGAGGGACGGATCGCGCTCGTCCCCTACGTGGTCGCCGGGTACCCAGACGCCGCTACGAGCGAGGCGATCGCGATCGCGGCGATCGACGCCGGCGCCGACCTGCTCGAGATCGGGCTGCCGTACTCCGACCCCCTGGCGGACGGCACCACGCTCCAGCGCGCGTCTGCGGCCGCGTTGCGGGCGGGGGCGACGCTGGCCCGTTCGCTCGAACTCGTGGCGCGGATCCATGCCGCGCGACCGTCGATCCCACTGGTCCCCATGGCGTACGTGAACCAGGTGATCGGCGGGCGCGAGCCGGCCGATCCGATGCGACGCCTGGCAGCTGCCGGGGCGAGCGGCGCGATCCTGGCCGACCTGACGCCGGACGAGGGGGCGCCGGTCGAGGCGGCGGCGCGTGCGGCGGGGCTGGCCCTGATCTACCTGGTGGCACCGACCACACCTCCGAGGCGGCGGGCCTGGATCGCGTCGCGGACCGGCGGGTTCCTCTACGTCGTCTCGCTCGTGGGTGTGACCGGCGCGCGCCGAGCGCTCCCGACCGAGGTCGGCGCGTTCGTGCGCGCGGTCCGCGGGGTGAGCCCGGTCCCCGTGGCGGTCGGCTTCGGTGTCTCGCGTCGCGAGCACGTGCGGCGGTTGGGGCGGGTCGCCGACGGTGTCATCGCCGCGTCGGCGCTGGTCGACGCGCTGGGGCCAGAGGGACGCGACGTGGCCGCGATGGCCCGGCTGGTGCGGGAGCTTTCGAAGGGGACGAGTCGGGCCGGGGTGTAGCGGGGCTGGCTCCTGAGTGGCACGGAGCTGCTGGAGGCGGCGCTCCTGACACCCGGATTGACACGTCGCTCCGGGTGTCATATCGTCTGGCCATGCGCACGAAGCGGACCTACAACCTGCCCGAGCGGACGGTGCGCACCGTCCGCGAACTGGCCACGACCTACGGCCTGGCGAGCACCCAGGACGGGGTGATCGAGCTGGCGGTCGACGAGCTGGCGCGGCGGATCCGGGAGGAGGCCGAGGCCGCGCAGTGGGAGGCGGCAGCGGCCGATCCGGCCGTCCGGGCGGAGTCGGCCGACCTCGCGGCCGCCTACGAGCAGGCGGACCGCGAGACGTGGCCGCGGGGGTGACCGCCGCCGAACCCCTGCGCTGGGCGGTCGTCCGCGTCGCGCTCGACGCCGCGACGGGTCACGCGCAGAGCGGGACCCGCCGGGCGCTCGTCGTCAGCTACGAGCCGTTCCACCGCTCGGCCCTGGTGACCGTCTGCCCGATCACCGCCGCCCGCGACGAGGCTCGCTACCCGGGCGAGGTGGCGATCCCGGTCGGCGCGGCCGGGCAGACCCGGCCCGGTGTGATCCTCTGCCAGCAGCTCCGGACGATCTCGCTGGAACGGATCGCGGGCCCCCCGGATGGTCGCCTGACGGACCCCGCGCTCCGCCGTGCCGTGCGCCTGGCGCTCGCCCACCACCTGGGCCTCGACATCCCGGCCGTCGGGGACGGGGCCCTGGTTCGAGGCTGACGCGTGAGGGGGCCGAGAGCGGGGGCGGGAGCGAAGGCGTCCGGCGACTCACGAGGACACGCAGATGACACCATGACTGCTAGCATGGTGTCATGACTCGCACCACGCTCACCCTAGACGAGGAGACCCGCCGCCGTCTGCGCCGGATCGCGGCCGAACGTGGACTCTCGATGGCGGCGCTCATCCGCGAGGCGGTCGACGAGACGGTGGCACGTTACGCCCCCAAGCCGCGCAGCCTGGGCATTGCCGCATCGGGCACGCATGACACCGCCCGGCTCGCCGGCGATGTCCGACCGGAGCCCCGCGCGTGGCGCTGATCCTCGACACGGGGCCGCTGTACGCATCGCTCGACCGCTCCGACCAGGATCACGCCGCCTGCCGGGCCCTGATCGAGGCCGCCGACGAGCCGCTCGTGATCCCGGCGCCGGTGCTCGTCGAGGTCGACTACTGGATCGGCCAGCGCCTGACTCCCGGGGCGCTCGTCGCGCTGCTCGCCGACATCGAGGTGGGCGCGTACCGGGTCGTAGACCTGGTCCGCGCGGACTACACGCGGGTCCGCGAGCTGTGCGACCGCTACGCCGACGCAGACGTCGGCTTCGTGGACGCGGCGGTGCTCGCGATCGTCGAGCGCCTCGGGGAGCCGAAGCTCGCGACGCTCGATCGACGCCACTTCGGGCTCCTTCGACCCCGTCACTGCGACGTGCTGGAGCTCGTTCCGGCCTGATCGGGGTGGACCCTGGGGCCACCGCTGATCGAGTCGCTCGGCGAGGGGGTCGTCGGGTAAGGAAGCTCGATCCCAGGTGTCCCCGGTGGTCGTCGCGAGGCGCTCCTCGCAGGCCACTCGAAGCCGGCCGGTGCTCTCCGCGTCACCCGGTTGCGGGCGGCGACGTTCCACACGGGGCCTCGAGCGGGGACGGGGCCGGGCCGTATGTCATCGGCCACGGTCCGGTGAGCACGCAGTGTCCGCGGACCAGGATCCCCTGAGGGAGCGGTCCAGCGATCGAGACCGAGCCCAGGACCTCGCCGCCGGCGGTCCTGATCGTCAGGTCCCACGGCTGCCCCGGGAGCTGCGTCCCCGGGGCGAGCGCGGTCGAGCCGCCGCACGGGACGGTCGCGATCACCGCGCCGCCGAGCACGACCGAGACGTCGGGGCCATCGAGGTTGACGATGTGGAGAGCTGCCGGCTCGCCCGTCGGCGACGATGGCCCGGCGAGGGCGCACCCGGCGACGAGCAGCGCAGCCAGGACGCCGGACGCGATGCCCCGGACTCGGAGCATCGTCACCCTCCTTGAGGGCCCGACCCGATCACGTGAGCGTGGCCCTGTCTTGACCTCGAACTGCCCGGCGGCCTTCGCGTCCGACACGCCCCTCGCTCCTCCAGCGTCGACGAGCTGGTGTCGCACGGCATTCCGGACGATCCGGGGCATCGTCATCCGGGCCCGACGTACGTCGAAAGTCCACCGCGACAAGGTCGCCGTGGGCGATCGAGTCTTCTTCTACCTGTCGGGGCCGGAGGCGGGCATCTACGCCGTCGGGCGGGTCGTCAGTCCGGTCTACGCGGCCCCGGAGGAAGACGAGTTCGGGCACTGGAAGGTCGACGTCGAGTACGACGCCGTCGTCGAGCCGCCCCTCCTTCGGGCAGGTCTGACCGATCCGGCCAGCGAGCCGGTCCTCGCTGCCTGGCCGCCGTTCCGGGGGCTCCAGGGGACGAACTTCCCCGTCCCCAAGGCGGTCGCCGCCCGGCTCGAACAGCTCCTCGCGGGCTGGCTCCGGCCGATTCGGAAGCAGCCCGGCCAGGGGTTCGACGAGACGGCGCACGCGATCGACACGGCCGTCAAGCACCACGACGCACGGCTGCGCGAGCAGATGCTCGAGGCGTTGAAGTCGATCCCGCTGGTCGCGTTCGAGGCGCTGATCGGGACGCTCCTCGAGCGGCTTGGATACGAGGCTGTCGAGGTCCGCGGCCGGAGCGGCGATGGCGGCGTCGTTCGCGAGCTGCGCGGTGCGCCTGGCCTTCAAGCCTCCGGATCCGCCGGCTATGCTTGCGGATTCCGCGGGTTTTCGTACACCCGTTCCGATCCAATCCGTACACCCGTTCCGATCCATTCCGAACAGCGTTCCGGGGTTTTCGTACACCCCGGGGAGTGGCGGTCTGACGCGGTGAGGTGAGCCAGGCACCGGCATGCTCCCTTGGACGATCTGAACAGACGTTCGAGGAGAGATGCCGATGCCGCGCCCCCGATCCGCCATGCGCAAGATCCGCGAAGTCCTGCGTCTCACCCTCGCCGAGGGTCTGAGCCGGCGCCAGGTGGGGACGGCGCTCCACTTGCCGCCCACCACCGTGGCCGACGCCGTCGCCCGCGCCCGGCGGGCCGGCCTGGGGTGGCCCCTGCCCGAGGGCATGGACGATGCCGCCCTGGAGGCGTGCCTTTTCCGCTCGGCCGCGCTGCCACCGGCCGCCAGTCGACCCTTGCCCGACTGGGCGGTGATCCACCGCGAGCTGCGCCGCAAGGGGGTGACGCTGCAGCTGCTCTGGATGGAGTACAAGGCGGTGGCGCCCACTGGCTACCAGTACAGCCAGTTCTGCCGCCACTACCGGCACTGGCAGCGCGGGCTCGACCTGGTCATGCGCCAGGAGCACCGGGCCGGCGAGAAGCTGTTCCTCGACTTCCCCGGGCAGACCCTGCCGATCACCGATCCCGAGACGGGGCGGGTCAGCGAGGCCGAGCTCTTCGTGGCCGTGCTCGGCGCCTCCAACTACACCTACGCCGAGGCGCTGGCCTCGCAGGCGCTGCCCGAGTGGATCGCCGGGCACGTCCACGCCTTCGAGTACTTCAAGGGCTGCGCCGCCATCCTCGTCCCGGACAACCTGCGTGCCGGGGTCACCAAAGCCCACCGCTACGAGCCCGAGTTGAACCGCACCTACGAGGAGCTGGCCGCCCATTACGGCGCCGCCGTCATTCCGGCCCGCTCGCGGAAGCCGCGGGACAAGGCGAAAGTTGAGGTGGGCGTTCAGGTAGCCGAGCGCTGGATCCTGGCCGCCCTGCGCCACCGCACGTTCTTCAGCCTGGCCGAGGCCAACGCCGCCATCCGGGAGCGCCTGGTCTGGCTGAACAACCGCCCCTTCCGCAAGCTCGAGGGCAGCCGCCAGAGCCTGTTCACCGAGATCGACCGGCCGGCCCTGCGCCCGCTCCCACCCCGTCCCTACGAGTTCGCCGTCTGGAAACTCGCCACCGTCAACATCGACTATTGTTAGCGATCAGTCAAAACCGGCCACCAACAATCGGGTTGAAACCGGCCAGCTGAGGTAGGGCCCAGCCAGCACCCTCCGTGGGACAGCACCCACGGAGGGGCAGATGGGGAACTACCTGCCGATG
>JAJYNJ010000013.1 GCA_021786385.1 Chloroflexota bacterium
CGGCGCTCCAGCGCGGCCCTGCGGGCAGCGCCAGCTCTGCGGGCAGCGCCGGCGGCGCGGCGCGCAGCTCGGGCTCGCCAGGATCGCTCGGCATGGCCGGCGGCTCGCGGCGGAGTCCGGTCTCGTCGTCTTCCATCATCGTTGGCTCCCATTGGTGGGCGATCGACCGATCCTCCGCATCCCCGGCGCATGGTCTACCCCGACAAGCTGAACCATTCCTGAAACGTGGCCCGCACCCAGGCATCGACCTGGGCCGCAGGCGGGGAGCGGCCTGCCAAGGCCGGGGACGGACGCGGCCGACGGAGCCGCCCGCTGAACGATCCCTCGCGCCTTCACGGACGGCCGCATCGAGGGCACCCAGGCCCGGGACGCGTACCGCCGGCGGGAGACGCGTAGGGCGATAGCGCCTGCATGGTGCGGCGGCGCTAGCCTGTAGCGAGACGACGGCCCGCCAGCACGTCAGTCAGGGGCTGCGACGCCTCCGAGACGTGCTGGCGGCCCGGGTAGAGGTGGCACCATGAAGGCACGATCGGCGCAGGACGGACCGCGTGACGCGGATGTGGAACGGAGGCTGCAGGCGGGCGATCCCCCGCCGGCTGGCCCAGCGCTGGCGGCCGAGCTCGCCGCGGCGCTCGCGCGGACGAGGACGGCGGTGGGCGCCTCCACGCCCCAGCGGGGCGCAGCGGGCGCGCCGTCGGTCAGCGCTCCCCTCCGGCGCAGACCCGTGATCCGGGATGGCCAGCCCGTGGCCGCGTTCATCCGGCATCCGGCGCCGTGGGGGCTCCTGCACGTCGCCGTCGGCGAGCGTGGCCTGGTCGCCATCGAGCTCGCCGCGGAGACGGACGACTTCGCCGCGGAGCTCGCGCAGCGCCTCGGCGGCGGTGTCGTCCCCGCTGGCCCCGGGATCCCCCAGCCTTGGCGAGAGACGCTGAGCGCGGCGGCCCGCCAGCTCGAGGAGTACTTCGCGGGCCGCCGCCCGGCCTTCTCCCTGCCCGTCGACCTGCGCGCTTCGCCGTGGGACCGGCTCGTCCTCGACGCCACGCGGCGCGTCTCGTACGGCGAGGTGATGAGCTACGGGGAACTGGCACGTGCCATCGGCCGGCCACGGGCGGCGCGCGCGGTGGGGGGCGCGCTGGGACGCAACCCGATTCCATTGGTGATCCCCTGCCACCGGATCGTGGCCGCCGACGGGAGACTCGGCGGCTACGGCGGCGGGCATGGGACACGGGCCCGCATGCTCGACGTGAAGCGTTCGCTGTTGGCGCTCGAGGGAGTGCGGCTCGCGCGGTAGCGCGAGCGGTAGCGGGCCCGGTAGCGCGCCCGGCCGGCTCTGGCCGCGGCGGCGCAGCGACCGCCCCCACCCCTGGGCGGCCTATTGGCGGCCTACCAGTCGAACTCCCCGTCCTCGATGCGGGCCTGCTGCTCTTCCGTGAGCGCGGGCCAGAGCCCGTCCATCAGCTCCCGGATCTGGACCACGGCCTCTCGGTCGCCCTCCTGGTCGGCCGCGCGCAGCAATCGCGCCAGCTCCGCGTAGTCGGCGAGTGCCGCGTCGGGGTCCGCCTGGCGGACGGCCTGCGCGGCCGGGTCGGGCGCACCATCGATCGTCTCCCGCACCACATGGGACAGGCGGGGCTCCTCGGTTGCCGGCATGCTGCACCTCCGTGAGAGCGGGGGCTTCCGCGGCCGACAGCGTACACGGGTCGCCCAGCTCCGGCCAGGGCCTGTCGGCCCGGATCGCGTCGCGGCCGCCCGAAGCGCCGGGATGAGCCGATCGTCGGACGGGCAGATCAGAGGCGCGGCACGGGGCGCATCGGGTAGACGCCCACGACCACCCGCACCTCCGGGTCCATGGACAGCTCGACGCCGATCTCGCCCTGGCGCAGGAGCTCCTGCAGGAGTTCGGACTCGCGGCCCGGCAGGCCCAGGTAGACCGGGCCTTGCGGCGTCTCCACGCGCGAAACCTCGTCCGTCTCGCCACCGAGCTCGAAGCGGCGGCGCAGCTCGTGGAGCGGTACATAGGGCCGCGATTTGATGAATCGCCGCAGCTGGGCCGCGGTGCAGGCCCGCGCGAAGTGTTCGGCCTCCGAGACGCCATCTGGAACCGCGCCTGGAGGGAGCGGGTGCCCGGCGATCTCGGGCCCGTCGGCGGCGGGCCGGGTCGGGATGGCGGAAGGGTGGTGGATCTCGGTCACAGGCTCATGCATACGACGACGGCGCCGCAAGGTTCGGGCCCCGCGCAACGCGCTGCGCTCGCTGGCGGATCATAGCACCGGGCCGCGGTGGCCCCTCCCCGGCGGCCCACCGGCCGCGCTGCCGCGGCGCCCGCGGGGGCTGCGACCGACGGCGTGCCGCGTCCCCTTCCGCGCGCCGCGCCTACGTGCCGCGCACCACCAGGAGCTCGCGCGGCGCCTCGTTGAGCACGTCCGGCCCGTCCGCGCCGCACACCACGATATCCTCGATGCGGGCCCCGTACCGGCCCTCGAGGTAGATCCCCGGCTCCACGCTGAACGCGTACCCCGCACGTAGGGGCTCCGCGTTGCCCGCCACGAGGTAGGGGTCCTCGTGTCCCTCGAGCCCGATGCCATGTCCGATGCGATGGATGAACGCCGCCCCGTACCCGGCCGCCGCGATGATGGCGCGGCCGACGGCATCGATCCGTTCCGCGGCAACGCCCGGGCGCACCGCGGCCGTGGCCGCCGCCTGCGCGCGCCGCAGGACCTCGTAGAGCCGCTGAAACGCCTCGTCCGGGCCCAGGCCTTCCTCGCCGGTCACCCACAGCGTGCGCGTGATGTCGGATCCATAACCCCGGTAGGAACCACCGATATCGAGCACGATCGGCTCCCCGGCCGCGATGCGGCGATCGGACGCCTCGTGATGGGGCGACGCCGAATGCGGTCCGCTGCCCACGATCGCGAACGCTGCGGTCTCGTGCCCTTCGTCGAGGAGCCGCTCGCGCACTTCGCGCGCCACGTCGGCCTCGGGCCGCCCGAGGAGCCGGCCCGCTGCGATCGCCAGCACGACCCGATCGGCGGCGTGGGCGGCTGCGCGCAGCAGCGCGATCTCGTCGGCATCCTTCGCCATACGCAGCGGGCGCAGCACGTCCGACGCGAGCCCGAACGGGGTGCCTGGGAAGACGGCCTGGAGCCGTAAGACGAACGACGCCCAGAGCCGCTCGGAGACCAGCAGCCGCGGGACGGCGGTCGCCCCGGGCGCCGACCCGGCCGGGCGGTCATGTCGCGGTCCGGTGCTGCCCGGCGCTGCGGGCGAGGGCGCGCGCGACGCCACCAGCGCCGGCACGAGCGCGACCGGGTCCGCCGTCTCTTCCCAGGGGACCACACGTACGAGCCCGGCCGCGGCGGCCGGTGCGAGCGCCGCACGGGGGACCTCCAGGCGCGGCACCAGCAGCGCGGGGGCGTCTGCGGTGGACAGCACGAGGAGCGTCAGCCGCTCGAGGTTCATGGCATCGTAGCCGGTCAGCCAGCGCAGGTCCGCGCCCACGCCAACCAGCAGGGCCAGGTCTCCTGTCCGAGACAGCGCCTCGCGCGCCGCGCCGAGCCGCGCAGCGAAGCGCGCAGGCGGGATGCCGAGCTCCGCCGTGGAGCCCTGGGTCACGCCGGTCGCGCCGCGCTCATGCGCCGCCGACCCAGTCATCGCCCGCATGTCGGGCCGCCAACCTCCCCACCCAGCCGCCCAGGACCTGCGGGCCGCTCGCGAAGAGGCGCCCATAGGCGTACACCTCCGACGCCCCCGCCGCCCGCGCCGCCTGCCGGCCCGCCCGATCGTCGTGCTGGCCGACGGCGACAACGGCAGTGCCCGCTTCAGCCGCGCGACGGATCGCGGCGAGCCCATCGTACGCACGGCTCGTCAGGTCGACCACCAGGCCGGCCGGCCGACGCGTCGCGTCCACCAGCCTCCGGTCGAGCGAGTCGAGGTCGCGCAGCAGCACCGCCCGCGCGCCAGCGTCGCGGACGAGGCGGTCCAGGCGCGTCGCCCAGATCAGGTCGTCGGCAAGGATCGCGACGAGCGGGCCGCTGGTCACCGTGGCGCTAGGCCGCCGCGTGCTGGCCGGCCCGTTCGATCGCCGCGTTGGGGTCCGTGCCCGCCAGCACCGCCTCGGCGTAGCGGCTGGCGAAACGCCCCGCCGCCTCTTCCGGCACGATCTGCCGGATCTGGTCCGGCGTCAGCTCGTAACCGTAGCGCACCGCCGCGATGTTCTCCACGCGGTACTTGGCCGGCAGCGCCGCGGCGAGCGCCGCCTCGTCGAACGAGACGTTCGCCAGCCGTAGGAGCCGTCCCAGCGCGATCATGTTGCCGAAGAGGTCGCGCCCAAAGTGCTTCACGCCCAGCTCGAGGAACGGGATCTCTTCGGCGCGCTCCCCGGGCTTGGCGAGCCCGATGTCGCAGACCACGTAGTCGCTCTCCAGGTGGTTCGGACCGCGGTCCGCGAGGCGCAGTGTGACGTCTGCGTGCTCCACGACCGGGTTGGCGATCGGCTGGTCGGAGTATTTCAGGAACGCCTCGCTCATCCCGCCGCGGACGCTCGAGTCGTAGTCGTAGAGGAGCGTCACCTCGTAGCCCATGGCGCCCAGCAGCGTGGCCATCGTGTTGCCGATGACCCGCACGCCCTGGCCACCGACGCCGTCGATGACGATCGCGCGCTCGGTCATGCCTCGCCGCTCCCGTTCTTCGAACCGGCGCCCACCGCGACCGGCTCGGCTTCGGCCGGCTTCCCCTTGACGATCCCCAGCTGGTGGTACGCGAGCTGGGTCGATCCGGGCGGCGCCTGCCGGTACTCCTTCTTGTAGTAGTTCAGCATCTCGTTCGCGCTCGGGAAGCCGATCCGCCGCCCGTTGTTCTCGATGCACTGGCTGGTGATGTCGACGAACGCGAACCCGGGCCACTCGATCGCTTCCTTGATCGCCCGGCGCATCTGGCCCTGGTGGTAGACCGTGGTCTTGGCGTAGAAGGCGTTTCCGTTGGTGTTGACGAGCCCCTGCAGGTTGACGGGGCTGAAGGTCGCGCCCTCCGGGGACGAAACGGTCTTCGTCCCCACGGGCGTGGTGGGCCCTGTCTGGCCGCCGGTCAGGCCGTAGATCTCGTTGTTGTTGCAGAGCACTGTGATCGACGGGTTGCGGCGGATCGCGTGCAGCAGGTGGTTGCCGCCGATCGACGTGAGGTCGCCGTCGCCGGAGACCACGATCACGTTGAGCTCGGGGCGCACCGTCTTGATCGCTTCGGCGACGGGCAACGTGCGCCCGTGCAGCGTGTAGACCGAATCGAATTGCATGTAGGCGCCCATGCGCCCGGTGCAACCGATGCCGGTCACGATCACCGTGTTCGTCTTGTCCAAGCCCAGGTCGTCCATCACCATGGCCAGCTGGGTCATGATCAGGCCGATCCCGCAGCCCGGGCACCAGATCGTGGGGAAGAGTTCGGTCTTGAGCTTGTCCTTGTACGACATGCGCGGTACGGACCTCGGTTCGTGTGGCGGCGCGGCGATGCTCACGAAACGGTCGCTTCGGCCAGGTCGCGCGGGAGCAGGCCGATCCGATCGAGCCCTTCGCGGACGGCCTCGAGGCTCATCCGTCCGCCGAGCAGCGGCACGCGGTGGACGTCACGGTAGAGGACACGCTCGACGACGGACGCGTACTGGCCGTCGCTGCCCTCGATGACGATCAGCCGCTTGTAGCGCGGGGCGATCTCGCGCAGCTGGTCCTGCAGCACCGGCCAGATGCGGATCGGCCGGAAGAGCGCGAAGTGCGGCGCGAGTGGCTGCGCGATGCGGCGGGTGATGCCGAACGCGATCACGAGCGTCTCGGCATCCTTGTTCCACCCGTACTCGTAGAACGCGTAGCGCTCGGCGACCTCGAGGCGCCGCTCCTTCGCCTCCTCGTACTGGCGGATGAACTCGTCCGCGTCGGCGGTGGCCGGCTCGCCGTCGGGATAGGTCGCCACGCCGCTGAAGAGTCGCGTGTGGCCGGAGGCGAGCGGTTCCAGCGTGCGCGGCACGATGGGCACGTCGATCGTGTCCAGGTCCACGATCTCGTTGAGGTGTCCGAGGAAGGCGTCGGAGAGGAGCACCACCGGCGACTGACTCTCCTCTGCACAGTTGAACGCCTGGATCGTGTACTCGTAGCACTCGGCGACCGAGGACGGGTAGAAGACGATGCTCGTGTAGTCCCCCGAGGACCCGTAGCGCGTCTGGAGGATGTCGCCCTGGCCTGGCATGGTGGGCATGCCGGTCGCCGGGCCGACCCGCTGCACGTCGACGAAGACGGTCGGCACACCGAGCTTGTGCGCGTACCCGATCGCCTCCTGCATCAGGCTGAACCCGGGGCCTGAGGTGGCGGTGAACGACTTCGCTCCCGCGAGGCTCGCGCCGATGATCGCGTTGGCGCTGGCGATCTCGTCCTCCGCCTGCAGGAACCGGAACTCGGGGTGCTTCGCCGCGTAGACGGACGCGGCCATCAGGATTTCGCTGCTCGGGCTGATCGGGTAGCCGGCAAAGTAGGTGGCACCCGCCTTCACTGCCCCCAGGAGTACCGCCTCGTTGCCCTGGAGGAGCCGCTTGGCCATGCTCGTCCTGCCTCCTACGTCGGGTTCGCCCGGTCCACGTCCGGCGCGCTCTCGACGTCCGTGATGCCGCGATTGGGATCGGTGCCGGCCACGGCAGGCCCGCGTGCCGTGTCGGGTAGCCCGGATCGCTGCGGCAGGCGACCCCGACCGCGCGACCCCGGCGCGGACTCCTGGGTGCCGGTCGCGGCGGTCGCGGCGGCGCGCACGGGGAGCACCTCGATGGCGAGGTCGGGGCAGTACCGCTCACAGAGGCCGCAGCGGATGCAGTTCTCGACCTCGATGATCGCATCGTGCGTCAGGACGAGGCTGTCCTTGGGGCAGATCTCGACGCAGATGTTGCAGCGCTTGCACCAGTCGTCGACCCAGCGGATATTGACGTAGTCGACGATCGTGGGGGGCCGTCGGACCCGCTGCGTCGTGGGGGCGTACAGCGTAGCCGTCGCAGAAGTCCTCGCTGGTGTCCGCCGGCCGCACGCGCGCACCGGTCGGAACCCTAAGAGTCTACCCATTTCGACACGCGAAGGTGCGGCCCGCCGGCCGTTGTTGAGATGCGGGCGGGTCGTCCGGCCGCTGCGTCGTCCGTCCGCCGCGTGGCAGTCCGCTGGACCCGCTCCGGTCCGCTGGCCCCGTTGCCGCCGCGAGCGGGTGCGCCGCGCGTCGCGCGACGTGCGCCGGCGCCTGTTAGCCTCGGCCGATGCGGCGTCGTCACCTGGTCGGAATAGCGCTGGTCGTCATCTCCGCCTGCGGGTACGGCTCCGGACCGCTGCTGGCGAAGGGCGTCTACGCCGCCGGCATCGACTGGCTCACCCTGCTCGCCTGGCGCTTCACGTTCGGCGTCGCACTCACCTGGGGTTGGGTACTCCTCTGGCCGTCGGGCCGCGGGGCATTACGGCGGTTGACGCCGCGCCGCGCGGCCGTGCCCGTGGCGCTCGGGATGCTCTTCGCCGGCAACGCGGCCACCTACTACGCCGCGATCGAGCGCGCCCCGGTCAGCCTCGTGGCGTTGCTGCTGTACGTCTATCCGGCGCTCGTGGCGGTCTTCGCCATGCGCTTCGGGCGGGCGTTCGAGGGGCGCCGGCCGTGGATCGCGCTCGGGATCGCCACGCTCGGCGCCGCGTTCACGGTGGGCGGGATCCGGGCCGGCACGGACACGCTCGGCGTGGCGCTGGCGATCGCGTCCCCGATCATCTACAGCGGCTACATCCTGCTCGCGGCGCGCTTCGCGGGCGAGCGACGCGGGGTCACGGCGGAGGCCCGCCGGTCCGGCAGCGGCGCCGACGACGCGGTCCCACCAGCGGTCGCGGCGGCTCTCATGATCGTCGGCACGTGGCTCGTCTTCGCCACGCTCAGCGTCGTCGGCCGCGAACCGGCCCTACCTTGGCAGGTCCCGGCCGCCGCCTGGCCCGGGCTGCTCGGGATCGCTATCCTCTCCACCGCGCTCGCGATCGCGGCGTTCTACGCAGGGGTGAGCCGGATCGGCGCAGCCCAGGCCGCCCTGATCAGCACCATCGAGCCGGTCTTCGCGGTGACACTGGCCGTGCTGCTGTTGGGCGAACGGCTCGGGCCCCTCCAGGCGCTCGGGGGTGTACTCGTCGTGGCGGCGGTACTGCTGGCGCAGACCGGTCAGTCGGTGGCAGCGCGGGTCGCGCTCCCGTGAAACTCTCCCCGCGGCCGCCTGCGATGGGGCGGGCCGCACGTTCCAACGGCTGAGGTCTTCGACGACCGGCGTGCGAGGCCGGGGCCCTATCGGCCGGTGCCCGACCCGCCGGGCGCGTACCCGCCGAGGGCCGACCCGCCGAGGCCCTATCGGCCGGGGTGCCGCCTCCCCTCGCGGAGCACGCTGCGCAGCATGAAGAGCACGTTCGCCGGACGCTCCGCTAGACGGCGCATGAAGTACGGGTACCATTCCGTCCCGAAGGGGACATAGACCCGCACCGTGTACCCCTGCCGCGCCAGGCTCAGCTGCAGGTCGCGCCGCACGCCGTAGAGCATCTGGAACTCGAAGCGGGACCGCTCGATCCCCTCCCGCTCCGCGAACCCCCGCACCCACGAGACCAGCAACGCATCGTGCGTAGCGAGCGCCGGGTATTCGCCTTCGAGGAGCAGCGCCTCGGCGAGCCGCCGGAAGCTGTCGTCGACGTCGAGCTTGTGCGGGAAGGCGACCTCGGCCGGCTCGTCGTAGGCGCCCTTGCAGAGCCGCACGCGGATGCGCTCACGGTTCAGCATCGCGACGTCCGCGGCGCTGCGGCGCAAGTACGCCTGGATCACCACGCCGACGTTCGGATGCACAGCGTGGATCTCACGCACCAGCTCGAGCGTGCGCTCCGTATGGTGATGGTCCTCCATGTCGACGCGCACGAAGGCGTCCAGCTCGGCGGCGTGCGCCACGATGCGCAGCAGATGCGCCCGGCAGAGCGCCTGGTCGACGTCGAGGCCGATCTGCGTGAGCTTCACGCTGACGTTGCGGTCGAGCCCACGGTTGGCCAGGGCATCGAGCACCTCCACGTAGCGTTCGGCTGCCGTCTGGGCGGCCTCGACGGTCGTCACCGACTCGCCGAGTACATCCACGGTGGTGGCGAGCCCCTGGGCGTGCAGCCGCTCGAGGGCGGCGAGCGCGTCGGTTAGACGCTCGCCCGCGACGAACCGCTGCACGGTGCCCCTGGTCAGCGCGCTGCGGGCCGCCAGCTGGGCCAACCGACGGCGGCGAGACCCCCAGAGAAAGGCTGCGCGGAGCGCGCGGGCGGCGCCGTCCCGTGCCGTGTCGCGGATCCAGCCGCCTTGCCCGGCGTCCGTCTCACTCATCAGGTCGTTCCTCCTGTCCTGGGCCATCGCCTTCTGCATCCGACCCCATGTCGACCTTGCCCGCCCGTTCGCCCGACGATGCGCCGCGCCCCGCCGACCTGCGGCCGCCAGACTCTTGGTCCACCAGCGGGTCCGAAGCGGAGTATTCCGCGGCCTCTGCTGACGCGGCGGTCTCTTCGGCGGCGGCCTTTTCGGCGGCCTCTTCTGCCGCGGCGGCGAGTGCCACCAGCGCCACCTTCGCCGACTCCGCGCGCTGGAACGCCTCGAGACGTCCACGCTGCCGTGCCCGGATCGCCTCGCGCAGCAGCTCTTCCGGGACCGTGCCCGCGAGCGATCCGTCCGTCTGCCGATACAACCGGCAGCCGGCGCGAGGTTCCGCCCCTGGAGGCGGAGGCGCCACGTCCACGCCGTTCAGGCGCACCGTCGGTGAACCCACGAACCCCAGGAACTCGGCGTCGTCCCGGCCGTTCACGAGCACCAGCTCGATCGGCGTCTCGATCGCGTCGCGGGAGAGGATGCGGTGCAGCGCGGCCCGCGTGCGTTCCCAGTGCGGACAGTCGAGGGAGTAGAGCAGCTCGACGCGCAGATCGGACACGTCAGGCAGCGGGGGCTCCGGGCGGTTGCGATCCGCGCCCGTCCGGGGCCAGATCGGTGCCGGGGGTACTCGGCACGGCCGGGGTACTCGGTACGGCCAGTGTGCCGGGGGCCCCGGCCGCGCCGGCATCTCCGGCGGCATCTGCGCTCGAAGAGGCCACGGGCACGCCCGACCCTTCCGTCCGCGCCCGCCGCACCGCCACCTCGCCGATCAGCGACCGCGCCTCCAGGCGGATCCTGCGCCGTGCCGCGGCGAAATCCGCGGTCTCCGCGCGCACGTCGCCCAGCAACGCGCCGGACACGCGCCCCAGCGCCTCGCCGACACCGAGCCAACTCGAGACGCGGACGGCGGCCGGGACGTCAGGGGGCAGCAGGACGCGGATGTCACCGATCGCGCTGCTCACGTGGATCGGCGTCTCGCCATCGGGAAAGGTGGCGCGCGTGAGGTCGAGCCGGATCTCGCCGATCAACGTCTCGATCAGCATCGGGCCGGCCTGCAGGGGGCCGGTCAGCTCGATCTCGCCGACGAACCGCCGCTCGTGGATCGCCGCCTGTCCCCACGGCCACGCCCCCGCTCCCCAGCCGCCCCCGGGGTCGGGCCAGCCCCGCGTCGCGCCCGCGCCTCCCCGTACAGGCCCGGCCGTGCGGGTCCCCCACGGAGTCGCCCGCGCTCCTTCGGCGCCCAACCAGGGCGCTTCGGCGGCGGGACGCGAGGCGTCGGATCGCGAGGCGTCGGAATCGGGGGCAGGCCACTCGGCGGGCGGTCGGGCATCCCGCCGGTCTCCGGCGGCGATCATCAGCCAGAGCCCGAATCCGACGATCAGGAGTGGCCAGAGCCAGCGAAACGACTGCGCGAGCCCGACGTCGCCGCCGACCGTGCCCAGCAGGGCCAGGACGCCGACGACGAGAACGATCGCCCCGATGACCTCCCCCGCAGAACGCATGCGGTCATGCTACGCGGCCGTGCCGCGGGCGTCAGCGCGCAATCGCACGCCACGCGGGTCCTCCGCGACCCCGCGCGCCACACGGCGCCGACCGAGCGGATCGGTGCGCGAGCGCGTCAGAGGCGTTCGAACCGCGCCTGGAAGAAGCGCAGGTACTTCGGCTCGTAGACCATGCGCAGGCCGCGCACCTGGTCCCGCTTCTCGTAGAGCTCCGCCACCGACTCCCACGTCACGTCCATGTGCGCCTGCGTGTAGACGCGCCGCGGCAGGGTGAGCCGGACCAGCTCGAGCTTCGGGTAGTTGTGGTCGCCGGTGGTCGAGTTGCGCCCGGCCGACACGATCCCGCGCTCCATCGCCCGCACGCCCGAATCGACGTAGAGCTCGGCGGCCAGCGTCTGCGCCGGGAACTCGTCCTGCGGGATCTGCGGGTAGAAGCGCTTCGCGTCGAGGAAGATCGCGTGCCCGCCGATCGGCAGCACGATCGGCACCCCCTCGTCGATGAGGTGCCTGCCGAGATACTCGACCTGCCCGATGCGCGCCCGGATGTGGTCCTCCTGCACCGACTCCTCGATCCCGCGCGCCATCGCCTCCATGTCGCGCCCGGCCATGCCGCCGTACGTGTGGAGCCCCTCGTAGACCACCACGAGGTTGCGGGCCTCGTCGAAGAGGTCGTCGTCGTTGAGGGCGAGCCAGCCGCCGATGTTGACGAGCGCATCCTTCTTCCCGCTCATCGTGCAGCCGTCGGAGAGCGAGCAGAACTCCTTCAGGATCTCGGCGACGCTCCGGTCGGACCAACCAGGCTCGCGGACCTTGATGAAGTAGGCGTTCTCGACCGCCCGGGTGGCGTCGAGGATCACCCGGATCCCCTTCCCGCGGCAGTACTCGCGCACGGCGCGCATGTTCGCCATCGAGATCGGCTGGCCGCCCGCCATGTTCACCGTCGCCGCCACGGACACGTACGGCACGTGCTCGGCGCCCACCTCGTCGACCAGCCGCTCGAGCTTCCCGAGGTCGACGTTGCCCTTGAACGGATGCGTCGAGGTCGGGTCGTGGGCCTCGTCGATGATGACGTCATGGAACGTGCCGCCGGCGAGTTCCTGGTGCAGGCGCGTCGTCGTGAAGTACATGTTGCCGGGCACGTGATCGCCGGGCTTGATCAGGATCTGGCTCAGGATGTGCTCGGCGCCACGACCCTGATGGGTGGGCACCATGTGGCGGTAGCCGTAGTGGGTGCGGACCGCGTCCTCGAGATGGTAGAAGTTGCGGCTCCCGGCGTACGCCTCATCGCCGAGCATCATGCCGGCCCACTGGTAGTCCGACATCGCGGAGGTGCCCGAGTCGGTCAGCAGGTCGATGAAGACGTCATCACTGCGGAGCAGGAAGGTGTTGTAGCCGGCCCGTGCCATCGCCTCCGTCCGCTCGGCGCGGCTCAGCAGGTGGATCGGCTCGACGACCTTGATCCTGAACGGCTCGGCCCATGAGCGGTGGCGGGGCATGCGCCTGCCTCCCGGCCGTGGTTCAAGGATGGGATCGACGGAATCGGCGGTGGTCACGGACGACCTCCTGGGGCTGCGGCGCGGGTGCGCCCTCCGCGGCCATCCTAGCGCGGGGCGCAGCGGTCGTCGGACGCTTCACGCACCGATCCGCCCGCGCTCAGGCGCCTGCCCGCCGACGCGCCGACCCGCCGCGATCAGCGCGCGGTGCCGGCCTCCACCTGGCGCTCCAGTTGCTCGCCCAGTTCCTCGGTCCGCCGAAACGCTGCCCAGACGGCCTCGGAGAGCACCGTGCGGAGCCGGCCGGACTCCAGCTCGTGCAGCGCGGCCGCGCTCGTGCCGCCGGGCGAGGTGACCATGTTGCGGAGCTCGGCCGGGTGCAGACCGCTCGACTTCGCGAAGAGCGTGCTGCCCTCGAGTGTCTCGATCACCAGGTCGTGCGCGATGTGGCGGGGGAACCCGAGGTGGACGGCGGCGTCGATCAGCGCTTCCATCACCAGGAAGACGTAGGTGGGGCCGGTGCCGCTCACCGCGGTGGCCATCGCCACCATGCGCTCATCGTCGACCGCCAGCTCGGCGCCGAGCGCCCTCAGCAGCGTCGCCGTCTGTTCGCGCTGCTGTGGCGTCACTTCCGGCGTGGCGTACCAGACCGTCATCCCCTTGCCGAGGCGGGCTGGTGTGTTGGGCATGCTGCGCACGATCGCGCGATGGCGCAAGACGGTGGCGAGCGCGGTCGTGGTGGCGCCCGCGATGATGCTCAGCACGAGTTGTCCTTCGCGCAGCTGGCCGGCCAGCTCTCGACCAACGCGCAAGAGCATCTGCGGCTTGATGCCAAGCATGACGATGTCCGCCTGCTGCGCCGCCTCGACGTTGGAGGCGCAGACACGGATCGCGTAGTCGCGCTCGAGCTGGTCGCGCCGATCGCCACGGGGGTGGCTGGCGACGATCTGAGTGGGTTCGACCTGATGGCCCCGGAGTAGACCAGCGATCATCGCCTCGGCCATCACGCCCGAGCCCACAGTGGCGATGGTTCGATCATGCAGGGGAGACATCTGGCGGAGTATAGCGGCGTGCCGCAGTCGAGGGCGGCCCTTCGTCCACCGGCTGGTGGCTGGCGTCGGAGGGTCCCGGACTCGCGGCGTGGTGGGTGGCCGCGGACGGTCCCGCGCTCGCGGCGCGTGCTCCGACCGGAGACCCGTCCCGGCGTGTCGACGCGCCGCTCTCGGCGCGCTCCGCAAGCGCGCGCTTCAGGAGGAACCGCAGAAACGCGTTCTCACCGGCACGCCCGAGGCAGTCCGGACAGAGCTGGGCCCAACCCTCGAGGTCGGTTGGGCCACGCGTCTGATGCGGGCGGCCGCACCAGAGACACTGGAACGTCGCGCGGAACGGCATCAGCCCGGCGCCTCTCGGCCAGACCGGGCCGTCTCGCCGAGCCGGCGCTCACTCCAAGCCGACCCCCTCACGGCTCGACGACCAGCATCCAGCCGTCCGTCGGCGCCTCGCCGTCGAAGCCCGACGGATCGAATAGCTCGGCCAGCACCGCGATCCCCTCGATCGCACGTGGGCCCGGCCGCGTGAAATACGCGGCCGCGTTGAGCGCGAACACCTGGCCTTCCCGCACCGCGCGGAGCTGCCTCCAGCCGGCGGGCCGTCGCACCCGCGCCCACTCGTCGGCCGTGCGCTGCGCATCGAACCCGCAGGGCGCCAGCAGCACCTGCTCCGGGTCGACCTCGATCACCGCCCGCCAGCTCGTCTGCGCGGCCCGTTGACCCTCCCTCCCGAGGACGTCCCAACCACCCGCGCGCCGCACCTGCTCGGGTAGCCAGTGTCCGCTGGCGAACGGCGGGGCCAGCCACTCCAAAGTCACGACCCGCGAGGCGCGTACACCGGCCGCGCGCCGCCGCTGCACCTGCTCCTCGATCGCCCCCAGCCGTTCACGGAGCAGCTCCACGAGCCCGATCGCTTCGTCTTCCGCCGAGGTCATGGCGCCGACCGTCGTGATCGCATGCAGGATCCCCTCGATCGACGTCGGCTCGAGCGATACCACCTCGGCATCCAATCCGCAGGCGCGCAGCGCCTCGACGGCCTGCGGCCGCGTCACGGCGCACCCAGCGCAGACGTCCTGGGTCAGCACGAGGTCCGGGGCCGCCGCCTGCAGCGCGTCCACGTCGAGCCCGTAAGGCGCCGATCCGGCCGCCAGCAGCCGCCGGACCCGCCTGTCGATCTGTCGACTCGATAGGCCGGCCGGCAGCGTCGAACGGGTGACCACCGGTACCGCCTCCACTTCGGGAGGGTAGTCGCAGGCGTGCGTCCGGCCCACCAGCTCGTCACCGAGCCCGAGGGCGAACACGATCTCCGTGGCCGACGGCAGGAGCGAAACGATCCGCATCCGATGGAGTCTACGGCCGCCCGTCCCGCTACCATACGCTGGACATGCCCAACGCGCGGCTCGGGCCACCTGGCGACCTCGCTCCCGTGTCCCGCATGCCGGCCGCGTCTCCCGAACCGCCGACGACCGAGCCAGATGTCGAGCTCGGGTCCAACGCCACCATCCGCGTCGCGGGCGTCTGGAAGCGTTTCGGCAGCCTCGACGTCGTGGCCGACCTCTCGTTCGAGATCCGGCCGGGCGAGCTGCTCGGCTTCCTGGGCCCCAACGGCGCGGGCAAGACCACGACGATACGCATGATCCTGGACCTGATCCGCCCGGATCGGGGACAGATCACCGTCTTCGGCGGCGTGCCGGGCGTGGCCCACCAGGCGCGGATCGGGTATCTGCCCGAGGAGCGCGGCCTCTACCGCGACGCGCCCATCGTCGACACGCTCAGTTACTTCGGGGCGCTGAAAGGCCTCTCGACGCACGAGGCCCATCGCCGTGCGATGCGGTTGCTGGACGAGGTCGGGCTCGCGCCAGTGGCGCGGAAGAAGGCCGCCGAGCTCAGCCGCGGCATGCAGCAGAAGGTGCAGGTGGTGGCCGCGATCCTCCACGAGCCCGACCTGCTGATCGTCGACGAGCCATTCCAGGGTCTGGATCCGGTGAACGCCGAGATGCTCCGCGCGATCGTGGTGGCGCAGCGCGATCGTGGGGCCGCGGTCGTGATGAGCACGCACCGGATGGAGGAGGCAGAGGCGCTCTGCGATCGGATCCTGCTGATCGATCACGGCCGTCGTCTGCTGTACGGGACGCTCTCCAGCGTGAAGGCGCAGTTCAGCGACGGGGCAGTCGAGGTGCACGGT
This sequence comes from Chloroflexota bacterium, assembly GCA_021786385.1. Classification (GTDB taxonomy): domain Bacteria; phylum Chloroflexota; class Limnocylindria; order Limnocylindrales; family CSP1-4; genus JAJYNJ01. Next base: position 15,644 of record JAJYNJ010000013.1, read on the forward strand.
CAGCGGATCCCGAGCGACCCCACCGGGCTCGCCAGCGTCGCGAGCCTGCGTCGCGTCGACGACAGCATCCGCTTCATGCTGCGCCCGGGCGCCACCGCCGCGGCGCTCTTCCGGGAGCTGGCGGCGACCGACGCCGCGATCGACCGCTTCGAGGTCGCCCAACCATCCCTCGAGGAGATCTTCGTGCGCGTGGTCGAGGCGGACCGGGAGCGACAGGGGACGAACGCATGACGGGCGCGCCATACGAGCTCGGAAACCTGGGTCGCCGAGATGCGTGAGCGTCGCCAAGGGGACGCGACACGCCCCGCTCGCGGTGTGTTGCACCTGGCCCTGCTCGTCGCGCGACGCGAGTACCGGCGGACGGTCTCTCGTCGCGGATTCGTGGCGGGCACCGCGCTCGTGCCATTGGGAGCGATCGCCCTGCTCGTGCTGACGAATCTGATCCTGCCGGGGAACTCCGCGGGGAACGGGACCGCCTACAGCGGGTCGCCCGTCTACCTCGTCAACGAGTCGACCCTCGCCCTCCCGTCGACCCCGCCACCCGGCATGCCGGTGGTCGTCGTCTCGCGGGCCGAGGCCACGGCGCTGTTGCGACAGAAGCAGGCGCCCGAGGTCTACCTGCTCACCTCCGACTGGCTTCGGACAGGCCGCATCGAGCGGCTGGTGCTCACGGCGTCCGGCACCGATCTGAGCTCGCTCGATCGCCGCGACGCCCAACAGACGATGCTTGCCCAGTATCTGCGGTCGGCGTTGCTGCACGGCTCGGGGTTGCCGCCAGACGTCCAAGCGCGGATCGTGCAGCCGAGCACGCTGACCGATCTCCCGATCGACGGCACGGCCGGGTCAGCGCCGTCGTCCGACAACCTGAGCGCGGCCACGTTCCTCATCCCCTACGCGTTCAGCCTGCTCTTCATCCTGAGCATCTTCATCACGAGCGGGTATCTGCTGCAGTCCGTCAGCGAAGAGAAGGAGAACCGCGTCGTCGAGATCGTGCTCAGCTCCGTGCCCCCGCTGCCGCTGATGGCGGGGAAGATCCTGGGGCTCGGCGGGGCCGGCCTGACGCAAGTCGCAATCTGGCTCGTCACCGCGCTCGTCGCCCTCCCGATCGCCGGGACCCGGTTGCCCGAGCTTGGCCACTTCCAGCTCGGCCCGATCGTGCTGGCGCTCGCGTTGGTCTACTTCGTGCTCGGGTACATCTGCTACGGCGCGATCTTCGCGGCGATCGGTGCCCTGGCCCCGGCCACGCGCGAGGCGCAGCAGTATTCGGGGTTCATGGGCATCTTCGGCGCGGTGCCACTCATCTTCACCGGAGCGTTCCTGGCCGACCCGCACTCCCCGCTCGTGACGGCACTGACGCTGATCCCGTTGACGGCGCCTGGCTCGGCCCTGCAGGTCGTGGCGCTCGAGGCCGAGATCCCGTGGACCCTGATCGGCTCCTCGCTGCTGCTGCTCGGCGCGTTTGCCGTCGTGGCCACGGTGGCCTCGGCCCGCATCTTCCGGGCGACGCTGCTGCTGTACGGGGTCCGACCCAGTTTGCGGCAAGTGGCCGCGGCGGTCCTGGCGCGCGGCTGAGCCGGCGGCTTGCACGCCGCCGGCCGACCCCGAGCGACCAGGTAGCCCCGGTGCACGTGTGCCGGGGCTTGGGCAGAGCCGGTCCGTCCGGGCGGATGGGTGGGGGCGCGCGATCCGCCCTGGCCGGGATCTCGGCCGAGATCAGGACCGGGTCAGGCCGGTTTCCACTCGTCGACCAGTTTCCGGGCCGCGTCCTTGTCGGTATACCAGAGCGCGTTCAACGCCGTGTACTTCGTCCATTCGGCCGGCACCGCGTCCTCGGCGAAAATGGCATTCACGGGGCACTCGGGCTCGCAGGCACCGCAGTCGATGCATTCGTTCGGATCGATGAACAGCGTCCGGTCGATGCCCTCTTCGAAGTGGATGCAGTCCACCGGGCAGACGGCGACGCACGCCTGATCCATCACGTCGACGCACGGCTCGGCGATCACATAGGTCATCGGGACTCTCCTCAGTCTCCACGGCGGAAGCGCGGCCTCTCGCCATGTTACGACGATCGAGCCCGCGGTGATGGTGCCGCTGGCACGGTCGCACGGGGCCAGACGAACCGGATTGCGGCGTCCTGGTACGTGCGCATGGGTGGCGGCCCGCAGCAATTCGGAGGCGAGGAGACTCGGGTCAGCGTGCTGTGGGCGGGCGCGCCCCGTGGGGGTGGCCAGATATGGTGACCGGCGCCGGGCCGCGCCGACGGCGCGCCGGTCAGTCGACGAAGGTCACGGCCGGCGTCCATGCCATGGCGCGCTTGACAACCTCGCGCCGACGGCGCGTCGGTCAGTCGACCAAGATCACCCCGAACGCGCCGTTGGCGGCCAGCAGCGTCCAGCGCCTGCCCGCGAGCAGCTGACCCCCTGCACCAGCCATCCCGCCCTCCGCCGGGAGCGCCCAGCGCCTCCCGGCGAGCAGCACGCCGGCATCCCCAGAGGGCCGCCCCGAATTCGCGACGTGCGCCCTTTGGTGGGCCGGATGCGCCATCGCAAATAGGAGCACCACCACGAGCCCAGCGAGCCAGGCCGCCGCGATCAGCAGCAAGAAGCGCGACGCGTCGCCGCGACCCAGCACCCCCGACGAACCCACTCGCAACCGCATCGAACACCTCGCGCTCCCGGTCGACCGGCGTGTTCCGGTCGGTTGACCGTAGCGGAGGCCACTTATCACTGACTTTGCGACGACTCTACCGGCGCTTCAGCCGTCGTGGCAGCCGCTGGCGTGCCCCCCACCGTACCCGGCACGCCGGCCGATCGGGGCGCTCGCCCGCCAGCGCCCCGGTCTGCCACGTCGCTCGCTCACATGCCCTGTGGGCTGTAGTTCGGGTCGAGGTACTTCTCGGGGTCGTCCTTGAACTCCAGCATGCAGCCCTTGCCGCAGAAGTAGTACGTGACGCCCTTGTATTCGAACGTCCACTTCGCAGTCTCGATATCGACCTGCATGCCGCACACGGGATCGACTGCGCTGGCCATGGATGCCTCCCTGAACCGCGGCCCTGTAGCCGCGGCTTCTATACTCCCCAGCAGTATAGGGCACGCCCGTGCCGCTGCGTTGCCGTCGGACGTGCCTGTGACCGCGCGGTGCCAGGGCGGAAACCGCGCAGGACGGCGCCCAGAACCCCTTCCGTCGGATGTACGATCGCATGCATGGTGCTCGACACGACGCGGGTGCGCCAGCGGCTGGAGGCAGAGCGGGCGCGGCTGCTCGCCGAGATCGAGGCGGTCGAGATCGAGCCGCCCGAGCCGATGACCTACGGGTCGCAGGCCGCCGCGGCGTCGCAGGTGTTCGACCAGAACCGCGCGCGGGCGCTGCGCGAGCGAGCGGAGCGCGAGCTGGCGCAGGTCGATGCGGCGCTGGCGCGGCTGGAGGCCGGCACGTACGGACTCTGCCGCGCCTGCGGTCGGCCGATCGACCCCGAGCGGCTCGAAGCGCTCCCCTGGGCCCTCTACGATCTGGAGTGCCAGCGCAAGGTTCGGTAGGGCGCGCGGCGGTATCCTGCGCCGCATGACCGAACAGCGCGGGCGACGATCGCCGGTCCCGCCGCATGCCACCGCGGACCGCAAGCTGCTCCAGACCAGGCCCTACCAGGACGTGTCGTTCCTGGAGACCGACGCATGGCGGTCTCTGCGCATCCTCGGCGAGTTCGTCAGCGGGTTCGAGGCCCTCGCACGGCTCGGCCCGGCCGTCACCGTCTTCGGGTCGGCGCGCACGCTCCCCGAGGACCCGATGTACCAGGCGGCGGTGGCACTCGGGCGCGGCCTGGCCAAGGCGGGCTTCGCCGTGATCACCGGCGGCGGGCCCGGGATCATGGAAGCCGCCAACATGGGTGCGCAACAGGCGGGCGGCCTCTCGGTCGGCTGCACGATCGAGCTCCCGCACGAGCAGCGCGTCAACGACTACACGGACCTCTCGGTCAGCTTCCGCTACTTCTTCGTGCGGAAGACGATGTTCGTGAAGTACGCCCAGGGCTTCGTGATCTTCCCGGGGGGCTTCGGCACGCTCGACGAGCTCTTCGAGGCGATCACGCTCGTACAGACGGACAAGATCGAGCATTTCCCCGTCGTGTTGATCGGATCGTCCTACTGGGCTGGCTTGTTGCAGTGGCTGCGTGAACGGGTGGCAGCGGAGGAGAAGATCGACCCCACCGACATCGGCTTGTTGCGCGTGACCGACGATGTCGACGAGGCGATCGCGCTGCTGGTCGAGTCGCGGGCGCGGCGCGAGATGGCACGGGCGGGCAACGGGACGGAAGGCCAGCCACCGAAGTCGACCGAACCGTCCCCGCGCGAGCCACGCGGGTTGCCCAAGCGGCGCTCGATCGCCGACTGAGCTTCGGGGGCTCAGGGCGCACAGGCTCCCGTGCTCACCGCAGCCGTCCTCCCGATCGCGCGGGCGACGTCACGGCGCACCTCGCCGATGTCGAGCGCATAGCCGATCCCGGCGCTCGTCTGGGCGCGCGCGAAGACCATCCCGGCCACGCGGCCATCCGCGGCGACGAATGGCCCGCCGCTGTCTCCCGCCTCGACGTCCGCCGCGAGCTCGATCACGACGCGCGTCACGCTCGCTTGGCCGTAGATGTCGAAGCCGGTGGCCGTGAAGACGTCGCGCACGGCGGCCGGGATCATCATCAGCGCGCCACCGCCCGGATGGCCGAGCGCCACGCCGATCGTGCCCGTCGCCGGATCGCTTGTCGCGAGCGGGAGCGGCGCCAGGCCGAGCCCACTGACCCGCAGCAACGCGACGTCCATCGCCGGATCGTAGAAGACCACGGTGCCGCGCGCGACCGAGCCGGATGTCGCGACCACCCTCGTCGTGTCGCGCTCACCCGCAACGACGTGCGCGTTCGTCACGACGTAGCCTGGCGCGATCGCGAAGCCCGTCCCCGTGAGACGCAGCCCGCAGGCGTCGCCGACGACCGCCACCGTCGAAGGGGCGGCCTGCTGCGCGAGGGCGGCCACCGCACCGCGCGCCGGCGTCGGGACCGGTGGACCGATTGGCGCCTCGAAGAACTGAAAGACCTGCGGTAGCCCGACCGGGTCGAGGAACGCCCGCAGCCGGCCGAGCACGGGCGCCGGCGACGGCAGCGTCCGGCGCACTGCGCCCACGACGGCCGAGCGATCGATCTGTTGCGCCAGCGACTGCGATGGCCCCACCGCCAGGATCGGCGCGAGGAACCAGATGACCAGGATCACTTGGGCGGCACCGACGCCGATCCCGACCAACCGGTCCGCCGCGGCGAGCGGCCCGCGACCGATGCGCCGCAGGATCGCGACGGCGATGGCACCGCCCACGGCCTGTCCCGCAGCCAGCGCCGTCAGCAGGAACGCGAGCACGAGCAGCGCCCGCAGGAGGCGGTCCCCGGTCGGCAGCGCGGCGGCGATGTCAGGGAGCACCGCGACGGCCAGCACCGCACCGGCACCGGCCCCGATCAACCCGAGGGCTTGGGCGACGGCCCCCTGGCGAAAGCCGCTGAGGGCTCCCACTCCGACGAGCAGGAGCAGCAGGAGGTCGAGCGGCTCGAGCTTCACGGCCGTATCGTACCGGCCGACCCGTCGAGCTCGCCGCGCAGACGGTCGAGCGCCCTTGACAGCAGCGCCCCCGCTGCACCCTCCGTGATACCGAGCGCCTCGCCGATCGCCGCATAGCTGTAGTCGTGGTAGTAGCGGAACTCGTGGCAGTAGCCGGGCACGAGCGCCGCGACGCAGGTTCCCCTGCCACGCGCCACGCTTGCTCCGACAGCCCGTCCGGCCACAGCGCCCACCCCGGTCCCGACAGGTGCCACAGGGACGGCGACCGTGATCGCGACGATGGCACAGGCCAGACGATCGACCTCACGATCGGCCAGCGGCTGGTCCTGCAACTCGGCACCGGTTACGACTGGACGATCCCGGTCGGGGGGTCCGGGGTCCTGGTGCCCGTATCGGCGCCGTTGCCAGCTGGCGTGCAGGGCGAGTGGGTGGCCGAGCGCGTCGGGACAGCGCCGATCCTAGCGATCGGCAACCCGCCTTGCCTCCAGGGCAAGCCCCCGTGTGGTATGTCCTCGCGCGCGTTCGACACGACTGTCGTGGTCCGCCGAACCACGGTCACGTTCCGTGACGCGCCCGTACGACCTATGGGCGCGCCGGCAACGTGGCGCGGCTGCAGTCCGGTACCGCCAGCGCGTCGCAGAGGCGGCCGTGCGGCCTCAGTCCTCGCCCGCGAGCCGCCGCCGCACCAACGGCAGGCACCCGATCAGCCCAACGTCGTCGCCAAGGGCGGCCGGCACGATCGAGACCCGACGCGCCGCGGTCCTGAACGCCGTGGTCCGCACCGCGACGCGGGCGGGCTCGAGCCAGCGGTCGCCCTGCGCCCGCGCGATCGAGCCGCCGACCACGACCAGGGTCGGGTTGAAGAGATCGACGATCGTCACCATGGCGGCCGCAAACGCCCGCCGCGCGCCCTCCATGATCGCCCCCGCGGCCGGATCGCCCGCGTCTTCGGCCGCCGCGACGTCCGCGGCAGAGACGCGGCCAAGGCCCGCCCGCTCGGCGACGGTGGCCAGCAGCGGCGACCGTTCGGCGACGATCGCCTCCCGGGCGGCACGCGCGATGCCGGCGCCCGACGCGATCGCCTCGAGGTGGCCACGCGCCCCGCAGCCGCACGGCGGGCCGTCGAGCTCGACCAGCAGGTGGCCGAGTTCGCCGGCCGTGCCATCGGGACCGTGGAGCAGCACGCCCCCGGCGAGGATGGCGCCGCCGATCCCGGTCGAGACCGTGAGATAGACGACGTCCGCGACGTCGCGCGCAGCCCCGAAGGCCATCTCACCGAGCAGGGCCACGTTCGTGTCTCGATCGAGGAACGCGGGCAGGCCGAGGCGCACACCGAGCTCGGGGGCGATCGGCACATCGCGGAACGACCGATCAGCGTTGGGCGGGTCCACGATCACGCCCGCACGGGGATCGACCGGTCCGATCGCCGAGATCCCGATGGCGAGTGGCGCGGCGCCCGGGCCAGCCCGTGACTCCGCGCCAGGCGCATCGCGCACGGCGACGAGCAGCGCCTCGGACGCATCGAGTACGGCGGCCGGGCCGCGTTCCGTGGCCGACGGCCCCTCGGCCCGCGCGAGGATCGTGCCGTCCGCGCCGACCAGCGCGGCACGAAGCCGCGTCGCTCCCAGATCCACCGCGAGCACGGGACGCTCACGGTCGGGTCCGGAGGCCGTGCGTGCGAAGCCCGGGTCGTCGGTCTCGCCCATCAGGGCGGATTCCAGGCCGCGGGCGTCTGGCCGCGGGCGTCGTCGTCGTCCGGCCGGTGGACCACAGGCGTATCGGCGGGTCCCCTCGACCGACGAGGCCGTCGGCGGCGGCCAACCAACGCGCCGGCAACCTTCCTGCGGTCGCGGCTTCTACGTCGGCCGCATGGCCGAGGTAGCGCTATTCAGCAGCCAAGGCGCCGGCAACCTTCCTGCGGTCGCGGCAGCGGGGATCCGAACGAGGGCGGTCCCAGGCAAAGGGCCGAGATGGGAGGCGCCCGCGCCGGGGCCGGAGGCGCCCGCGCCGGGGCCGGAGGCGCCTGCGCCGGGGCCGGAAGCGCCTGCGCCGGGGCCGGAAGCGCCCGAGCTGAACCTGGGGGCGCCCGCGCCGAGATGCGCCGAGATGGCAGGCGCCTGCGCCGGGGCCCGAGGCGCCTGCGCCGAAATCGCACATGACGTGAACAACCGCTGGCCTGGCCCGGGAGATCCATGCCTTGTCGGCCGCCCGCCCAGCAGCGTGGGGTGCTCGAAGGTGCCTACCGATCGCTCGCGACCGGTCTGCCGATCGGTCCCGAGCCCTGCGCTGAGCTTCGGTATCACGCGGCGCTCGGCCACGAGTCGCACAGACGGCCGCGTCGTTGA
>JAJYNJ010000052.1 GCA_021786385.1 Chloroflexota bacterium
GGGCGGTGAGGAGGTGAGGCTGATGTTGTTCAGCGGCACGGAACCGCTGTTCGTGACGATCAATGTGACGGTTCCCGTGCTTCCCGCGGTGACCTGCGCATTGAGCACCTGGTTGGGGGTGGCGAGGGTGAGCGCCGGGGAACCGGTGATGTCCGCCTCCAGCTGGAGCTGCGCTGATATGGAACCGGCCGCCGCCGTCACGCGGATGGGGTACTTGCCCGCAGGCGCCGAGTTCGCCGGGTTGACCGTCACCGTGAGCGTGTCCGTGCCGCCACCGGCGACCGTGTCGGTCAGCGCCTGCACGTTGCTCGAGGGGTGCACCGTCACCTGCCAGCCGTCCGGCCCCTGCCCCTGCAGGGTGAAGGTCTGCTGCTGCGTGCTGTCGTTCTCCAGGGTGAGGCTGTAGGTGAAGGTGCTGCTCGCGGTGCCGGAGAGGGTAGCGAAATCGGTCGTGAGCTTGGCGCCACCACCCGTGCCGCTCTCGACGCGAATCGTGATCGGGAGGGCCTGGGTCCCCTGGGCCGCGGTCGCGGTGACCGTGAGGGTCTGCGTGCCGGGGGACGCGTTCTGGGGCACCTTGACGCTGAGCTGGACGGCGGGCGGGGTGGTGCCGCCGGTGTAGACGGCGTCGATCGTGTTGCCGCCGCCCGTCAGATTCGCGGTCCAGCCGCTCGGCACGCCGCCGACGGCAAGATCGACCCGCTCGGGGGCGGGCGTGGTCACCGTGAGTTCGAAGGTCACGGTGTTGCCGGGCTGGACGGTCACGGCCGGATACGGCGTGTAGATCGAGAAGCTCGCTGCCCAGGCGGCGCCGGGGGAGGCAACGGACAGGAGCAGTGCTGCAGCCAGCGACAGTGACGCCAGACGACTTCGTGTCATGGTTCCCTCGACAGACGCAACGTTCCAGCGCGGCGCACAGGCGCGCGGCCGACACAACAACGCCATCCTGGCGCGCCGGGGTTCGACTCCCGCACGCGCTGCGATCAAGATTCCTTAACAGTCTGCCAGATGTGGGGCGTTCGGTGCAGCGGGACGTCCGGGCGGCGCCCATCCCGCGTGGCCCTCGCGTCTCGGGAGTGGCGCAGCCGCTGCTCCTCGACGCGCTCGGCGGCCTGGCAGGCGGCAAAGGCGGCGGGGGCGGCGCCCCGACCGTGGTGAGCTGCTCCACGCCCGGCGTTGCACCGGCGGGCAGCATCGGCAACTACAAGACGAACTGTCACGGGACCGGTCGTCCGGTCAACGAAACGACGATCGCCACGAACGGTTCGCTCTTCGTCGCCGGCGCCAACGACTACAACTCGCACAACGGGATCGTCCAGGACGGGTTCTACTGGTCGAGCGACGCGAAGACCTGGAGCGACGCCGGCCCGATCAACGTCTTCCCGCAGCAGCGCTACAACGCGGCCGGCGATCCCGGCGTCGCGGTCGACGCCAACGGCGTCGCCTACTACCGACTCGGCGTCCCAGTTCCAGGACAAGCCAGCGATCGCGCTCGACAGCGGCCACAACCGGGTGTTCGTCTCCTGGACGCAGTTCCAGTCCTGCTCAGGGAGCGGAGTAGCGTCCCCGATCCAGGTTGCGATCTTCCCTGACGGCGCCGCGTCAACGGGACCGTCGCAGTCGCTGACGCCGCCTGGCTCGACCTACTCGCAGGGCTCCTCGATCCAGCCCGACGGGAATGGCGGTTTCTGGCTCGCCTGGGAAGAGTATTCGAACGCGACGTCGTCGGCGACAGAATCGGTCAAGCTGGCGCACTGGCAGCCGAGCACTGGCTGGAGCGGCGTCGGTTCCGGCACCGCGGCGCCAACCACCATCAGCCCCAGCTCCTACACCGATCTGCCCAGCCCGCTGCGCGGCTTCGCCTTCCGCGACAACTCCTTCCCCGTGCTGGCGATGGTGGGCGGGCAACCCTGGGTCGCGTGGACGTCCTCCGACAGCGGGGTCGGGCGGACCTACCTCTCGATCGCGGGCGGTGTGCCCAGCAGCCCGCTGTCGAACGGCGCCGGCAACCAGTTCTTCCCGGCGATCACGCCGGACGGCTCGGGCGGCGCCTACGTCTCGTTCAGCCAGGCCAACGGGCCGTACACCTCCGTATCCAGCGCCAACAGCTACGACCAGTGGGTCGTGCCGGTGACCTCGACCGGCTCCGCGGGCGGTCCATCACAGGTCTCCACCGCCTCTTCCTACCCCAACCTAGACCAGTTCTTCAACGGCAAGTTCATCGGCGACTACAACGGCATGACCGTCAACGCGACCACGGCGTACCCCATCTGGACCGACATCCGCGGCCTCGACCCGAACTACCCGGGGTACGAGATGGATCCCATGGTGGCGGCGCCGTCATCGCGCCGCTGCAGCAGCGGCGGGGTCGCCGAACTGTGGTGGGGGAGGTGCGATTCGAACGCACGACGCGCCGTGTATAAGACGGCTGCTCTAACCACTGAGCTACTCCCCCGGCCTGTTGAGGATAGCCGGCCGCGGCGGCCGCGGCGAGCCCACACATCACAGGCTCCCATGCCATGGACGGGCCGACCAGACGCCGCCCGCTGCGGACCTCATCCCAGCAGCGGGCGCAGGACCTGGAAGAGCAACACGAGCACCAGGTACGCCACCGGCAACGAGGCGAAGAACCCGAGCATCCCGCTCCACGCCGTGCGCTGGCGCCGCGTGCCCGCCCCCGACGGCAGCGGCACCCAAAGATACGTGGCGACCGTGCCGACCGTGACCACCAGCAGCACGAAGAGCGAGGCTGCCAACGTCCGCAGGTCGCCCCCCGGCAGCGACACGCGGTGGTCGAGTGCGAGATCGTAGCCAAGGAGCAGGACACCACCGACGGTTGCCACCGCAGCATCCGCCACCACCGCACGCCAGACCGGCGTCGGGGCGTGGCGGAATTGGCGCCAGCGAATCTCGAGCCATGAGCGCTCGCGTGGCGCACGCGCCTCGACCGAGACAGGGTCGGCGCTGGGCGTGGAATCGCGTCCGGACCCCGGAGGCGAGCCGGCGCCGCTCACGGTCCGCACCCCCTCATCCACGCCTCCTCATTCGCCGAGGATCGTCAGCTCGGCCCTCCGCGGGAACGTCTCCGGCGTATGGCGCGCCACTTCCTCCACCGTCTCGAGGAACCGTTCGAGCTCGGCCTCCGAGTTGAACCAGCCGACGCTCGCCCGCAGCGCGTCGAGCCCGGGAAGCGTGCGCAGTGTGGCGAAGGCGCGCCGCTGCAGCGCATCGAGCGCCTCCTCGGCCGGCCAGCCCCCGATGCGGAACGCGACCAGCGTCGCCATGCGCGCCCGGGGCGTGAGCACCGTGACCTCGGGGACGGCCGCCAGCGCATCGGCGACGGCCGCCGCCAGCCGCGGGCCACGCTCGTAGATCCACGGCAGCCCGACGTGCATGGCGAGCCACCCCGCGCTCCGGCCGAAACCCACCACGGAAGGCCGGTGGTACCCGGTCGTATCGAACCGCCGGGCGTCCTGCCACGGCCGCAGGTCGGGGATACGGTTGGCCGGCGCCGCGCTGGGCCCGGTCCCCCCGGTCGCGCCCGACGCGTGGTCCTCCCGTGCCGCATGCGCCGTCGCCTCGTCCGTGGTCCACCATCCCGCGTACGGCTGGCGTGCCTCCGCGATCGCACGCGGCGACGCCCAGAGCGCGCCCATCCCCTCCGGGCCGAGCAGCCACTTCTGTGCGGGGATCGCGTAGAAGTCGACGCCGAGCGATCCCGGGTCGACATCGATCGCGCCAGCCGACTGCGCGCCGTCGATCACGCACCAGGTCCCCGCGTTCCGCGCGAGCCGAGCGATCCGCGCGACCGGCAGCACCGCGCCGGTCGACCAGGCAACGTGCGAGACGGCGATGAGCCTGGTGCGCGAGCTGAGTGCGCGCGCCAGCGCCGCGACGGTCGTCTCGTCGTCTCCGCCGTCGCCCACGTCGGCATAGCGCACCTCTACGCCGCGGTCGCGCAGCGCCGCCAACGGCGCCAGCAGGCCGGCATGTTCCAACCTCGTCGTGATCACCTGGTCGCCCGGCCGCCAGTCGAGTGACCAGATCGCCGCGTTCAGCCCGTCCGTCGTCGACCGCGTCAGGGCGACCGCATCGGGCGCGGCGTGAAGGATCGCCGCGACCACCGCCCGGCACTCGGCGATCCGCCCGAGCAGTTCCTCGTAGGCGTCGGTGCTGGCCCGGCCGAAGCGCAGCTCGTAGTCCTGGAGCTGACGCATCGCCTCGTCG
>JAJYNJ010000094.1 GCA_021786385.1 Chloroflexota bacterium
TGACGTAGGTGATCGTGCCCTGCGTGTCGGTGATGTAGACCATCTCGGAGGCCTGCTCCACCACGGCCGCGAGCCGGTCCCGCTCGGTCTGCGCACGGGCCAGGGCATGCATCACGGCCGCCCGGACGGCAAGGTGTTGCTCGGCCGTCCGATGGGCGTCGATCTCGAACGCGAAGACCTTGGCGATCGCGGCGGCGCGGTTCGGAACGTCCAGCTTGACCAGCAAGCGCTGGATGCCACTGCGTGCGGACGCGTGACTGACCCCCAGCTCCGCCGCGAGTTGCCGCGTGCTCAGCCCGGCGGCCAGCAGCTCCAGGATCCGGCGCTCCCGAGGCGTCAGCGCCGGCGCTGAGAGATCGGAACTGCTCGGGGCGCTGGGTGAGCGTGCGACTTCGGCGCGTCGCCTGTCGGCCCGCGCCTCCCCGACCACGTGGAGCACGAGCCGCGGCGTCCCTGCCGGGTCGCGGAGCGCGACGTGGTGCATCACGCTCGACAACCGAACGGGCGCGCCGGCCCCGTGGCCGCCGGCCTCTGACCGCGCGACCGCCTCGACCGGCCCGGTGGGACGGCCCTCCCTGGCCGCTGCCAAGAACGGGCACGCGGGAGTGCCCACCGGCGAGCCCTCCTCAGCTCCTTCCCACACGAGTTCCCAGCATCGTCGGCCCAGCGCGTCGGCCTCGCGAATGCCCGTGAGCGCGGCGATGGCCCGGTTCCATGCCACGACCTCGCCATCCAGTGTGGTGACGAAGGAGGGCTCCGGAGCGTGGGCCACCTGTGCGGCGGTCTCACGGGCAAGGACGTCGAGGTCGCCCAGCTCCGTACACCTCGTCGGGGTAGATCCGCATGGCGCCAGATCGTAGGTCAAATGGCCCGTTATTGTACCAAGGCCGTGCCGCACTCGCCGGTGCCGATTGGGCCGGGACGCGCTCGGCGTGTGTCTCAGGGCGCAGTGAGCGAGGCCCCGCCGAGATGGGTTCGGAGACGCGGGTGAGTGCCCCAGCGGGCGCTCTTACGGGTCGGTCCGGGGTCCGGACGCCCCCCGAAGAGGGATCCGGGCGCCCCGCGAAGCGATCCTAGCGCGCCGTGCCCGGCGCATCCGCCGGTCCGGCCGCCTGACCCGGCGCCGGCAACCGGCGGCTCGCGCCCACCACCACGCGGGCGAAGATGAGGCCCGCCGTGGCGGCGAAGCCGAGGAGCGCCACGGTCAGGATCGGCCCGGCCCACGCCTGGTTGTCCGTCGAGTCGAGGAGGCTCACCAGCCCCGACAGGTAGCCCTGGGAGGTTCCTTCGATGGCCAGCGTCTGGGGTACGAAGTAGCACGTCGCACCGATGACGAGGAAGACGGTGACGAGCCGGTAGGCCGCAAAGTCGTCGTCGGCGTCGCGCGTCAGCTTGACGTACAGCGCCCAGAAGAGGAAGAGCGTCGACAGCGGCGCGGTGAGCGGCAGGTCTGAGGTCATGATCAGGTTTGGCATCAGGAAGATCAGCCCCAGCACGAACGTGATGAGCATCACGGCGTCGCGCAGCAGCACGTAGCTGAGCCACCAGACGTCGGCGCCGAAGCGCAGTGAGAGCTTGCGGATCGTGCGCAGCATGTAGGGCCGCGAGAGATGAAAGATGAGGGCCATCGTCCAGAGGGCCGGCATGAAGGCGGCGATGGTCGAGACGATGAACTGTTCACCACCTTGCTGGAGCGCCGTGGCGATGGCGTTGGTGATGTCGGTGGGGTGCATCGGTGCAGTCCTTTCGCTCGCGTCGCCGAACGGCTAGCGCGAGCTGCCGAGCGCCGCGTGGCGGCCGGGCGTGGTGTCGCCCGGCGGGCGGCGCAGGTTGTACCAGACAGCGCCCAGGCCCATCAGCCCGATCGCGGCCAACGAGATCCAGAGGAGGGCAACCGCGAGCCCCTGGTTGTTGGATGTCACCAGCCCGGCCGCGATGCCGTCCCAGGGGGCACCAAGCTTCAGGGCGCTCAACTGCACGCCGACCAGCGTCGGCACGATGTAGAGCGTCGCGCCGGCCGCGAGCAGGAAGGAGACGAGCTGAAAAGCGCGCGGGTCATCGTCGGCGTCCGCCACGAGCTTGACGAGCAGCACACCAAAGAGGCAGGCGGTGGCCAGCGAACCGCCGATCGGCAGGGCGTTGCCCACGACGACGTCGGGGAACAGGTACATGAAGCTCATGATGAAGGCGATCGCGATCAGCGCGTCACGCAGCCCGATGTAGAGGACCCACCAGATGTCGGCCGCGAGACGCAGCGAGAACTTAGCCGTCGCGCCGAGCATGTACGGACGGGCCAGGTGCAGGGCGAGTACGGCAAGCCAGAGGATCGGCAGTACGGCGGCCAGCGTCCCCTCGAGCAACCCTTCGCCGCCCTGCAGGATGCCAGCGATGATCGCGTTGGCAAGCTGATCGGACGTCATGCCGAGACCCTCCTCTGTACCTCGACGACCGGACAGGCGGCAGTGGCGTCGCAGCGCAGGCAGCGGGCCGCCTCGGCCACCGCCGACGCCTCGTCCAGGCCGAGGGCGACCTCGCGCATGCGCGCCTCGGCACGATCGTCTTCCCCGACGGACGCGAGCGGCGTCTCTGCCCGTCGGCGATTGGCCAGGTCGATGCGCACGGCCTGCGTGGCGAACCGCGACGGTTCCAGGCGCCAGGGCGCGAGGTACCGCGCGGCGGGCAGCTTGCGCAGGTAGCGATCGATCGCCCAGGCTGCCCGCTGGCCCTGCGCCACTCCTTCGATGACGCTGCGCGGTCCAGTGGCGACGTCGCCTGCGGCGAAGACGCCCGCGCGGCTGGTGACGAGCGTCTCGGCGTCGACGACGAACCCGCCCCATTCCGCCACCTGGACACTCGATCCCTGTGGCAGGATCGAGGGGTCGGGGGCCTCCCCGACGGCCACCATCAGCGCTGAGGCCTCGATCGCGAAGGCGCTGTCGGGGATCGGGGCGACCACGGCACGGCCATCTGCACCGCGGCCGGTGACCGCCAGACGCACGCAGCGCACGGCCGTCATCCAGCCCTTGCTGCCCAGGACTTCGATCGGCGCCACGAGCGGCTCGATGACCACGCCCTCATGCTCGGCGGCACGCACCTCCTCGGGCTGCGCAGGCATGTCCTCCCGGGTGCGCCGGTAGAGGACCCGCACGCTGCGGGCACCGGCGCGCCAGGCCGAGCGGGCCGCGTCCATCGCAGTCGAGCCACCGCCCACGACGAGCGCGTCGCCCGAAAGCGCAACGGGCTCACCGAGGTTGACCTTCTTGAGGAAGACCGTCGCTGGCCAGACGCCCTCGAGCGCCTCGCCCGGGATGCCCAACCGCTGCGCCTTGGTGGCGCCTGTGGCGAGCAGCACCGCGTCGAACCCATCCCGCTCCAAGTCGTCGAACGTGAAGTCGCGACCCATCGCGGTGTTCAGGCGCAGCTCGACTCCAAGCGCGAGGATCCGCTCGATCTCGGCCTGGAGCACGCGCTTGGGGAGGCGATACTCGGGGATGCCGACCGCCATCATGCCCCCGGCCACCGGCAGCGCCTCGAACACCGTCACCCCGTAGCCGGAACGCGCCAGCTGGTAGGCCGCGCTGAGCCCGGTGGGGCCTGCGCCCACGATCGCCACCCGCTCCGGCCGACGCTGAGAGGGGCGCGGCGGCCGCGGATAGCCCTCCATGCCATGGTCCGCGGCGAAGCGCTTCAGCTCCCGGATCGCGATCGGCTCGTCGAGCACGCCACGCCGACAGGCGGCCTCGCACGGTGCGGTGCAGACCCGGCCGCAGATCGACGGGAAGGGGTTGTACTCGGCGGCCACCGCGAGCGCGTCGGCATAGCGTCCCTCGGCCACCAGCGCGACATACAGGCCGGCATCGGTGCCGACGGGGCAGGCTTCCTGGCAAGGCGCCGTCAGACGCGCCTCGCCCGGGGCCATCCACGAACGCCAGCTCTGCCAGGGCTCCGTCCGGCGCGTCGAACGCCAGCGGAGGAGCGAACCCCAGGGGTCCGTGTGCTCCGCCTTCAGCGACTCGCGGGTGTAGGCAGAGAGTGCGACCCAGCCGGTCTCGGTGGCGGGCGCGTGGATGATCGGGCCTTGCGCAGAGGCAAGGGCGAGGACCTCGGTCGCGGGCAGCGCCTCGATCGCGATGACGTTGGTCGGGCATTCCGCGGCGCAGATCTGGCAGCCGATGCACTCCCCGACCTGGACCGGGAACTCCATCATCCACGGCTTGCCGGACGCCGGCCGGCCGGACCACGTGAGGGCCTCCGGGCCGGCCTCGATGGGCGCGGTGCTCGTGCGGCTCATGTCGAGCGCCTGGACCGGGCACACGTCCATGCAGACGCCGCAATTGAGGCAATTCGTGCGGTCGAACTGGAAGCGATAGCCCATCGGTACCTCGCCCTTCGCGTCCGGTATCAAGGATGGCGTGTCGCCCCGCGCCATGCCACACCCGATCGGCGGGGCAGCAAGCCCCGCTCGACTAGGCAGCCGGGTGTGCCACATGGCCGAGCCGTTCGGCAGGGTCTCTCGGTTCGCTGGCGACGTGAATTGGCGCGCACCCCGCGTCCCAGGCAGATCCACGCCGCTCGGACCGGACGCCCCCGCGGCCGAGCGGCGTGGCGCCGGGCAGCCGTCGAACCAGACCGCACCGGGCGCGCGTACCATGGCCGCCATGGCGCACCCACGGGCCCGGCGGCTGCTGTGCATGCTGGGGGTAGCACTCCTGTCTGCCGGCTGTGTCAGCGCGCCTCGCCCGTCGTTGCGCCCGGCCACCGCTCTCCCGGCGCTCGGCACTGGCGCATCGGCGGGGAGCCCCGCGGCGAGCCCTGTCGCCCGCGCGGCCACGCCCTCGCCCGCCGGCAGTGGCGCCCCACGAGCACCCCGCCTCGGCGCGCGCCGTCCGATCGGTGGGCCGCGCCCCGACCTCGCCACGCTCCTGCGGGTCTACCAGTACGGCGAGGCCCCGGTCCCGCTCGAGCCTGGTGCGGCGCTCGCCGACTGGCACCTCGCCCGCCCGAACCTGTCCGCGGTGGCGGGCTGGGCGGGCCAGGTGAGCGTGCCGGCGGGCGGGACGCTCGAGCTGCACCTGCGGGCGATCGAGTCCAGCGTGCGCCTCGACGTCTTTCGCGTCGGCGCGGGCGATGCGACCCACCTCGCCACGGTGCCCCAGGTCGCCGTGCACTGGCAGCCCGATGCCCACCCCACGCTGCCCGTGGGCCGGGTCGAGACCCACTGGCCGGTGAGCGCCACGCTGGCGATCCCGCGGAGCTGGCGCAGCGGCTTCTATCTCGTGAAGGTCACCACCCGCCCGTCGGGCTACCAGGCCTACGTGCCGTTCGTGGTGACCGCGACGCGGCCCGCGCCGCTCCTCGTCGTGCTGCCCATGCTCAGCTACCAGGCCTACAACGGCTGGGGCGGCGCCGACCTGTACGACTGGTGGAAGGGTCCCTTCAGGCGCGCCGCCGAGGTGAGCTTCGATCGGCCCTACGAGCACGGGTACGGCGCGGGCATGCTCTTCCGGCTCGACTTCCCGCTCCTCGTCTGGCTCGAAGACGAGGGCTATGCGCCGGCCTACACGACCGATCTCGACGTGGCGCGCGATCCGGTGCTCGTCTCGGGCTCGCAGGTGATCATCCTCTCTGGGCACCCTGAGTACTGGCTGCGTGCCGACCGCGACGCCTTCGATCAGGCCGAGGCGCGGGGCGTCAGCATCTTGGGCATGGGCGCCAACATGGCCTACATGCAGGTGCGCCTCCTGCCCGACTCGGCCGGTGTCCCGGACCGCACGGTGGTCTGCTACAAGAGCCTGACTCGGGACCCCCTGGCGGCGCGGGACCCGGCGGCCGCCACGGTGCGCTTCCAGGACCCTCCGATCAACCGGCCGCCCAAGGAGCTGCTCGGCGAGGAGTACGGCGGGATCGTCTGGGGCCTGGCGTCCATGGTGCTCGGTCCCGATATCGCGCGCTTCGCACCGAACACGGGCTTGCGCCCCGGACAGCGGCTGCCGGGGCTCATCGGCGACGAGATCGACGATGCCTCGCACCAGGCGGGCGCGCTCCTGCTGAGCCGCACGCCCGTCCACCCCAACGGCCTCCGGCCGAACGTCGCAGGCTCGAGCCTCTGGGTCACCCCCTCGGGCGCGCACGTCTTCGACGCCGGCACCTTCGACTGGTCCTGGGGCCTCGACCCGCGCTGGTCGGCGGCCCTGCCGGGCTTTCCCGCGCGCGCCTACAGCCAGTTGATGGCCGACATCCTGGCCTGGGCGGGCGCGTACCCGATCGCGGGCTGAGCCGGGACCCGGGGACGGGGCGCCCTCCGCGCAGTATCGCGCCCCCCGCTAGCCGTCACTGAGGAACGGTCACCTCCACGAGGGTCCCGCCCCGCGTGGGGCTGCGCACGCGGCACTCGGCCCCTGCCAGGCGGGCACGCTCCTGGATGCCGACCAGGCCCAGCTTGCCCGCCGCCAGCAGCTCGGCCGCCGAGGTCGCGGGGTCGAGCCCCCGCCCGTTGTCCTGCACCAGCAGCCTGACCGCCGTCGCATCGTAGGCGAGCCGGACGAGCACCTTCGAGGCTCCTGCATGGCGCTCGACGTTGTGGAGCGCCTCCTGGGCGATGCGCAGCAGCATCAACTCGACCTCGGACTCGAGCCGACGCTCCGCACCGCGGTGCACGAACCGCACGGCGATGCCCGAACGGTGGGCGAGCGCCACCGCTTCCGACTTGATGGCCACGGTGAGGCCAAGGTCGTCGAGCACCGACGGGCGCAGCGCGCGGCTGATCCTGCGCAACTCCTTGGCGGTCGCCTGCGCCAGGTCCCGGGCCTCGGTGACCACGAGCGATCTCGGTTCCGTCCCCCGGAAGCCGTCGAGTTGGTCGAGCTTGCGCCAGAGCAGGACGAGCAACTGCAACGGTCCATCGTGGAGTTCACGACCTATCCGTCGCCGCTCTTCCTCTCGGGCGGCGAGGATGCGCCGCGCGTATTCCTCGAGCCCCTGCTGGCGCTCCTGCTGAAGCGTGACGTCGTGGAGCATCACCTGCAGCTCGCGCGTTCCGTCGGGTTGCGCGTGGCAGCTGCACAGGATCGGCTCGACCCACACCGGGCGGCCATCGCGTCCTCCCGGCAATGCGACGATCGCCTGCGGGCCGCGGCCGACGAGCTGGGTCGCGAGCGCGGGACCGCCAATCGACGCGAGCTGGGCGCCGCGCAGGGCGTCGATCGGCCGACCCAACAGCCTGGACGCGGCGGTATTCGCCTCGACGACCGTGCCGGCCTCGTCGATCAAGAGGACTGCCTCGGCCGCGTTCTCGAAGAGCCCGCGGTAGCGCGCCTCCGATGACCGGCGCTCGCGTTCGCCCTCCTCCGCTTCACGGCGGGCGGTCGTCTCGCGGTCCACGCGCTGACCGACGAAGATGGCGACCGCCAGCACGATCGCCGTCTGCCAGATCTCGCCCACCCGGTCGAGCCCGGTGTGCCAGAGGACGATGTTGGGCACGGTCAATGCCGCACTCCAGAGCGCCGTGGCAAGGGATCCGCGCAGGCCGAAGTTCAGGGCGGCGTACACGACCGGCACGAAGTACAGGGAGGCCGGCAGCAGGTAGAGCGCCCGTGGCTCGAGCGCATGGCCGACGGTCTCCATGAGCGCATGGCCCCCCGCGATGAGGACCACGAGTGCCTGGACCGCCCAGAACTCCCGACGGCGAACAGGCGGCAGCCAGGGGCGCAACGGCTGGACGGCACTGGCAAGGGCCCCGGCGGCCAGGCGCGGGAGGACGGTCGCACCCGCGCTCATGCCGATGGTGGCTCCCGCTCGAGGCTGACCCAGCCACGGGACGCCGCATGTACGATCGCCTCGGCCCGCGTCGAGACGCCGAGCTTGTTGAAAATGCTGGTGAAGTGCGCCTCGATCGTCCGGCTGCTCAGGGCGAGCTGTGCGGCGATCTCTCTGGTGCGGTTGCCCCTCGCGGCGAGTCGCAGGACCTCCAACTCGCGGGCGGTCAGGGTGTCCGGCGCTCCGCCGTGGGCAGCCCGCGCAACCAGCTGGTGCGCCACCGTCGGGTGCAGGACGATCTCGCCACGTGCGACGGCGCGGATGGCCGCGAGCACATCGTCGGCATGCACGGTCTTCAGCAGATAGCCGCTCGCTCCCGCCTCCACGGCGGCGACCACGTAGTCCTCGTCGTCGTACGCACTCAGGATGAGGACGTGCGGCGGCCGCGGGTGGGCCCGGATCCGGCGCGTCGCCTCGATGCCGTTGAGCACGGGCAGGCTGAGATCGAGCAACACGACGTCGGGACGCAAGCGCTCGGCCAGCGCGACCGCCTCGGCGCCGTCCGCAGCCTCGCCGACGACGACGATACCCGCGCCTTGCGCGAGGATCTCGCGGGTGCCCTCGCGGACCACCGCATGGTCCTCCGCCAACAGCACCCGAAGCTCGGCCATCATAGGGCGGTTCCTCGCTGGCGAGTGTAGCACCCGGCCACACGGGCCCGACTCTGGGGAACCCGCAATGCCGCTGCGGGTTCCCGCAGCCGAGCGTCGCGCTTCTGGCGATGACAGGACCGCCAGGGCGGTCCTGAATCACCTCGAAGGTGCCGCACGTGATGCCCGAGGGCCTGCGATGGTCAGGGCGGCACGGCGCACCTCGCGGCATGAGGTTCGGAATGGCCTTATCTGCTCAAGAGAGCGAGCGACCCGCAGACGGTGACAGCTTCCGGGCGCGCGTGGCCGAGCACGGCCGCCTGCGGGCGATCCTGGAGTCGTTCGCCTACGTCGGACCGTACAGCGGGCTCTTCAAGAAAGTGGCGCCCTTCTACGCGGAGTCGTACTGGTACTGCATGGGCGGCATCACGTTCCTGCTGTTCGTCTACCTGACGTTGAGCGGGATCCTCCTGGCGTGGCTAGGCCCGTTCTGGTGGCTCACCAACCCGGTTGGCCAATTCCTGAAAGCCACGCACTACTGGTCGGCGCAGGCGTTCTTCTTCTTCCTCGTGCTGCACCTCATCCGGGTATGGGCCACCGGCGCCTATCGCGGACGGCGCTGGGTGAACTGGGCGATCGGCATCGTCACACTCCTCCTGGCGCTTGGTGAGAACCTCTTCGGCCTGCTGGCCCGGGGTGACTGGGAGTCCCAGTTCGTCTCGATGCACTCGGACAACATGCTCTTCATCCAGCCGTTCTTCTTCAACCTCTTCAAGCCTGGAGACTTCACCACCGATCTCTCGATCCACGTCGCGGTCATCCCGGTGATCATGTTCGGGCTGATCCTGGCCCACCTCACCCTGGTTCGTCTCCAGGGCATCGCCCGACCGCTGTAGGTCGACCGACCAGCAAGGAGCCAAGGCGTTGCGATCAGACAGCGCAGCAGAGCACCCAGAGGCCATCGAAACCGGTGGGGCGGATCGCAGGCCGCCCGAGCGGCCGGTCCGGCACTGCTTCTGGAAGTACCCACTCATCGGCGCGGGGTTGTTGGTGGCGATCGTCGCGGTGGCGGCCTTCGCGGGGTCGCCCAACTGGCCGCGCGACGAGATCGCCGCGGTGGCAGCCAAGGATCCGGGAGGCGCGATCCTTGCGTTCACCCAGGAGCTCGACGGGACCTCGTCGTCGTGGAGCAACACCGGCGAGGTCGGGGCGACGCCCGATCAACTCTTCGTGCTCGGTCCGCTGCACGCGTTCCAGCCCCTCCTGGGTGACTCGGTCGGCCGGGCCCTCACGACCTACGAAGGCGCGGCGCCCGCGCAGCGTCAGGCGTGGGCCAGCGCCTACGACAAGGCGCTGGCGACGATCACGCCGCAGGAATCGGGCAGCATGGGCGAGATGGGGACGACCCCCAGCCCCGACTACGGCAAGATCGCGACGCTGTCCGGTGACTTTGGCCCAGTACCCGCGCTGACGCAAGCCAGTGACCGCCTCGCCCAGGGCGGCTACCTACAGATGTATCTGACGGCACTGCACCCGGGCCATTCGCTGCACCTGGCCACGATCTGGCTCTACGACGAGCCGCAGATGCTCAACACCGCGATTGACCAGGGCCTCACCGATGATCAGTGGGGCATGGTGAAAGAGCGCGGGTTCCCGGTCGGCCCGTGGTACCTGATCATCCCGGCCATCATCCACGTGCTCCTGCCCGGCGGGGCGACAGGCCTCGGCTTCACGCTGTGGAACCTCGCCTTCGCCCTCGTCTTCCTGGTGGCCGTGCCACTGCTTCCTGGGCTGCGCAGCCTGCCGCAACGCCTGCGCCTGTACCGCCTGATCTACCGCTACCCGTTGCCGAACGCGGACGACGACACGATCGCGTCCCACAGGAAGGCGCGTGCGTGATGAACTGGCGACGTGGACTCACCGAGGCCCTCCTCTTCCTGGTGGCCTCCGCAGTGGGCATCTTCGGACTGGGAACGGGGCTGGCGGGCTTCTTCGGGCCTGGCCGGGGCGACATCGCCTGGCTGGGCGCGAGCGCCGTCGCGCTCATGGTGCTGGCCCAGCAGATGGGACGCGTGCAGGATCATTGGCCGCGGCGGGCAGCGACAAGGGCGACCTCCGGACGCTCCGCGCGGCCGGTGTCGGGCGCCGGCACCCCGCCGGCTGGCACGCTACCCTCCGCCGGTGTCGCGGCGACGCCCGAGTGATGCCCATGCGCGCGCACCTCGACGCCTACTCGACGGTCCTTGCAATCATCCTCTTGGCGAGCGCGATCGCCCTCCTGCTCGTCACCGTCAACCCGCTCAGGTAGGCTCCCCGACGCCGGTCTGCCTGGGATGGGGCGGATCGCGCGAAGTCGGAGCGGGTGGGGACGCGAGCCAGCGGGGGCTGATCCGCCGGCAGGCGTCACCGCCCGGCCGCGCCGCCCAGGCGCTCGCGTAGCGCGACCACGGCGCCGACGACGATCACCGCGGGCGGATCGAGCCGCGCTGCACGTACTTCCTCGACGACCCGGCCGAGGGTGCTGACGACGGTCCGCTGTTCCGGCAGGCTGGCATTGGAGATCACGGCCGCAGGGGTGTCCGCGGGCCGCCCTGCCTCGACCAGACGCTGCACCAGCCCAGGGAGGTTGCGCAGCCCCATGAGGATCACCAGCGTACCGGGGCTTCGGCCGAGCTGATCCCACGCGACGCCCGGCCCTCCGTTCGCTTGCGCTTCGTGCCCGGTCACGAGGGCCACCGATGATGAAAACCGCCGATCGGTCAGCGGGATTCCGGCGCAGGCCGGCCCAGCCAGCGCGGACGACACGCCTGGCACCACCCGCACGGGGATCCCGCGGCTCGCCAGACACTCGAGTTCCTCTCCGCCGCGCGCGAACAGGAGTGGGTCTCCGGCTTGGAGCCGGACGACCGTCTGCCCCTGCCGCGCTCGCTCGACCATCAGCTCGCAAACGCTGCCGAAATCTCCGGCGTGATGCTCGCGGCGCACCACCTCACAGCCGGGCCGGGTGTAGCGCAGCAGAGCCGGGTGGACCAGGCGGTCGGCGATGACGACGTCGGCGCGCTCGAGGCACTCGCGACCGCTGATCGTGATGAGTCCCGGATCGCCCGGGCCGGCGCCGACGAGGCACACCGTGCCGACCCCTCCTGACTCGCCGGACGGTGGCCGGTCGGCGGTGCGCTCAGGTGGGTCGGCGGCACGGTGCGGGCGACCCGTCTCGATCTCGCGCAGGATCGCCTCCGCCTCGGCCTTGGCCGCGGCGTCCCTCCCGCACGCCAGCAGCGGGAGGACCCTGCCCTCGAGCAGGGCACGCGCGAAGGCACGACTCCGTTCGCGGGGGAGCTTCCCCGATCGGGGCCGCAACTCCCCGGCCAGGCGCACGAGCTTGCCGTGCTCGCGCCCGATCGCCCGTCCGAGCATCCGTTTCAGTTCCGCCGCAAGGGCGGGGCTTCGGCCGCTGGTGGCGATGGAGACGACGAGCTCGCCACGCCGAAGCGCGGCGGGCGCGACGAAGTGCGAGCGGGCCGGGTCGTCGACGCAGCTGGCGAGGACGCCGCTGCCTTCCGCCTCCCGCCACACTGCCTCGTTGACGGCAGGGTCACTGCTGGCCGCGATGGCGAGGAACGCCCCGGCCAGGTCGCCTGGTCGATAGGTGCGAGGTACGTGGAGCACGCGACCCGCTGCCGCCCAGCGGCGCAGGCGCACCGTCAGCGCAGGGCTGACCACCGTCACGCGGGCACCGCCGGCGAGAAGGCCCGCCACCTTGCGCTGGGCGACGGCGCCACCCCCGACGACGACGCAGCGTCGCTCTTGGAGGCCGGTCAGGCCGATCGGATAGACCTGCACCGTTGCCTCGCGCCGCGGAACGCCGGCCCCTCCGTCAGGAAGCGCACTCACCGCGTCCGATGGCGACCGCGAATGCCTCATCCTCGTTCCAGTCGCGGTAGAGCTCGGGTGACACCTCGTACGGTTGGATCTCGGCCAAGTCGGCCAGCGCCTCTCGGACCGCCTCGCGCAGGCCGTTGGTACGCCGAGTCGGCTCGGCAGGTTGGCGGGCAGCGGGGAGCGCGTCGGTCATCGGCGCCATGTCGGTCATCGGACTCCTCCAGTCTCGTCGGTGGGCTCGGTCCTCGCCGGGGTCGGCGCGCCCGGCGTACGGTCGTCGCCGGGCGGGGTCTCCTGGTTGCGCCGGACCCAGTCCAGGAACGACTCACCGTCCAGCCGCTCCGCGCGGTACTGTTCGATCAGCCGGAAGACGGCGTCCGGGACGCGCCGGGCGGGAAGGCGCATCACCGGTTGGGCGAAGGTGACCGAGCCGTCGCGCACCTCTCCACCCAGCAGGAGCTCGTACGAGGGAACCTGCCGTGTGCCGACCTTGCGCACCCCGCCGTACAGCCCGATCGTGGCGAGATGGTGCTGGCCGCACGCGTTCGTGCAGCCGCTCACCTTGATGTTCACCCCCTGCAGGTCATCGGCACGGGCGAGATCGGGACGCTCGGCCAGCCGCCGCCCCAGCTCGAGCGCGAGTCGGTGGGCGTAGGTGATCGCCAGGTTGCAGGTATCGGCCCCGGGGCAGCTCACCACATCGGCGATGCTGTGGGCGCCCGGCTCCCCGAGCCCCATCTCGGCCAAGGCGACGTAGACGCTGGGCAACCAGGCCTCAGGCACCCAGCGCAGCACGAGGTTCTGACCGATCTCGGTGCGCAACTCGAGGCCGGGCACGCGACGCAGCAGCTCCGCAAGGGCACGCAGCTGGCGGCCGCTCAGGTCGCCACCGGGCACGGTGACGTAGACGGCGCGATATCCGGGCTGACGCTGGGGGCGCACGTTGGTCCGGTGCCACGGCCCGAACGTCAGCGGGACCCGCCGGGGTCCAGGCGAGCCCGGGAGGCCGGCGCCAGACGGCGCACCGCCGGGGCCGCCGGGTCGGGGACCAGCTTCGGTGCGCAGTCCTTCCGCGGCGCCGGGTGCTCCCGGCGGAGCCACAGGCTGCGGCGGCTCTCCGGACCAGGCGGACCAGAGCATGCGTCGCTCGCGCAACACGGCCTGGCGCACAGCGTCGATGCCCACCTCGGCGACGAGGAACTTGAGGCGCGCCCGGGCGAGGTTCTCACGGTTTCCCAGCCGATCGAAGACCCGGACGATGGACTCGATGGTCAGGATCAGCTGTTCGGCCGGGGTGAACGGCTCGAGCAGCTGCGCTGCCCGGGGCAGCGGACCCAGGCCACCGCCCACATACACGCGGAAGCCGAGGTGTCTGATCCCGGCCTCCTCTTGGACGACGGCGACCGCCCCGACGTCGTGGATGCCTGTAGCGACGCAGTCGGTGGCGCACCCGGAGAAGGCGATCTTGAACTTGCGCGGCAACGTCTGGCAGATCGGATTGCGCAGCAAGTGGCGCGCAACGGCGGCCGCGTAGGGGGTGACGTCGAACACCTCGCTCGTGCAGACCCCGGCGAGTGGGCAAGCGGTGATGTTGCGTACGACATTGCCGCACGCCTCGCGGGTGGTCAGACCCACCTCGGCCAGCAGGCGAAGGACCTCGGGCACCTGCTCCAACGCGACCCAGTGGAGCTCGATGTCCTGGCGGGTGGTGAGGTGCCCCATGCCGCGCCCAAACCGGTCGACGATCTCGCCCAAGCGCTCGCACTGCGCCGCGTCGAGCACCCCGGCCGGCAGCTTGACGCGGAGCATGTGGACGTCCGTTTGGCCGCGGATCCCATAGACGCCGTGCTGGAGGCGAAGCCGCCGAAAGTCCTCTTCGTCGACGAGGCCCCGCCGACGCCGGGCGATCATCTCAGCGAGGCGGGTAATCTCCGCCGCCGGTTCGGCCGACGCCTGGGGCGCTGGGCTGGGTTGCATCGGATCGCTCCTCGTGGTGGCCAGAGGGCGCCTGGGGGCGCCAGGGATGCGGGGCGGTCCCGAACTCCGCGATCGGTAGTGCGCCAGCGGCACTCGCCCGCACCGGCCAGAGGAAACAAAAGAGCCGCAGCCTCTGAGAGCTGCGGCCCCGGGACCAGCCTGCGGCCCCGTCGTCACCCGCCTAGCGGGTCCCGCGTGACCTCAGACCCCATCCTCCGGACGGCGGGGCCGCCGACACATACACACGCAGGCGCGCGGCTGATGACTCATGCAGAGCAGTATGGCGGCTCGAACGCGCGACCGCAAGAGCGACGGCGAACCGCCCTAGGTTGCATAGATACCTATACTCCCGCCTTGTGACGAACGACCATCATCCCGCGTGATCGAGCGCGCGCGGCTGCCTCCTCGAGGCCGCCGAGACCCTCGTCCTGACCCTCATCATCTTCTTGGTCATCCAGACCTTCGTCGCACAGCCGTACCAGGTCGAGCAGCAGAGCATGGAGAACACCCTCCTGCCGCATCAGTACGTGCTGGTGGACAAGTTGACCCCGCGCTTCGATCCGTACAAGCGCGGCGACATCGTGGTCTTCACCCCGCCCGGCGGGTCGTCCAGCTCGACCCCCTCGTCCAGCTCGACCCCCTACATCAAGCGCGTGATCGGCCTGCCCGGGGACGTCCTCGACCTGCGCAACGGGCACGTCTTCATCAACGGTCAGGAGATCAGCGAACCGTACGTCCACCCAGGAGACAGCACCGAGCCCAAGAGTTCACTGCATCACTGGGTCGTGCCGCCGAACGCGCTCTTCCTGATGGGCGACTACCGCAAGGTGTCGCAGGATTCGCGGGTCTTCGGGCCGGTACCGATCGCGAACATCATCGGCCGGGCCTGGCTGCGCTACTGGCCGCTCGACACCTTCCAGGTCCTGGCAACGCCGACATACCCTGATCTGAGCCCACTGGCGCCCGCCGCCTCGCCGGCGGCGATCGATCCTGGGCCGATCCATGCCAGGGCGGGCTGAGGATCCCGCCGCGGTAGCTACCCGCCACCGGTCGACCCCGGTCCGCGCCCGGTTCCCGTCTCACGGCCGGGGCGATTGTCACTGCGAGAGCGATTGCCGACGCAGCCTCCTTGGGGCCTTCGGCCCTGTTCTGTTGCTGATGCTCACGGGTATCGTCAACCCCGAGCGGAGTGAGGTGCGGACCTGATCTGGGGCTTGCGGCCAGCGGCCCGTTAGCAGCGACGGTCCCGTCGTGAACGTGCCCAAGGTGCTGAGGCCAGGAGGTCATGCCGTTGTCCGTCACTACGTCTGCGAGCAGGTCGAGCGGAGCGGATGAGCCGTTCACACCGACCGCCTGGGCGGGGCTCCTGTTGACGCCCATCCGCTGGATCGCCGGCTGGATGTTCCTATCGGCGTTCATCCGCCGCGTAATCGACGTGCCAGCGAAGCTGGATCCCGGCTCGCCCCAGTACATGGGGCATGCATTCGTGCACTTCCTGCCCCACGCGATCGTCGTCGGCCCGCTGATCGACTACCTCATCCACACTCCACCGCTGCTCCAGGCCTTCCTCGTCGTCTTCACCGTCCTCGAGGGACTCACTGGATCCCTCCTCATCCTGGGTCTCCTGACCCGTCTGGCCGCCGTCGGTACCGGCCTCCTCGCGCTCGGGATCTTGCTCGGCTCGGGTTGGCTCGGCTCCACCTGCGTCGACGAATGGCAGATCGGCTCCCTGCTCGTCGGGATCGGCGGCGCGGCGACCCTCGCCGGAGGAGGGCCGATCTCCCTCGACGGGCTGATCCTCCGGCGCAGGCCTTGGCTGGAGCAGCAGGCCTGGTTCCGGGTGCTCTTCAGCGGCGACAACCCGGGGCGCAGCGGCAGCGGGCACCTGCGCTGGAGCGTGCTCGTCATCGCGATCGTGACGTCGATCATCACGCTCGGGACCTACCAGGCGTTCCACAGCGGTCTCTGGGGCCAACTCTACAATGCCAGCAAGGTTCCGAACGTCGTGCTCACCGATCCGTCGGTCAGTCAGGACGGCACGGTGCACCTCACGCTCTACCGCAACGACGGGCCGGACACGTACGGCGCCTTCATCGTGAGCGTCAAGGTGCTCGCGGACGGTCTGCCGGTCGAGGACTTCGCCCAGGCGCAGCTGGCGCTGCTGCCGAAGACCGCGGTGAAGAACGAGACGCCCCTGTCCGCCGCGAGAGTGAACCAGTTCGCGCTGGTTCTTCCCTTGTCGGCGAAGGCTGCGCTCGACCTGCCGCCCGCCGTGCCCAACCTCGCGCTCCACCCCGGAGAGCAGCTCACGATCACGGTGTACGACGTGAGCGGCGCGCACTGGACCGTCCCCGCCGTGGTGCGCTGATCCCGCGGCGTCCGCTCATGACGCTTGGCTTCCGCCCCGAGCCTGTGTCGAGTCGTGCGGAACCTCTTTCCCGTGTGCGCCACGCTACGCACCGGTTGGTCATGGGCGGGAACCTGTGACGCCGCTCGGCGACCGCCGTCACCCCGCCCGCGCGGGCCGGTGTCCCGGTGTCGTCGCGTGCCGTCAGCGCACCAGCTGAGCCGCCAAGGGCGCGCCCGCGAACCCCGGGGATGTGGTGGTCGGTCCCAACCAGAAGGGCTGGCGCCAGACGCCTTGGAGGTCGGCACCGCCGTCGCAGGCGGTGATCTGGAAGCCCGTGAAGCCCACGATGTGATACCAAGCGTTGGCGCCCTGGCCGCCCGCGGTGTCCCAGACCGCGACGGTCACCGTGCGGCCGCTCTGGACGAGGGTGGAGCAGTCCGCACTGGCCTTGTTGCCGGGCAGGCTGCCGATCTCGTCGGGGCTGCCGGGGAGCCTGACCGCCGTACAGCAGCCGTAGCTCTGGGCGGCGTCGATCTCGGTCTGGAGGAAGGTGGCGCTGGTCTGGCAACCCCCCGCGTTGGCCGGCGCGCTCTGCCCGAGGCCGTAGCCGGCGCAGCCGAACTTCAGCCAGCCGAACCCGCCCGGCACGTTCACCGACCCGGTGCTCAGCCGCTGCGGATAGCAGGGGCTCGCGGGGTTCGTGCTGAGTGGCCCCGCACAGGGCTGGCGTCCCACGAAGAACGCCTCCGCGATCCCCGCTGGGAAGACCGGACCGGGTGGCCCACCGGCCGCGTAGCCGCCCAGCGCGGTGGCCGTGGCGCTCGCGGTCCAGCGGGTGATCCCGATGATCCCGACAAAGAAGGGCCGCCAGCTGCGCGAGGTGCCCACCGAGACGCCCACGCTGCCCGCGGGGATCGTTCCCGCACCGACGTAGCCGCCGAGCGTCCCGTCGCCCGCCACGTAGCGGGGGCTGCCCACGGCGCCGAAGGCGACCGGGGTCCCGCCGGTGGCCGCGATCGAGGCCGTGATCGCCGCCGCCACGTTGGCATCGGTGCCGTCGGTCGTATCGCCGTTGATCCACTCCGCGACCACGCGCGCGCCGGCGAGCGCGGCGAAGTCGGCCGCGTTCTGGGCCACTCGCCGCTGCGCCAGGGCGTACCCGCCGTCGATCACGAGGCCCACGCCCAAGAGGAGGACGGTGAGGGCGAGCGCGAAGAGGACGAGGACTTGCCCTCGCCCGCGGCGCGCCACATCTGGGTGCTCCATCGCCGGCTCCCTAGTTGATGACCATGGTGGCGGCGCCCGCGGTCGTGACCTGGCCCACCCATTGACCGATCAGCGGTGTGATCGGCGTGAACGGCAGCACCACGCGGACCGACACGAGATCACCGGTCGCGTCCGCCACGCAGCTCTGGGTGGTCCAGCTGCCGCTCGGCGGAGTCGTCGCGTCGCAGCTGTAGAAGACGTCCGTGCCCGGCACGGGACCGAGCGGCGCCACCATGCGGTTGACGGCCGCGAGCACGTCCGCGCCGAACGCCGCGGCGTTGGCCGGGCAGACCGGCCCGCCCGGTGTCCCGCAGCTCGTCGCCGACGAGCTGATCCAGCTCGCCTCCACGGCCGCCACGCGGGCCCCCTCCCGCGCAGCCTGGGAGACCACGCTGTTCTGGTACACGAGCCGGCCCAGATCGAGGAGCCCGAACAGCAGCCAGAGGAAGAGCGGCAGCACCAACGCGAACTCGAGGAGCGCCTGGCCCCGGAGCGGGACGGTCTCCCGCCCCCGCCATGCCGCGCTCATGGCACGCTCACCGAGAGCGCGT
The DNA here is from genome assembly GCA_021786385.1 of Chloroflexota bacterium. Classification (GTDB taxonomy): domain Bacteria; phylum Chloroflexota; class Limnocylindria; order Limnocylindrales; family CSP1-4; genus JAJYNJ01. The sequence continues at coordinate 18,432 of JAJYNJ010000094.1, forward strand.
GGGCCGCGCTGCAGCTCCCGTTCGTTACCGTCAGGGTGACCGTGTAGGTACCCGCGGCGGCATAGTCGTTGGCGTCGTTCTGGCCGGTGCCGATCGTCCCGTCCCCGAAGCTCCAGCTCCAGGCCGCCGGCGCGGGCTGTCCGGTGTAGGCGCCATAGAAGGTCATCTCGTGGGCCTTCGCGCCGTTGCCCTGTCCGGTGAAGCTCACGGTGAAGGTGGGCGCCATGGTGCACACGGGGCTGGGCGAGGGGCTGGGCGAAGGGGAGGCGGACGGGCTGGACGAGGCGGACGGCGTGGCGCTCGCGCTGCCGCCCACCGTGACGCTCTGGGTGGTGCTCGTCGACCCGGCGGCGTTCGTCACCGTGAGGGTGACCACGTAGGTGCCCGCGGCGGCATACGTGTAGCTCGCGGTGCGCCCGACCACCGGCGGAAAGGGTGTGAGCCCGTCGCCCATGTCCCAGGCGTAACCGGAGATGGCGCAAGGCCCGCTGTGGGGGAGCGACGCCGAGGCATCGAGCGCCACCGTCAGGCCGCTGACGGTGGCAATGAAGGCGGCGAGCGAGGGGGGCGAGCAGCCGGGCGGCTGCGAGGCTCCGCCGTAGGCGGCCAGCCCGAAGACCGCCGCGGTGGCCGAGCCGCCAAGCTGCAGCGAGTTGCCGAAGAACCCGTTGATGAGCGGAGTCAGAAAGCTGAAGGGCTCACGCACGCTCACCGTGATGGTGTTGCCCGGGCCGTTGCCACCAGGGGCGGTCGCGCACGCGATGGTGGCACCCGATGGGTCGGCGCAGGTCACCGTGACCGCGATGGGGTGTTCCCCCGCCTGGGTCTGCACGTTCGCCTCGACCTGCACGTGGGCGCTGATGCCGCTCGTGTCGGTCGGATTGCCGGCGCCGTAGGCGGCGCCCTCACGCGCCGCGTTGGTGAGTGCGATCTCGGTGAAGAAGAGCCGCCCGGCGTCGATCGCGACCAGCACCAGCAGCAGCAACAGCGGCAGGAGCAGCGCGAACTCGACCAGGGCCTGGGCCCGCCCGGCCACGCGTCGCGGGCACCGTCGTCGCACGGCGCCAGCGCCGAGCAGGGCGCGCGCGGCCGCACGGGCGCGCACGGCCGCACGGGCGCGCACCCGGCACAGGCGGCGAAACAGCGATCCTCGCACCATCGCCCCTACCGTAGGGCAGAGCACCCCGGCGGATTTCGGCACTTCCGTCCCCGCCGACATGGCACCTTCGGCGGGCCGGTTGAGGGCGGCGCCGCGCGCTTCCCGCTGCCCCGTCGCACAGCGGACCGCCCGCCCGCCGTGAGGAGGGGGCCTGCCGGGCTGTCGGCCAGCGCGATATTGCAAGTACTACTGCATGGTCCACGTAGCCCGATCGAGGGATGGGCCGCCCGGCCGCACCCCAGGTACGGTCAGATGGCGATGGGGTGCCCGGGCAGGCCCATGGCCACCGCACGGCCGGCGAGTGACCCGCCGGAGCGCGCAGCACAGGACGGGGATGGAGGAGTCAACACCCGCGGTGACACCCGCTCGTCGCACACGCGGGCAGACGCCGCGGCGCGCGACCCTGGCGCATCCGGACGGTGGTGCGGCGCTCGATCCGACCTGGCTCGCAGCAGCGGTCGAACATGCCGCGGACGCGATCGTCGTCACCGATCTCGACGGCACGATCCGCTATGTCAACGCGGCGTTCGAGCGGATGAGCGAGCGCGACCGGACCGAGCTGCTGGGCCAGCGCACCACCTCCCTGGGGACCGAGCAGTCGGCCACCTACCGCGCCATGGCGGCCGCGGTGCGGCGCGGGCAGGTCTGGCAGGGCGAGCTGCTCCATCGGCGGCGCGATGGCTCGCCCCTCTATCTCGCCGCCACCGTCGCCCCGATCCGCGATGCCGCGGGGCACCCGATCGGGGCGGTCGCCGTCCAGCGCGACGTCAGCCCCGAGCGCAGCCTTGCCGAGCAGCTCGCGCTCCTGCAGCAGGAGCGCGCCGAGGTGGCCACTGCGTTGCACGCGCTCCGGGCCGGGGCGACGCCCGAGGCGACCGCGATGGCGATCGTGACGGCCGTGGCACAGCTGCCCGGGCTGCGCGGGGCTGGCCTCTGGAGTCTCGACCCGGATGGCAGGGCGACGGGGTTGGCGGCGGTGCTCGCGGGCCACGCGCTGCCCATGCTCGGGCCGCTCCCCGCGGCGCGCGTCGCCGAGCTGCGCCAAGGGGCGCGCCGCGGTCCTTGGCTCGAGGCCTGGCATCCGCGAGCGGGCCACCCCTATGCCGCCCTCCTCGCCGCCGAACGGACCCGCCAGCTCGCCTACCTACCGGTGCGTGCGGACGTCGACCCCATCGCCCTCTTGGTCGCGGTCGGGGAGGATGGCGGAGTCGGGCTCGCCGACCGGCTCCCGGCCCTCACGGTGATCGCCGCCGTCGCTGGCGCGCTGCTCGGTCCTGCCCTGCGCATGCGGGGGCGCCAGGCCCTTGTCGCGGCCCGCATCGGTGCCATCCTCGAGACGGACGCGTTCGTCCCCGTGTTCCAACCCATCGTGCAGCTGCGCACACGCACCCTCGTCGGCTGCGAGGCGCTCACCCGCTTCGCGGACGGATCGGCGCCCGAGCGCGTCTTCGCCGACGCGCAGCGCTGCGGACTGTCGCTCGCACTCGAGACGGCCACCCTGCGCGCAGCCATGGCGGCCGCCCGCGAGCTCCCGGCCTCAGCCTGGCTCAACCTCAACGTGTCACCGGAGGTCGTGCTTGCCGGGGACGCCCTCGCGTCGGTCCTGCGCGAGGCACGCGCGTCGGTCGTGCTGGAGCTCACCGAGCACCTGCGGATCACCGACTACGCGGCACTGCGGACGGCCCTCGAGCGGCTCGGGCCGGGCGTGCGTCTCGCGGTCGACGATGCGGGCGCCGGGTTCGCGAGCTTCCGCCACATCTTGGAGCTGCGGCCCGACTACGTGAAGCTCGACCGATCGCTCGTGCATGCCATCGGGCGCGATCCGGCCCGCCAGGCGCTCGTAGCAGGGCTCGTGCACTTCGGGGCTCGCACCGGCGCCACGCTCATCGCCGAGGGCGTGGAGAGCGAGGCCGAGGCGCGGGCGCTGGACCAGCTGGGGGTACCCTTCGCGCAGGGGTACCACCTGGGCCGACCCGCCCCGGCCGGCCACCTGGCCCGCCGTGCCGGCGTTGGCACGGTGCCCCGGGGCCGCCCGCCGCGCAGCCGCCGACCGGCACGTGACGACGAGATCGGGGCCGCGGTGAACATCGGCGCGACGCTCGCGGCGGCCTTGCGCGCGGTCGGGATCACCACACTCGCCGAGCTCCAGGCGCTGGGCGCGGTGCCCGTCTGGGAGCGCCTCGCCCAGTCCCAGCCCCGGCTGGCGACCCGCTCGACGCTCCTCAAGTTGGCAGGTGCCAGCCGCGGGGTGCGACCGGCCGGGCTTCTGCCGGAGGAACGCGACCGGCTGAAGACGCTGGTTGCCCCTGGGCGGCGCGAGGCGGAGACGCGCACTGGATGAGCGCAGCGGCGCACGTGACCGTTTCGTGGAGACGGTGGCGGCGATGGCCAACACGGGCCGGGTCGGCCTGATCCTTATCGGCGTCAAGGAAGGCGCCGCGATGGGCGGGCGATGTGATGGTTGCGCGTTGCGCTGCGAGGCGGAGCTCCGCTCATCGCCTGATCGCCTATTCGGGGAAGGACCGGGTTGGATCGAATAGTCTGGCGGTCCCATCTGAAGACAGGGGCATCAGGCGGCCACAGGACAGACAGGGGCCTGCCGGGAGCGAGGGGTTCCGATTTCCAGAGCATGTGCCAGATGGCACCGGCGTCTGATGGTACGGCTGTGGTGGCGGGACACGATACTCGGCATGAACCGGAACGTCGCCGGAAGCGGGGCCGTGGCCCGTCGATGCCTCGCAACGAGGCGCCCCGTCAGCACCCGCACCATGACTGCCATGTAGAGGGCCCCGTTGGTGGGACAGTGGGTTCTCGAGGGAACCAACCGCCAGGAGGCCCGAGACATGTTGTACGCCGGATTGGACCTGTCACGCCAGAAGCTCGATGTGCACGTCCTCGACGAGGAGGGCCAGAGCGTCGACCTCCTTGCGGTGCGCCCCGATGCCGACGCCCTGCGCACGCTCGCCGAACGGATCGCCCGCCATGGCCAGCCGGTCGAGGCGGCGATCGAGTCGATGAACGGTGCGCGCTTCGTGCACGACACCTTGGAGCGCTACGGCTGGGACGTCGCGATCGCCGATGCGGCCAAGGCGA
>JAJYNJ010000017.1 GCA_021786385.1 Chloroflexota bacterium
TTCCGATCTCGAGTGCCTCAGACGAGTTCATCGAGCTGTACAACGCCGGCCCTGACACGGTCGACCTCGCAGGGCTCGAGCTCGCCTATGTCACCTCGACCGGCGGCACCGTCAGCCGCAAAGTCGCCTGGAGCGCGCCAGCCAGCGTCGGTCCGGGCCGCCACGTGCTGGTCGCCAACGCAGCCGGCATCTACGCGACGGGCGCCGACGCAACGTACGCGGGTGGTTTGTCGGCCAGCGGGGGCGGCGTCGTGCTGCGGTCGGTGGGAGGGGCGCCGCTCGATGCGGTCATCTGGGGCGATGTCTCGAACGGCTACGCCGAGGGCGCCCCCGCACCTGCGCCGGCCGCAGGATCGAGCATCGAGCGAGCGCCGGGTGGGCTCGCCGGCAACGGGCGCGACACCAACGACAATGCGGGCGACTTCCACGTCTGCGAGACGCCGACACTGCAGCGCCTGAGCGATCCGCCGGTGCCCGCGGCGCCGCCATCGCCCGACTCGACACTCGCGCCGTCCGCTTCGCCGACCGTCGACCCGACGCCGCCCGCCCCGACGCCGACGGCCCCGCAGCCGACGCCGACGCCGACCTCCGGCGCGACGCCGACCCCGCCGCCCAGCCCGACGCCGACGCCGACCTCCGGCGCGACGCCGACCCCGTCGCCCAGCCCAGCGCCCACGCCGCCGCCCAGCCCAACGCCGACGCCGACCCCCGTCGTGCTGACGATCGCGCAAGCGCGCGCCCTTCCCGACGGTTCGGCTGCGACGATCGGCGGCATCCTGACCACTCCGGTCGGGTTCGTGGAGTCAGGCCTCGAGGCGTTCCTCGAAGACGGCACCGCGGGGATCGCGATCCACCTCACGACAGCGTGGCCGTCGCTGGCGGTCGGCGATGGCGCGCTCGCGAGCGGCACGCTCGACACGCGCTACGGCCAGCGCATCCTGCGGGTGTCGGCGTCCGCGAACCTGGTCGCGGCGCCGATGCCGACGCTCGGCGCCCCACTGCTGGTACCGACCGGTGCCGCTGTGGAGTCGTGGGAGGGTCGGCAACTCACGGTGGCAGGTGTCGTGGGGAGTGTGCGCACCAGCCTTGCGGACGGGTTCGGCGTCGAGGTCGACGACGGGAGCGGTGCGCTGCGCGTGGTCGCCGTCACGACGAGCGGCGTCGTGACGGCAGACCTTCCGTCTGGCGCCCGGGTCGCAGTCACTGGCGTGCTGGGTCAGCACGACTCGGGCGGCGGAGCCGCCGGCTACCGACTGTACGTGCGGGATCGGTCCGACGTGGTTCGCCTACTCGATCCCTCGCCGACCTCATCCCCGACGCCCTCGGCTTCTCTCGACCCTGCGCCGTCTCCAAGCCCGGAGATTTCGCCGAGCCCCTCCCCGGGCCCGACGCCCGCGGCTGCGGCGGATGCGCCTATCCCGATCGGCTCGGCACGCCGGCTCCCGCTCGGGTCGTCGGTCGCCGTCGAGGGCGTGGTCACCGCCGAAAGCGGCGCGATCGTCGACCTGCGGACGGTCGCCGTGCAGGATGCGACCGGTGGCATCCTCGTCCTGCTGCCTGCGCGCGAGGCGCCGATCCTTGCGCGTGGCGACCGTGTGACGGCCAGTGGCACGCTCGTGTCGCGCTCCGGTGCGCTCGCCGTGAGCGTCTCTGCGGCAGCCGTGGCGCTGGTCGGCGCGGAGGTCGTTCCCGAGCCGCGGAGCGTCGCCTCGAACGACCTTGGCGAGGCGGTCGAGGGGCTCCTGGTGCGCGGTTTCGGTCTCGTTTCGCGCGTGACACGTGCCGCATCGGGCGCGACGACGCTGGTCGTGACGGACTCCGCCGGCACGCTCACCGTCTCCTGCTGGCACCCGTGTGCGACCGGCATCGAGCGCGGAGTGCGTCTACAGGTCACTGGCATCGCCGGACAGCGCTGGTCTCGTTCGAGCGCCACCGACGGCTACCGCATCTGGCCGCGCGACGGGGCGGACGTGGTGCGACTCACCGGCGCGGGAGATGGGTCGAACGGTCCCGTCGCGGGGAGCACCGGCGACCCGAGCGCCCCGTCGCCGCCCGCCCGTGCACCCGTCGTGACGATCGCACAGGCGCGGGCGCGCGCCCACAGCACCGTCACGATCGAAGCGACCGTCACCACGCTCCCGGGCTTCATCGACCGTGACGCCCGCCGCGTTGTCGTCCAGGACGCCGGCGGCGGAATCCTGCTGTTCCTGCCCGCCAGCGGGCCGGCGGTGACGATCGGCGACCGCGTCCGCGCGACCGGGCAGGCCGGAACGCTCACGGGGGCGCCGCAGTTCGTGGCGACGACGGCGACGGTGCTTGGACACGGCGCGGCCCCCGCACCGCGTCCGCTCTCGGCCGCGCCGGCGTCGGCGGACGAGTGGCAACTGGTGCGTGCCAGTGGCCACGTACTGGGTGTGCGCCGCTACGGCGCGACGTGGCGCGCCGAGATCCGCCTCGCCGGTGGGGCGTTCGTCGCGATCCAGGGAACGGCCAGCAGCGGCGTGCCCTCGACCGCACTCGTGGAGGGGAGGGACGCGACGATCGCAGGGATCGTGCGGCGCCCGTCCAGCGGCACCTCGGACCAACGCCTGGCCGTCCTGCCGCGTTCCTCGGCCGATGTCGCCCTCGGGCCGGCGCGATCGGCCGCTCCCGGCAGCGCGACCTCGCACGCGGCGAGGGATGGCAACCGGGGCGGCGGCTCGGCGGGACCGCCCGCCGGTGCGGCCGGCGCGAGCACCGCCACCGCGCTCGACGTCGACCTCGCCGAGCTGGACACGCATGTGGGTCAGCTGGTGCGTGTCGGCGGGCTCGTCTCGGCGGTGCGCATCGACGGCATCACACTCGATGACGGGACCGCGGTCGGCGACGTGCGGCTCGAGGGGGACGCCGCGTCGATTCTTCCCCGTATCGAGCCGGGCGAGGCGTTGAACGTGACCGGCACGATCGAGCGCACGGCGGGTGGCACGGCCGTCGTGGTCGCCGGCGATGCGGCTGCGATCGCGCGGGTGGGCCGGCTCGGCGAGCGCGTGCCGCTCGTCGGCGTGAGCGCCTCGTTCCCGCCCGGGTCGGCTGCGGCCGGCTCCGCGGTCGGGGACGGGGACGGGGAACTGCGGCAGGTGAGCGAGCTGCGCCTCGGGGTCGTCGCCCTGCCGCTGCCGGGTGGCCTGCCGGCATGGGCGCTCGTCCTGCTGGCGGCGACGCTCGGGTTGGGCGCGGCCGCGGCGGTCGTTGGCGGCCCGCGCTGGCTGGCGGCTCAACGCGAGCGCAAGGGCCGCGGCGTGGTGGCCCGGCTCGCGCAACTGCTTTCGCCGCCGGCCGCCCGCATCGAGAAGTAGGGCGTGCCGACGTGCGCCCTGGACGACGTAGCGCGCGGTTCGGGCGAGGACCTCCACCGGCGGCCGGCACGCGGCGAACCGGGCGCCGGCCACCGCCGGGTCGGACGCGGCGAACAGGGCGCCGGCAGCCGCCGGGTCGGACGCGTGCGCCACCACGATCGGGCGAGGGTTGTGCCGCAGCCCGCTGCCGTTCGGCCGGTTGCGCAGCGCTGTCGCTTGACGCTCGGGTTTCCACTTCTCTATGCTCGGCGCCAGCTCCGCGGTTCGTGCGGAGGCGGCACCGAGGAACGTTGACTTGCCGAACGCGGACCCCCGTGTTGCGCTGCCCGAGTCGGGGCGTCAGTACCACATCGCGCTCGGTGCCGGCGAGCTCGCCGACTACATCCTGCTTCCCGGCGACCCCGACCGCATCGAGCTCATCGCCTCTCGGCTCGACGACATCGAGTTCGTGCGCCGCCACCGCGAGTTCGTCAGCGTCACCGGCAGATACCGCGGGCTCCGTGTCTCCGCGGTGGCCACGGGGATCGGGGCCGACAACGTGGAAATCGTCTTGGCCGAGATCCTGGCCATCACGTCGCACCCGACGCTCATCCGGGTCGGGTCCAGCGGCGTGCTGCGCGCGGAGATCGGCCTCGGCGAACTCGTGATCACGACCGGGGCCGTCCGGCTCGAGGCGACCACCAAGTACTTCGTGCACGAGGGATACCCGGCTGTCGCCGACTACGCTGCCGTGGCGGCGCTGCTCGAGGCCGCGGCCCGCCGCGGCAAGCGGGCACACCTCGGCATCACGGCCACGGCGCCGGGCTTCTACGGTGCCCAAGGTCGGCCCATCCCGCAGATCCCGATCCGATACCCGGATCTGGCAGAGGAGATGCGCCGGCAGGGCGTCGTGAACTTCGAGATGGAGGGTTCGGCGCTGCTCGTGCTCGCCGGGCTCGCCGGATGCCGCGCGGGCGTGGTCTGCACGGCGTTCGCACAGCGCACCACGGGGCAGTTCCTGGAGGGAGACGCGAGGGAACAAGCGGAATTGGACTGCATCGAGGTGGGCCTGGAGGCCCTGATGGTCCTGGCCGAGATGGACCGCCAGGTCCGCGCGGCGGGAGCGGCATGCTGGCGCCCGGGGCTCTGGTCGACAGAGACGGGCGCCTGATCGTTCGATCAAGCGACGGCCCACGGGCACTGTCCCGCACCGTCACGAGTGCCGGTTCACCCGGCGAGAGGAGCGCATCCGATGGCTGAAGCCTATTGCGTCAAGTGCAAGGCGAAGCGCGAGATCAAGGAGCCCGAGCAGGTCACGATGAAGAATGGCAAGCATGCCCTGAAGGGGAAGTGCCCCGTCTGCGGGACCAGCGTCTTCAAGATCGGCGGCTGAAGGCGCCGCTCCGACCGCTCGGACCGGTCAACTATGTGAAGACCCCGGCCGCGGCCGGGGTCTTCACGCACCCGTTTGGCGGCGCGCACCCTTGCGTGTCGCGCACCCTCGCGGGTAGTGCCTCGGTGGGCAGCGTGCGCTGTGCTGGCGGGCAGCCCGGATGAGTCCGCGATGCACGGTGAGGTCCGTGACCGCCCTGGGGCTGCCGGATACCACGCCGGTTGGTAGTGCGCACGATTGGCCGGCACGGCCTGCCCCAGCGGGGTCGCAGACCAGCCCGCCGCCTGCCAGGTCGTGCGCACCACCAATGGGGTGAGTACACGACACACGCGACACGAAACCGGGCGCCAGGCCGGACAAGCGCCACCGTGGGCCCATTCGCGCCTCCGGCGTGTGCCCCAGTGGGTCCCGCCCGGGGCGTCGGTCAGCTCCGCGCCTCCACGGAGCCGACGCGTCCCACCCCGGCGCACTGCCACGGCCTCGGCGGCCGCGCCACCCCGCCACCCCGCGCCTTCACGGTCCCGCTGCGTGCCCCCCGCCGCGCGCCGCCCGACCTGCCCACATCGGGCCGTCCGGGCCGTCGGGCGCCGGAATCCGGTTGGTACAATCACCCTGCGATGAAGGACTGCTCGACGGTGAGGCCCCCGGCAACGGAGGGGTCCGCTGTCGTCGCGTCCGATCCCCGGATCGTCGTCGCTCAACGACACCGGCCGGTCCGCGGAAGGGTCGTGGCGGTCGGCCGGTTCGGTCGTCGTGCCGCGGGGGGCCGGCGCGGTCGCCGCGCGGTGCTCGCTCGCGTCGTCCCGCGCCCCGTTCGCCCGGCAGTGCCAAGCCGGGGCGCGACGGATCACTTAGCGGCCGGCGCCGCGGCCCGGGGGCTCTGAGCCGTCGGGTCGAGCCGGGATCCGCCCGGCAGGGGCGGCAGCCCCTCACACCGGACCATTCATGCACCCGGGCTCGCGGGGGTACCAGGAGGACTACGCGCCATGACTGTTCGTGTCGGGATCAACGGGTTCGGCCGCATCGGCCGCCAGACCCTCAAGGCCATCATCGACCGCGCGCCCGACCTCGAAGTGGTCGCCGTCAACGACCTCGTGGACGTCGCCACCAATGCGCTGCTCTTCAAGCACGACTCCACCTACGGCGCCTTCCCGGGCACCGTCGAGCACACCGCCGACGCGATCATCGTCAATGGGCGCACGATCAAGAGCCTGATGGTCGCGAATCCGGCGGACTTGCCTTGGCGCGCGCTCGGCGTCGATCTCGTGATCGAGTCGACAGGCCGGTTCACCGACGCGGAGAAGGCCCGCGCGCACGTCGAGGCGGGCGCGAAAAAGGTGATCATCTCGGCGCCGGCCAAGAAGGAGGACGTGACGATCGTCCTCGGCGTGAACGAGGAGACGTACGACCCGGCGGCGCACACGATCATCAGCAACGCCAGCTGCACGACGAACTGCCTGGCGCCCATCGCGAAGGTGATCAACGACACTTTCGGGATCGAGGTCGGGCTGATGAACACCGTTCACAGCTACACCAACGACCAGCGCATCCTGGACGTGGCGCACAAGGATCCGCGGCGCGCCCGCTCGGCGGGACTCAACATCATCCCCACCACGACCGGTGCGGCGAAGGCCCTCTCCCTCGTGATCCCGGACCTCAAGGGCAAGCTCGACGGGTTCAGCCTGCGCGTCCCGACCGCCACCGTCAGCATCGTCGACCTCACCGTCCGTCTCGTCCGCGAGGCGACGCCCGAGACGATCAACGACGCCTTCCGAGCCGCGGCCGCTGGCCGCATGCAGGGGATCCTGGGGATCAGCGACGAGCCGCTCGTCTCCAGCGACTTCCGTGGGGACTCCCGTTCGTCGATCGTGGAGGCGGCCTACACGCAGGTGCTCGGTGGCCGCTTCGCCAAGGTCCTTTCCTGGTACGACAACGAGTGGGGCTACAGCTGCCGCGTGGCCGACCTCGCGAAGTTCGTCGCCGAGCGCCTGTAAGCGCACACAAGGGGGCGTCGTATGGACAAGCAGACCGTGCGGGACTTCGATCCCAGCGGCAAGCGCGTCTTCGTCCGCGTGGATTTCAACGTCCCGTTGGAGGACGGCAAGGTTACGGATGACACGCGCGTCCGGGCTGCGCTGCCGACCATCAAGTATCTGCTCGACAAGGGCGCGATCGTCATCCTCGCCAGCCACCTCGGCCGCCCCAAGGGCAAGGTGGTGGAGAGCATGCGGCTGCGCCCCGTGGCCGAGCGCCTCAGCCAGCTCCTCGGGCGCAACGTGCCGGTGACCGGCGACGCGATCGGGGCCGGCACGGTCGACGCCCTGGCGCGCCTGAAGCCGGGCCAGGCGATCCTGCTGGAGAACCTGCGCTTCCACCCCGAGGAGGAGGCGAACGACCCGCAGTTCGCGAAGACCTTGGCGAGTTACGCGGACGTCTACGTCAACGATGCGTTCGGCACGGCCCACCGCGCGCACGCGTCGACGGTCGGCATGGCCGAGCTGCTGCCCGCCTATGCCGGCCTGCTCATGGAGCGCGAGATCAATGCGCTGTCGCGCCTGATCGAGAACCCCGAACGTCCGTTCGCGACGGTGCTCGGGGGCGCCAAGGTCTCGGACAAGGTCAAGGTGCTCGAGAACCTCATCTCGAAATGCGACACGTTCTGCGTCGGCGGCGGGATGGCCAACACGTTCCTCGTCGCGAAGGGGTTCACCGTCGGCAAGAGCTTGCTCGAGCCCGACCGGGTCGAGGATGCCAAACGGATCCTGGCCGAAGCCGAGGCGCGCGGCGTCGCGTTCGTGCTGCCGACCGACGTGGTGGTGGCCAAAGAGGTCACTCGCGGCGCCGAGCGCAAGGTGGTACCGGCGAACAAGGTCCCAAACAGCTGGTCGATCGTCGACATCGGGCCGAACACGGTGGCCGCCTTCGAGGAGGCCTTGCGTCCCGCTCGGACGATCCTCTGGAACGGGCCGCTGGGCGTCTTCGAGATCCCGACCTTCGGGGACGGGACCCGCGCGATGGCGCGTTTCCTCGCGGCGCGCGCCGATGAAGGCGTGACGACCGTCGTGGGCGGCGGCGATTCGGTGGCGGCCCTCGACCAGCTCGGCCTGGCGGACAAGATGACCCATGTCTCGACGGGAGGCGGGGCCTCGCTCGAGTTCCTCGAGGGGATCACGCTGCCCGGCGTCGCGGTGCTCAAGGATCGCGCGGTGAGCTGAGCCGCGCCGCCAGCGGGTCCGCGCCGCCAGCGGGTCCGCGTCGTCAGCGGACTCGACCAGTTGAGGGCATCATCACGGGGGTGCGGAGCCCATCCGCACCCCCGTCAATGTTCGCAGAGGGACCATGAACCGCGTCCTCGACCGCGGGGCCATCTTCGCCGGCTGGGTCGGTGCGGGCATGGCCGCCGTCATCGTGCTGAGCTTCGAGCTGGTGATTCCGGTACAGCCCGTGGTCTTCTACTCCGCGCCGCTCGCCGGGCTCCTGATCGGGTACTACGCGAATGCGCGGTCCGAGCGGGCGGGAGGTGCCTGGACGCGCGTCCTGACGAACGCGCTGTACGCCGGGCTCGTGACGGGGCTGTCGCTGGCGATCCTGTACGGCGCCGTCCGGCTACTCTTCTTCTACGCCGACGCCGGGTTCAGCGCGGAGGACCGGGGCGGCGCCGTCACGTGCCGGTCCGGCGCGGACTGCACGTACCAGCGTTATCTCGCGAACCCCGCCTATGCTGCCGAGCTGCGCACGGCTGGTGTGGCCGACGCGGCGGGGTTCGAGCGCTACTTCCTCGGCCAGCAGCTCAACGGCGGGCTGATTCTCGTCCTGTGGACGGCCGTGCCGGCACTCCTCGGTGGGGTCGCGTACGGGGCCTCGAACTCGGGCGCGTTGCGGCCGGCCCCGAACGTGTCGGCTTCGGCGGACGAGGCCCTCGCCGACGAGGACGGCATCGCCCCCCTGCCGCCGGCGACTCGCGAGTAGCGCCGCCCTCCACGGCGCGGAGGCGATCCGCCCAGGCGTCCGTGCGTCGGTCGACGGTGGCCGCCAGTGCCGGGCCGCAGTTGCCGTCACGGGGAGGCAGGCGGGTCGTTCTGCCGCTCGAGGAATGGCATGATCACGGCCTCTTCCTGCTCGAAGTGCGAGCTCATCAGCGCGTGGAGCCCGTAGAGCCGGGCCCGCAGGTCGACCAACTGGCGGTGCGTGGGCTCGCGCCGCAGGGCGAGCCAGTCGGCCTCCAGGCGCTCCACCGCCTGGCGGACCTGCTGGTGCTGCAGCCGCAGGAGGCGCGTCGCCCACGGCGTCCCCGCGAGCCGGTCTATCTCCAAGAAGCAGACGCTGTCGTCCCAGTCGATGTGCGGGAGGAGCGTCTTCTCGATGCCATCGAGCACGCTGCGCAGTGCGCTGGCGAGATCCCCGGAGGCGAGGTTGCCGGCCATCTCGGCGATCGTCTCGATCTGTCCGGCGACGTGTTCGATCTCCTGGTGCTCGTGCCCCACGATTCGGCGCTCGACCGTCATCCCGGCTGCTGTGACGTGGCCATGCCTGCCTCCTGGGTGACGGCTCGGGACCGGTCGGTGCGCATCGGTTGGGTCAGTGTGCATCCGCGAGCACGTGGATCGCGGGCAGACCCAAGATCTCGCGCGCCTTTCGCTCATCGTCGACGGTAACGGCGACCTCGCTCACTGCGCCGCGGCGACCCGTGACCAGGATCCCGGTAACGCTGACGCCGGCCGCGGCGAGTCTCTCCGAGAAGTCCGCAAGCGCGCCGGGCACGTCCGGCATCTCTACGTGCAGGGCATCCCCCTCGACGAACGGGATGCCCATGCTGCGCAGGACCTCGCGCGCCGCCTGGTCATCGTCCGTCGTCACCATCTCGCAGAGCTTCTCGCTCGCGGCACTGCCGGCAATATGGTGGATGTTGATGCCACGGCTGGCGAGCGCGCGGGCGACGTGGGCGAGCTCACCCGGGCGATTGTCGAGCTGGATCACGAACGATTGGCCCATCCTCGCCGCGTTCCCTTCCCAGACGGGCTGTGTCCACCGCATCCGATCGTCTCACCATCGCACCGCGGGCGGCAGTTCGGGAGCGCACGATCATGCACTGCGACGCAGACGTCCGGTCGCCAGAGTGTCACACTGTGCGCGGCAATGACAGCACCCCTTCGCCGGCACCGTGGTCCACCGGCCGGCTCCCGGCAAGGCCCACACCACCTCTGATCGGCAGGACCGCCCCGAGCCGAGCGGCCTGATTCGGTCACACTCTGGGCTGCTCGACAGGGGAGGGAGGCAGCGGGCCATCCGGCCCTTGCATGGTCGCCGGTAGCCATGGCCCGCAAAGAGCCGCACGCCCCGGGTCCCTGGGTGCAGTGCCACCGCGGACACGGTGGCGCGAAGCCCCTGCCCGAGGGTTCCTGTGGCTCTGGCCGACGGTCCCCGGCGGCACGATCCTTGCCATGGGTAAGTGCAGCAGGCGCGGACGGATAGTTAGGCGATCCGCGCCCTGTGTTTGTGGCAGTCGCATTGGAGTCGCAGATGAGCCGTGCGCCTACAGCCTCCTCGACGGAGGCGTATGACGATGTCGCGCCGATCGGCCGGTTCTCTTGGCTGACCCAGCGGCACTTGGCGTTCTTCGTCATCGCCTGGCTGGTCCTCTTCTCGCTCGGTAGCGTCTTCGTCTCGAACCCCTTCGCCAGCGAGCCTGCCGCGTCCGCCTCGCCTGACTACTGGCACGTGATGTACCTGCACGGGTTGCTGGTGGGGATGGTGGGCCTGCTCGCCCTATTGACCTGCGGAGTACTCCAGCTGCGCTCGATGCACACACGGATGTGGATCGTGGGCGGGGTGCTCTTCATGACGATCCTCACCGCGGTGGGCGGCATCTTCGACCGCCAGATCCCGGGCGCCGAGATCCCCATGTGGGTGCAGATCTTCGGCTTCTTCGCCCTCGACGAGATCTGCATCGTGCTCCTGCTCGGGATGCTCGGGGAGTGGCGCGCCGGGGCACTACAGGCACGCACCCTCCCCTTCGTCTCGGCGTTCCTCGCCGCCATCTCGATGTTCGTCGCGGCGATCATGGGCCACCTGGCGGGCTGGATCCTCGAATTCGGCAACTTCCCGTCGGTGATCGGCTCGTACGCCAGCCTGCTTGGTGAGAAGGTCGACGATTTCGGTAACAACCTTATTGGCTCGCACTCCCACGAGATGGTCGTGGCCGTGATGGCGCTGTCGGTCTCAATCGCCGTGGCCCAGTTCGGCTATCACGGCCTGAAAGGGGCCTGGCGGACGGTTGCCCAGGTCGGCCTGGTGATGGTCGCTGGTGGCACGATCGTGATGACGCTCATGTACGTTGCGATGGCCTTCACGAGCTGGGGTCCGCCGACACTCTTCACTTCCGCCGGCGGCACCAATGGGATCGCCGGCGACGACATCGTGACCGGCCTCCTTGTCATGGGGGGCGGCGTGGTCGCCCTGGCGGCGGTGGCCGGCGGCAGCGCACTCGTGCAGGACGTGGCCGGCCGGCCGGTGCGCCTTGCCACGCTCTGGACCTGGTTGCTGCTCTTTGCCACCGTGGTCATCGCGGGCTATTCGATCGAGCTCAATGAGGTGTACTTTGGGGCCGGCGATCCGAAGGCGGCCGGCGCCGCCAACGACGCCGTCTACACCTGGCTGCATCAGGATCTCGGGCTCTTCCTGATGCCCGCCCTCGTGCTCGTGATGGTTGCGGTCGCGCGTTTCGTCGTGCCGCGGTACCAGGGGCGGATCGGCTGGGTGACGATCCTCGGGACGACCGTCACCTTCCTCGGCGGAATGATCTTCGTCTTCGTCAACCCCGCGTTGCACGGCCCCGGGTACGCCGTCTCGACGGTGGGGCTCCTTTTGGTAGGCGTTGCGCTGCTCGCCACCATGTGGTACGGCGCGGTCCAGGAGGCGGGCGGTCTCTCAGCTCTCGCGACGGGCCTCCATCACGCCGCTGGCGGGCACGGTCGCTGATCACGGCGCTTGGCAGGTCAGATGGGGTCGTCAGGGGGGGCGTGACCGGCTGCGGCCCGTCGCCTCCGACTCCTTCTGGCCCGGTGCCGGGCTGGGCAGACCGGCAGTCGCGACCTGCTGCAACTCCACCCGGAAGCGGGCGCCATCCGTCGGCATCAGCGGATCGCAGGTGGGCGGCGTCGACATAACGCTCGACATGACGAGGGGGATCTCGCCGGGCTTCTCTTGGCTCTGCCTGGCCACCGGCGATCCTTCGGAGGTGGGGTAACGGTCAGCCCCCAAGTTGGGAGCTCGTCGCGGGGAATGACATCACGGCGACCAGTCCCCGGCGGGGGTCGATCGGTTCGGACAGGATGTGCGGACGCTGGCGGCCTTCAGGGACCGTCTCGCTGTCGTCCGGGCTCGCCCCGTCTACGGTCGGCGAGAACCCTTCTTCCGCTGCCTCTCGAAGCCGCCGGGGTTTCACCTTGATGTGACGGCCCGTTGCGCCAGGTGCGCTCCACGAGACGGTCGAGCGGGGCGTACGTGTCGACGCCAGCGCCTCGTCCGATCGGCCAGCTGCCCCCCGGCGACTGGGTGGAAACGCCACTCCCGCGCGCGCCTGACGGGGCGGCGCATACGGGCCACACGGCCCTACCGGTGCGCGCCGCCCCAGTGGGACGGTTCGCCGACGAGGGGCATGGGCGCCGGCCCTCAGGGCTGCGCGGAGCCACCTGGGAGGCCGGTCCGTCGCTCCCCGTGCGGGAGGGCCGCGAATGGGGCGCGTGACATCACGGCGTCTGGTCCGGGCGCCGATCGAGCGGGTCTTCGGCCTCGCCGTGCGGGCCGAACGGTTTCCCGAGTGGGACCCCTTCTTCGTTGCGGTCAGCGAGGTCCGCGGTCCGTCTGACGGGCCCCCCACCAGCTTCAATGCGGTGATGCGCGTGACGGGGCACGAGCTCCTGACGCATCACGTGGTCACGCTGGTCGACCCGCCGCGCGCCTTCACGATCCACGGCGTCGGCCTGGCGGGTGGTCGGTTGACGTGGATCCGGCGTTTCGAGCGCGCTGGTGCCGCGGTCACGGTGCTGGAGACCGAGCTCGACTACGAGCTGCCCGCAGGCGTTGCCGTTGCCGGGATCGAGGGCGTCTTCCCCGAGCAGGCGATCCAGAACGACGTGCTCCGCGCGGTCGACAACCTGGCGGTGCTGGCCGAGGCGGCGACCGCCGCGGTGGCCGAGAGATGCGGGAGGAGCGCATGATGGAGGCGGACGGGTCGGTGCTGCGGCAGCTGCTCGTCGAACGCGGCGTCTCGCGACGGGCCTTTCTGAAGTTCTGCGGCGCGATGGCGGCCACGCTCGCGCTGCCATCGTCCTTCGCGTCCACGATCGCCACGGCGCTCAGTACCGCGTCTCGTATCCCCCTGATCTGGCTCGAGGGGCAGGACTGCGCGGGCAACACCGAAGGGTTCCTCCGTGCGTCGCACCCGACGGTCGCCGAGATCGTCCTCGACGTGCTCTCGGTGAACTACCACGAGACGATCATGGCGCCCGCGGGCCGCGCGGCCGAGAAGTCCCGCGAGGACACCATCGCCGCCTACCCTGGCGCCTACATCGCGGTCGTCGAGGGCGCCATCCCGATCGGTGAGGGCGGGATCTACTGCACGATCGGCGGCCGCACGTTCCAGTCCCTCGTGCAGGAGGTCTGCGGCAAGGCGCTCGCCACGATCGCGGTGGGGACCTGCGCGTTCGACGGCGGGCTGCCCGGCGCGAACGGGGGTCCGACGGGGGCGGCCGGCGTCACGGCGATTGTCCCCGGGGCGAACGTGATCAACCTGCCGGGCTGTCCCATGAACGTGCAGAACCTGACCGCGACGATCGTGCACTACCTGACGTTCGGGAGCTTCCCGGCGACCGACAGCCTGGGTCGGCCCCACTTCGCCTACGGTCAGCTGCTGCACGACCAGTGCGAGCGGCGGGCCCATTTCGACGCGGGCGAATACGTGCTCGCCTGGGGCGACGACGGGCACCGCAAGGGCTGGTGCCTCTACAAGATGGGCTGCAAGGGCCCGGAGACGTTCGCCAACTGCCCGACTGTGCGGTTCAACGACCGCACCAGCTGGCCCGTCAAGGCCGGGCACGGCTGCGTCGGGTGCACGATGCCGCGCTTCTGGGACCAGATGAGCCCCTTCTACCGGCGCCTGTCGAACCCGCCGGGGTTCGCGGTCGACGTGCTGGCCGACCAGATCGGGCTCGGATTGGTGGGCGTGGTGGCCGGGCTCGCGGTCGTGCACGGCGTGGCGAGCTACGCGCGCGCCCATGCGGGTGCGGCGCCGGCGGAGGAAGCGCCACCGTTGCCCCCGCCGTCGACCGAACCCGGCGCGCCTCCGCCTCCGGGCGGGTTACCTGGCGCAGAACCGGGGCCGTCGTCCGACGCGCCGGCGCCCGAGTCGCCCGATGAGGAGGCCTCCTGAGCGATGACTCGCATCGTCGTCGATCCCATCACGCGGATCGAGGGGCATCTCCGCATCGAGGTCGAAGTGGGCGGCGGCACCGTCACCGACGCCTGGAGCTCCGGCACGATGTTCCGCGGCCTCGAGCTGATCCTGCAGGGGCGCGATCCCCGTGACGCATGGGTCTTCGCCCAGCGCGCCTGCGGGGTCTGCACCACCGTCCACGCGCTCGCCTCCGTGCGCGCCGTCGAGAATGCGCTGGGGATCACCATCCCCACCAACGCCCGTCTCGTGCGCAACCTGATCGCGGGCACCCAGTTCGTCCAGGACCATGTCATCCACTTCTACCATCTCCACGCCCTCGACTGGGTCGACATCGTCTCCGCGCTCTCCGCCGATCCTGCGAAGACGGCCGATCTGGCCCAGTCGATCAGCTCCTGGCCCCTCTCGAGCCGGACCTACTTCAAGGGGGTGCAGGACAAGCTGAAGACGTTCGTCGGCAGCGGCCAGCTAGGCCCCTTCGCCAACGGCTACTGGGGCCACCCCGCCTACAAGCTGCCGCCCGAGGCCAATCTGCTGGCGGTCGCGCACTACCTGGAGGCGCTCGACTGGCAACGACAGGTGATCCGTATCCATGCGCTCCTGGGCGGCAAGAACCCGCACCCGCAGACGTATGTCGTCGGTGGCATGGCGCTCGGGATCGACCCCAACTCGCCCACGGCCCTGACGATGCGTCGTCTGTCCGAGATCTCCGAGCTGATCGGCCAGATCACCACCTTCGTCGACCAGGTCTACCTGCCCGATGTGCTCGCCGTGGCGGGCTTCTACAAGGACTGGGCCAGCCTGGGCGCGGGGATCGGCAACTACATGTCGTACGGCGACTTCCCGGAAGCTAACTCGGGCGATCCCCGCACCTTCTACCTGCCGCGCGGCCGGATCATGGGCCGCGATCTGACGCACGTGCTGCCCGTCGATCAGACGAGCGTGGCGGAGGTCGTCTCGCACTCGTGGTACACGTACGTCGACGGCGACGGGACGCCGCACCACCCGTGGAAGGGCGAGACCAACCCGCGGTACACCGGCCCGCAACCCCCGTTCGAGACGCTCGAGGGCAGCGCGAAGTACAGCTGGCTGAAGGCCCCGCGATACGCGGGTCAACCGATGGAGGTGGGACCGCTCGCGCGCATGCTCGTCGCCTACGCCGCCGGCCACCCCGACGTGAAGAAGGCGGTCGACGGCGCCCTCGCCACGCTGCAGGTGGGCCCGGAGGCCCTCTTCAGCACGCTGGGCCGTGTGGCCGCACGCGCGATCGAGACAAGCCTGCTGGCCCACCGGCTCGGCGTTTGGCTCGGCGAGCTGGAGCAGAACCTCAAGCGCGGCGACCTCGCGGTCGCCGACGTGTCGCGCTGGGACCCGAGCCGCTGGCCGGCGCATGCCGAAGGCTTCGGGATGGAGGAGGCGCCGCGGGGTTCGCTCGGCCACTGGGTCGTCATCGATCACCACGCGATCGCGAACTACCAGCTCGTCGTGCCGAGCACCTGGAACGGCTCGCCACGGGACGCGGAGGGGCGCCGCGGCGCGTGGGAGGAGGCGCTCATCGGCACGCCCCTCGCCGACCCTGAGCGGCCGGTCGAGATCCTGCGCACGATCCACTCCTTCGACCCGTGCCTCGCCTGCGCCGTCCACGTCCACGACCCGGCACGCGGGGTGTCCACGCTGATCGACGTGGTGTAGGAGGCGATGCGATGGCAACCCCTGCGGTCCGCGTGCCCGCCGACGCGGTCCGGCGGCGCGAACCGCATCCCTTCGACGCGGTCGGGCGCGAAGACGCAATCCTGCTGCGTTCGCAACCCTGGCAACGCGTGCGCGTCTACGTCTGGGAGGTGCCAGTGCGGGTGACGCACTGGCTGGTCGTCTTCTGCGTGGTCGTACTGAGCATCACCGGCGGATACATCGGCGACCCGTTCCTGATCCCCGAGACCGGCGCCACGATGGGGATCATGCGCTTCGTGCACATGCTGACGGCCTACCTGTTCGTCTGCTGTGCGCTGGTGCGCACCTACTGGCTCTTCCGCGGCAACCGCTTCGCGCGCTGGCAGGCCTTCATCCCGACCAACCGGCGCCACCTCAACGAGTTCGCCACCCAGGCCGGCTGGTACCTCTTCATCCGCCGCGAACTGCCCGGCATCCTCGGCCACAACGCGCTGGCGGCCGCCACCTACATGATCGTGTTCTTCCTCTTCCTGGTGCAGATCATGACCGGATTCGCCCTCGAGGCGCAGCACGGGCACACGGTCGTCGCGTCGCCCTTCGGCTGGATCGCTAACGCGGTCGGCGTGCAGACCGTGCGCGTGGTCCACCGCCTGGTGATGTGGGCGATCCTCGCGTTCATGGTCCACCACGTCTACTCGGCGCTCCTCGTGGACCGCGTCGAGAAGAACGGGCTCCTTTCGAGCATCTTCACGGGCTACAAGTTCGCCACGCGGCGGCAGGTGGCGGAAGCCCGCGACGGTGGCATCGAGCTGGAGGAGATGCTCCGGTGAGGCTCGCCATCAGTCGTCGCACCGACCTGGCGCTCAAGGCGCTGCGGTTCCTGGCAGGGGAACCGCGGGTCTGGACCGCGAGCGCGCTGGCAGAGGCAGTGGCGACGACCCCGAGCTTCATCAACCAGGCGATGGCGGCGTTCGTGCATGCGGGCTGGGTCTATTCGAGCCCCGGACCGGCCGGCGGCTACCTGTACGCGCAGCCGGCCCCGCCCCCGTCGCTGCTTCAGGTGATCGAGGCGATCGAGGGGCCCACGCCGGTCGACGCATGCGTGCTGCGCGAGGGGAAGCGCTGTGGGCTCATCTCCGGCGAGCCGCTCTGCGCCCTGCATGAGGGCTGGCTGCGAGCCCGCGAGGTGTTGCTCTCGACGCTGGCCGCCACCTCGGCGTTGGAGGAGGCACCAGCGACCGAACCGGCGACCGGACCAGCGTTTCGGGCCGACGTCCGTGCGCCCGCGGGGCAGCCCGGGGTCGGCGGTGAGCCCGCGAACGACCAGCGCGCCGCCTTGCCCGTGGCGTGACGATCCCCCCGGCGCTCTGCCGGGGGCGTTTGGAGGCGCCAGAGCCGCGCCCACTGCCAGAGCCGCGCGGGCGCGCGCGGGGTGCGAAGGTAGGCCGCCGATCAGGTCTCGGGTTGCTTCTTGGCGCGCGGCGCCCGCGCCGGCTTCTCGGCCGGGGCCGCCTCGCCCGTGGCCTTCGGCGCGCGCGGGGTGTGCGTCGCCTTCGGCGCGGCCTTGGCGGCCGGCTCCGCCCCCGACTCACTGCCGGCGCTGGTCGCTTTCGAGGCGGCGCGACTCACGGCGGCGCGACCCGCGGCGCCGCGCGGGGCGCTGGTCGCGGCGGCCTTGGGTGCGGCGGTCGCGTTCGCCTTCGGCGCGCGGGTCGTCGTGGCGCGCGTCGCGGCGGCCGCCCCGCTCGTGGCCGTGGCGCTGGTCGCGGCCTCCGTGGCCTCGCCGCGGGTCGCGCGATGGACCGCGGCGCGCGCCTTGCCCGCGGCCGTCTGCTCGCCCTTCGCCTTCGTCGCGCGCGAGGCGGCGACGCGGGCCTTGGCCGCCTTCACGGCAGCCGCCTTGCCGGTCGTCTTGGTTGCCCGTGCCGTGCCCACCACGGCCTGACCGGCGAGCGCTGCGCTGACCTTGCGCATCAGTCGGCTCTTCCGCCGTGCCGCCGCGTTGCGGTGGATGGCGCCGCTCTTGGCCGCCTTGTCGAGCGCCGACTCGGCCTGCGGCATCGTCGCGGCGACGAGCTCGGCATCCCCGGCGATCGCGGCGCGGAGCGTCTTGGAGACCACCGTCTTGGCCCGCGATTCCCGGGGCTGGTTGATCTCGTGGCGGCGGGCGGCCTGGCGGTCGCGCTTGATGGCCTGGGGCGTGCGCGCCCCCTTCCAGTTTCGAGCCGAGTGTGCCAAAGCGGATCGATCCTCGATACGATGGTGCTGTGACGGCGGGCGTGCCGCCGGGGCGTCGCCGATCCGGCGGGCGCGACCGAACATGCTATCAGGTCGCTGCCGTCCGGGCGAGCAGGTGGCCTCTGATACACTCGCCGCGCCCCATGATTCCCCAGGCACGGATCCGGAACTTCAGCATCATCGCGCACGTCGACCACGGCAAGTCCACGTTGGCGGACCGATTCCTCGAGCTGACTCATACGATCGACGCACGCCAGATGACGAGCCAGGTCCTCGACTCGATGGACCTGGAGCGTGAACACGGCATCACGATCAAGGCCCGTGCCGTGCGCCTGCACTACACGGCGGCCGACGGTGAAACCTACGCGCTCAACCTGATCGACACGCCGGGCCATGTCGACTTCACGTACGAGGTGAGCCGCTCGCTGCAGGCGTGCGAGGGGGCGATCTTGGTGGTCGATGCCGCGCAGGGGATCGAGGCCCAGACGCTCGCGAACCTCTACCTGGCCCTCGAGCACGACCTCGTGATCATCCCGGTCATCAACAAGATCGATCTACCGTCCGCCCAACCGGAGCTGGTCGTCGAGGAGCTGGAGAACGTGCTCGCGATCCCACGCGAGGAGGTGATCCTCGCTTCGGCCAAGGAGGGGACCGGGGTGCCCGAGGTGCTCGAGGCGGTCGTCCGGCGCATCCCGGCCCCGCGGGGCGATCCGGCGGCGCCTGTCCGCGGCCTCATCTTCGACTCGCACTACGACGCGTACAAGGGGGTCGTCGCGTACGTGCGACTTGCCGAGGGCACGCTGCACGCTCACGAGACGGTGCGGCTGATGGCCTCGGGGGCGGAGAGCGAGCTGCTCGAGCTGGGCGTCTTCCGCCCGCAGCTCGCGCCCGTCGAGACCCTGTCGGCGGGCGAGGTCGGCTACGTCGCCACGGGGCTGAAGAGCGTGCGTGACTGCCAGGTGGGCGACACCGTGACCTCGGCGGAGCGGCCCGCGGAGCGGCCACTGCCTGGCTACAAGGCCGCCCGCCCGCTCGTCTTCGCCGGGATCTACCCGATCAACGGGCCGGACTACCCGCTCCTCCGCGACGCGCTCGAGAAGCTCCACCTCAACGACGCCTCGATCACGTTCGAGCCCGAGAGCTCGGTCGCGCTCGGGTTTGGGTTTCGCTGCGGGTTCCTGGGGCTGCTGCACATGGAGATCGTCCAGGAGCGGTTGGAGCGAGAGTTCGACCTCGACCTGATCGCGTCGGCGCCTTCGGTGGAGTATCTGGTGACGTTGACCCACGGGCGTGGCGAGGTGCGCATCGACAACCCCGCGGAGCTGCCCGCCCCCTCCGACATCGAGCAGATCGCCGAGCCCTGGGTGCGCGTCAAGATCGTCACCCCCAACACCTACATCGGCGCGCTGATGGAGCTGGCCAAGCTCCGGCGCGGCGCGTTCCAGTCGCTGGAGTAC
This sequence comes from Chloroflexota bacterium, assembly GCA_021786385.1. Taxonomy (GTDB): domain Bacteria; phylum Chloroflexota; class Limnocylindria; order Limnocylindrales; family CSP1-4; genus JAJYNJ01. The sequence goes on from JAJYNJ010000017.1 coordinate 19,525, forward strand.
CTGGACCAGACGCGCGTCTTGATGCAGTTCGAACTGCCGCTCGCGGAAGTGATCGTCGACTTCTACGACCAGTTGAAGAGCCGCACGCAGGGTTACGCCAGCCTGGATTACGAGGAGATCGGGTACCGGCCCGAACGGCTCGTCAAGCTGGAAATCCTGGTGAACGGCGAGCCGGTCGACGCGCTCTCGATGATCGTCCACCGCGAGGATGCCCAGGCGCAAGGCCGGCTCTTGGCCGAGCGCCTCAAGAAGCTGATCCCGCGTCAGATGTTCGAGGTGCCGATCCAGGCGGCGATCGGGAGCACCGTGGTGGCCCGCGAGACGATCGGCGCGCTCCGCAAGAACGTGCTGGCCAAGTGCTACGGTGGTGACATCACGCGCAAGCGCAAGCTGCTCGAAAAGCAGCGCGAGGGGAAGCAGCGCATGAAGCGGGTCGGGCAGGTGGAGATCCCGCAGGAGGCGTTCCTCGCGATCCTGCGGACCGGCGAACAGTCCTGACGCGGGCGCAGGCAGAGGAGTCCCGGGAGGCGAGCGATGCCGATGCCGGTCGACGAGCTGCGGACCCTGATGGCGGTCGCCCTGGCCGGGCTCCTGCTTCTGCTCCGGCTCGACGCGCCCCGCTTCTCCGCCGCCGAGTACGACGTCGAGGCGCCCGACGATGCGATCGGCGGGCTCGCGACCCGGGCGGCCTGGCCCGGGCTTGCGATCGTGCTCGCGGTCGGCATCGCGCTCCTGCTGCCTGCGGGGCCGGCCGCGGTGGGGCTCGGCCGCGCGACGCTCCTCTCGTTCCCCACGCTCGCCTGGGCGATCATCGGTTCGGCCATCGGGGTCGCGGCTGTGCTGGGGGTCGCGTGGCTGCGAGAGCGGACCTGGCCGCCCCGCCTGCGGCCGCGCGAGGCTGGCCCCCGGCTCGCCTTCGACGCGGTCGCGACAGCCATCGTCGACGAATTGACCTTTCGCGGTGTGTTGTTGGGGCTCCTGCTGCTGGCGGGCGTCCCGCCGACGTTCGCGTTCCTGGTGCAACTGGTCCTCTATGGCCTGGCGACCCGCCTGGGACGGTCGACTGCGACGCTCGGTCTGCTCGTCGAGGCGCTCTGTCTGGGGGCGTTGACCGGTGCGTTGGCGCTCGCGACGGGCGGGGTCGTGGCGCCGCTCGTGGCGCACGCCGTGATCCGCTTCGCCGCCCTCGATGTGGCGGCCGCGCCGGCCCCGCTGCTGCCGCGTGGATTCCTGTGACGGCGACCTGGGCGGCGGGCGCCACCGCCGTGGCCGTCACCGCCGTGGCGGAGCGCGCGAGCGACGCGGATGACGCCTCGTGGCCGCGACCACCCGTGGCGCTCTACGTGCATATCCCGTTCTGCCTCTCGCTCTGCCCCTACTGCGATTTCGTCGTCTACACGGGGCGCGCCGCGTGCGGTCCGACGGCGCGCGTGGAGACATACCTGTCCGCGCTCGGTGTCGAGCTCGAGCTGCGGGCCGCTGCCCTGGACGTGACGTTCGGCGCCCGCCCGCCGCTCCGCAGCGTCTACCTGGGCGGGGGGACGCCGTCGCTCCTGCCGGCGGCCGCGGTAGGCCGGCTGCTGAAGGCGATCGAACGCCGCTTCGGGCTCGCTGGCGACGCGGAGGTGACGCTCGAGGCGAACCCCGGCCCCGCCGACCGGGGGGACCTCGCGGGCTTCGCCGCGGCGGGGATCACGCGGCTCAGCCTCGGCGCGCAGAGCATGGAACCTGCCGAGCTGCGGCGCCTGGGCCGGCGGCACACTCCGCAGGACGTCTGCGCGACGATCGCGGAGGCGCGCCGGGCCGGGTTTGCCTCGCTGAGCGTCGACCTCCTCTACGATGTTCCGGGCCAGACTCCGGCGACCTGGCGCCGTACGCTGAACGCGGTGCTCGACGCAGGGGTGGACCACGTGTCGGCGTACGCCCTGACGCTCGACGATCCGGACGCAGAAGGGCTCACCGGCCCGCTGGGCGACCATCTCCCCACCCGGCCCGGCGCGCGAACGTGGCGGGAACGCGCGCGGGCCGAGCAGGACGACGATCGGGCGGCCGATCTGTACCAGGCCGCCGATGAGCTACTCGAGGCGCGGGGCCTGCGCTGGTACGAGCTGTCGAACTGGGCGCGCCCTGGGCACGAGAGCCGCCACAACCTGGCCTACTGGCGTCACGAGTCGTACGAGGCGCTCGGCGCGGGCGCGCATGCCTTCGACGGGGGGTCGCGGCGACGCTGGAACGCCGCCCGGCTCGACGGCTACCTCGAGGCGCTGCTGCCGCGCCCCGCGGCCGACGGTGCGCGGCGCCCGCTGCGTGGCGCGGCGCCGCTTGGACCGCTGGGTGGCGTGGCGCGACCCGGGCAGCGCGCCGCCGCGCCACGCTTACCCCCGGGCGGTGACGAGCAGCTCGACTCGGCGACGCTCGCGGCTGAGGAGGTGATCCTGGGCCTCCGTCTCCGCGAGGGGATCGACTGGCGGATGGCCGCGTCGCCGGCGGTCGCGGAAGCGCTGATCTGGGGGCGTGCGAATGGGCTCGTCGAGGACGCCGGCGCCGGGCGGGTCCGCCTCTCCTTGCGCGGCCGTCTGCTCTCCAACGAGCTCTTCGCCCGGATCGTGTGAGCGGGGTGGGGCGTCGGCGACAGGCCATTCACCGCTCGCGCGCTTCGCGGCGTCGCCGCCGGGCGGCCGAGCGGCTGCACGGCGTCTCCGCCCGCCGCGTGTCAGCCGCCGTGCCCCGCCGCGTGCCCCGCCCGCCAACCCCCACGGTGGCCCGGCCCTGCGCCCCTGGTTTCGCGCCGGTTGCATCCCCAGCACGTTATCCGCCATCAGACCCCGGTTCGGTGCGTAACGTTCACCGGGGGAACCGTATGTGCGAACCGGGGCCCATGGCACGCCCCGCTGGCCCTGGAGGACGCCCCGCGCCGCCCTCGCCGGCGCCGCACACGCACGCATGGGGGACGCATCGCGCACGTGTCGTGCGCCAGGGCGCCCGGTGTCGGCAC
>JAJYNJ010000098.1 GCA_021786385.1 Chloroflexota bacterium
CTCTGCGAAACCGAGCAATGGGCCCAGGACCACGGTCTCTGGGCGATCGCCCGGGGCCGGAGCGGCGGCGACCCTGCCGTCCCACGGTCGCCCGACGGCCTCTGCCGCCCCCACCTGGTCGCGCTGCTGGGCCGCTGGCCGTGGCCACGCGCGCCCGAACTGCGGGAGCGCTTGGCCATGCTGCTGGAGGATCCCGGGACGCTGCCGGACTCCCGGGACGGCCGTGCCCGCATGCTGGAGCCGCTGCTGGGCGTCGATCTCGACGCGCGCGTGCGCACCTCGGCGCCGCCGGACGAAGCGTCCGCCCCGTGGGGTGGGGGCGCGTGGACCATCGAGGGCCTGACGGCGGAACTCGACGCGCGGCGCTGCCCGGTCTGTTCGGCGCTGGATCTCGTGCTCGACTGGTTCTTCCGCTGGCGATCGTCGCGCCTGCGCGAGGGCCAGGAGGACGTCGATTTCGATGCACTCTGCGAGGCACACATCTGGGACGTCTCGGCGGCGCCGGCACTGCTGTCGCGAGCGCTCGCGGTGCAGGTGCGGGCCTGGCGGCGGTACCTCGCAGCGATTCCCACGCCAGAGGAGCTCCCGTCGACACGGGTTGAGCGACGGGTAGCCGCCGCGCTGCGCGCGTGGTCCGCGTGGACGCCGAATGACGAGCGCCGGGAGTGGCGTCGCCCGTCGCCCGCGGCGTTCGTGGTCCCAGCGCTGCAGCCCGGCCGCACGCTGCGCGGGCGCCGCGAACATGCGCGGCCACGGGACGCTTGTGTCGCGTGCCGAGCGATGCGCGACACGCGAACCACGGTGCTCGGGCTCCTCTCAGCCGCCCTGTTGACGGCGGCCAGCCGCGAGGCGTACGAACGGTCCCCTGGCCTCTGCTTACGCCACCTTGAACGCGCCGTCGAGGCGTGGTCACCCGACGCGGTCGCGATCGCCACCCGCGTCGCCACCGGCCGCGTGGCGCTCTTGCGCTGGGAGCTCGCCGAGGCCGGCCGCAAGTCCGCCTGGACGGCTCGGTACGAACCGGCGGGCCTCGAGCGGTCGGCCTGGGTACGCGCCCTGACGACGAGCGTGGGCAGCACGATCCTCCAGGACCGCTGGCTCGCCCCGGAGCCCGGCTAGCGCGGCTACGGCGAAGTGACGGACGCGGCGGGACCGCGGGACGGCCAGGGCGGCGGCGGGACCGCGGGACGACGGAGCGACCAGGGCGGCGGCGGGACGGCGCGACAGCAGCACGACCAGGGCGGCGGCATTGTTGCGTAATGATCACCGGGGGAACGTTATCCGGGAAACGCCGGCCTCCGCCGGTCGGCCACGCACGCAAAGGCGGCTGCTGATTCAGATATCGTCGCGAATGAGCTGATCTACCACGACAATCGCACGAAGCGACCGGCCGTCTCGGGTGAACGTCACATACGTTTCCCTGGGTGACAGTTACGCAGAAACAGCAGTGCTAGACGTGCGACCCGCGGCCCATCGCTACGAGTCGCCGCAGGTGGCCGTGACGCGGCACCGGGAGCTGCACCAGCGGGACCCATGTCGACAGAATGGCCGCCGCACGGACGACGGCCCCGGCACGCGGCTCCACCGCGCGGCCCAACGCGCGCACGTTGGCTCTACCGCGCGGCCCAACACCCGCACGATGGGCTCCACCGTGCGGGGGGCTGGCCCGCTTCGGGCGACCCCGGCGGCCCGAACCCGCTTCAGGGCGCCGGGCGAAGCCGATGCAGCGCGAGGCGCTGCAGGGCGAGGATCGTGAGCGCGTCGGTGATCCGCCCATCGTGACCCATGGCGAGTGCCTCGGCGAACGGCACCCAGCGCAGTTCAAGTTGCTCGGTCCCCTCGGGCGACGGCACGCCCGCCTCCAGACCGCGAGCCAACCAAACGACCGCCACCTCGTCGGTCACCGAATTCGACAGGTGCGCCCGCAGCAACTCCCGCCACTCCCGCGCCGTGTAGCCGGTCTCCTCGGCGAGCTCCCGTCGCGCCGCGTCGAGCGGGTCCTCATCCGGGCGCGCGCCGCCCTCGGGGATCTCCCAGGACCAGGCGTCCAGCGCGTAGCGCCACTGACCCACGAGCAGCACGCGACCGGCGTCATCGAGCGGCACCGCGCCGACGGCCCGGTGCGCGAAATGCACGACACCGTAGATGCCGCGTTCCCCGTCCGGCCGCACGACGTCGTCCTCCCACACGGTCAGCCAGGGGTTCTGATACGCCGTCCGGCGCGCCAGACGACGCCAGGGACTACCAGCTCGTTCCACGAGCTCGATCGTAGCGGGCCGCCGCGCCCCTGTCGCCGCACGCGTGTCGATAGCCGGCGTGGCTGTGACGGATTTGCGAGATGGGGGCCCGCCGTGAGCGCCCGCGTGTCACGCCCGCTCACCCACGCTTGCGATCGCGTTCCGCGCCTCGGAACAGAGCGCGGGAACTGAGCGCGTCGATGGCCATGGCGCTGCAGCGACCGAAGACGGATGGAGCGCCGTCGGCTCGAGTAGGAGGTGTCCACGCCCGTGAACGTGACGGCGGTCAAACCCGAGGGGGCCGACCGCGCGGCGGACGAGGCCGAGGCGGCAGCACCCGAGGGAGCCGAGCGCGCGGCGGACGAGACCGAGGCGGCCGCACCCGAGGGAGCCGAGCGCGCGGCAGACGAGACCGAGGCGGCAGCCCGGGGACCGGGGCGCCCCGCGCAGGACGATGCCCGGGGCGGCGCGATGAGCGGCTCGATCGCCGCGGTCCATCACGCGGCACGGCTGCTCGCCGCGTTCGCCCCGGCCGATCGCGAGCTCGGCGTGACCGAGCTTGCCCGACGGCTCGGGCTCGCGAAGAGCACCGTCCACCGGCTCCTGACCACCCTCACGCGGGAGGGGCTCGTCGAACGGGCCACGGACCGGGGCCACTACCGGCTCGGCCTGCGCCTCTACGAGCTGGGGGCACGGGTCCCATCGCGGGCCGACCTCCACCTCGTCGCGGTCGGCGCGGTCGACGAGCTGCTCTCGCGGACGGGCGAGAGCGTCCACATCGCGGTGTTGGACGGGCTCGACATCGTGGTGGTCGAGCGACGTGAGACCCTCGCCACGCTACGGCTCGCCAACCGGCTCGGCTGCCGGCATCCGGCACACGCCACCAGTGCGGGCAAGGTCCTCCTCGCCTATCTGCCGCTGGCGGAGCGCTCGGCGCTGCTCGACAGGCAGGCGCTCGTCGCTGCAACACCGTACACGATCACCGACCGCGCCCGGCTCGAGGAGGAGCTCGCGAAGGTCCGCTCGCGGGGCTGGGCGGAGAGCGCGCGCGAGCACCAGATCGGCCTCGCCTCGCTCGCCGCCCCGATCCGCGACGCCCGCGGCCGGGTCGTCGCCGCGGTCGGGATCGCCGGCCCCGCCGCGCAGTTCGGCCGTGAGGTCGTGCACCGGTTCGCGGTCGAGACTGCCAGGGCGGCCGAGGCGATATCGGCAGGGCTCGGCTACCGCGCCGGTGAGGCAGCGCTGCGGCTGGCCCGAGAGGACGACGCGGCCAGCGGCCGGCGCACAGCGAGTTAGCGGGCGATGCCCGACCGGCGCCGGGCGCCCTCGATGTCGAGCACGTATCCGATCCCCTGGAACGTCGTGATCGGGCCCGGCTCGCCGGGCGCGGCCCCGAGCTTCCGCCGAACGCGGCTGATCCAGACCCGCAGATACTGTAGATCGTCGCGGTATTCGGGGCCCCACACCTTGGTGAGCAGCTCGGTGTGCAGGACGACGCGCCCCGCGTTCGCGGCGAGATGCTGGAGCAGCAGCCATTCGGTCCGGCTCAGCGAGACCAGCTCGCCGTGGCGCGTCACGATCCGCCGCTCGAGGTCGATCTCGATATCGCCGAGGCGGACGATGCCGGCCCCGGTCGACCCCGCCGCGCGGCGGAGCACGGCGCGCACCCGCGCCGCCAGCTCGTCGGGGTGGAACGGCTTGGCCACGTAGTCGTCCGCGCCCAGGTCGAGCCCCCTGGCCTTGTCGGCCGTCGAGCCTCTCGCCGTCAGCAGGATGACCGGCACCGGGCGCCACTCGCGAAGTTGCCGCATCACCTCGATGCCGTCGAGATCGGGCATCACGATGTCGAGCAGCACGAGATCGGGCCGCACCTCTTCAGCGGCATCACGATGTCGAGCAGCACGAGATCGGGCCGCACCTCTTCGGCCCGGCGGAGCGCCTCTTCGCCGCTGTTGGCGGTCACCACGCGAAAGCCCTCACCGTGCAGGGTCAGCGCCACGAGCTTCGTGATACGCGGCTCGTCGTCGGCGACGAGGACGAGCAGCTGGTTGTTCATCTCTCCTCCAGGTCGCGCGTCCTGCAGTGTGACGCGGCCGGGCGCGTCCGGCCACCCCCAGTGGGCAGGCCGAGGCACGGCCATTGCCGCACACCGCGCGTCCCGGCACCATCGGTCGCGCGCCGTCTCCTGTTTCGAACGCGTTGCAGTCACGGGAGTCTGCGCCTGCCGGGCGCAGCGCATCGGGACGCCGCGCGGCCGTAGCCGCGCCCTATCGGCCGTCTCGCGCCGCCTCCGCCTCCTCGTCAGCGGCAAGGGCGCGCAGTTCCCCGTTCACTTCCCGGAGCCATTCGCGCAGACCGAGGGCCAGCGGGATGGCCCCGGCGATCACGCTCCAGACCCCGAAGATGAGCCCAAGCGCCACCATGGCCACCCCGATGCCGAGCAGCACCGGCGCCAGGCTGGCCACGGGGATCCGCCCGCGTTCGTCCTCGAACGGCCGCTCGTGCGCCGGGTCTTCGGCGGTTCCGATCAAGTCCCTGACTTGAACCAGCAGTCCCCCAGCGACACTTGACGAGCCGGTGGGCCGATCGTCACGCCGTGGGGCGCCGCGTTTCAGAAGCGCGAACGCCGTGAGCGAGGCGGCCGCAAACCCGCCGAGCAGCACTGTCCCGATCGCGTCATAGCTGACGAACCAGTAGGCCGTCGCGACGACCAGGGCAAAGAGAAAGCTCCGGATGAAGAGACGGGTTTCCTCCGGCACCGTCTATCCTCCGTCCGGATCGGCGGCCAACGCTGCGGACCCCGTGGCGCCCGCTCCGTCCCCCGCCAGCCCGCCGCTCGGCCCGCCAGCACCCCCAGCGCCGACCGCTACCGCCATCCGTGCGTCGAAGACGGGTCGATCGGAGCGGATCGGCGGCAGCCTGTCGAAATTGTGCGCCGGCGGCGGCGAGCTGGTCGCCCATTCGAGGGCAAAGCCGCCCCATGGATCGGCCGGCGCAGTCGCGGGCTGGCGCAATGCCACCACGATCGCTATCAGGAACGGGATCGTGCCGAGCCCGAGCAGGATCGCGCCGGCCGTCGCCAGCGCGTTCAGGTCGCTCCAACCGGTAGCCGGCGAGTAGTCCGCGATCCGGCGCGGCATCCCGTCGAGCCCCAGCTGGTACATCGGCAGGAGTGTCAGCGGGACGCCCGCGAACCAGGCCAGGAAATGGAGCTTTCCCAGTCGCTCGTCCAGGAAGCGGCCCGTCATCTTGGGGAACCAGTAGTAAAAGCCGGCAAAGGTGAGGAAGACGGTGCCACCGATCAGCACATTGTGGAAATGGGCGACGATGAAGTACGAGTCGTTGAACTGGAAATCGAGCGGCGGGGACGCCGCCATCACGCCGCTGATCCCCCCGATCGTAAACGTGTAGAGCATCCCGATGCAGAAAAGCATCGCCGTGGTGAACCGGATCTGGCCCTTCCACATCGTGGCGATCCAGTTGAAGATCTTGACCCCCGTCGGGACGGCGATCAAGTACGACATCACGCTGAAGAAAGGATCATCGACCACCCCGGTGGTGAACATATGGTGCGCCCATACCGCCATCGAGAGGAACGCGATGGAGAACGTCGCGGTCACGATCTGGCGGTACCCGAAGATCGGGCGTCGGCTGAACACCGGGACCACCTCGCTCATGATCCCGAAGAAGGGCAGGATGATGATGTAGACCTCGGGATGACCGAAAAACCAGAACAAGTGTTGCCAGATGACAGCGTCGCCACCCTGCGATGGCGCGTAGATAGAGCCGCCCAGATGGCGGTCGATGAAGAGCATCGCGAGGGCGGCCGTCAACGGCGGGAACGCGAAGAGGATCATCACCGACGTGACGAGCATGTTCCACGTGAAGATCGGCATCCGGAACATCGTCATGCCGGGGGCGCGCTTCGTGAAAATCGTGGCGATGAAGTTGATCGCGCCGAGGATGCCCGCGAAACCGACCATCCCGACGCCCACGATCCAAAGGTCCATCCCGGCGCCCTGCGTGTACGCGTCGGAGAGCGGCACATAGGCCGTCCAGCCGTTCGCGGCGGCGCCGCCCGCGACCCCGAAGCCGGAGACCACGATGATCCCGCCGAACAGAAAGAGCCAGTAAGAGAGCGCGTTCAGGCGCGGAAACGCCATATCGGCCGCGCCGATCTGCAGCGGGATGAAGTAGTTGCCGAACCCGATCGCCACCGGCGTCGCGAAGAAGAGCAGCATGAGCGTGCCGTGGATCGTGAAGAGCTGGTTGTACTCGGAGGTCGTCAGGAACTGCAGCCCGGGCGCCACCAGTTCGGCCCGCATGAACTCGGCCATCACGCCCGCCAGCAGGAAGAAGACGATAGCGGTCCCAAGGTAGAGCAGCCCGATCCGCTTGTGGTCGGTGGTGGTGACCCACTCGAGGAGATCGGCGCCGGCGCGGGGGCGCGGGGCGGTGACGACGTCGGTCAGCGTGGTCATGGCATGCTCCCTGTCGGCGACGCGGAGGACGGCACCACGGGCGCGCCCGTCGGCATGGCCGAGCCAGGGCCCCGCTGTGCCGCCAGCCAGGCCCGGAACTGCGGCACGGGCATCGCCCGCACCACGAACGTCATCTGGTCGTGGTACAGGCCGCAGTACCGCGCGCACTGGCCGCTCCATGTGCCGGGCTGCTCGACGGTGAACGCGAACCGGTTCGTGACTCCGGGGATCGCATCGCGCTTGAAGAGGAAATCGGGCACCCAGAACGAGTGGATCACGTCGGCCGAGGTCAGCACGATCTGCGTGGTCCGCCCGGCGGGGAGGACGAGCTCCGGCGGGTGGCTGGCATCGCCGGTCACGACGACGCCCTGGCCCTCATAGGTGAACTGCCACGACCAGCGGAAGGCCACGACATGGACGGTCAGCGGTGGATCGCGTGGGATAGCGTCGACGGTCGAGAGCGTCAGCAACGTCAGCACGGAAAGCGCGGCGACCGTCAGGAACGGCAGCGCCGTCCAGACCAATTCGAGTCGGCCGTTCTCGCGCACCTGGGTGGGCAACGCATCGCTGCGCCGCCGATACCGGAGCACCGCGAACGTGGTGAGGCCCCACACGAGCGCGGCGACGACGGCGCCGGCCCAGAAAAAGACCTGGTAGAGGTCGAACGTGGCCTGGCCCTGGCTCGTAGCGGGATGCGGCATGCAGCCGGCCGCCAGCACGGTCACGGCCAGCAGAAGGAGCACGGCCGGCAGCACGCGCCGGCGGCGTGTTGCGGGGCAGGTGCCCGAGATGGCCGAGCGGGTCACGATTCGCCGCCCTCCCCCACGGTCGCCTCGACGCGCGCCGTCTCCCGGACCTCCTCGAAGCCGCCACTGGCGTTACGGCGCAAGGCGATCCCGCCGGGCGGCTCGATCGGACCCGCGCCACGCTGCAGGCGGCCGCGTGCCAGCCCGTAGGTGGCGACCCAGGCGACGACCGGCACGCCGAACACGAGGATCCGGAACAGGACCGTGAGGGTCTCGACCGGGATGCCCAGCCATGCCCCGAGCACGTCGTTGGCCCCGGCCAGCATCAGCACGGCAAAGAGCCCCGCGAACGCGACGCCGGTAGCCGCACGCCAGGGGGCCTCCCAGGGCCAGTCCAGCAGATTGTGCTCGCGGTGATCGCCGGTGATGCGCGCCTCGATGAACGGCCACGCCCACAGCACCCCGAAGAGGATCCCGGGCACCACCACGCCGGGCACGAACGGCTCCGGGATCGTCACCCCGAAGAGCGTGACCTGCCATCCCGGCGCCATGCGCAGCAGCCCCTCGAGCCAGCCAATGTAGTAATCCGGCTGCGCGGGCGAGGCCGCCGTGTACGGCACGAAGGGCCCGTAGACCCAGACCGGGTTGATCTCGACGAGGCCGCCCAGGAGCGTGACCACGGCGACTGTCAGGAAGAAGAGGCCGATCGACCGGAACGTCTGGCCCGGCCAGAGCGAGAGCCCGATGACGTTTCGCTCGGTCGCGCCGGGGGTGCGGTACTGGGTGTGCTTCTGCAGCCAGACGATCAGCAGGTGGATCGCGATACCGGCGCTCAATGCGCCGGGCAGCAGCATCACGTGGATCACGAAGAGCCGGCTGATGAAGCCCGACGACGGGAAGATGCCGCCGAAGAAGAGCGAGGCGAACCAGGGCCCGATGAACGGGATCGAGAGGGCGGCCGAATAGGCGATCCGCAAGCCGGTACCCGACAGAAGATCGTCGGGCAGCGAGTAGCCGGAGAAGCCCTCGCCGAGCGCGATCAGCAGGAGCCCGAACCCGATGATCCAGTTCACCTCGCGCGGCCGGCGGAACGCGCCGGTGAAGAAGATGCGGGCGAGGTGCATCAGGATCGCGCCGACGAAGATCAGGGCGGCCCAGTGGTGGATCTGCCGCATGAGCAGTCCGGCGCGGACCTGGAAGCTCAGCTGCATCACCGAGTCGAACGCGCTCGAGACGGTCTGCCCCTCCAGCGGCTGGTACGGCCCCTGGTAGGTGACCGGCGTCGTGTCGGGGCGGAAGAACATCGTGAGGAACGTGCCGGTAAGGAGAAGGACCACGAACGAGAACGCCGCCACCTCGCCGAGCAGGAACGACCAGTGGTCCGGGAACACCTTCTGCAACGCGGTGCGACCGAAGGTAGCGAGTCCCGTCCGTTCGTCGAGGAAGCGCACCGCCGGGCCGACGATCGGGAGGTCCCCGCCGGGCGCTGGCAGCGCGTCGCCCTCCACGCCGTCGGCCGCCCGCGGCACGGGCTCTCCGCGGAGCCGCACGGCCTCCGCGAGCACGTCGTCGGTGCCGCCCGGCGGCGCGGGCACCGTCCCGCTCACGCTCCGTCCCCCGAGGTCATGTTCCAGAAACTCGGGCCCACCGGCTCGGGGAAGTCGCCCAGTGCGACGAACGTGCCGTCTGGGAGGAGCCGGATCGGCAGCTGGGGGAGCGCGCGCGCGGCGGGACCGAAGCTGGGCTGCGCGCCGTCGAGCACGTCGAACGTGGACTGGTGGCAGGGGCAGATCAGTCGGTGCTGGATCGCCCGATAGAGTCCCACCGGGCAGCCGGCGTGCGTGCACACCTTCGAATACGCGACGTACCCGTCGGGCGCCCACGCCATCCGGTCGGGCGGCAGCCGCAGCAGGTCCGGCGGGACCCGGATCAAGAGCGTCTGCGCCATTGCATCGCCCACGGCGCCCTCCGGGAAGACGGTCAGCACGCCGTCGATCGGCAGTTGGCTGGCCTGTACCGGCTTGCCGTCCAATCCGACGACGCGCGAACCCTTTTTCCAGGCCGTCACGAACAGGTCCCGGCCCGGCGCCGGCCCGAGCGAGAGGACCGGCATCAGCAGAGCGGCGCCGAGACCCGCAACGGCGCCGAAGAGGAGCCCGATCAGCAGGTGGCGCCGCGTGAACCCCGCCTCTGCCTCGCGGGTGGCGGCTGCGACCTCTGACGCCTCGGCCGTCAGCGCCGGGGCGATCGGGTGGCGTTCCTCGATCGCCAGGCGGGTCGGAAGCAGCCGTTGGGCCCAGACCACGATGCCAGCCCCAAGGCCGCCGAACGCGAGGGTCAGCAGGACCCCCTGGACCTGCGTATCGCCCCCCACCAGGTAGACCACCAGGAGCGCGAACCCGGCGACGATGGTCAGCACGAAGAGCGTGCCGACGAGCACCTCCGCCCGATACTCGCTGGCGGTGGGCACGCGGCCCCGGACGCGCGGTCCGGCGTAGCCACGTGCGGACCGACCGTCGATCCCGGACGTCATCGGCTAGTCGCCTCCCCGCCGCCGACGCCGCAGCCGTGCCTCATGGGCGCGGCCTCCGAGCCACCCATTGCACGAGTACCAGCAACAGGGCGACCCCGATGCTCCCCGCGACGAACCCCTCAGGTACCGGCCCCATGCCGCCGAGCGACAGCCCGCCGGGGGACGGCGCGGTCTGCAGGTACCGCACGTAGGCGGCGATCGCATCGATCTGCCGGAGCGGGAACCGGAAGACGGGCATCGGCCCAGGCCCGGTCACCATCGCCTCGCCGACCGTGGAGGGGGCGGCGTTGTGCAGGCTGGGGGCCACGAACCCGCCGCCCACCGATCCGCCCGCCGCGTCGGCACCGTGGCAGGCGGCGCAGTTGTTGATGAAGAGCTGGCGCCCAACCGCGAGATCCGCCCCCTGCGTGTCGACCGGGGGGATCGTGGGGCCCGGCGCGATCTGCGCCACGTAGTCGATGAGGGACTGGATCTGGCTCGGAGAGAGCAGCGGCTGGCGCTGCAGCGACGGCACCCCGTTCTCGGGCAGCGGCATGCGGCCCGTGTAGAGGACGTAGGCGGTGCCCGCCGCGCCCTGCCCCTGCAGGCTCGGTCCGGCCCCCGGCACCCCCTGCCCGGTGACACCGTGGCACGCCGCGCACGTCTGCAGGTAGAGCGCCATCCCGCCCGCGAGGTCGCCGCCGGCATGGACCGACGCGGACGATCCCGGCGTCCCGGTCGAGGCGCTCGCGCCCGCGGTGGAGACGCTCTGGCCTGCCGCGGGGCGACCGCCGAGCAGCCCAAGCACCGCCACGGCGCCGATCGCGGCGATCACCGCGAGCCCGGCCACCGAACGAGCCAGGGGTGCGTTGCCCGAGACGCGCGGCGGACGCCGAGACACGACTCTGCGCTCCTCCTTGACAACACGACGCACGTGCCCCGCACAGGCGGGTAGCACGGCCTCAACACGGGGTTGGGACGCCAGACGCGCGCCGCGGAGCTCCGCGGCGACAGACGCATCATAGAAAACGACGGCGATATCGGAAAGTCCGGCCGCCGCCGCGCCTGGTAACAGGTGCATCACAGGCGGTCGCTGTCACCCTGGTCGGTCCCACCGCCCGTGCCCCGACGGCCTCCCGCACCCCGGCACGAGTTGTACGCTCTGCGTCGTGCTGACGATCGACACCATCCGGCGCGCCCCCAAGGTGCTCCTGCACGACCACCTGGACGGAGGGCTCCGACCCGCCTCGCTCGTCGAGCTGGCACGCGAGGTCGGGTATCACGGTCTCCCGACGCACGATCCCGGGGAGCTCGCGGCCCTCATCCAACGCGGCGCGAACCGCAAGAGCCTCGAGCTCTACCTGCAGGGCTTCGCGCACACGGTGGCCGTGATGCAGACGCGTGAGGCGCTGGTGCGCGTCGCGGCCGAGTGCGCCGAGGATCTCGCGGCCGACGGCATCATCTACGCCGAGGTGCGCCACGCCCCCGAACTCTCGACCGAGCGCGGCCTCTCCCTCGATGCGGTGGTGGAGGCGATCCTCGAGGGGTTCCGGCGCGGCAGCGAGGGGCACGGCATCACGGTCCGCTTCATCGCCACCGCTATGCGCACGGCAGCTCGCTCGCTCGAGATCGCCGAGCTCGCCGTGCGCCACCGCGACGAGGGCGTCGTCGGCTTCGACATCGCCGGCGCGGAGGCCGGCTTCCCGCCCACCCGCCATCTCGACGCGTTCCAGTACATCCAGCGCGAGAACTTCCACATCACCATCCATGCGGGCGAGAGCTTCGGGCTTCCCTCCATCTGGGAGGCCCTGCAGTGGTGCGGCGCGGAGCGCCTCGGCCACGGCGTCCGCATCGTGGACGACATCGCGACCGGACCAGAGGGCCAGCCCGTGCTCGGTCGGCTCGCCGCGTACGTCCGCGACCGCCGCGTGCCCCTGGAGATGTGCCCTTCGTCGAACGTGCACACGGGCGCCGCGCGGAGCATCGCGGAGCACCCCATCGAGCTGCTCCGGCGCCTCCGCTTCCGGGTGACCGTCAACACCGACAACCGGCTCATGAGCGGGGTCAGCCTCTCGAGCGAGTTCGCGCTGCTGGCCGAGACGTTCGGGCTCGACCTCGACGACCTGGAATGGCTGACGCTTAACGCGATGAAGAGCGCCTTCTGTCACTTCGACGAACGGTTGGCGCTGATCAACAGCGCGATCAAGCCAGCGTACGCCCGCCTGCGTTACGCCCTCTGACGGCCCGCACGCGGTCCCGCGCGAGCTTCGGACGCAGCAGCCGAGCAGACCCGGCCGCGTCGAGGAGCGAGTCCAGCAGGCGCAGGAGTGGATGGCAGCGGGGGAAGAAGGCGCGCCACGCGGCGCCCATGCCGCACGCTTGGCGCGCCCCTGTCGACATGCGAATCGCACGCCCCTCGCTATCATGTGGTGCGATACACGTACCCGGTGCCCCGTTCGAGCGCCGGTTTCGTGCCGAGGGAGGGACCCCAGTACCGTGACGGCCGTCGATCGTCCCCGGGAGGGATCCCAGTACCGTGACGGCCGTCGATCGTCCCCGCCTTGCCAGCCTCATGGAACGCGAAGAGCAGCGGTTTGTCCGCGAGCATCCGCGCTCGCGCGAGCTCCACGAGCGGGCGCGGCGCACGCTGCCCGGCGGCGTCCCCATGCACTGGATGACCAAGTGGGCCAGCCCGTTCCCCGTCTTCGTGGAGTCCGCCCGCGGCGCCCACTTTCGCGACGTCGACGGCCACGAGTACGTTGACCTGTGCCTGGGCGACACCGGGGCCATGACCGGGCATAGCCCAGAGGCAACGCTGGCGGCCGTGCGCCGGCAGCTCGAGCGCGGCATCACGCACATGTTGCCGACCGAAGAGGCGGCCGCCGCCGCCGAACTGCTGGCGACCCGCTTCGGCCTGCCCGAGTGGCAGTTCACGCTGTCGGCCACCGACGCCAACCGTTTCGCGCTGAGGCTCGCACGCGCGATCACGCGCCGCCCGAAGATCCTCGTCTTCGACTACTGCTACCACGGGACGGTCGACGAGACGTTTGCGACGCTGCGTGAGGACGGGTCGGTGGGGCCGCGGCGGGGCAACATCGGGCCGGCCGTGGACCCGGGGGCCACGACGCGCGTGGTCGAGTTCAACGACGTCGATGCGCTGGACCGGGCGCTCGCCGCGGGCGACGTGGCCGCCGTGTTGGCCGAACCCGCGTTGACCAATATCGGGATCGTGCTGCCCGAGCCCGGCTTCCACGAGGCGCTCCGGCGGCTGACGCTGGAGAACGGCACACTCTTGATCCTCGACGAGACCCACACGCTCTGCGCGGGTCCCGGCGGCTACACCGCCGAGCACCACCTCGCACCCGACATGCTGGTGGTGGGCAAAGCGATCGGCGGGGGGATCCCGTCGGGCGCCTACGGGTTCACGGCCGAGATCGCGGCGCGACTGGCCACGCTGACCACGCTCGAGGATATCGACGTCGGCGGCATCGGCGGGACGCTGGCCGGCAACGCCCTCTCGCTCGCGGCGATCCACGCGACCCTCGAACAGGTGCTCACCCCAGACGCGTACAGCCGCATGGTCCCGCTGGCGCAACGCTGGACGGAGGGCGTCGAGCGCGTCCTCGCGGCGCACGCCGTGCCCTGGCACGTCACGCGGCTGGGGACGCGCGCCGAGTACCACTTTCTGCCCAACGCCCCTCGCAACGGCCGTGAGGCCGCCGCGGCGTCGGACTTCGAGCTGGAGCGGTACCTGCACCTCGCCGCGCTGAACCGCGGCATCCTGCTGACGCCGTTCCACAACATGGCGCTGATGTCGCCGGCCACCACTGCCGACGACGTCGATCGCCACACCGCGGCGTTCGAGGAGACGATCTCCCAGCTCGTGGCGGTGGCCTGAGCGGGGGCCACCGGCGCGGACCGCACAGACGCGACGAGACCGCGTCCCTCCTCGGGAGCGCGGTCTCGTGGTCGTCGTCCGCGGCGGGACCGTCCCAGTTCGGACCCGCCGCCGACTCGCTCTCTGTGACCCGCCGTCAGATCGGGCGGATCGGCGCCCCCGTGCGGTCGTGGGGCAGGTCGACGCAGTCGACGCGGCAGCCGCGCGCGTCACGTCCGGCGAACGGGTGAAAGTGGCGCCACACGTGTTCGGGATCCCGCGGATCGGGTGTCAGCCGGCACCCACAGGTCGCGCAGGTCACCGGCGCCTCGGCACCGCGCGCCAGGAAGAGACCGGGTTCGGTGAAGCTGTACATGCAATGCCTCCACGCGAGAGGCTACCCAGGGTGCTGCAGCGCGTCGGCGGCGTCGCGGATACACTTCGGTGACGGGACGGTTACGCCACTTCCTCGTCGCGCAGCGACCAGCCCACGGCGCGCACCGACACGAGCGCCGGCCCGCCGGCCGCCTCGAGCTTGCGCCGCAACCGCGCAAGATGCGGCTTGAGCCAGAGCGGGTCGGGATCGCGTTCGCCCGGCCAACCCGCGGCGAGCAGCCCGGCGTGGCCCACCAGTTCGCCGCGGGCCTGCACCAGCGCCTCCAACAGCCGGTACTCGATCGGGGTCAGCACGAGCGGCGCATCGCCCACCCGTGCCTCGTGCCGTGCTGGCTCGAGTGCCAGGCGGCCGAACACGAGTGGCCCCGATCCGCGCCCCCGCCCCGGACCGAGGAGCTCACCGGGTACCCCAGGGGGCGCGCCCCGCGGCGCCCGCCGCATGGCCGCCCGGATGCGCGCCAACAGCTCCTGCTTGCCGAACGGCTTGACCAGATAGTCGTCGGCGCCGAGGTCGAGCGCCCGCACCTTGGCCGCTTCGGCGCGCTCGCCGCTCACCACGATGATCGGGATCTGCGCGCCCTCCGCCCGCAGCTGGTGGGCGACGCTGAAACCATCCGGGCCGGGCATCGCGAGATCGAGCAGGACGAGGTCCGGCGACTCCTCCCGCCAACGCCGCACCGCGGTCAGCCCGTCGTACGCCGTGACGACCTGGTGCCCCTCCGTCCCGACGAGCGCCGTGATCGCCCCCACCATCGCCGGGTCGTCATCGACCACCAGGATCCGCAGCGGCCCCGGCGGGCTCACAGCGCCACCGCCGATGCCAGCGCGACGACGAACCGAGCCCCGCCGCCGGAAGTCGGCTCGCACCAGAGCCGCGCCCCCATCGCCTCGCCCAACCGCCGTGCCGCGTAGAGGCCGATCCCCGACCCGCGCGCCGCCCCCGTCTCGCTGCGCCGCGCGTATGGCTCGAAGATCCGTTCCCGCCAATCCTCGGGCACGCCCGGTCCCTCGTCGGCCACAGCCAGCCGCGCGATCCCCTCCTGCAGGTCGGTGGAGATGGTGATCGTGGTGCCCGGTGGCGCATACTTCACGGCGTTCTCGATCAGATGCTCCAGGATCTGCCGCAGCCGCGCCGCCTCGCCGAGGACGCGCAGTCCACGGCGGCCCTCGTGCACCACGCGGTGGCGACGCAGCAGGGGGCCCATCCCGGCGAGCGTCTCCTCGACGATCGCGGTCAGATCGATCGGGAGCAAGTCGAGCGGCGTCTGTTCCTCGGGGCGCACCGAGGCCAGGATCGAGTCGACCAGCCGGTCGAGCCGCGTGACCTGCTCCTCCGCGAGGCGGTGCCACTCGATCGCGCTCGGTGCGGTGGCCGACCCATTGGCCACCGCCTCTGCGAGCAGGTCCAGGTACGCGCGAACGACCGCCAGGGGCGTGCGCAGCTCGTGCGTCACGAGCGCCACGAGTTCGGCCTGGGCGCGCTCCAGGGCCTTCAGGGCTGCCACCTGCGCCTCCGCCTCCCGCTGCAGGCGTCCCTTCTCGACGATCCCCGCCAGCAGGTCCGCGATGGCACGGAGCTGAGCGACGTCGCGCGGCGTGAACTCACGCCGCTGCTCGGTCTGCACGTTCAGCACACCCACGATCTGGTCGTTCCAGGAGAGCGGCACCGACAGCATGGAGGCGACGAAGCGCCGCTGGTCGAGGCCGCGCACCCAGAGGAAGCGGTCGTCGGACCGGACGTCGGGGATCACCATGGGCTCACGGGTCGCCGCGACGCGCCCGGTGATCCCCTTGCCGAAGGGGACCTTGGCGCGGCCGATCTGGAAGCGGTCGAGGCCGTTGGTCGTCGCGAGCGTCAGCGCGCGACCGTCGCGATCGAGCAAGTAGAGCGACGATACGTCGGCCTTCAGCGCGTCGCGCGTGCCGTCGACGACGATCGAGAGCAGCTCGTCCCAGGTGCGCGCCGTGGTCGCCAGACGGGCCACCTCGTGCAGGAAGCGCAGCTCTTCGAGTTGCTGCCGGTCGCTCTCGGCCGACGAGACGGCCGCATCGGTCGCCGCGCCACCAGTCGGAGGCGCCGGCTCGGCCGCCTCGAGCTCCGTGACCATCTCCGGCTGACCCGGCTCCTGGTTTCCCATGCTGCGAGTGTGCCACGCGCCGCCCGGATACGCGGGCAACTGTGCGCCGATGATGCGGGCAACCGTCAGCAGATGCGCGGCAGCTGCTCCCCCACCAGCATGTCGACGATCCGCTCCGAGCCGACGAGTGTGCGCAGTGTCACCATCCCGGGATGGTCCGGCACGATCCGGCCGACGAGGACCGCATCGGCTCCCTCAGGCAAGGCCCGCATCGCGGTGAGTGCGGCGGCCGCGTGCGGGCCCGGCACGATCGCCACGCACTTGCCCTCGTTCGCGACGTGCAGCGGGTCGAGTCCCAGCATCTCGCAGGCGGCGCGGACCGCGCCCGGCACCGGGATCGCCTCCTCGTCGAGCTCGACCCCGACCCCCGAGGCCGTGGCGATCTCGTTGAGCGCCGAGGCGAGCCCGCCGCGCGTCGGATCGCGCAACACGTGGGCGTCCGGTGCGGCCTGCAAGAGCGCGGCGGCGAGCCGGTGGAGCGGCTGGGTGTCCGAGGCGATCTCGACCTCGAACTCCAGCCCCTCGCGGACACTCATGATGGCGACGCCGTGCAGCCCGATCGGCCCCGACAGGAGAACGGCATCGCCCGGTCGCGCGAGGTCCGCGCCGAGCACGGTCCCGTCCGGCACCAGCCCAATGCCGGCCGTGTTCACGAAGAGTCGATCCGCCGCGCCGCGACCGACGACCTTGGTGTCGCCGGTGACCACGCGCACCTCCGCCGCCGCAGCCGCCCGCGCCACCGAGGCCGTGATCCGCCGCAGCTCCTCGAACGGCAGCCCCTCTTCGATCACGTAGGCAAGGGAGATCGCGATCGGCCGCGCGCCCATCATCGCCAGGTCGTTGACGGTGCCGTTGACCGCGAGCTCGCCGATGTCGCCACCGGGGAACGCGAGGGGGCTGACCACGAAGGAGTCGGTGGTGAAGGCGAGCCGCTGCCCGCCCACCTCGAGCACGGCGGCGTCGTTGAGCGGCCCACCCGGGGCCACCGCCGCCAGCGCCGGCCCGATCACCTCGCGCAGCAGCGCCGCGCTGAGCTGGCCGCCGGAGCCGTGCCCAAGCAGGACGCGCTCCTGCTCGACCAGCGGCGCCGGGCAGCAGGCGGCCAGCGGATCGAGGGCCGCAGGGTCGTCGCGCGACGGATCGGCCGTCGGCGGGCCGCCCACTGCGGGATCGATCGACGGCCCCGTCGTCATCGCGAGCCCTCCGCGGCCGCAAGCACGGCGAGCGGCCGGGCGACCGCGCCGAGACCGCGGCCCGCGGCGTGGAACGCGGCGCAGGTGCCCTCGCTCGAGACCATCGAGGCGCCGAGCGGGCGCTGCGGCGTGCAGAGGACGCCGTAGGCCGTGCAGTCGAGCGGCGTCTTCGTGCCCTGCAGGATCTGTCCGGCGATGCAGGCCGGGTGTTCCTGGGTAGCGATGTCGCCGACGTGGAAGCGGCGCTCCGCGTCGAACCGCGCGAACCGCTCCTGGAGATGGTAGCCGGATGCTGGGATCATCCCGATGCCGCGCCAGGTCCGATCGCCGACCTCGAAGACCCGCAGGACCGTCTCCTGGGCGAGCCGGTTGCCCTCGCGCCGGACGGCCCGTGCGTACTGGTTCTCGACCTCTGCGCGCCCCGCTTCGAGCTGGCGGATCGCCATCAGGATCCCCTCCAGCAGATCGAGTGGCTCGAAGCCCGTCACGACGATCGGGACGTGGTAGCGCGCCGCGATCGGCTCGTACTCCGTCCAGCCCATCACCGCGCACACGTGCCCCGCGGCGAGGAAGGCCTGGACCTGGTTGGAGGGCGAGGCCAGGATCGCCTCCATGGCGGGCGGTACCAGCACGTGGCTCACCAACACGCTGAAATTCTCGATGCCCTGCTCCGCGGCCCGCCAGACCGCCATCGCGTTGGCCGGCGCGGTCGTCTCGAATCCGATGGCGAAGAAGACCACCTCGCGGTCGGGGTGCTCGCGGGCGATGCGGACCGCATCGAGAGGGGAGTAGACGGTGCGGATGTCCGCGCCGCGCGCCTTCAGCGCCAGCAGGTCGGTCGTCGAGCCGGGCACGCGCAGCATGTCCCCGTAGCTCGTGAAGATCACCCGCGGGTCGGCCGCGATCGCCAGCGCCTTGTCGACCTGCTCGAGCGGCGTGACGCAGACGGGACAACCGGGACCGTGGATCATGCGCACACCGGACGGGAGCAGCTCGTCGATGCCCTGCTTGACGATCGTATGGGTCTGCCCGCCGCAGACCTCCATGAGGGCCCACGGTCGGGTGGTGATGCGGTGGATCTCCCGGATGAGCGTCTTGGCCCTGCGCCCGTCCCGGAACTCGTCGACGTACTTCATGGCGCGCCTTGTCCTGCCGACGAGCCCGACACGCCTGCGCCGCCCGACACGCCTGCGCCGCCCGACACGCCTGCCCCGCCCGGGCCCAGGTCGACCACCGCTGGCGCGCTCATCCCGGGTCCCATGGTCGCCAGCTCCTGCTGTACCAGGTCGCCCATCTGGTCGAGCAGCGCGAGCGTGCGCAAGGCCTCTTCCTCGTCGACGCTGCTGATGGCGAACCCGACGTGCACGATCACGTAGTCACCCACCTTGACGTCCGGCAGGTACGCCAGGCACGCCTCCTTGCGCACCCCGCCGAAGTCCACCCGCCCCATGGTGAGGCCACCCTCGTCGTGGATCTCGATGACCTTCCCCGGGATGCCCAGGCACATGGCGATCGCCTCCCCTGTCACTGCCCCGCGACGAGACGCGCGGCGGCGACCGCGGCCTGCCCGTAGCTGATGCCGCCGTCGTTGACCGGGACGCGGCGGTTGATGAACGCTTCGAACCCGTCGGCGGTCAACCGCGCGAGCAGCGCGGTCGCCAGCCAGCGGTTCTGGAAGACCCCTCCCGACAGACAGACCTGCCGGATCCCGGTCGCGCGGCGGGCCGCAGCGCAGAACTCGCGGGTGACCTCGGCGATCGTCTCCTGGAAGCGCGCCGCCAGCACGGGCGCGGCCGCGCCTGCAGCCTGCCCCTCGAGGAGCGCCGCGAGCGTGGGACGGGGGTCGTAGACGAGGAGCCCGCCGCGGTCGATCAGGCGGTACGGCAGGGGTCGGGAGGCGTCCGCGGAGGCGGGGTCGACTGCATCCGCCGGGCCGACCACGACGGCGGCGCCCACCCCGCCCGCAGCGACGCCATCCCCACGGGCCGCCGCCAGCTCCACGGTCAGCGCGCCCGGCGCCGCGCAGGCTGCCTCCGGATCGGTCGGCACGGCGCGCATCTCCAGGTCGATGGCGGCCTGCGCCTCGTACTCCGCCACGTCGCGCAGGCCGAGGAGGCTGCTCACGGCGTCGAAGAGCCGTCCGGCGCTCGAGGCCAGCGGCGCGTTGAGCCGCCGCGCGACCTGCGCGCGGACCACCTCGACCTCGCGCCGGTCGAGGCGCGCGAGGAACGGCCGCGCCAGGTCGACGAGCGAGCGTGCGTACGAGTCGGGACGCATGGCGGCGCCATCCTCCTCCAGGCCGAACAGGTAGCCGAGTGCCATCCGGTAGGGCTTCTTCACGGCCATCGCGCCCCCCGGCATCGGCGCGAGCGCGAACCGGCCGAAGCGACGGTACCCCGCCAGATCCGCGACCAGCACCTCGCCACCCCAGAAGCTCCCGTCGTCGCCCATCCCGAGGCCGTCGTACGCGATGCCGATGAACGGCGACGTGATGGCGGCCTCCGCGGCACAGGAGGCGACGTGGGCATGGTGGTGCTGCACGCCGATCCGTCGTGCGGCGGGGAAGTGCCGCGCGGCGAACTGGGTGGAGAGATAGGCCGGATGCAGGTCGTGGGCGGCCAGCCGCGGCTGCAGCGCGAGCAAGCGCCCGAGGTGCGCCAGGTTCCCCTCGAAGGCGCGGAACGTCAGCAGGTCCTCCAGGTCACCGGTGTGCGGCGCGACGTAGGCGCGCTCGCCCGACGCGAGCGTGAAGGTGTGCTTGAGCTCGGCACCCACGGCCAGCAGCGGCTCGGGCACCGCGATCGGCAGGCCGAGCGGGTCCGGCGCATAGCCGCGCCCGCGGCGGATGATCGATTCGCGACCGGCGACGACCCGCGTCACCGAGTCATCGTAGCGGGCCCGGATCCGTCGGTCATGTTGCAGGAACGCGTCGGCGATCCCGCCGAGCCGCGTCAGCGCCTCGTCGTCGTCCGTCGCGAGCGGCTCGTCCGAAAGGTTGCCGCTGGTCAGGACGATCGGCCGTGGGAAACCCTCGAGCAGCAGGTGGTGCAGCGGCGTGTACGGCAGGAAGAGGCCGATGCGTCGGTCGCCATTGACCACGTCCGGCGCAAGCAGGTCCGCAGCGTGCCGCTCCACCAGCACGATCGGCCGCGCCGGCGAGGTCAGCAGGTCGGCCTCGTCGGGTGAGACCGCCGCGAGGGCGCGCGCGGCGGTCAGGTCGCGCACCATGACGGCGAACGGCTTGGCCCAGCGGCGCTTGCGGTCTCGCAGGCGCACGACGGCGGCCGCGTCGGTGGCGTCGCACGCCAGGTGGTAGCCACCCAGCCCCTTCACCGCCACGATCCGTCCCGCCGCGAGGTCCGCGAGGGCGGCCCGCAACGCGTCCTCGCGGAACGCGCGGGGCGCCGCATCGCCCGGGCGACGGTACGCGAGTTGTGGCCCGCACGCAGGGCAGGCCACCGGCTCGGCGTGGAACCGCCGGTTCGCCGGATCGTGGTACTCGGCCTCGCAGGCGGGGCAGAGCGGGAAGTCCCGCATCGAGGTCTTCGGACGGTCGTAGGGCAAGTCCTCGATGATCGTGGCGCGGGGTCCGCAATTGGTGCAGTTGATGAACGGGTAGCGGTAGCGCCGGTCGGCGGGGTCGAACAGCTCGCGGAGGCAGTCGTCGCAGGTCGCGATGTCGGGCGGGAAGAGCCGCTCGGTGAACGCGGCCGCCACGCTCTCGAGGATCGCAAACCCGCTGCCGGGGGCGGGCATCCGCTGCTCGGCGAGGGCGCGCATCGTCACCGTCTCGATCCGCGCACGCGGCGGCGCCTCGGCGCGCAGACGCGCCGCGAACGCCTCGAGCTGCGATGGGGTGCCGGCCACCTCGATCTCGACGCGGCCCGCGGTGTTGCGCACGCGGCCGTCGAGCTGCAGCTCCCGGGCCAGCCGGTAGACGAACGGGCGAAACCCGACCGCCTGCACGATGCCAGTCACCTCGAGTAGGCGACCGACACGGGCCGCCTGGCGCACGTGGACCATGGCGCTCAGCCCGCCGGCCCGATCTCGACCGGCGCGTGCTCCGGCAGGGACCGGTCGGCGACGGCCGCGGCCCGCGGTTCCGTGGTGACGCCGCTCCGGCGCTCCCTCTGGAGCGCGCGGTGCAGCCGCCACGCCGTCGTGCGGACGATCCCTGCCGCGCGCGGCAGGGCGGCCCGGACGGCGTCCGTGAGCTCGAGCCCGACCGCGATCTCGCCGGGCTGGATCCCCACCAGCGCGACCTGCGCGGGGAGCGCCCCGGTCAGCCTGCCCACGGCCAGCAGGTCGGCGACGCCCACCTGGTGTGGTGAGACGTGGTTGGTCAGCGTGCCCTGGAGAGCCGCCCCGTGCAGGACCGCGATCTCCCCGGGCTGCCGGCCCAGTTCGACGGCGTCGACCAACACCAGCGCGCGGGCGTCCTCGATCATCGGCAGCAGGTCGAGGCCGAGCGTCCCGCCGTCCACGACCCGGCTGCGAGGCGGCAGTGCCTGCGGTCGGTGCTCGCTCCCGCGGTCCGCCAGCTCGGCGGCACGCACGCCCGCGCCGTCGTCTCGAAGCAGGATGTTGCCGAGGCCGATCACGAGCAGCTCCCCATCTACGTGACTCATCGCCCTTGCTCCCGTGGTGCCCCGCCGCCGTGGCGCCCCGCCCACGCACCGGCGCGCGGCCGCTCTGCCTGGCTCGTCGAACTGCATCGCATGGCTCCATCTTCTCCCGGCGGTCCAGACGGACGCTCGCGCACCTGCAAGCAGAGCACGGGACGGGGCCGGACGCCAGTGCGCAGTGGCCCGCACTCCATGGGCGCTCCTGCCGAAGCAGGGCACCTGGGCGCGGCGACCGGACACGGCGCACGTGGCAGTGCGCACCTCGCACGTGGCA
>JAJYNJ010000079.1 GCA_021786385.1 Chloroflexota bacterium
CATCAGGCTTTCGCCCATTGTGCAAAATTCCCGACTGCTGCCTCCCGTAGGAGTCTGGGCCGTGTCTCAGTCCCAGTCTGGGTGATCGTCCTCTCAGACCACCTACCGATCGTCGCCTTGGTGAGCCATTACCCCACCAACGAGCTAATCGGACGCAGGCCCCTCCCGAAGCGCCTTTCGGCTTTGGTCGGACGAACGAACGTACGACCACATGCGGTATTAGCCACCCTTTCGGGCAGTTATTCCCCACTTCGGGGCAGGTCACCTACGCGTTACTCAGCCGTCCGCCACTAGCCTCCGAGCAAGCCCGAAGACTCGTACGACTTACATGTCTCATGCACGCCGCCAGCGTTTATCCTGAGCCAGGATCAAACTCTCCGAAAAGAACCGACCTTGCGGCCGGTTTAGATCTCGGGGTTCGTTTCCCCGCTCACGTTTACTGGATTTCCTGCCACTCTTCACTTGTTAAGGTGCAGCGTCCGTGCCGTTGAAGGCCCCGCGGCGCAACCCCCATATATTGAGGGTTGGTCGGTCGGGTGTCAACTCCGGGCACTCCCGGCTGCGCCGGCCTGGCAGCCACCCTCGCCGGCGGCACGACGCCGCTGCGGTCGACCATGGGATCGAACCAGCGTTCGATCCTGCCAGGCTCGGCCACTCTCGTCGACCTCGCCGGTCGATCCCCCGGAGCGGCCCTCTAGCCGGAACTCTGCCGGCGCCCCATCGCCGTCGATCGGCGGGCGCGAGGTGGGACATTAGCGGGTCGTCACGCGACTGTCAAATCGACCCGGGCGGGGTCCATCCGCCCGCGCGCTTCCGACGCGAGCGACACCCGCCGGCGGTTGGACGTCGAGTGAGCTACCCCCGAGGAGCGCCCGGGTCCCGACGTCGCGGCGGCCTCGGGACCCGCCGCGCCTCACCAGATCGCCGCTGCCCCGGTCGCCACGACCTCAGATCGGGCTCTCCTCCACGAGCAGGATGAATGCGGCGGCGCTGAGCCAACAGAGGAGGGCGAGTTCGACCGAGCCACGGGCACCGGCGAACGAGACGAGGATCCAGTCGAGCAGGGCTGCGAGCAGCAGGGCCGCTGCCGCCTTCGCCAGCCGCAGCACGAACTCGTTGACCAGGTTGCTCATGGCTCCGCCCGCTCCTCGACCGCACGCCGTCCCTGCATCGCCCGCACGAGCGTCACTTCATCCGCGTACTCGAGATCGCCGCCGACCGGGATGCCCCGCGCGATGCGCGTCACGCTGCCCACGTGCCCGGCCAGCCGTTCGGCGAGGTAGAGCGCCGTCGCCTCCCCCTCCAGCGTCGGGTTGGTGGCGAGGATCACCTCGGCGAACGGCTCCCCGCGCGCCTCCGCCGCGGCGACCCGGTCGAGCAGCTCGCGGATGCGGAGGCGGTCCGGTCCGATCCCGTCCATCGGCGAGATCGCGCCCTGCAGCACGTGATACCGGCCGTGGAAGGCACTCGTCCGCTCCAACGCGAGGACGTCGAGCGCATCCTCGACCACGCACAGCCGAGCCGCGTCCCGCGCGGGGTCCAGGCAGATCGGGCAACGCGGCCCGGTGCTGATGTTGAAACAGGTCTCGCAGAAGACCACCTGTTCCTTGACCGCGACCAGGGCCTCGGCCAGTGCACGGGCCTCGCCCTCCGGGCTCCGCAACAGGTGGTACGTCAGGCGCTGGGCGGTCTTCGGCCCGATGCCGGGAAGCCGGGCGAAGGCCTCGATGAGTCGAGCGACGGGCTCGACGAGGACGCTCACCGCCGCCTCACATCCCGGGCAGGCGCAACCCGCCCGTCACGGCCGCCATCTTCTGTTCGGCCAACCGACGCGCCGACCCGAGCGCCTCGTTGACGGCCGCGACGACCAGGTCCTGCAACATCTCGACGTCGTCGGGATCGACCACGCCGGGGTCGATCGTGATCGACACGAGGTCCTGCTTGCCGGTCACCACAGCCTTCACCGCTCCGCCGCCCGCAGTCGCCTCGACCTGCAGCGTCTCCAGCTCGGCCTGCACCCGGGCCAGACCGGCCTGCATCTGCTGCGCCACCTTCGCCAGATTTCCGAAGCTCATCGCTCCCTCCTCAATCGGTCCCGCGCCTTAGTCCACGTCCGTGGCGTCGGCGAGATCGCCGGCGAAGACGCGCCGCGCCACGTCGAGGTTCTCACGCCCGATCGCCTCGTGCGGCAGCGGCGGCAACGCCTCGAGGTTGGTGGCCACGCAGCGGATCCCGAGCTCGGTCCCGACCACGGCCGCGATCGCTTCCTCGAACGCCCCGTGGCGCTGCTCGGCTTTTTCGCGCAGGAACGCCTTGTCTTCGGGAAAGCCGAGCACGACGACACGCCCCTCGAGCCGCACGGGCCGGCAGACTTCCGCCAGCGGCTTGATCAGCGGCGTGCGGGAGAGGTGCGCCACGATCGCGGGCCACCCCGCGCGCACGCGGGCGAGGACGTCCTGCGGCGGAGCGGCCGGCCCATCGCGTCGGGCGGTCGGTCCACCCTGATCGGCCGCCGAGCTGGGCCCCCTGGCCGCTGGGCTCGCCCACGCCGTGGCCGTCACCGCGGCCCCTGACGCAGGGGCGCCGACGGGGACCGTGCTGCTCAGGAGCAGCAGCTCGAGCTGGAGCCGTTGACCTCCGCCGCCTGCTCTCGCCGGGTCGATCGCAGCAAGCGCACGCGCAGCCGCGGTCAGTTCCGGGATCGGGCGAACCGCAAACGGTTCGGGAACCGGCTCCATCCCCAGCCTGGCGATGAGGACGCGCCGCAGTCGCTCCACCGCCTGGTCGGTGACGAGCCGCAGATCCCGGCCGTCCGCCTCGAGT
Organism: Chloroflexota bacterium; assembly: GCA_021786385.1. Lineage (GTDB taxonomy): Bacteria > Chloroflexota > Limnocylindria > Limnocylindrales > CSP1-4 > JAJYNJ01. Next base: position 2,824 of record JAJYNJ010000079.1, read on the forward strand.
CGGTCGAGCAGCCGGATGCCGGCGAGTGGATCTCGGTCGAGCAGGGCGGCCAGGAACGCGTCGATTTCCGCGCCGGCGGCGAGCCCCAGCTGCCGCCGCACGGCATCGGCGGTCAACGGGTCCGCCGCGGAACTCAGCAGCTGGTCCAGCATCGACTCTGCGTCGCGCATACCACCGGCCGCCAGCTCGGCCACAAGCCGGACCGCGTCGGGCTCGGCCGTCCGCCCGTCGTCCGCGAGGATCCGCCCGAGCTTGCCGGTGATCTCGTCGACGGTCAGGGGGCGGAAGGTGAAGCGCTGGAGGCGCGACAGGACCGCCGGCCGAATCTGGGTCGGATCGGTGGTGCAGAACACGAAGAGCACGTGCGGGGGCGGCTCCTCGAGGGTCTTGAGGAGGACATCCCAGCCCTCCTTGATGCGCTGCACCTCGTCCACGATGAAGACCTTGCGCTGCAGGTCCGCGGGTGCCGTGTGGACGCGCGGCAGCAGGTCGCGCATGTCGCTCACCGTGTTGTTGGACGCCGCATCGAACTCGGCGACGTCCAGCGCGTTGCCCTCGCGGATCGCCACGCAACTGGCGCACGCGTCGCACGGTTCGCCATCGTTCAAGTTCGTGCAGTTGACGGCCTTCGCCAGGATGCGCGCCATCGAGGTCTTGCCGGTGCCGCGCGGGCCCACGAACAGGTACCCGTGCCCCACACGTCCGAGTCGGACGGCGTTGCGAAGGGTCTCCACCACCGCCGACTGGCCGACGATCTGGGCGAAGGTCTGGGCTCGCCAGCGGCGGGAGATGGCGGTATGGGGGCCGCCGACGTGGGTGTTGGAGGACGAGGGGGTGGGCGTCATGGACTCCTGGGATCGGGGCGAGTGGCCGCCCGGACGGCGCCATGATACGGGCCTGCGCGGGAGGTCGGCACCATCCTCTGCGGGAGGTCGGCACCATACGGACCTGCGCGCGCGGTGGACGTCCGTCGAGGCGGATGGGAGGGCCGGCGGCACCTAGCCTGCCTGGCTGCGCGGCCCCGCGGCGGAGGGCGTCCCGCAGCGTCCCGCAGCAGATTGCCGTGCACCCTCCGTCGATCGAAGACGGCCGCGCGCTCGTGACGATGGCCGGCTCGGACCAGGCCGATCCGCGGCACCCGGCGAGCAGCGTTTATCGCTGCTTCCTTCCGGACCTGACGAGGTTCACGCGTCGCCGCTGCGCGGGACCCGATCCTCAACGTCGACCACCAC
>JAJYNJ010000100.1 GCA_021786385.1 Chloroflexota bacterium
CCACGAATGAGATGGAGCGCGCCTGAGCGCTGTCCCTTGCGGTCACGCGGCGGTCACAGGGAGCGCGTCTTTTGCAGTTCCCTCGCGCGGCGCGCCGGACGGAGCGGCAAGAAATCGCCACCGATATGAGCCCAGCAGGCAGAGCCCCAGAAGCGCGAAGGCCGGCCACTCGAATTCGGGACGGTACGTCGTCCAGGCGAGCGCAATGAGCAGCGCGATCTCCCGTCGCACTCTCAGCAGGGCCGGCAGCCCGAAGAGCCACGTGAAATTGTGCACGGCCGGCGAGCCGAGCACCAGCAGCATTCCCGTCCACACCGCGGCATCCCGCCGTGGCAGCAGCGGCACCGCCAGCAACGAGCCGATGATGATCGCGGTCGGGATCGGCGCCGGGAGGTAGAGCGACAGCGGCCAACCGATCTCCTTCCATGCGGGGTCCATAGCCCGCCGCGCTTGGTCCAGCCACTCGAGATACAGCCCTATGCCCGTCAGCGGCAGCGTGGCGACCACGAAGGCCACCAGGACCGCGGCACCGATCGCGGCGCCGCGGCGATCCCAGCGCGCCGTCAGCAGCCACGCGTGTACTTGCGACGCCTTGACCGCCCCGACCACGGTGGCAAGGATCCCGGAGCGAGCGCCGAGGCCCGTTTCGTGGAGCGACCGCTCCACGGGCAGCCAGTCGCCACGCCGCTCCCGCTTCCAAAAGGCGAACGTGAACGCGGCGAGCAGCATGACCTGCACGTTGCCATTCCAGATGGGTTCCGTGAAGGGCGGCCAGACGATGAGGGCCGGCCAGAAGCGTCGCGGAATGGCCAGCCGGTCGAGCGCGAGCAGGCTGGCCGCGAGGCAAGCAACGTCCCACAGCGCGAACACCACGCCTTTCGGCAACAGCGTCAAGGGCGCGACGAGCGGCAACACGTAGGGCGGGTAGAGGAACGGGAAACCGCGGCCTGACGTGACGGCAAACGCCGAGGCGAGGTAGGGCGCTTGGCCGTCAACCCATCGCTGCGCGGCCTGGAGGGGGATGTCGATGTCGACTGCGACGGGAAAGACCGTGACGACGCCGATCAATTGGAAGAGACAGGCGAGCGCCAGGAGCTGGACGAGTACCAGCGTTGGTAGCAGCCGCAGGAGGCGGCCGAACATGTTGCGCCTGCTCACCGGGGCACTCGCGGGGTGATAGCGTCTCGCCGCATGGATCTTCGTAGAGTAGCGACCCGCGTTCTGGTCGGCCTGGGGCTGCTCGGCTCGACGCTCGTGGTCGCCCGCGTCCTGACCGGATATGCGGCGGGAAACTATCCGTTCATGTACGACGCACGCGCGTACTGGTCGGTGAGCGGTGCGTCGCCGTACCACGGGACGGAGCTCGGCCAGCCGGGGGCCTACTGGTATTCGCCCGCATTCCTCCAGGTTCTGGCGCCGCTCCGCGCCCTTTCCTGGCCGGCGTTTGCGGCGACCTGGTTGGCTATCAACGGGGCGACGCTGGTTTGGCTCGGGGGGCGTCGCGTCCTCTACCTGCTGGCGTTTCCGCCGGTCGTCTTCGAACTCCTCGAGGGGAACGTGCATCTACTGATGGCCGCTGCCCTCGTCCTCGGTTTCCGGTTCGCTGGATCGTGGGCGTTCCTCGTGTTGACCAAAGTGAGCCCCGGAGTCTGTCTTGCCTGGTTTGCCGCCCGTCACGAGTGGCGGCAGCTCGCGCTGGCGCTCGGGCTCAGCGCAGGCGTCGCACTCGTGTCCTTCGCGTTCGCTCCATCGCTCTGGTTCGACTGGGTGCGAACGGTGTTGGCTGCGCGGCCCCGTGCCGACTGGACCTCCCTCGGGATGCCAGTGCGGGTGGTCGGCGGCGGGGTGCTGGCGTGGTGGGGCGGACGAACGAGTCGGCCATGGGTGTTGCCGTTCGCCGTCATCTTCTCCCTGCCCTCGCTCTGGTTCTCCGGCCTCGCCATCCTGGCGGCGCTGCCGGCGCTGTCGGGCGTGCGGATGCAGCCGATCGGTGCCGGGGAGGTTTCGCCTGCGCCCGAGCTCGCGCGGGCGGAATCTCCCGCGTTCGCTGCGCGTTCCGATGCAGAAGATGACCGCTCGGTTCGGCATGCGCCGGTCTCTGGGCGCGAGGGCTGAAGTGGTTGCGCCACCGAGTGCGCGCCGCATCGCCGGACGCACCGTGGTGGGCCTGGGCCTCCTGGCGTCCTTCGTGGTCGCGGTGCACACGCTCTCCGGGGGGTACCCTCTGGCGTTCGACGCGCACGCGTACTGGGCCATCAACCTGGCCGATCCCTACCGCGCGACCCAGCTCGGTACCCCCGACGCGTACTGGTATTCGCCTGCGTTCGCACAGCTGACGGCACCGCTGCGGCTCTTGCCATGGCCCGTCTTCTTCGCGCTCTGGTTTGCGGCAGCGGCAGTGTGCCTGGTCTGGCTTTCTGCGGGCCGGCGCAAGTACCTCGTGTACTTCCTGGCATTCCCCCCGATCGTTTCCGAACTATTGCAGGGCAACGTGCACATCTTCTATGCGGTCGCGATCGTGATTGGGTTTCGCTATCCGGCTGCCTGGGCGCTGATGCTGCTGACGAAGATCACGCCTGGAGTTGGCCTCGTCTGGTTCGCGGTGCGGCGTGAGTGGCGGCAGCTCGGGGCTGTCCTGGGTGTGACGGCCCTGATCGCGATCGCGTCTGCGCTCCTCGCACCGGCATTGTGGCCCGACTGGGTGCGTGCCATCCTCGGCGCTCGGCTGCGCGGTGACGAGCTGCTGCCATTCCCCCTTGTCGTCCGCGCGCCGGCTGCGGCGCTGATCGTGGCTTGGGGCGGCCTGACAGATCGACGCTGGACACTACCGGTCGCCGTGTGGCTGGCGATCCCTTCGCTCTGGTTTACGACACCGGCCGTGTTGGCGGCGCTGCCGCGCGTGTTGTCACCCCGGACGCAGACGTGAGCAGAGTGACCGCTGCCTTCTCGCAGCGGGTCGGCACTCGGACTCCGACAAGCCGCCGGACCCGCTAGGATGGCAGCGCCGCGATCGCGGACGCTTCGGAAGCGGGCAGGAGACGAGGTCCCCCTTGGTCATCGTCGTGATGCCGGCCTACAACGCCGCGCAGACCCTCGAACGCACCTACCACGACATCCCCCGCGATGTCGTGGATCGCATCGTCCTCGTCGACGACGTCTCGAGCGACGAGACCGTGCAGATCGCCCAGCGCCTGGGCCTCGACGTGCTCGTCCATCCGCAGAACCGCGGGTACGGCGGCAACCAGAAGACCTGTTACCGCGAGGCGCTCGCCGCCGGCGCCGATGTCGTGGTGATGGTGCACCCCGACTACCAGTACGACCCCACGCGGATCCCGGCGGTGATCGCGCCGATCCTCGAGGGCCGGGCGGACATGGTGCTCGGGTCGCGCTTCCTGGGCGATCCGTTGGGGGGCGGGATGCCGCGCTGGAAGTGGCTCGCCAACCACTTCCTCACGGGCGTCGAGAACCGCGCCTTCGGCCTGCATCTCTCCGAGTACCACACCGGCTTTCGCGCCTACTCGGCGCGGCTCCTGCGGACCGTGGCGTGGGAGCGCAACAGCGACGATTTCGTCTTCGACCAGGAATTCGTGGCGCAGGTGGTCGCCGCCGGGTTCCGCATCGCCGAGGTCGCGGTGCCCACGCGCTACTTCGCCGAGGCGTCGTCGGTGGGGTTCCGACGCTCGGTCCGTTACGGGTTCGGCACGCTCTGGGTGGTCGCGCGGTTCTTGCTCCATCGTTGGGGGCTGCGGCGCGACGGGCGGCTCGTGCCGCGCGCGGTCGAGGCGGACCCACCGGCGTGAGCGGAGCAGCGGTGCGTTCCGCGGGACGGGGTGGCGGCACCGGAAACGGCGGCCCGGGGACGTCGGCGCCGTGAACGTGCGGTTGCGGTCGGTCGTCGGGCTCGGCGTCAGCTTCCTGATCGTCGCACTCCTGCTCTGGGAGATCGATCTCGGGCAGGTGATCGCGGTGCTCGGCCGGAGCCGCGTCCAGCTGCTGCCGCTGATCCTGGTGCCGTTCGCGCTCGATCTCTCGCTGCGCACGGTGCGCTGGCGCATCCTGCTGGCGCGGGCGCCCCGGCCCGGCTACCGCGGCACCTTCACCTACCTGGTGATCGGGTACCTGGCCAACAACATCCTCCCGGCGCGTCTCGGCGAGCTGGTACGCGCGCACCTCTTGGGCACGCGCGAGGGGGTGGGCCGCAGTCGTGCGCTCGGCTCGATCGCCATGGAGCGCGCGCTCGACGTCGTGGCGGCGGCGGCGCTCGGGGCGGTCACCTGCGCGGTGGTCGGCATCCACGGGGCGATCGTCGTCACCCTGGCCCTGATTGCGGTCGGGGCGGGGGCGGTCGTGGCGGTGGTGGCGCTGGTGCCGCACGCGATCATGGGACAGCTGCTCGACATGCTCGTGGCGCGCGCTCCGGGCGGTCCCCTGTCCCGCGTCGCCGAGATGGTCAGCCGCTTCCTCCACGCGCTCCTCGACGCCGCCACACCCTGGCGGGTCCTCGCCGGCCTCGCGCTCTCCTTCGCCGCGTGGCTCGCCACCTCCGGGCTCTTCGCGGTCACCGGCGCGTCGCTGGGCATCGCGTTGCCGCCCGCGGGGTTAGTCGCGGTGGCGGTGGCCGCCAACTTGGGGGCCGCGTTGCCCTCCGCACCCGCGGGGATCGGCCCGTTCGAATTCGGGGTCGTGGTGATCGCCACAGCGCTCGGGCTCGACGCGCCCACGGCCTTCGCGTTCGGGATCCTGAGCCACGCCTGCACGGTGGTGCCGGTCTCGCTGCTCGGCGGCTACGAGCTGGGCAGGGTCCGCTGGGGGCTGGGGAGCCTGCGGCAGGCGGGAGAACGCGAGCTCGGGCCGGAGGAGGTTGAACCCGCGTGAACCGGAGCGACCCGAGCGACGGCAGGAGCGGCCTCCTGCGCCGGCTGGTCGCGCTGAGCGTGCCGCTGGCGCTCGTCGGCTACACGGTCCTCGTCGACGCGTGGATCGTGCCGACCGCGATCAACGGCGGCTGGTTCGACGCGGGCCGGCCTGACTTCTTCCTGCTGGCCGACGCGTTCCTGCACGGGCACCTCTGGCTGGACGTGCCCTGGCGGCCCCCGATCAACGACATCGTGGTCCTGGACGGCCGCGTCTACGTGCCGTTTGCCCCCTTTCCCGCGATCCTGTTCATCCCGCTGGTGGCGCTCCTCGGGGTGGGACAGGCGATCGCCATCGAGCCGCTGGTCAACGCGTTCCTGGCGGGGGTGGACGTCGCGCTCGCCTGGGTCGTGCTCGGTGCGTTCGGCGTGCGGCGCGCGGACCACCGGCTCTGGCTGACGGTCCTGTTCGGCTTCGGCACGGTCCTGTGGAACGTCACGGTGCGTGGCGGGGTCTGGCACACCGCGGAGATCGTGGGGATGGGGTGCACGCTCTGGGCGCTCGTGGAGACGCGCCGGAAACGGCCGCGTGCATGGTTGCTCGGGCTCCTGGGCGGCGCCGGCTTCTTGACCCGCTCGACCCTCCTCTTCGCCCTGCCGTACTACGCGTGGGTGGTGGCGGGGCGGCCGACCGATCTGTCCGGCTTGCGGCGTGCGGTACGCGACGGGCTGGGCCCGGCGCTGCAGGTGGCGTTGGTGGCGCTGCCGTTCGGACTCGTCTTCCTCTGGTACAACTGGGCCCGCTTCGGCTCACCGCTCGAGACCGGGTACGAGCTCGCCTCGCTGCCGCCCTTCTTGGAAGCGCTGCGCGCGCAGGGGCTCTTCTCGATCGTGCACGTGCCGATGAACCTCGACTATCTCTTCCTGAAGGGCCCGGACGAGCTGATCGCGACGCCGCCCTTCTTCGTGCCGAGCCGGCTCGGGATGTCCGTGCTGCTCACCAGCCCAGCGCTGCTCGTGGGGCTGCGGTCGCTCCGGGGTTCGTCCGAGGCGCGGGTGCTGGCGCTGACCGGGTTGCTGGTGCTGCTGCCTACCCTCCTCTACTACGGCGGGGGTTGGGTGCAGTTCGGGTATCGCTACCTGCTCGACTCGGTCCCCTTCTGGCTGGCGCTCTGCGCGATCTGGGGGGCCCGACGCGGGATGGGCTGGCTCTGGCAGCTCGGGATCGTCTGGAGTGTGGCGGTGAACCTGGGGCTCGTCTACTGGGCGTTCAACATGTAGGACGGCCGACATGCTGTTCCGGTCAGACGCCAGCTCCGCGCGGCACCGGTGGGCTCGACTGTCTGGGCGGGTGCGCTGGCCCCGTGCCGGATCGTTCGCCGCCCCGAGTGCGCTGCGCCTATCGCACGTCAAGCCTGTTTGTCAGGCGCCACGTATGACCGCGTGGCAGATCGGCCGATCCGGCCGCGGCCGTCTGCGCAACTCGGCCATCCCACCAAATGCGCAGGACAGCAAGCCCTTCCATCGTGGTCCATGCGTAGAGTGAGGGCATTGCCACAACCACGGCCAAGGCCGACGCCCACGGGCGGCGTACGAACGCCAGGAGCAAGAGAGCCAACGGCAGGCGCATCCACCACGCGATCGCCACCCCATTCCTGATCGATATGGGTTGGCGGGAGAGGTACACGACCCATTCGGGCCAGAGGTGCCACCACGGAAGCGTCACGACCGCCGCGATCGCCACTGTGATGATTGCCTCTCGCCAACGGCGGAGAGGCAGGCCCAGGAATGGTGCCAATTTAGCCAGGCCGACCAAGGCCAGGGGCCAGACGGCTCCCTGCCACGCCGCCACGATGGCCGCAGCAATGATGAGGTCGATGTTGCCCGAGGCAAGGAACAGGCCTGTCAGCGGAAAGAGGAGGCAATACCCGACCCTCCGCCACGATCCTGCAACGTAGCGCAGGGCGGCTGCGTTGGCGGACATCAGGATGAACTGGGCAACCGTGGGAGGGAGGAGTGTCAACGAGGCAAAGAGGAGAGCCCACGGCGGCGCATAGTTGAACGCCAAAGGGTCGCCGATCTGGCCGAGGTATACGGGGGCGCCTGAGAGGAGCGCGTGCCCTGCCCGGAGATAGGCCTGCGTATCCGGTCTGACTTCTAGCCCGCGCGAGTTCAGAACGATCAGCTCCCAGGCGCCGAAGGCATAGCCGAAGAGGGAGATCCCGTTCAGGAGCGCGTTGAGCCACCGGTGCCTGCCCGCGGCCGTCGTTTCCATCTGCTCGTCCCCGCGAGTCCGTGTCCGATGGAACATACCAGGCTGTCGCGTGGGCGCACTCATCCTCGGAGCGAGCGCAGCAGCTCACGCAGCGGCGGGTTCGCGCGGTCGCGCGGCGAGAGGATCGGGTGGCGATGCGGCCAGGTCAGGCCCACCTCGGGGTCGTCCCAGGCGAAGCCCAGCTCGTCGGTGCCGTCGTACTCGTTCGTGACGAAGTAGAGCAGGTCGGTCGCCTCGATCGCGTAGAACCCGTGGGCGACCCCCGCCGGGATCGCAACCCACTCGTCAGGGCCCAGCACGCGCGTCTCCACGAGCGGCGTGGCCGAGAGGTCCGCCAGGAGCGGCCGCACGTCGACGAGGGCGACGAACGCGCGGCCGCTGGCCACGCTCCAGCGATCGAGCTGGCGACGGTGGTAGTGGAGGCCGCGCAGGACGCCGGCCCGGCTGCTCGACAGGTTGGCCTGCACGAAGCGCTCCGTCGACCAGCTGGCCCGCCAGAGTTCACGGAACGCACCGCGCTCGTCGGCATGGGCGGTCAGGCGGCCCCACGCCACGCCCGCGATGTTCCCGGGCTCGCCGCCCGGCCAGTCGGTCATCGTGGCGCTCCGTTCGCATGCTCGGCCGACCTGCCCGACCCGGCGACGGCTCCGCCCGCCTCCAACCCGCGCTGGGCCTCGGCCGCCAGCTCACGGTAGCGCGGCAGCTCGTCGAAGAGCGCGGCCCGCCAGTCACGTAACAGGATCCCGAGCTCCGCCGCGCGTCGGGTGCCCAGGACGCCCCAGAGCGGCGCAGTCGACGCCCGCTGCCAGGTCGCCGCAGGCACGCGCTCGACCGGCACCCGGAGCCCGATCTCGCGGAGCACCGTTTCGGCCCATGCCGCGCGCGAGGCGTGCCCGGCGTTCACGAGGTGGTAGATGCCGGACGCCGGACGCGCCCGCACGAGGTCGACGATGGCGGCCGCCAGGTCCGCGGCACGGGTGGGGGACCCCACCTCGTCGGCCACCAGCCGCAGCGCTGTGCCCTCGGTCGCGGCACGGGCCGCCGCCGCGACGATCTTCGCCGGGAAGTCGGTGCCGGGCGGGCCGTAGAGCCAGGCCGTGCGGACGATCCAGCCGCGCGCCGCGTCGTCTCCACGCGCCTGGCCATAGATCGCCAGCACCGCCTCCTCGCCCGCCCGCTTGCTCCGCCCATACGGGTTCGCCGGCGCCACCGAGTCGTCCTCCTCGTACGGTCGCCCGTCGGTCCGTCGGCCGTCGAAGACCTCGTTCGTCGAAAGGTAGAGCAGATCCGTGCCGTTCTCGCCGCAGGCCCGCGCCAGGGCCGCCGTCGCCTCGCCGTTTCGACGCAGGGCAGCCTCGGGCTCGCGCGCGCAGGCATCGACATCGGTCCAGGCGGCCGTGTGGATCACGAGGTCGGGCCGTCGCCGATGCACCAGCGCCACGAGCGTGGCGGGCCGGTCCAGGTCGAGCGCGGGGCGGGACCACGCCTCCACCGACACCACGCGATCGAGGGGCGCGCCTCGCGCGAACGCGGCCACCAGCGCACCTCCCAGCCGACCACCCGCCCCGGTGACCGCGATCCTCACGGCCTGCTCCGACGCGTGCGTTCCGTCCCAGTCGTCGTCACCGGGAGGGCCATGATCCTCACGACGCCTCCGGATCGTGCGGCGTGCTGCCGGCCAGCCGGGCGCCGTACTGCCGCGCGTAGTAGCTGTGCCACTCGCCCGACTTGAGCGGCCGCCACCAGTCCTCATGCCCGCGGTACCAGCGCACGGTCGCCGTAAGCCCTTCCTCGAGCGGCACCTGCGCGGCCCACCCGAGCGCGGCGATGCGCGTGCCGTCCATCTTGTAGCGTCGGTCGTGCCCCGGCCGGTCCGCGACGTGCCGGATCAGGTCCTCGCCGCGGCCCAGCTGGGCCAGGATCCGGCGGGTCAGCTCGAGGTTCGTCAGCTCCGCCGCGCCCGGGACGTTGTAGACGCCGCCCGACGCACCGCGGCGCAGGACGAGTTCGATCGCGGCGGCATGGTCGTCGACGTAGATCCAGTCGCGGCGCTGGCGCCCGTCGCCGTAGAGCGGCAGCGCCTGGCCGTCGATCGCGTTGGTCACGAAGAGCGGGATCACTTTCTCGGGGTACTGGTAGGGGCCGTAGGTGTTCGACCCGCGCGTGATGAGGGCGTCGAGCCCGTGAGTGATGACGTAGCTCGCGACGAGATGGTCACCGGCCGCCTTGGCCGCCGCGTATGGGCTGCGGGGGCGCAGCGGGGCGTCCTCTCTGCTGGCTCCCTCGGTGACCTCGCCGTACACCTCGTCGGTGGAGACCTGCAGGTACCGCACGGGGTGGTCGGCGCGACGGGCCGCCTCCAGGAGCGTGTGCACGCCTAGCACCCCGGTGCGGAGGAACGTCGACGGGTCGTGGATGCTGCGGTCGACATGCGATTCGGCCGCGAAGTTCACGATCGCGTCGGCTTCGGCGACGAGCCGGTCGACGACGGCAGCGTCGGCGATGTCGCCGACGACGAAGCGGAGGCGGCGGGCCTGCTCGGGATCGGCCTCGCACGGCGCGAGGTTGGCGGGGTTACCGGCGTAGGTGAGCTTGTCGAGGACGGTGATGCGGACTTCGGGGTCGGCGCGCAGCAGGTTGCGCACGAAGGCGCTGCCGATGAAGCCGGCGCCGCCGGTCACGAGGAGCGCGCGGAAGCGACGCTCGCCGGTCCGGGCGGCCCTGGGTCGGGGCGTGGCGCGGACGGCCGCGCCCGGGTCGGACGTGGCGGCTCCCGCGGCCGACATGGTCTGGGTGGCGGGTCGCTCGGGAGCCGCGACGCGCCCCACGGTGGGGCCGTCGATGGTGGCCTGGCCGACACCGGCGCGGCTCATCGCGGCCCGTCTACCCCGCGCGGGGGCGGGAGCACCCCGCGCTCCGCGTCCTCGGCCGCCAGTCGGCTGGCCACCATCAGCGAATCGACCGTCCCCGCGTCGGTCCAGCGACCCCGGTAGCGACGCCAGAAGAGGCCGCCGTGCGTCAGGTAATGGTTGAGGACGTCGGTGATCTCGAACTCGCCGCGCGCCGACGGCACCAGCCGCTCGATCACGTCGAAGACGCCGGGGCGGAGGAAATAGACGCCGATCGGGATGAAGTGCGACTTCGGCTGCGCGGGCTTCTCCTCGAACCGCACCAGCTGGTCGTCGTCGAGCGTTCCGTCGGCCGGTGAACCGTCCGGGCGCCGGAACTCCGCCACACCGAAGCGGCGTGGGTCGGGGACCTCGAAGAGGAGCGTGCCGGCGCCGTACGGGCTCGCCTCGAACGCGGCCGCCACGTCGGCGAGGGGCTCGCCGAGCAGCACGTTGTCGCCCAGCACCGTGCAGAAGGCGTCGTCGCCGACGAAGCGCCGTGCCAGACCGATCGCATGCGCGATGCCGAGGGCGCCGCGCTGGAAGCGGTAGGTCAGGTCGAGACCGAACGCGTTGCCGTCGGCGAGCAGTTCGACGATGTCGCCGACGCTCTTGCCGCCCACGATCACCAGCACGTCCCGGATCCCCATGCCGGCGAGGGTCTCGATCGGGTAGTCGATCATGGGCCGATCGAAGACGGGGAGGAGGTGCTTGTTGGTGACGAGGGTGAGCGGATAGAGGCGCGTCGCGGTCCCGCCGGCCAGCACCAGGCCCTTCATGCGGGCTGTAGCCTAGCAGGTACGAGGCGCGGCTGGAGCCGGCTTGCTCGGGGTCGGCGCGGGGATCGGGGCTGCAACCGCGTGCTCCGGTGCGCCTGCCCATCGCCCGATCGTTGATCCGCGAACCAGTCGGTAGCGGCACCTTTGCTATGCTGCCCATGAGTCGTTCGAGGTAGCGCTTCCCCGTGACACCCTCCGTCGCCCCATGCCCCGATAGCCCCGCGCAGTCGACACCGGCCGCGCCGCCCGGGCCCGCATCCGTCAGCGCGGCCGCGTCTTCCGAGATGTCCGCTCCCGACCAGCGCGCTCCGGTGCGCCGAGATCGTCTCGTCGCCCGCCGCGTACCGTTCGACGCGATCCCCCGGGAGGCGTGGGACCGCCTGCTGGCCGTCACGGCGTGCGCGACGCCCTTCAGCCGCTGGACGTTCCACCGCGCCTGGTGGGACGGTTACGGAGAGTCCGCGCACGAGGACTACCTCATCTGCTTCCCCGCAGGCGGCCGGGGGGCCCTGGACCCGGCCTCGATCGTCGCGATCGTGCCCCTCATGCACCGCCACGAAGTCGAGCCCGACGACAGCATCCTCCGCACGGCCATCCGCCACGCACCGCGCCTGGCGCCAACCCCCATCCCAGACCGCGCCAAGGCCGTCTTCTTCGCCGCCAGTTATCACGCCGACTACGCGACCCTGCTTTGCGATCGGGCCGGCCTCCCCGACGTCGCCGCAGCCGTGGTCGAGACGCTCGCCAGCGGCCCCGATCCGTCGCACGGCCCCGACGACTGGGACGTGGTGGACCTGCGGCGTCTGCGCGCCGACGACCCGGCGCTGCCCGCGCTGGAGGCCGCCTTCCGCGCCGCGGCAGATCGCTACGGCTGGGCGGTCACGCGCGAGCAGGAGGACGTCTGCCCGGTCCTGCGGGTCGACACGGACGACTGGGACACGTACCTGAACACGCTCACGACCAAGGACCGCCACGAGATCCGCCGCAAGGTGCGCCGCGCCGAGGCTGCCGGGCCGGTCGAGTTCGAAGACGTCGCGGCGCCCGCCTCGGCGGTCGACGAGTTCATCGCGATCCACCAGGCACGTTGGGGCGCGGACGGCCTCTTCCCCGAGACCCCGGGCGGCGAGCGCAGTCGGCACTTCTTCCGTCGGCTGGCGGAGCTGGAGGGTCCGGGCGGGGCGTTGCGGCTCGGCCGGCTCCGTGCCGCGGGTCGCACCATCTTCATGTGTGTCGGGTTCCATCAGCGCGATACCGTCTACTACTACAACGCGGGTAGCGATCCCGACGCGCGCGCGCTCTCGCCGGGCGTCGTGGGCGTCGCCCACTACCTGCGCCACGGGCTCGCCGCCGGATACCGGGTCTTCGACTTCCTGCGCGGCAACGAGCCGTACAAGTACTCCTGGGGCGCTGTGGACGAGCCGATCTACCGGCTGATCGTGACGCGGGGCGCCGACCGATGATGGGCGCGACAACGATGGGCGCGACGACGATGCCCGCGGCCGCCGACGCCCACCCGATCCGTCCGTCGGCCCCGACCGAATGAGCTGACGGTGACCCTTCCCGCGCCCGACGATCCCTGCCTGGAGACCATCAGCCGACCTCCGCTGCCCGGCGGGCGACCGATCCGCGTGGTCGAGCTGCTCGCGACCGGGACGAACGGCGGCGCCCAGGAGCACGTCTACTCGCTGCTCACCCGCCTCGACCGGACGCGTTACGAGCCGATCGTGGTCTCACTCAGCGACGGTAACGCTGTGCACCGGCTTCGCGCCACGGGGTTCCGGGTGGCCGTCCTCGACGAGCTCGACGACGCGGTGGCTGCGCGGCTCGTCGCGGACGAGGTGGCGGCCTTCGACGCGGACGTGATCCACAACCACATGTACCGGGCCGAGGTGGTCGGTACCTGTGCCGCCCTCCTGCTCGCCGAGGCCGGGCTGCCCCGCCCGTACGTCGTGGGGACCGTGCACTCGAGCCGGGTCCGCAGTATCGAGGATCGCGACCTGCTGCGGCGCCTCACGCCCCACATGGATCGTCTGATCGCGGTGAGCCGGGCGATCGTCGCCAAGCTCGACCACGAAGGGCGCACCGGTGCACCCGTCAGCCTCGTCTACAACGGCGTCGACCTGAAGCGCTACGCCAACCAGGAGCCTTGCTGCACGCTCCCCGAGGAGTACGGGTTCGCGCCCGGCACCCCCATCGTCGGCGTCGTGGCGCGGCTGGAGCCCGAAAAAGGCCACCCCACCCTCCTCGAGGCGTGGCGCATCGTCGTCGACCGCGTCCCCGAGGCGCGCCTCCTGATCGTCGGCGAAGGGAGCCGCCGTGGCGCGCTCGAGGAGCTCGCCGGCAGACTCGGTCTGCTCGGCGAGGACTGCGCCGTCACCGGCTACGTCGGCACGCGAAACGCCAGGCCGGGCGCGAAGGTGATCTTCACGGGGCGCCGCGACGACGTGCCGGCGGTGGTCGCGGCGCTCGATCTGGCGGTCCTCCCCTCCTACCGGGAAGCGCAGGGGATCACGATCCTCGAGGCGATGGCACTCGGCCGGCCGGTGGTCGCCTCGAACGTGGGCGGGATCCCCGAGATGATCGAGGATGGTCGGACGGGGCTGCTGGTGCCGCCGCACGATCCGGTGGCACTCGCCGACGCGATCATCCGGCTGCTGACCGACCACCCGTATGCGGACATCCTGGCGCGGGCGGGCCACGATCTGGTCCACGAGCGGTTCTGTCTGGAACGGATGGTCCAGGCGATCGAGTCGATCTACGACGAGGCCGCCGAGGTGATGGCGAGGCGCCGGGCAAGGGTGCCGGCGGGCCGGTAGGGCCGGCCGCTAGGGCAGGCAGTTCACGGCGTCGGACCCGTCCGCCCGACCTGCAGCGGCATGGCGGCCCAGTAGCGCTCCGCGAAGCCGTCGATGCCCCCCTCGCGCGCCACGCGGGTGTGGTATCCGGCGAGCGCGTCGAGCATCCCCTGCTCGCTCTCGAACAGGCGTGGGAGCTGGCTCTCGTAGAGGCGGATTCCGGCCGCCTTGCGATCCAGCTGTTCGGTGATGTCGGTGTAGCGCGCTGCGAGCGCCACCCCCGGCGGCAGCGGGAGCCCGCCGCTCGGCAGCTCGGCCGGTGCCCGGAAGTCGCCCCACCACGCATACGGGAAGTCTTCGTAGAACGAGACCCGGCCGACGAAGCCGGGTGCCGGCATGACCCAGCCGGGCGTCTCGTCGAGCAGACCCAGCACGGCCTCCCGGCAGAGCTGGTGGTCGACGTGGTTGCCGACCGCGAGCGGTGCGTAGACCATCTGTGGCTCCAACCGGAGCACTTCGCGGCGGATCGCCTCGTACGGTGCCGGGTCGTCGTCGCGCACCGGACCCAGGAGCTGATCGTCCCCTTCGTAGCCACGGTAGACCGCGTCGGGCAAGTCCAGCCACACGACCGCACACTCCGCCATGTAGGCGTAGCGCTCGTCCTCGATACGGCGGATCTCGGCGATCCCGGCCGACGAGAGGTCGACCGCCTCGAGCGACCCCTGGCCGGGGACGGAGTCCGCTAGTGGCCGGGCTGGCGTCTCCTGGGCGCTCACGTTCGCGTTGCGCGTCCACGCCGCCCGCTGCCAGAACTGACGGGCCTGCAGGTTCGCGAGCTCCTGCGTGACCGCGAGCCGACCCGGGTCCGCGGCCCACGCCGGGGCGCCACCGGCACCCACGGGAACGGCCAGGTCGGCGGGCACGTTGTTGCGGCGGAAGGCGACGGTGTCGGGGGCAAGCGTCTTGTTGCCGAATCCGAGCGCGGTGCGCTGGTACGCGCTGAGGGGACCCTGGGCGCTCCCCGAGAAGACCGTGACGATCGTGACGTTCTGCCCGAGCTCGCGCAGGCTGGCCACGAGGCCTCCGCAGGAGAGCGCGACGTCGTCGGGGTGGGGCGCGATGAAGACATGGGTCATGTCGGCGGAGGATACCATCGCGGCATTCGGGGTCGGTCGAGCGCCCGCGGCGCCGATCGCCTACTCCGGGAAGCCATGCCGCCCGATCAGCGGCACGAAGACACACGCATCGAAGACCCGCTCCTCGAGCCGCGTGCCCTGGCGGCTCACGACGTGCAGCGACTGGTAGTCCCGCGGCCCCACCGGGATCACTAGTCGTGCGCCCTCGGCCAGCTGCGCGGCGAGCGGCTCGGGCACGCGCGGCGCCGCGGCACCCACCACGATCGCGTCATAGGGCGCGCCCTCGACCCAGCCCGCGCTGCCATCGCCCACCACACAGCGGACCCGGTCCCCGAAGCCCACCTCGATCAGTCGCGCGGTCGCCAACGCCGACAAGTCGGGATCGCGTTCGATCGAGACGACGAGCGCGCCCATCGCCGCCAGGATGGCGGCCTGATAGCCCGATCCCGTCCCGACATCGAGGGCTCGGGGGTCGCGCGACGGGTCGCGCTGGCGGACGGCCGGCAGCTCGAGGAGCTCGGTCATGCGGGCCACGATGTACGGCTGCGAGATCGTCTGTCCGTGCCCGATCCCGAGCGCCGAGTCGTCGTAGGCATGCGTGACGAGGTCGGCCGGAACGAACCGTTCGCGCGGGACGCGGGCAAACGCGGCGAGCACGTCCGGGTCGCGGATCCCGCTCGCGCGCAGCTCGCGGACCATGGCCAGGCGCTGCGCGAGGAACGGGTCCTCCCCGTCGCGGGCCCCGCCGTCGGCCCGCCCCGTCCCCGGACCTTCCGCCGGGCCCATCACGGCCTCGCGACGATCAGCTCGGAGTCGGGGTGGGGTGAACAGGCGACCGGGCCGGCGACGCGCCACCGACGGCCTTGCTCGACGGGGCTGCCGGGCTTGCGACGGTGCTCGCGCGCGGTGCAGTGCTCAGAGTCGGCGTGACGCTCGATCCGGGGACGGTGCTTGCGCTCGGGGCGGCCGATACGGTGACCGACGCGCGGGGCGTCGGTGAGGGGCGCAGGCTCAGGGCGCCGCCGTGGCCGAAGGCCGCCGCGTACAGGAACACGACGGCAAATGCTGCCACGACGATCGCCACCCAGATCCGCGAGACCGGGTCGTCGACGTAAGGCAGGGCCTCGCTCGAACCGGGGGCGCCGCCAGCGGCCACGGGAGCCGCTCCCGCGGGGCGCCCCGGTAGACTTGCGCCGCGCCGCGGTCGGGGCTCGGCCGCCGCCTTCCGCCCGCCCGGGGGTGTCCGGCCAGGGCTGGGGGAGGCGGGCCGCGAGCTCGTCGACTGCGGTGGCACCGAGGTCGCCGGTGGCGGCGTCGACTGCGCCGACGTCGACCCGGGCTTCGCCGACGTGGGCTCCGGCTGCGCCGACGTCGACTCGGGCGCCACCGGCTGCCCCGGTGTCGGCGCGGGCTGGGCTGCGGACGGCGCGGGCTGCTCAGCGTTCGGTCGTGGCTCGGTCATGCGGGTGTCGAGCTCCTTATGGTCGCGATGGTCGCGCCGCGGGCAACGGGCGAGGGCGGTCGCTGGCGGCGCGAGAGCGCATGTCGGGCGGGTGGGTCGCGCGGAACGTCGGATGGATTATCGCCGAGCGGCTACGCATCGCGCACGGCAGGGAAGAGGAGTCCCGCCGCGCCCGCAGCCGTCGTGAGCAGCCCGAACCCGACGAATGCCGCCGAGGGCCCCAGCGCCTGCGCGATGAGGCCGCTGACCGCCATCGCCAGCGTCAAGGGCCCCAAGACCATGCTGGAGCGGATCCCCACCACCCGGCCCATCAGATCCTGCGGCGTCCGCTCCGCGAAGAGTGTCTGTGTCGGGATGATGAAGATCATGTTCGCCACGCCTGCCACCGTCGCGCAACCGAGCGCGAGCAACTCGTTCCCGGTCATGCCCATCGCGGCCGTCGCAAGGCCCAGCAGGACGTAGCCGGCGATCACCAGCGGCCCCTTGCGCCAGCGAGCGCCGATCGCCCCGATCGTGACGCCGCCGACGAGGTTGCCCACGCCGATCGCGAGGTCGATCGCCGCGTAGCTCTGGGGATACGGGATCAGCGTGCCCTGCAGGACGTCACGGGCGTACACGACGCTCAGCGCGATCAGCGCCCCCGTCGACAGCTGGGCCACCCCGCTGAGCACCGTGTTCTGGAATAGTGCTTGCTCCGAGCGGAGGAACCGCCACCCATCAGCGACTTCGGAGAAGAAGCGGCGGACCGTGCCGGCAACGATCGGCCCGGCGCTGCGCACCACCGGGGGGATCGCCATCGAGAGGACGAGCGCCGCGCTGACGATGTACGACGCGGCGTCGAACCAGAACGCGAGCGTGAGCGCGCTGCCCAGGAACGCCACGAACAGGCCCGCGATCGGGTAGCCCGCGAGGTCGGCGATCGTCTCCGCCGTGGACATCGCACCGTTGGCCGGCGTCAGATCCTCGGTCGGCACGATCCGCGGGATGACGGCGCTGCGGGCGGGCCGGAAGAAGATGCTGACCGTGGTCACGGTGAAGACGACCGGGTAGACGAGGAACGTGCCGTGCGCGGCGGCAACCGGGATCAGCAGCACGAGGCCGGCGCGGATCAGGTCGCTCGCGACCATCACGTGCTTCTGGTCCCAGCGGTCGACGAAGGTGCCGGCGAACGGCCCGAAGAGGAGGTTCGGCAACGTCGCCGCGAGGAACGTGAGGCCCACGTCGAGCGCGGAGCCCGTCAGGGAGAGGACCAGGACGCCCAGCGCGACCTGGTTGAGACGGTCGCCGAGCAGGCTGATCGTCTGGCCGACCCACAGGGCCGAGAACCGCGCGTCGAGCGCGAGCCGGACGTAGGGATGCTGCGCGGCACGGGGCCGCAGCCCGACACCGGCGGCGGCCGGAGGTGCCCCGGCGGCGAAGCCGGCCTGCGGGGTCGCGCCGGAGACGAACCCGGCCTGTGCCACCCCGGCGCCGACCGATTCGGCCGCCGCCGGTTCCCGGACGAGCCCGACGCCGCCGCTGGTGCCACCGAGCAGGACCGGTCGCTGCAAGACCGCCATGTCGCCGATGCCGGCCCGTGGCGCCAGCTCCGAGCCAGGGGCGGTGCGCCGCGGATAGCGCGCAGGCAACGGGGGCGCCGTCTCGTCGGCCGACGCCGGCAGCACCTCTGGCGGCGAGACGAGCATCGCGAACACGTACCAGGCCAACCCTGCGGCGACGAACGTATCGCCGATGCTTGCGACGTTGGGCAAGAAGGGGAGCGGCACCGGTAGCAGGTCGCCGAACGGGCCGGCACGCAGCAGAAAGTCCGTGCCGAGCTGCTCGGGAAGCAGCCGGTGAAACGAGACGGCGAGGTCACTCGGCGACATACCGACCAGCTGGAGCGCCGGCTGCCAGACCGGCATCCATCCGCCGTTCAGGACGATGGCCAGCCCATTGGAGGTGACGCCCGCCGCGGCGATGAGCAGGCCGGGCTGCGTCCGGTTCGCCCAGAGGATCGCCGCGATCATCGCGAAGGCGAGTCCGTAGAGGGGCAGCCGCAGCTCGGCCGCAGGTTCGAAGCCGGAGCGGATCGCCGCTTCGGTGCCGTACCGCAGCACGACCGCGACGAACAGGAGCGGGCCCCAGCGGATGCGGATCCGTGCCAGGTTCTCGAGGCGCCCGCCGACGATCAGGCCCAGGACGACCGCGATGACGACCGCCAGCAGCACGGGTCAGGGGATCCAGTGACGCCGCCGGGCGGCCGCGGCCCAATCGGGGAGTAGGCCGCAGTGGTCGAGCTGCGAGGGTCTGTGGCCGTCTTCGAGCCGCAGCGGCACGCGATGGCGGCCGGGTAGGCCGGCTCGGCCGGCTCCCGGGGCCGTGATCTGGACGGCGCTTACCTCAGCGCGCATCAGCGGCAGGTTGGTCCCCTGTCTGCCCGGCACCGTGCGCCGCCCCGGCGAACGCAGCGACCGGCCGGACGGGAGCTGCCCGGGACGCAGGTTTGCCCGGATCTGGCACCCCGGCGACCCAGTCGGTGCGGGCGAACGCGTCGAGCACCACTGGATCGAATTGGATCCCCGCGTACTTGCGGAGTTCAGCAAGGGCCTGTTCCCGCGACAGTGGCCGCATGCGGTAGGGGCGCTTCGCCGTCATGGCTTCGAAGGCGTCGGCGACGTGGAGAATGCGGGCGAGCTTGGGGATCTCTTCGCCGACCAGATGGTCTGGGTAGCCCGAGCCGTTGTACCACTCGTGGTGGTGGCGGATGATGGGCAGCTCGGGCGCCAGGCGCGTCACTGGCTTGATGATCTCCTCGCCCAGCACTGGATGCGCGTTCATGGCGATGCGCTCCTCGCGGGTCAGTTTGTCCTGCTTAAGGAGCACGTCGTCGCGGACGCCGATCTTGCCGATGTCGTGCAGGAGGCCGCCCCATTCGAGGGCTTCGAGCTCGGCCTCGCTGCAGCGCATGACGCGCCCGATGTCGACCGCGATCTGCTGGACGTTCTCGGAGTGTCGGGCCGTGAATGGGTCGCGCGCGTCGACGGCGGACGCGAGCGCGCGGACCGTCTGGGTGAACATGTCGCGGACTTGCACGGTCGCCTGGTACGCGGCGCGGTTTGCGTAGAGGGGGAGCGCGAAGAGGGGCACCGCCCACCACGCGACCGACCACACGACAGCGATGAGCCACGCGAGGGGGGTCATGCCGAGGAGGTTGCCGCTGATCAGGCGGTAATCGCCGGCCAGGATCATGGAAAGGGACTGGTGGTCGCGCAGGATCAGAACGAGCCAAGCCAGCAGCGCATTGGTGGCGAAATAGAGGACGCCGGCGAGGCCTACTCCGATTAGGGAGACCCAGCCTGGCGTGAATGCCTGGCCGGCAACCGCAAGGTACGTTAGTGATGCGATCACGGCCGGAATTGCACTCTCTGCGTGGTTGTAGAGGGTGCCATACCAAGGAACGCGGCCCCGGAGCTCGCGCCATTCCGTGACGCCCAGCATGGCGACGACCCCGGCTGCAGCAGGACCCCCAATTGCCGCCGCGGCGAGGATGGGCGCGATCGCGACGCTGACGACCGTTCCCCGTGGCATCCGCACGGGGAACGCCTGCGTCACGAGCGTCAGCCCGGTCCAGTACGCGACGCCGAGCCAGCCGCCGAAGTGAGGCGGGAACGCCCAAAGCGCAACGGCGCCGGGCACAACAATGATGGCCGTCGTGATGACGGCCATCAGAAGCAGCTTCAGCGATCTGGACAAGCAGTCAGGCTCTCGTTGGTATCGGCGCTCGGAACCTTCGGGTTTCGGCGCCGAGTCCGGTTCGAGGCGATCCCTAGAACGGACGGACGCCGGCCCCTCCTCCGATGATGATGGCGAGCAGTGTCAAGAGAGCGACTGCCCGCGCTGCTGACTGACGCATCCTTGATGCCTCGCCGATTTTCCTGCGGACGATGTGCCTCGGCTCGCCTACCAGGACTTGACGGTCATTACAGCCACCTACGCTCGTGTGGCGGCCCTCGTGCTTGCGAAACACGAAAACCGACCGGACGTTGCCGTCGGTCGGGTGCACTACTCGCTCGGCTCCACCCAAAGTGCCCAATTCAGGCAGAGCGTCCGCGCGTCCGAGCGTCTTTACATTGCCCCTAGTACTTACGTACTACGAAGTGCCAGGACTATAGGCGGCGCGGCGCGGGCCGGTCAATACGCATGTTTGCCTACCGGCAGGAGATGATCTCCTCCAGCGAGGGCGGCTCTACCCCGTACTCGGTGCGCTGCACCTCGGCATAGTGACCGTATTGCTCTGCCGCGGCTGACCTCGCCCCGAGCGTGCCGTAGAGCCAGATCAGCTCGCGCTCCAGGTGTTCGGCGCCCGCGTCGACCTGGAGCACCCGCACGGCCAGGTCGGCGGCATCGACCATCCGATCGCTCTGGATGAGCCGGCCGACGAACGTCTCGGCCAGGTGCAGGTACTGGCCATGGAGCAGCTCCCGCCATGCGGTGGCCCAGTCCTCGTACTCGAACTCGGGCGCAAACCGCCCGCGATACACCGAGAGGGCAGCGATCCCCTCGTCCAGATCCTCCAGCGCCGAGAGCGCACGGCTGGCACGCTCTTGGAAGGCGGCGCTCTCCGCAGAGACGAGCTCGCGGTCCAGCCAGACGAGGTCGGACTCGAAATGGACGTACTGCGCCGAGCAATCATCGTCGTACTCGGGGTCGAAGTCGCGACGCAGGAAGTAGAGGGTCTGGTTCAGGCTGTTGACGGCGGCCTGGGGATCGACGTCGGGCCAGAGGGCCTCGAGTACCTGGTCACGGGGCGCCAGGTGGTTCTTGCGTGTCAGGAGAAAGCAAAGCAGACCGGCAGACCGGCGGCGGATCGAGGAGAGCTCGACCCGCCTCGGCCCAACCTCGAAGTACGCGCGCCCCAGATCGTGCACCGTCAGGTGTGGGCTGCGTCGGCGCGCGAGGCCACGCCCGATGTCCGATCCTCTGAAGGCCTTGATGCGACTCTTGGCCAGGCGGCGCAGCAACCGCACGTCGGTCAACTCGCCGTATTCATCCAGGAGCGCCGCGGCCGGGGCGGCGGCGGGGCCGGTGGGGTCGGCGATCACTTGTCGGAGGAGGGGCAACCACCGGTCGGGTCGGTTCTCGACGGTCGCCTTCACCTTGCGCTGCACACTGTCGATCAGGTGAAGCTGTGCCGCGATGGCTTCTGCCGCAGCCAGGATGTCCCTCTCGCTCGCCTCTGCGAACACGGTATCGATCTCGCGGCCACTGTCGGCTAGAGACGCAAGAATCCGGAATCGCGTTCGGTACAACCAGGCGCCTTGCTGTTCGATGAGCAGACGACCACGCGCAATGGCAGTGGCTGCTTGTCGTGGGGAATGAGCCGCAAGCCAAGCAGAGGCTTGAACGAACAACCATTGCACCCAGCCGCTTAAGTCCGTCACCTCAAGCGACTCGAGCGGAGCATCCAGAAGTCGAATGCAATCGTCGACAGCACCCGACGCCAGCGCAACCTGCGCGGCGTTCAAACGCCACTGGAAGGCAGTCCGCGCATCTACGTCGCCTCCGGAACCCTGAACTTGCTGGATCAGCTCTCTCGCGTGGCCAGCGTCGCCGAGTTGTGCAAGTAGCCCCGCCGCCTCCAAGAGCCTTTCCCGCATGCCGATACCCCGCGAGTCGAGACCTGCATCGATCTCCGATCGCGCGTCGGCCCAGCGCCCAAGCTCGACCAGGACGCGGCCGAGCCCGATGTGCGTCGATCCAACTTCGTCAGGCTCGTCCTTGATCTTGGCGAACAGCTCGAGCGCTCGGTATCCAGTCTCCAACGCGCGTGCGAGGTCGCCCTGACACAGGTAGACGTGCAGGAGGTTGTGCTGCGTGATCGCGGCGGCGAACGGTCCATCGCGGGTCTCTTGACCCCCTGCGAGCTCCTCCAGGGCGTGTGCTACGGGCGGTAGGGGTCCATCGCGCAACGCGTGAAGCAGCGCGTCGGTGCCAATCAGCACCCCGCGTGAGTGCTCGGGGATCTGGGGGTCGCTGATTGCCTCGCGCACCAGGGGACGAATGTCCGAGACCCTTCCCAGCCACCACAGCGCGTGGACCCGCGCTTGCACCACCAAGCCTCGGGTGGCTCCAGATCG
>JAJYNJ010000061.1 GCA_021786385.1 Chloroflexota bacterium
AGGCTCCCGGGCGGCCAGGCTATCCTCCGCCAGTCACCCATCCCTGGCGACGCCCGGGGCCGAAGGCACCCAGCCGACTGACAGGATCACTGAGCAGGCGAGCTGACAGAGTCGGTGAGCAGTGACATGCTCGCCGGCGTGACGAGTCTTGGGCGGCACCGCCGGGCCGGCCACCGCACGATCCGCGACCGGGGTGGCCAGGCCGGGCTCGGCGGAGCGTGCCCATCCCCACCAGCTGCGGCACACCTACGCTCACCGGATACTCGCCGCAGGCATGAGACGCGGCCGCGCAAGGGGCCGAGCATGGCCGGTTCGTCCTGCTGCTGCACCACCGTCTCGGTGTAGCGACGCAGGAGCGTGGATCACGTTTGGACGTGCGTCGAGCATCAGACGACCCCTCGTTCGCCTTGGCCGCCCGGGGACACGGGAGAGCGGCGAAGTGCCCTTGCGAGTACAGCGGTCCCGTCGAGTTGCCACCCGGATCGGTGGCCCCTCTGTATGGACGTGAGTCGACTGGGGATGGCCGTGCTGAATGGGGACGGTGACAACGGGTGGCGCGCGGCCGTTCACGCGGACGCGAATGGGTTCTCGATGCGGACGCCCTCGATCGTCTGGCCGTGCTGCAGGTCCTCGGTCAGGAGACGGGCCGCGCCGAGCCGCACGGCGGCCACGACGACGAGGGCGTCCCAGAACGACAGGCTGTGGCATTCCTCGAACGCCGACGCCTGGAGGATGTCGTCGGGCTCGAGGCGATGGACGGGCCACGTGGCGTAGCGCGCGACGAAAAGCCGGGCGCGCGCGGGCGGCAGCGGCCGGGGCAGCTTGCGGGTGACTGTGACGTAGAACTCCTGGAGCACCTGGGTGCTGAGGACGCCCGTGCGGGCCTCCCACAGGCCCGCGATGAGCGACCGCGCCGCGGTGTGTTTCGCGCCGGCCGATCGGTCGTAGGCGTAGATCAGGACGTTCGTGTCGACGAACGTCAGCTCACCGCTCGTAGAGCGCCTCGCGCTTCGGAAGCTGGCCGCCACTGCCGAGGTCATAGTCGCGTTCGAGTTCGCGGAGCGCCTCGCCCATGGCGCGGTCGTAGGCCTCGTCCTCGCGCACGAGCCGATCGATCTCGGCAGCCACGAGGCGGCTCACCGACGTGGACCGCCGGGCGGCCAGGACGCGTGCCCTGCGGATCGTGTCGCTGTCGAGCTGCAGTGTCAGGTTCTGTCGCATGCCGAGTTCCTCGTGGATCACGTGGTCCACATAGTATACGTGGTCTCGTGCGAGCGTCCTGCGGAGCCCCCCCGGCTGGACAGGCGATCACCGGGCCTCTGATGGCCCCTACGTCGGCAATTCGTGAGGCTTGGCCGCATCCCTCCCACTCGAAGCGCCTCCGGCCACCTGAACTGCCACCCGAGGGTCATGAACGCATGAGCGGTCGCGAGCGAACAGCGTGGGAAGGGAGACGGGCCGCCTCGTCGCCGCGGCCGGCGCAGTTCGGGCAGGCGACCGGGGCGGGAGACCCTCCGCGGCACGGCGCGAGGCCGCTCGCGTGACTACAATCGGTGCCGGGCGGCTGGAGGGCCGACCGCCGCCCGCAGTCCAAGCGTCGAAGCGGAGGCAGGCGTGCCAGCCGATCAGGTCGTCACGGTCGCTGGGCTCGTCCCGGTGAGCCAGCTCGGTGTCGTCGACGCGCACGACCATCTCTTCCTCCGGACCCCCGCCTTGGCTGGCCAGGAGCTCGGGGACCTCGATGCGGCGATCCGCGAGGTACGCGAGGCGAAGGCAACCGGGATCGGCACGATCGTCGAGATGACGCCGATCGGTTGTGGGCGGCGACCGGACCTGCTGCGGGCCGTCTCCGCGGCGACAGGGCTCGCCGTGGTCGCAACCACGGGCTACCACCGCGACGCGCACTACCCGTCCGGGCACTGGGTGAACGAGGCATCGGTCGAGACGCTCGCTGGGCGGGTGGTGACCGACCTCGAGGTCGGGATGCACCCAGCCGATTGGCTCGACCCCTCCCTCCCGCTCGATCCGGCACGAGCCGGTGTGATCAAGGCCGGTGCCTCCTACCAACGGATCAGCCGTACCGAGCGACGACGCCTCGACGCGGCCGCGATCGGCAGTCGACGGACCGGGGCGGCGATCCTCGTCCACAGCGAGGTGGGCACCTGCGGCCACGAGATCGTCGACCTGCTCGAGGGCGCCGGGGTCGAGTCGGACCGGATCATCCTCGCCCACCTCGACCGGAACCCGGACCTCGAGCTGCATGCAGAGATCGCCTCGCGCGGCGTAACCCTCGAGTACGACACGATCGGGCGGATCAAGTACCGCCCGGACAGCGCCCTGCTCGACCTGATCGAGGCGATGGTCGCGGCCGGATACCTCGAACGGATCGTGCTCGGCCTGGACCTCGGCCGGCGCGACTACTTCCGGTCCTACGAGGGCGGCCCGGGTCTTCGGTCGCTGATGGCCTCGTTCGTGCCGCGACTCCGCCGTCGGATCGGCGAGGCAGCGGTCGAGACGATCCTCGTCGCCAACCCGGCGCGGGCCTTCGCGATCCGCGCGGCGGACCGGGCGACGATGGGAACAGGGTGACGCGATGGCGCTCCTCGCACGTTACGACGTCATCGTGGTGGGGTCCGGCTCGGCTGGCTCGGCAGCGGCCATCAGCGCGGCCCGTGCCGGCGCACGCACGCTGCTGATCGATCGCCTTGGCTTCATGGGGGGCACGTCGACGGCGGTACTCGACACCTTCTACGCCTTCTACACCCCCGGCGCCTCGCCCCGGCGCGTGGTAGGCGGCCTGGGCTGGGAGGTCGCGCAGCGGCTCCGTGAGCGGGGTGTCGCCTTCGAGCGGCCGAACACCTACGGGGCCGGCACCGGGGTGACCTACGATCCCGAGGTGCTCAAGGTGCTCTGGGAGGAGATCGCGACTTCGGCTGGTGTCGAGTTGCTCCTCCACACCTGGGCGACCGGGATCCGCGTCCACGACGGGCGCGCGGAGGCGATTCGGATCTGGAACAAGGGTGGCGAGCGAACGCTGGAGGCGCCCGTGATCGTCGACGCCTCGGGTGACGCGGACCTCTGTGCGATGGCCGGCGTCCCGTACGACGATGCGAAGACGACCCCCCAGACGCAGTCGCTCTCGACGCTCTTCCGGGTTGCGAATGTCGATCTCGAACGCGCGTCGGCGGTGTCCAAGGCCGAGCTGTGGGCCCGCATGCGCGAGGCAGCCGCGAGCGGCGCGTATCGCCTGCCGCGGATCGAAGGGTCCTGGCACCGGACGCCGCTTCCGGGGGTCGTGACGGTCCACATGACGCGCATCCCGAACGTCGACGCGACCGATCCGGTCGCTCTCACCGCCGCCGAGCTGGAGGGTCGGCGGCAGGTCCGCGAGTACCACCGGTTCCTGCGGGATCGCGTGCCGGGTTTCGAGGCGTCCGTGGTTGTCACCACGAGTCCCGCGATCGGCATCCGCGAGAGTCGCCGCGTCCATGGCGACTACCGCCTGACACGGGAGGACGTCCTCGGGGGCCGACGCTTCGCCGACGAGATCGCGCTCTGCGGCGCGCCGATCGAGAACCACCACGCGGGTCGCGACACCGAATGGGTCTATGTCGGCGAGGCCGGGGTGTACGGCATTCCATACCGCTGCCTGCTGCCTGCCGGGATCGAGGGGCTGCTCGTCGCCGGCCGCTGTTTCTCGGCCACCCACGACGCCCATGCCTCTGCCCGATCGATGGCGACCTGCATGGCGATGGGCCAGGCGGCCGGGACGGCCGCGGCGATGGCGGCCGCCGCCGGAGTGACGCCCCGGAGCGTGGCAGCGGGGTCGCTCCGCGCGCGGCTGCGCGCCGACGGGGCCTTGCTCGAGCCCCTCGACGCGGCGGCGGTCGGCCGATGACCCCCGAGGCGCTCCGGGCCGGCGCCGCGGCGGCCGCGATCCGGCGCCACCGGCTGATCGTCGTGCTCCGCCGGGTGGAGCCACGCGGCCGGCTCCTCGACCTGGCAGACGAGCTCGCAGAGGCCGGGGCGGCGGTCTTCGAGGTCACGTTCGATGCGGCGGCGGCAGCAGACGACCTGGCCGCGCTGCGGGCCCATTTCGCGCTCCGTGACGACGGGCCGTTCCTCATCGGTGCCGGGACGCTCACCCGGCCCGACCAGCTCGAGGCCGCCCGGCGGGCCGGTGCGGACTTCGCCGTCGCTCCGCTCTTCGACCGGGGGCTCGTCGAGGCGGCGCTCGCCGCGGACCTGCCATTCATGCCGGGCGCGTTCAGCCCGACGGAAATCGCTGCCGCATGGGCGGCCGGTGCCACGTTCGTGAAGTTGTTCCCGGCGTCGGCAGTCGGTCCGGCGTTCGTGCGGGAACTGCGTGGCCCGATGCCGGGGATCGAGCTGATCCCCACCGGCGGGGTCGATGCCTCCAACGCCGCGGCGTTCCTCGACGCCGGGGCGGCGGCGGTCGGGATCGGCGGCGCGCTCACCCGGGCCGACCCCGCGTCGCGCCGAGCGCTCGTCCGGTCGCTCGCCAGTGAGGGCCGCTGATGGGCGCGCGGTTCGACGGCCGAACGATCCTCGTCACCGGCTCGACCGGGATGGCCGCCTCGGCGGCCCGGGCTCTCGCCGTCGAGGGCGGCACGGTGTTCATCGCCTCGCGCACCGCGGAACACGCCCGTGAACTCGCCGAATCGATCCAGGCGGAGGGGGGACGCTGTGCCTGGCTCGCCGCCGACCTGGCGCGCGAGGGCGAGGCCGATCGGGCGGTCGACGCCTGCCTCGAGGCGTTCGGGCAGCTCGACGCGGTCTACAACGTGGCCGGGATCAGCGGTCGCCGGTACGGTGACGGGCCGCTCCACGAGGCAACCATCGAAGGCTGGGAAGCGGTCCTGCGGACGAACGCGACGAGCCTCTTTCTGGTCAGCCGCGCTGCCATCCGCCGGATGCTCGAGCGACCCGCCGATGCGCGGGGCAGGCGCGGGGCAATCCTCAATATGTCGAGCGTGCTTGCCCGCCATCCGGCACCGGGCTACTTCGCGACCCACGCGTACGCGGCCAGCAAGGGCGCGATCGAGGGGCTCACCCGGGCCGCCGCCGCGTACTATGCGCCGCACGGGATCCGGATCAACGCCATCGCGCCGGGCCTCGTCGCGACTCCGATGAGCCGCCGGGCGCAGGACGACGCGGCGATCGTCGACTACCTGCGTGGCAAGCAGCCGCTGGCGGCCGGGGTCATGGCGGCCGACGCTGTGACGAGGGCCGCACTCTTCCTCCTCTCGGACGAGGCCGCGATGATCACCGGCCAGGTCCTCGACGTCGACGGCGGCTGGGGCGTCAGTGAGCCGCTGGGGGTCGAGGCCACCCGGCGGCCGTAGCGTCGGTGCGGCCGCGGATCATGCGCCCGCCACGACGCGATCGACGAAATCGCCGCTGACCGGATCCTTCAGGATGAGCTTATGGCGCCCATCGGGGAGGGTCTCGCGCTTGATGACGATCAGCCCCTCGTGCGTTTCGGGCTGGGGCGCGATCCGCGGCGTCACGCCAGCCCGCCACTCGAGCTCGATCGGCGCCCAGCCGCCGCTCTTCGCCGAGCGATATGCGGCGTCCATGATCGCATTGACGACGTAGCCGTCGTAGAACGTCTCCTGTGGATCACGACCGGCCTCGATGGCGCTGAACATGTCGGTGAACATGTCCACGTAGCCGAGCTCCGAGACCTCGTCGCCGACCGGAAAGAGCCAGCCCTGCTCGGTCTCCGCTTTCTCCGCCACGTAGCCGGCGCCGCCGCTGGCACTGAACATCTCGAACCCCGTGCGGAGGAAGTGGTTCAGCCAGATCGTGCCGTGGGTGCCGGCCACCTCGTCACGGAGATCCATGCCGCCGCGGAACGTCCAACTGACCTCGAACTGGCCAATGGCGCCTGACTCGAACCGGATGAGGGCGATCGCGTTGTCCTCGTCGGCGATCGGATGGACGAGCGTGTCGGTGTGACAGATCACCTCGACCGGTCGGTTGCCCTTGCCCACGAAGTTGCGGATGATCTCGATGCAGTGGCAGCCGAGGTCGACGATCGCGCCGCCGCCGGTCAGCCGGCCATCCCAGAACCAGGCGGAGTGCGGCCCCGGGTGGGCTTCTCTGGAACGCACCCAGGTGACCTCCCCAATCGCGCCGCTGCGTACCGCCCGGACCGCCTTGAGGGACTTGGGCGTGTAGCACAGGTCTTCGAGGTAGCCTGCGAAGACGCCGGCGTTCTCGACCAGGGCCAGCATCCTGCGCGCCTCCTCGGCGTTTCGGCCGAGCGGTTTCGTGCACAAGACCGCCTTGCGGGCGTCCGCGGCGATCGCGACGGCCTGCTCGTGCAGGAAGTTCGGCAGGCCGATCACGACGACGTCAGTCTCGGGGTGGCGGATCGCTGCCTCGAGGTCCGTGGTGGCCTCCGGGATCGCCCACCGTTCGCCGAATGCCCGGCCGCGTCCCTCGCTCCGTGAATAGACGACCCGGACGCGGTCACGGCTCCGCTGGCCGTGGAGGGTCATCGTGTAGAAGTCACCAATCAGGCCCGTACCGAGCAACGTAATCGAGTGGTGCTGCATCTCTTCCACCTCCCCTGTCTGCCGCCTGACCGAACCATGGGCTGCGCTGGCAGACGTCCTCAATCGTTCCCGGCCGCGTCCGCGTCGGCCGGCGCCGGCAGCTCGACGTCGAAACGGACGTCCAGCGCGTACCGGTCGGCCGGATACCGCGACTCGGTGGCCTCGATCCGCCGACCGTGGCTGTCGAGGATCACGCGCCGCTCGACGAGGAGCGGGTCGCCACGCCGAGTCTCGAGCAGCCGTGCGTCCTCGTGCGTGGCCGCTTCGGCGCCGATGGTCGAGATACCCCTGCGGAGCAGGAAGCCGGCCGCTGCGAGGGCCGCGTGGAGCGAGCCGTGTTCGAGGTCCGCACCCATCACGGCCGGGGCGCAGCGCCGGTCGAGGACGGCGGTTTCGATCGCGATCGGTTCGCCGTCGGCCAAGCGGAGGCGACGAAGCAGCACCACCGGTTCTCCCTGGCGCAGCCCAAGACGGGTCGCCTCCTCAGGGGTCGAGGGCCGGATCTCGCGGGCGAGGATGCGCGACGAGGGGACTCGACCGCGCCGCTCCATCTCTCGCGAGAAGGTCATCAGGCGATCCGCCCGGCGGTGCGCAGGTGGCTCCGCGACGAAGCTGCCGCGACCGGGTCGCCGGACCACGAGGCCCTCGTCGGCCAGTCGCTGCATCGCGTTGCGAGCGGTCATCCGGCTGACCCCGAACTCGCGGCACAGCTCGGTGTCGGACGGTAATGGATCCCCTGGCTGAAGTCTGGCGATCCGCTCGCGCAGTGCCTGCTCGATCCGACGGTAGCTGGGGGCATAGCGGGTAAGGGTCACGGCACCCCCTCCCCCACGGGCGCGGGACGCAAGGTGCATTCCGCTCCGTACAGCGCCGCGCCGATCGCTCCCGCCCAGTAGCCGAGCTCCGCGACCACCAGCTCGACCCGGTCGAGGGCTGTGGTGCGGACACGCTGGCGGAGCTCGTCACGCAGCGGGTTCAGCAGCAGATCCCCAGCGTTGGCGACGCCGCCTCCGAGCACGATCACGTCCGGGGTCAGGACCGTGATCATGCTGGCGATCCCGATGCCCAGGTACCGCCCCACCTGTTGCAGGCCGGCGCGTGCCCGTTGGTCCCCTTCCCTCGCGCGGCGCACGGCGGTCTCGACGTCGGGCGTGCCGCAGGCCAGCGCGATCTGGTCGGCTCGCGTGTAGGCCTCGAGGCAGCCCCGGTTCC
Source organism: Chloroflexota bacterium (assembly GCA_021786385.1). Taxonomy (GTDB): domain Bacteria; phylum Chloroflexota; class Limnocylindria; order Limnocylindrales; family CSP1-4; genus JAJYNJ01. The sequence continues at coordinate 7,797 of JAJYNJ010000061.1, forward strand.
CGCAATGACAGAACGGACCGTCGGGGTCGATCGTCTGGTGCCCGATCTCCCCCGCCGTCCCGTCGTGCCCGAAGTAGAGGCGGCCGTCGATGGCGAGGCCACCACCGACCCCGGTACCGAGGGTGAGCCCGATCGCGTTGAGAGCGCCGCGCGCCGCGCCCAGGCGCAGTTCCGCGAGCATGAAGGCGCGCGCGTCGTTGATGAGCCTGGCGGGCGCGTCGAGGGCCGCGGCGACCGGATCGGCCACCACGGTCCCGGCCCAGTCGACGGGGATGTTGGGGGTGAAACGGATCGTGCCAGCCACCCCGTCGTACACACCTGGGACGCCGATGCCAGCGCTGGCGATCTCTGGCCAGCGGAGCGCCGCCTCGCGGGCACACGCAACGAGCTGCGCGACGAGGCCCGCGGCGCCGCCGTCGAGTCGCGTGGGCTCAGAGCCGCTGTCGAGCTGGCGCCACGTGTCAGCGCCGCGCTCGAGCACCGCCCACTTGAGTCGTGTGCCGCCCAGGTCGAGCCCTAGGTGGCGCGCGGTGGCGGCCGAACGGATCCGGCCAGCCGCCTGCGCGTCGCGCTCCTCCATGGGATCGGGTTCCACGTCTTCTCCCTCGCTCACCCGCGCCGCCCTACTCGTTGACGACCCGGGTGTACGCGGCGGCGACCCCGAGGATGATGGCGCCGTACAGCACCTGGCGGAACGGCTCCGGCGCGTCGATGATCGTGAGCAGACTCACCAGCACCGTCAGGATGAGGGCGCCGACGATGCTGCCGCCGTACCCGCCACGCCCACCAAAGATCGAGGTGCCCCCGATGACGACGGCCGCGATGGAAGGCAGCAGGAACGAGTTCCCCAGATCGATCGTCGCGGTGCTCGTCAGGCCGGCCAAGTCGATCCCGGCGATCCCAGCGAGCAGGCCCGAGAGCACGTAGTCGACCACGAGGACCTCCCACACGCGCACCCCCGCGAGCCTGGCGGCGGTCGGGTTGTCGCCCACCGCGTAGAGGAGCCGTCCGTACCCGGACCGGCGCAACCCCCAGATCACCAGCGCGGCGATCGGGACCCACAGCACCAGGCTGTTCGGAATGAAGCCGAGGGAGGTCCCGGAACCGACGGCCGTCACGAAGCCCGGGACGGCCGCGGCACTCGCCACGGCCAGCACCTGGTAGACGGTCAGGAACCCGGCGACGACGAGGCTCATCCCCAGGGTCATGATGAGCGGCTGCACCCGCAGCACTCCAACGCCGATCCCGTTCACGAGCCCGACCGCCGCGGCGATGCCAAGCCCGAAGAAGACCGCCCGCGCGTCGCCCTGGGCGGTGGCTTGGCTCGCCATGACGTAACCAGCGGCCGTGGCGACGGCGGCCACCGACAGGTCGATCCCGCCGGTCAGCATCACGAGCGTCTGGCCGGCGGCCAAGATCCCCAACGGGGCGGCATAGAGCAACGTACTGGAGATCCAGTTGAGCGAGACCATCCCCGGGCGAATGACGTCCAGCAGGGCCACCAGCGCGACCAACAAGATGAGCAGCGAGATGATCGTTTGCTCGCGTGCGCGCCGGCGCCAGTCCTGCGCACACCGAACCATCGTTGCGCTCGGGCTGGGTGCGGGTTTGGTCGCGCTCATGCGCCGCTCCTCCGCAGGCTGATGAGGCCGGCCGCCATCACGACCAACACCATGATCGCGCCCTGGATCACCTGGCCGAAGTTGGGGTCTGCCCCCAGGAAGAGCAGGTCGGTCGGGATGATCGTCAGGATGTAGGCTGCGGCCAACGGCGCCAGCATGCCACCGCGGCCGCCGGCGAGGCTGACGCCGCCCAGCACGACGGCGGCGACACCGCTCAGGGTGTAGTAGGTACCGGCGAGCGGCGAGCCGATCCCAGTGGTCATGGTCAGTGCCAGACCTCCCGCGGCAGCGAAGAGACCGCAGACGGTGTAACTGACGATCTTCGCCCGGGCGACATCGACGCCGCTCCTGAAGGCGGCGAGGGCGTCGCTCCCGACCGCGTAGAGCGAGAGTCCCAGCCTGGTCCGCTGCAGCGGATACCAGATCAACCCAACGCTCAGCACGAGCACCACCAGTGCGTTGGGCACCCACTCGGTCAAGAAACGGCCGCTGGCCAGTGCCTGGAACTCCGGTGGAGCACCGCCGCCTGGGTGCGGAAGGACCAAGAGCGCCACGCCACCCCACACGAACGACATGGCCAGGGTGACGACGATATCGGGCACCTTGGTGGCCACGACCAGCGCGCCGTTGAGCGCCCCTGCCAGCGCGCCCATGATCAGGACGAGTGCCGCGATCCCGAGCGCGGTTCCGAAGGACTGGTTGAGCATCAACGAAGCGGCGAGGACGTTGGCGAGGGCCATCAGGGCGCCCACCGACAAGTCGATCCCGCCTGCGACGACCGCCGCGGTCTGCGCCGCCGCCGCGAGCGCGAGCGGCAGCGCGCCGATCGCGAGCGTCTCGATGTCGAAGGCGCCAAAGCTCTCGTGGATGAGCTTGGTGAACAGGAGGAACGCGAGCAGCAGGAGGTAGAGCCCAATCGTCCAGCCGTTCCGGCGGACGGCACGCTCGAGCGCGCCTGGCTGTGCCGGCCTGATGGCGGTTGCCGCGCTACTGCTCATGGCTGACCTCCCGCGGTGGCCTGCGCGCTGGCGGACCCCGCGGCAGCGCTCCCGTTGGCGAGGAGGCCGTACGCGGCCCGCAGCAACGTGGGTTCGTCCGCCTCGGCGGCGGGCAGCTGGGCGACGACCTGTCCGCCAAAGATCACCACAGCGCGGTCACAGGCGAGCTGGATCTCTTCGAGTTCGGAGGTGTAGAGGAGGACGGCGGCGCCGGCCGCCGCAAGCTCTCGCAGCAGGGCGTAGATCTCCCGCTTGGTTCCGATGTCGATGCCGCGTGTCGGATCGAAACAGAGGAGCGTGCGCACACCGGCAGCGATCCACCGCGCGATGGTCACCTTCTGCTGGTTGCCGCCGGAAAGGCGCCGCACCTCCGAACCTGCGCGGGTGTCGATCCGCAGCCGCGTGATCGCGGCGTCGACCAGGCGCGCCTCGCGCCGCATGTTGATGGCTCCCCAACGGAGCGGCGTGTTCACGAACGGCAAGGCGACGTTCTCGCGCACCGAGCGCTGGACGAGCAGGGCTTCCATGCGATCGGCGGGCACGTAGACCAGGCCAGCGCGGATCGCATCGGAGGGGTGCCCGAACCGGACGACCGTGCCATCGACACGGATCTCGCCACCTGCAGGGCGCTGGGCGCCAGCCAGCACGCGGAAGAGCTCGTCTTGGCCTTGCCCCTCCAGCGCCACGACGCCGAGCACCTCGCCGGCGTGCAGTTCGAATGAGACGTCATGCAGTTTGGTGCCCGCTCGTAGGCGTCGTACGGCCACGCGCGGCGTACCGCCAGCCCTTGCCGCTGTTGTCGGCGTTGCGGCTCCCTCGCGGGCCGCCTCCGCCACCGTACCGCCGAGCATCAGGCCGACCATCGCCTCTTCCGAGCCTTCACCGACATCGACCACACCGACGGTCTCACCATCCCGCAGGACCGTCGCCCGGTCACACAGGGCGCTGATCTCGGTGAGACGGTGCGAAATGAAGACCACGGCCCGCGTGTCGCTGCGCTGCCGGCCGACCACGTCCATGACGCGCTCGGTGAGGTCGGCCGGGAGCGCAGCGGTCATCTCGTCGAGCACGAGGAGGCTGGCGTCGAGTGCGAGCGCTCGGGCGAGGTCGAGTACCCGCAGCACGGGTAGCGGCAGATCGCGCGCCACCGTCCGCAGGTCGAGGTCCTCGAGCCCGAGTTCGGAGAGCCAGCGGCGGAACGGCCCGCTCGGGGTGGCCGTCAGCTGCAGATTGGACTGCACGTCGAGATCCGGGATGAGTGCCGGCTCTTGGTAGACCGAGGCGATCCCAATCCGCCGTGCCTCAGCGGGCGAATGCGTTCCCAGCACCTCGCCCCGGATGCGGATGACGCCGCGGTCGGGGCGGACCGCGCCGGTCAGGATCTTCACCAGGGTGCTCTTGCCGGCACCGTTGGCCCCGACCAGGGCATGGATTTCGCCGGCACGCACCGAAAGATTCGCGTTGCGCAGGGCCACCACGGCTCCGTACGCCTTGGCGATCCCGGTCGCCTCAAGCAGTTCGTTCATCGATCCCCGGGTGTGCAGCTGGACCCGACACGTCCGGCGCTTCGCGTGGGCCGCGCCTGGTGAAACAGAGTGTAGATGGGGCGCCGAGGCTCGACGCCCCATCTCGACATCGAACGGGGTCTACTCGCCTGGGCCCTTGCAGGCGAGGAGGTCGGCCTTCGTGTACGTGGTGTACGGCGGGACCTGGAAGTTGACGCCGTAGAACGGATCGAGTTTCGGATCGTACGCCGCCTGCAGCTTGGCCATCCCGTCCGCCGTTGTGTTGTCCCAGACTTCGGGCTGGATCTTGATGACGCGGTCGGCAGGTTTCTGGCCCTTGAGGATCTGCAACGCGAGGGCGATCCCCGCACCGCCTACGGGGGGCGGATTGGTGACGGCGGCACCCACGAGGCCGTCCGCCTTGAGGCTGATCAGATCGCCGACGAACGCGTTGTTGTCGGCGCCGACGATGGGCACGAACGGCTTCTTGGCGGTCTTGTAGGCATCGACCACTGTCGAGTCGATACCGGAGGTCCACACGCCGTCGATCTTGAGACCGGAACTCAGCAAGTTCTGGATCTGCTGCGCGGCGGTCGCCTCTTGCCAACCTGTGAACGTGGACGCGACGACTTTGATGCCGGGGAATTCCTTGAGGGCCGCCTCGAATCCGTTGTGGCGGTCGGTGTCGGCCGCGGCGCCGGCAGCCCCGCGCATCTCGACGACATTTCCGGTGCCGTTGAGCTTTTGGAACAGCCACTTGGCGCCCAAGTAGCCGTACTGATACTGGTCGTTCGAGAGCACGTAGGCCGTCGGGGCGGTCACGTTTTGGTCGACCGCGACGACCACGATCCCCTTGTCCGTGGCTTGCTTGATGACGCCATTGAGCGCGTTCGGATCGGCCGGGTTGAGGACGATCGCGTTCACGCCAGCCGAGATCAGGTTGCGGATATCGGCGACCTGCTGGCTGGCGTCTTCCGTCTTGTTGACGATCACCAGCTTGGAGACCTCGCCCGAGACCCTGGCCTGGGCCTTCATCGAGCAGATCATCTCCTCGCGCCAGCCATTGCCCTGGAGCGTGTTCGAGATGCCGATGGTGTACTGAGCGGTTGGCGCCGCCTGGCTCGACGCCGCTCCGCCGGGCGCCGCGCTCTGTGGCGCACTGCTTGCAGGTGCCGGGGTGGCCGCGCTACTGCACGCGTTGGCAGCGAGTACCAACGTGGCTAGCGCGGCGGCGATTCGTATTCGGCGCGACGATGCAGGTTGCAACACGGATTCCTCCTCGTTCCGTCACGGATGCCACGGTCGGTTGCCTGGTCGCCTGACGGTGCTTCGTCGCAGGCGACGGGCACAGCTGCGTTGCCTCGCGATGCACCTCCCTTCATCCCGTCGGGTCGATCGCGCGGGCGATCCGGCGCGCATGTTCCCGATAGGCTTGGTCGAACAGCTCCTGGGATCGTTCGGCGCCCACCACCGAGGAGCGGCTGATGACCGGCAGCACCATGCCCCGTTCGCTCAGCAACTCCGCGACGCGGACCTTGAGCGCGTTGACGATGGCGACCGCCGCGAACGTCGATCCCGGGCCGACTGGCGCCTCCCACCCATGCACGGCGCAGAGGGCGTCGGCTGACGGCGTGCAGAGGTCGATCACCAAGTCGGCCTCGTCGGGGAGGCGGCTCCCGACCGCTGGGTCGGCCGGAGCGGCGAGCGACTCGGCGACCGAGGTGACGGCGATCACCCGGAGACCGCGACGGCGCGCTCCTCGTGCCATCTCGACCGGGACCGCTGATAGGCCGCTCGCCGAGAAGACCATCATCACGTCGTGGGGTCCGAATCGAAAGTTGGAGAGGATCACCTCCGCGAGGCCCGGCGTGCGCTCGATGAACATCGCCTGTCGCTGTCCGTTGGCGCCCACGACTTGCGTGTGGAACGTCATCGACAACTCCACGATCGGGTTGAACCCAGGGAACGAGCCGTAGCGCGGGAACATCTCCTCGACGGGAATGCGCGAGTGTCCGGTGCCAAAGAGATGAACCAAACCGTCGGCGGCAATCGCTGCGGCACACCAGCGGCTCGCTTCTTCGATAACCGGCGACTGCGTGGCCACGATCTGCTCGAAGAGCGCGCGCGCGGCATCGAACCAAGCGAGCGACCGAGTGGTGGCGTCCATCGAGGCCGTCACACCTGCGCCCTGCCGGAGTCGCTCGCGACGAGCGATGCTGCAGCCGCCGCCTTGCGCGCTCGGAAGTCATCGAGGATCGCCTTGGTCTGCGTCGCCCCCACGCGCGTCACGCCGAGCTCCAGGACGGCGAGCAACGCGTCGAGCGAGCGGATCCCGCCGGCCGCCTTGATCCCGACATGCGGTGAGACGCTGCGCCGCATCAGGATCAGGTCCGCGTGCGTCGCGCCGCTTGGGGCGAACCCGGTCGACGTCTTGACGAAATCGGCCCCGGCCGCCTCGGCAGCGTGACAGCCGCGGACCTTCTCGTCGTCCGTCAGGTAGGCGTTCTCGAGGATCACCTTGACGATCGCGCCGGCCGCGTGGGCCACCTCGACGACCGCGGCGATGTCCGCTCGGACGTCCTCGTCGCGCCCCGAACGCAACGCGCCGATGTTGATCACCATGTCGAGCTCGGTCGCCCCATCGGCGAGGGCTTGGCGCGCCTCGAAGACCTTGGTCTCCGTGCGGTGGCTGCCGTGAGGAAATCCGACCACGGCGTCGACCGCCACGTCGGCGCCCGCCAACAAGGCGGCCACGCGCGGCACATCGCAGGGTCGGCAGCAGACCGCCGCCACGTCGTACTCGGCAGCCAACCGACACCCTGCTGCGATGAACGCGTCGTCGAGCTCGGGACGGAGCAGGGAGTGGTCGATCGTCTTGGCGATCTCCCGGTACGCGAGGCGGTCGAACAGTGTTTCCATCACAAACCTCACACGATCAGTGGGCGGAGGACGTCACGGGCGAGCAGGAAGCCGCGTTTGACCAGCTCGTCGCTCCCCTCGAACGTGCGGTCTTCGTGCTCGACGCAGAGCACGTGGTCGTAGCCGGCACGGTAGAGGGCGGCCACGAAGCGGTTCCAGGGGACCTCACCGAGCCCGGGCAGACGGGGCACCTGCCACCCCATGCCGAGCGAGAGGATCCCGTGCTCGTACAGGCCCTCCCGATCGATCATCAGGTCCTTGGCGTGCACGTGGTAGATCCGCGCGCCGAACTCCCGCACGACGCGCTCGATGTCGATCATCTGCCAGACGAGGTGGGACGGGTCGAGATTGAGCCCCACGGTCTCGCCCCAGGCCTCGAACATCCGGCGCCAGATCCGCGGCGAGTACGCCAAGTTGTGCCCACTCGGCCACTCGTCGTAGGTGAAGATCATGGGGCAGTTTTCGATGGCGATCCGCACCCCGTGGTCCTGGGCGTAGCGGACCAGGTCGGGGAAGATCGCCTGCGCGTCGGCCCAGTTCTCGTCCTGCGTCTTGGCGCGGTTGGCGCCCACGAACGTGTTCACGACGGGCACGCCCATCAGTCCGGCGGCCGTGATCACCTTCCGGAGGTGCCCGATCACCATGGCCCGATGCTCGGGGTCCGGGTGGAGCGGGTTCGGGTAGTAGCCGAGCCCGGAGATCGAGAGCCCCTTCGCCGCGAGCTCGCCCACGATCTCGCTCGCGCGGGTGGCCGACAGATCGGTGACGTCGATGTGACAGACGCCGGCGTAGCGGCGCTCCGCGCCCTCCGAGGGCGGCCAACACGCGACCTCCAGGGCCTCGAACCCGTTCGCCGAGGCCCAATCGGCGATCTCCATCAGCGGGGTGCTTGGGAACGGCGCGGTCAAGAGGCCAAGTTTCATCGGGAGACGCCCTCCTCCATCGGTTGCGCCTCAAGTGGGGCATGGGACCTGCTCGGTGCGGGCCGCAGAACCGGGGCCCAGGTGCCGGTTGCCGCGCTCGTGGCCACCGCATCGCCGACGAGCATCTCGTCGTGGCCGTCGGCGAAGGTGGGGTACGCCGGCTGCGCGGCGGGCCGACCGGCCGCGACGTCGGCGTAGACGGCCCGGAAGAGCGCGGCGAACGTATCCGCGAACCCTTCCACGTGGCCCGCGGGCAGCCGCGCGACGAGCTGTCCGGCAGCTGTCATCGGGGCCGGGTTGCGGAGCAGGAGCTCGTTGGCGCGCTCGCGATGCCCGACCCAGAGCTGATCGGGCTGTTCGGAGTCCCAGGCGGCCGCGGCCAGCGAACCGTCGATCTCGTATTGCAGCGAGTTCTTTCGTCCTGGGCTGATCTGGGAGATCGCGACCGCACCCCGCGCGCCGCTCTCGAATCGGAGCAGGATCGTCGCCACGTCCTCGGTGCGGATCTCGCGCGGCACGGTTTCCCCCGAGCGTTCGCGCGCGAAGGTGTGGATCGACCCGGCGGGCTGGTGGCGGACGCGGATGAACGTCTCGAGGTCGGCCATCACGGCCACGACCCGCTGGCCGGTGAGGTACGTGATCAGGTCCAGCCAGTGCGAGCCGATGTCGCCGACCGCACGGAGCTGGCCGCCTCGCTCTGGCTCCAGGCGCCAGTTCCAGTCGGTGTCGAGGAGGAGCCAGTCCTGGAAGTAGCGGCCGGTCACCAGGCGCACCTCCCCGAGTTCTCCGTCGCGGACGACCTCGTGCAGGTGTTGGTTGAGGGGGTAGAAGCGGATGTTGAAGCTGACGGCGTTCACCAGCCCGCGTGCGGCGGCCAAGTCCGCGAGCTCACCGGACTGCGCAGAGGTGATCGCCAGCGGCTTCTCGCAGATGACGTGGCGTCCAGCGGCGAGGATCTCGCGGACCTGTGCGTAGTGGAGGTCGTTTGGGGATGTGACATGCACGACCTCCACGCGATCGTCCGCGAGCAGCTCTGCAAGGCTGTCGTAGGCGCGCGGCAGGCCGAACTCGGCACTCCGAGCGGCGCCGTGTTCGGGGCTCGATCCGAGCAGGCCATGGACGGCCACCCCGATCCGGCGCAGGGCCTCGAGATGGACGGTCCCGATGAAGCCGCTGCCGATCAGCGCGGCACCGATCTCGTTCAGGCGCTTCATCGTCGAGCGGCTCTCCCGTGTCACGAAGCTGGCCGTGGACTTCACCATGAACATCTAGATGGCTAGATGGCTAGATGGATCGCGTCTGCTGAGCGTACCGTCGAATGAGACCCTGTGACGAGGCGACACATGGAAGAACTTGGCTGGCGCCGTTCGGAAGAGCGGTAGAGGGGCCCTCTTCCTCCTCCTCCCGCCCGAACTGGCCGCACTCCACCTGCGGCCCAGCTCGGAGCATTTGCACGATGTTGATCTTACTTCGACCTGTCAAGTGCAAAAGCTCTATCATGCGCTGCCGGAAGGTCCTATCATCCGGGCATGCGCAATGTGGCCTCGGTGTCGACCGTCGGCGATGGGGGTGCACCGGCGCGGAGTCTCGCCTCCCCTGCGGAGAGCATGCCGCTGCCCGAACAGGCGCTCGATGCGCTCGTCACCGTGCTCGACGAGATCCGGCTCGGGCGGTCGCGGTCGCGCTCGGAACTGGTCGCCCGGACGGGGCTCAGCCGGGGCGTCGTGGCGCAGCGGGTGGGCGAGCTCGTCGATCGCGGCCTCGTCGTGGAGGGTGATCCGGGGCCAAGCACGGGTGGCCGGCCGCCGCGCCAGATCGCCTTTCGGGCCGATGCGGGGCACCTGCTCGTCGCCGACCTCGGGGCCACCAGCATCGACGTCGCGATCACCACCCTCGACGGCCGCATCCTCGCGCACCACGATGAGCCGGCCAAGATCGCCGACGGCCCGGAGCAATGCCTGAGCCGCGTGGACGAGCTGTTCGCGCAGCTCGTGGCCACCACGCGCGGCGTGCCGGGACCGCTCTGGGGGATCGGGATCGGCGTTCCGGGTCCGGTCGAGTTCCGGACCGGTCGCCCGATCTCACCGCCGATCATGCCGGGTTGGGACCGCTACCCGGTTCGCGAACGCTTCGCGGCCCGCTATCACGCCCCCGTCTGGGTGGACAACGACGTCAACATCCTGGCCCTTGGAGAGTGGCGGGCCGGGGTGGCGGCTGGCCACGACAACGTGGTGGTCGTCAAGATAGGGACCGGCATCGGGGCCGGCATCATCTCCGACGGCCGTCTCCACCGCGGCGCCCAGGGCAGCGCCGGCGACGTTGGCCACACCCAGGTGACCGACGATCCCGCCGTCGTCTGCCGGTGCGGGAACGTCGGATGCCTGGAGGCCCTCGCCGGAGGGGCCGCCTTGGCGCGGGCGGGCGAAGCCGCGGCACGCGAGGGTCGGAGCAAGTTCCTACGGGCCGCCCTCGACCGAGCGGGGACGATCACTGCGGCCGATGTGGCGCAGGCTGCCTCACACGGCGACCCGGTGGCCGTGGGGCTCCTCCAATCCGCCGGCCGGCTCGTCGGGCTGATGCTCTCGACAGTGGTCAACTTCTTCAACCCCTCGCTGATCGTGATCGGCGGTGGCGTGGCACAGAGCGGTGACCAGTTGCTCGCCGCGATCCGCGAAACCGTCTATCGGCGCTCGCTGCCGCTCGCAACCCGGGATCTCCTGATCCAGCGCTCCTCGCTCGGGGGGCTCGCCGGCGTCATCGGCGCCTCGGCGATGGTCGTCGATCAGCTCTTCTCCCGCGAGTCGATCGGGCGCTGGGTGGAGGCCGGCTCACCTGCCGGGATGCCCGAAGTGGCGATGGCCGAGGCGGCCACGTCCGGGCTCGGCTGAAGGTCGGGCGGCCTGCTCGGCGTCGGTGCTGTTGACGGCGCCGAGGCGCACAGGCCCGCTCGATGACGCTAGGCTCGGGGCGCTCGAAACGTGGCAGCGGAGCACGCTCAGGAGGGGGCGAGCTTGGCACGGTCCAGCAACCACGCACGCAACGCCACGACCGGCAACCTCGGGTTCGAGGCGACGCTCTGGGCCACCGCCGACGCCCTACGCAACAACATGGACGCCGCCGAGCACGGCTCACGGCTGGGGTGTCTGGACCGTCAGGCCCGACGCAAGCCGAGCACCAGGAGCGGCGAGATCTGCCTGGGGTGACACGCTCCGCGCCGGCGGCGTCGAGCGCCTCTCGCGGCAGCTGCGGGTCACCCTCGCCTGGCTCCTGCGGCCACTCCGCCAGCCCGCGCCAATCCGCGCCTTCGTCGGCGCCGTCCTCCTGCGTGTCACCGCACTCGCGGCTGCAGGCGGACTGCTGTGGTTCCTCATGCCGGGCGTGCTTGCGGTCATCCGGCTGGCGGTCGACCTACTCGCACTGGTTGCCATGCTGCTGCTCTTCGGTTTGGCGCTGGGAAGCACCGGCGCCAACCGCCGACGCCGTCGGTAATGGACCGGCATCGCGTGGCCGTACCCGGCAAGGGTCGACACCATGGGTGCATCGTGGTGATGGCGCGGCCCCAGCCACCCTGGGTCATGAGACAGGTGCGGCCGCGCGCCCGTCCGGACGCGCCTCGGGCAGGTTCGCGTCGGCTGGGATTGTGTCCATCGGTAGTCCGCTGGCGGCCTCCAGCCGCCCGATGAAGTTGAAGAGTCCGACGAGCGCAGTCGCCTCGTAGACGGCGGGATCGTCCCAGCCGGCGGCGTGCAGCCCTTCGATGTCCGCGTCGCCGATCTGGTCAGGTGCCTCCGTCAGTCGACGGGCGTAACGGAGCAGCGAGCGGGTCGCGCCGTCGATGGGGTAGTCCGGCCAGCGGGCGGCGAAGTCGGGCCCCAGGTCTGCGTCACCGGTGAGGCGGCGGAGCGCCTCACAGTGGGTCGACAGGCAGGGCTTGGCGCCCACGATGCCGTACACGACAGCGGCCAGCATCTCCCGCTGCAGGCGCGACAGGGGCGACTCGGGGCGCAGGCAGAGGTAGTTGTACAACTGCACGGCGGGTGGTCCAACCTGCGGGTCGACGAGCAGCAGGCGCTTCGTGCCGCTTACGTAGCCGACCTCGTCGAGCACCCGGTCGAAGTACGCCCGCTGCGGCCCCTGGGCGGCCTCGGGTTCCACGACCATGATCCGGGACATCGTCTCCCCCCTGTATTGTTCGCGGTACATAGTGACCAACGATTGCGGTGAACGGTACTGGAGTAGCCGAAGGGTTGTCAATGGAGAGACATGGAGTCCCGCGAAAGAGGCGCTACGTTCTCAAACGCCGCGCGGAGCGCCAGGCTGAAACGCGGCGTCGGATCGTCGAAGCGGCGGTCGGGTTGCACACCACGATCGGTCCGGCACGCACCACGGTGGCGGCCGTCTGCCGGGCGGCCGGCGTGCGCCGCGCCACCTTCTACCGTCACTTCCCCGACGAGGGCTCCCTCTTTGCCGCCTGCGGAGCCCTGCATCTCGGTCGCCATCCGATCCCTGACCCCGCCGCATGCGCTTCGATCCCGGAGCCGCTTGCTCGCCTGCGCTGTGGCCTGGCGAGCGCGTATGCGTACTACCGCGCCAACGCGGCGGCGATGGCACCCATCATCCGCGACTCGGACATCCTTCCGACAGGCCGCGCGTTCACCCTCTACCGAGACCGGCTGGCTGACGTTCTTGCTTCAGCCTGGCACAACGGGGGGACTCGGCACGTTCGCATCCGTGCCGCGTGCGGCTTCGCGGCCGATTTCCGCGTCTGGCACGCGCTCGCCATCACGCAGGGCGTGACGGACGACGAGGCGATCGAGCTGATGATCGGCGCCCTGGCCGCCGCAGCCTCCTGACACTGCGGCCCGCATGTGATCAGCGTGAACGACGCGGCGCGCGTCGACCCCTTCGGGTAGTGGCCTCGTCGGTTCGACGGCGTAACCTGCTGCCAGCAGGATTCAACCTGCGTCGAGGGCCGGGAGGCACCGTGGCCAGCGTCGGGGGACTCGGCGTCGACAGCGTCATCGCGCTTGCTCGCGCCGTGCAGGGCATCGACGATGCTACGCTCTTTGCCCCGCCGGGCCTCGACGCCCTGACTCATGCGATCCCCCGCGACATCATCAGCTACAACGAGACCCTGCCTGCCCGTGGGCGCGCCTGGGTCGTCGTGCATCCCGCCGGCGCGATCGACGCCGGCGACACGGCGCTCTTCGCGCGCCTGCCCGGGCAGAACCCGCTCAGCGCTCACTACGCCCGCACCGGCGACGGACGAGCCCTGCGGATCTCGGACTTCGTCGGCAGCGGGACGTTCCACCGCCTCGAGCTGTATCAGGCCTTCTACCGTCCGCTGGGCATCGAGCACCAGCTGGCGGTGACGATCGCGGCGCGGCGCCACGCGGTCATCGAGATCGCCCTCAACCGGAGGTCGGCGATTTCTCGGACGCTGAGCGTGGCTTCCTGAATCAGCTGCGACCGCTCATCGTGGGCGCCTACGAGGACGTCCGCGCGCGTGCCCGGGCGCGCCTCCTCCTCGAGGCGTCCGAGGCGCAGGCTCTCGAGCGCGCGGCACAGCGCGGACACCCGGTCCGTCGTCATGCCGTGGATCCCGAGCTGCTCGACGAGGCGGTCGACCTTGCGGGTGGAGACGCCGTTGACGGAGGCCTCCATGACCAGCGCCACGATCGCCTGCTCGCTCCGTCGGCGGGGCTCCAGGAAGGACGGGAAGTAGGCCTCCCCGGAGCGCGTGCGCGGGATGAGCAGCTCGATCTCGCCCACCCGGGTCTCCCAGGGCCGCGGGCGATACCCGTTGCGGTGGGTCAGGCGGTCGGGCGAGACCTCGCCATAGCCCGCCCCGATCTCGGCGCTGATCTCGGCCTCCATCAGCTGGGCGACGACGGCCGTCACCGCCTCGCGGAACATGTCGGCGTGCTCGTCGAAGAGGGTCTTGGCAACGCGCTCGGCTGCGGTCATGCTTGGCCCCGCGGCCATCGTGGTGCTCGGTTCGTCGATCGACTTGGTCGTCAACCGACGAGTCTGCGGCTCCGCGGTGGCCGACGTCTTGAGCGTTCGCCACCACCGGCCCGCGTTCCACCCCTTCTACCGCTTCGATCTTCGAGAAGTTACGCCCCGATTTCCATAATGTTGGTGTGGCACCCATTGATGGTGTCTGCTCGGTTGCAGAAAACACAACAATTGCCGCAGACGGCAAGACCTGCCAGCCAGGTCGAGCCAGTCAATTTCGACGCCATCTGGGCGGCAGGGCAGCCGCATAGCGCCACGCCACGCCGGGGCATCACGTTTCGGGACGTCGGACCCTTGCTCTTCGTTCCAGCGGGCATCATCCTTCAGCGGGCAGGAGGGTGATGGATGGACGCGAAGGTCGGAGACCGCATCATCGTCGAAACGGAACGCGTCGGCATGCC
>JAJYNJ010000045.1 GCA_021786385.1 Chloroflexota bacterium
GACCGCTCGTGCGGGGGCAGAGCGCCCGCCACACGCTGCACGTGCGCCTCGTCGTCGGCCCAAGTGACGATGACCGCCTCGCGCGCATCGATCCAGACCAGCGTGACGGGCTGGGCATCACGGTACGTGACGGCTTCTGCGAACGACATGGTACGCAGACCCTCCTTCGACGTGCATGATCCGCCTGCTGGCTGCATGGTCCGCCTCCGGCCGCGACGCCGCAAGTGCCGGCCGGCCGTCACTCGGCGTCGCCGCGGATCTCCCTCGGAAAGTGCCCCAGGCTCGTTGGGCGGTCACCGGCGAGGTGGAACAGCTTGGCGGTCAGCGGGACCAGGTCGGGCCACAGGAGGCGCCGCACGGCAACCGCCAGCACGGCGCCCGCCAGCGGCCCCACGATGTAGACCCAGAGCGCGTGCGGGTTGGCGGCCACGATCGCGGGCCCCAGGCTGCGTGCCGGGTTGAGGCTCGTGCCGGTGAACGGCGCCCCCTGCCAGACGAGCAGCGTCACCACGGCCCAGACCGCCAGGGGCGTCCAGCGCATCGTCCGCCTGCTGGCCACGAAGACGAGGATCGTGAGCACCAGCGCTGCGGTCATGAGCGCCTCGATCGCAGCCGCGCGCGGCTCGCCCACGCCGGGGCCCGGCTGCGTGACCCCATCGTGCACCGAGATCGCCATCCGACCCCAACACGCCACCAGCGTTGCTGCGCCTAGGAGTGCGCCGACGCACTGTGCAGCCATGTAGCCGGCCAAGTCGTGGGGATGGACGTGCCCAGTGAGCCAGAAGGCGAGCGTCACCGCGGGGTTCAAGTGAGCCCCGCTGCGACGGCCGAGCGGCGAGACCGTCACGAGGGCTCCGGTCCCGGCGAAGAGCGCCCCGGTCAGCAGCAGGCGAGGCGACGTCCCTGGGAGGAGTACGGCGACCGGCGAAGCGGCGCCGAAATCGACGACCACGGCGCTGAGCCCGCCGAAGACCAGGATCGCCGTGCCGACGAGCTCGGCCGCCCACTGGTCCAGGTGGAGACCGCCGCGCGCCGGGATCCAGGGGCCGCGCCGCGCCGCAGAGGCCGGGGCAACGCCTGGCTGGACGCGCAGGGCGGGCATCGGCAACGGCACAGGCACGATGCTACCGCCCGCCGCATAGGAGCCCCGCCCCAACCGTGAGATGCGGCCGGGGACCGGCCGCATCTCGATTCAAAGGGTCTCCGCGGCGCACGCCTCGCCGTGTCGGCAGGCACGTGCCATCGCGTGGCGGGTCAGGCGCCGCTCGTGCTGGAACTCGTCCCAGGCGCCACGGGGGCGCCGTCGCGCGGCCCATCGCCCCACATGCCGCGCGGTCCCCAGCCGCCCAACGGGCCGTGACCCGGCTCGCCTGCGGGCAGGACCCGCACGACACTGGCGTTGAGCGACCCATCGCTGTTGCGCGTGCCCTGCGCCGCGATCGTCGTGCCGACGCTGACGTTGGCGAGCGTCGGGTTCGTCACACCGGCCACCTGATAGACGGTGGCAGAGCTGACGTCGACCGTGACCGACTTCCCGTCGCGGTCGGTGATGGTGATGGTGGTCGCGGTCTTGGCCGAGACGGTACCGGCGACGCGCACGGGGAGCACGTCGACCACCGCCGCCGTGAAGGTGCCGTCGGAGGCGACCGTACCCGCAATCGCCACCCGCGCACCCGTCGTGACGGCGCTCAGCGACGCCGACTGCCCGGCGACGCGGTAGGCCGTGCCGGACGTCAGCTGCACCGTCTTCGACGCGCCGTCGGGCTGCGTGATCGTCAGGCTCGAGGCGCTGACCGCCGTCACGGTGCCCGCGACGTGCGGCAACACGACGTTGATCGCATCGATCTTGTACGTGCCGTCGGACTGGCGCGTCTCCCGGAAGATGATCTGGTCACCCACCTGCAGCGTGCTGAGCGAGACGGTCTGCCCGGCGCGCGTCACCGTGGCCTCCGAGGCGTCGATCGTGCGCGTCCAGCCGTCCGCCGTTTTCAGCGAGAGCTGCGTGCCGTTGATGGCCGTGATCGTGATCTCACCGACGACCGGCCCACCCGGGCGACCGCCGCGCGGACCCATCCAGTCGGGACCACCCGGAGCCATCCAGTCGGGACCGCCCGGGCCCGGACCGGACCAGCCCGCGGCGGGCGCCGCAGTCGCGGTCGAGACGAGCGGGATGGCCGCGCCGGCCGGGGAGGGCCCGCCAGCCGCGATGGCGACGCCGACCGCGGCGACGCCAAGGAAGGCCGCGAGAACGGCGGCGATCAGGGGGAGACGCGGAAGGTGCGGCAGCCGCCGGGGCGCCGCGCCGGAGGGATCTTCGTGCATCTGGTTCGTGGCTCCTTGCCTGGCTTCTGCGGTAGCACCAAGGCTGGGCAGCCCTGGTCGAGCCCAGGTATGCCACGCGGCCCTGAACGGATCCTGAAACGGCGCAACCAATGGCGGGGACGGCGCAACCAATGGCGGGGACGGCGCGTGGAAACGGCACATGACGCGTCAGGAGACGAGCACGCGAAGCGGGTCGCCAACCCGCGGACCGGAGCAGTCCTGATCGCCAGCTCACTGAACACGACCGGGAAGTTCACGATCGGCATCAGGGTGCCGTTGTTGGCGAGTACGGCCCAGAAGTCACGGGCGCGGTTCGCCACAACCTTCGGGTTCGACCCGGGCAGCGAGCCGAGGGTCGCGAACTTCAGGAAGCCCGCGGCGTTGAACGGGGCGCCGCCGGACGTCGTTCCGTGGCTCGCTGAACCGGTCCCGTCCTTCCGCTCCCCATGGTCGGCGCGCGGAGGCGCGTCGCCCCGGTGGCCCCGGTGGGCAGCGGCGACCGTCGGTTCGGACCGGTTTCAGGATCCGTTCAGGGAACGACGGTAGAGTGCGGTGAGATTCGAGCTACGGGCAGCCAGGCGGACAGCACCTTGGCGTCCGCCGGACCCGCAGCCATCACAGCATTCGTCTCAACCCGCGTGCCATGACCGAAGCGATGCCAACTGCGCTCGCGCTCCGACCGCCGGTCCTCCTCCCGGCCTTCGATCGGGGAGCGGCGCAGCAGGCGCGCTTCGGTCGCGGCCACGCGACGCCGGCGTTGCCGCCTGCCCGGCGGGTCCGCGGTCAGTGTTCGCCGACCGCGCCTGTCTCGGGCGCGTCCGCCGTCTCGTCCTCTGCGAGCAGCCGGTACAGCCGTCGCCGCGCATCCGTCAGAATCTCACGCGCCTGCCCCACCGAGCGCGGCGACCCGACCTGGGTCACCTGCATCGCCGCGGCCCCCACCTGGAAGATCAGGCGGCGCAGCTCGAACGCCTCATCCGCGCCGGCCGGGCCGGCGATCTCCCAGGGCGCCCCCGACAGATCGGTCCGCTTCGTCGTCTGCTCGCGTCCCGCGTCGGTCAGGCTGAAGACGCGCCGGCCGTTCAGTTCCTCGCTGCGCACGAGCCCCTCATCCTCGAGCTGCTGGAGAGTGGGGTAGACGGAACCCGCGCTGGGCCGCCACCGTCCGCCGCTGCGGGCCTCGAGCTCCTGGATCACCTGGTAACCGTGCATCGGCTGCTCGGCCAGCAAGGCGAGGATCGCGGTACGCACATCGCCGCGCCGCGCCATCCGGCCGCGCCCCCAGAGCGCGCCACTCAGGCCGCGCATGGCGGGCCCTCCAAAGATGCCGTGCTCGCGGAACCGGCCCGGCCCTGGGCCCTCCGCATGGTGCCCGCGCGGGCCGCGACGCCCGACGCCTTCGTCGCCGCAGTGGGGCGACCGCATGCCGTTGAACATCGTGTTGGTTTCTCCTTGCTGTATCACGCACTGCTTGTGCGTGATCACGATATATCGCCACTCGCCGCGTGTCAAGTCGGGCTGCGGTCGTGCGTGGGCAGTGGTGGTGCATGGGCGGCGGCGCCATGAGCGGCGGCGCGTCAGCGGCGGTGCGTCAGAGGACTGCAGGTCCGGGGAGCCGACGGGCGGACGGAACCGCAGTCGCGCTACGCCTGCGACTTGACCTCGACGAACGTCTTGATCGCGGCCTTGTCGTTGAGAAGGTGGTCGGCAAGCTCCTGGTAGGCGTCCAGGCCGACGATGCGCGTCGTCAGCAACCTGGCGAGCCAGCCCGGATGAAACGCCTCCGCGCTGATCATGTCCGCCACGCCCTGCTCGAAATCCTCGAGCGCGGCGTTGACGGTCCCGACCATCACCTTGTTGCCAAGCACGAACCCCTGGTTGATCCGGTCGGCCGGGATCGTCGCCATCGTGTTGCCGCCGGTGACGGACGCGACCACCAGCACGCCATCCGTGCCGAGGTTGGCGGCCGCCTCGAACACCATCGGGCTGTACCCGGTCGCCTCGAACATCAGGTCGAAGGGGCCCTGGTCCGCCGCCGCCTGCGCCAGCGTGGTTGCCGATGACGAGAGATAGACGGCGCCGAGCGCCTCGGCCAGGTCGCTGTTGAGGTAGGGCCTGGGCCGGCGCGAGTAGACGACCACGTCGACCCCGCGCAGGCGCAGGAGCAGCGCGGCGATCAAGCCGATCGACCCGGCACCCAGCACACAGGCGCGCCGGGGCCGCCAGATGCGCAGCCGCCGCTGGATCTCGAACGCCTGCCGGATCCCCTTCTCGGCGACCGTGACCGGCTCGAGGAGGCAGCCCGTCTCGGCGAGCGACTCGGGGAGGAGCACCATGTACGCGGCGTCGTCGACGTAGCGCTCCGACATGTATCCGTGCAGCAGGTTGATGCCGCGCTCGTAGTAGACGCGGTCGGTGGTCATGTCCTGCATGCCGATCTGGTCGTAGGGGCTCGTGCCGGGGCGCCGCACGGTGGTCACGACGAGGGCACCCGGTCGGATGCGGCCAGGCACGTTGGGCCCGACGGCGAGGACACGGCCCAGGTTCTCGTGGCCCGCGACCAGGAAATCGGCCCCCGGCGGCGGCGCGCCGTAGAGGCCGGCGAGGATGTCGCGGTCGGTACCGTCGACACCGACGCGCAGGACCTCGACGAGCACGCCACGGCCGTCGGGGACGCTCTCGATCGACGGCTCGGGGACGTCGCGCACGTGCATGGAGTTGGGGACGTGGGGATGGACGGCGATCGCCTTCATGGTCGGCATGGTAGGCCTGCTGACGCACCAGGGCCGCCGGGCCGCCCACCCCGCCGGCCGGGAGCGGTCAGGTCGCCTCGACCACCGCCACCCGCACGTCGCGGCCTTCCCAGCGGCCGGCCTGCGGCCAGTAGAACGTCGCGTCCACCACGGCGCCGGCTGGCAGCTGGTCCGAGCCGGGGATGTCGGCCACCCAGACGCCGAGCTGGGTGTCGCGAGCGTCCAGATCGTACGTGGTCTGCCAGCCGTCCAGCGAGTAGTGGACCCGGCAGGGAGCGAGCAGCTCGAAGCGGAGCAGCCGGCCCGCGGGCATCGTCGGCCGAGGTGCGCTGAAGCGCCACGTCGCCCGCACCGCCCGCGGCGCGATCCCGTGGTAGCGCTGCCAGGCTGCCTCGGGACGATCGATCACGTGACCCAGGGCCACGGACCGCGCGAGCTTCATGAACTCCGCGTGTGCCCAGGCGAGCGGCATCGCCGACCCGGACGGCCGACCGCGGAAGAGTCCGCGCTCCGGGATGTCGTCGGCGTCCCAGTCCTGCTCGGGCAGCATGCCGCCCCGCGAGCCCAGCCGCCGCATCGCCTCGAGGTACGGGCGGGCGTCGCGCCCCGCCTCCAGCTCGTAGTGTCCCCGTTCACCGACCAGCAACGGCCAGCCCCGCCCGATGCCGGTGCCGTCGTACGGGCGGCCGTCGGCGTGCTCGCCGTAGCCGTCCCCCGTGTAGCGGTGCCAGAGCGGACCGTTCGGCGTCTCCGTCCGCAGCAGGGCGTCCGCCAGCTGCAGGGTCGCAAGGATGCGCGGATCGTCGGCGCGGCGCAGCCCGAAGCGCACGAGCGCGAGGAAGTCGGTCCCGATCATCTCGTCGGCGGGCACCAGCGACTGGCCGGCCGGCCGGTTGCGCACCGGGATCGGCGTGGAGATGGGCGCCCCTGCCAGCACGTCGGGCGAGGCGATACGGACGTAGTACCCATCCACCCCGTGTGCCTGTGCGAGCGGGGTGCCACGCACGTACGTCCACTCCTCGATCGAGGCGTTCCAGTCGTCGGCCAACTCGAGACAGTAGGTCGCAGCGGGTTCTGGCAGGTGTTCGGCGGCTACGACGAGCCCCGCCACGACCGGCGCGAGCGTGGAAGGCGTCAGGCCGGCGTTCTCCTCCCAGCGATCCTGTTGCGTGGCTGGCCCGGTCCGTGCGATGAACGACGCGGCCGCCGCGATCATCCGATCGACCGCCGGGCCCGTCACGAGGTGCGCGAACGCGGCCGCCTCGTCGCCGACCTGTCCATGCACGTGCGTCCCGCCGGATCGCCGCAGGGCGCCCACGAGCAAGATCGGGTACGCCGCCTCGTCGAGTTGAACCCCGCGCCAGTACGGGACCCCGTCGACCCACTGGTTCTGCGCCCAGTGCCCGTCGGGCTCCTGCGTCGCAACCAGGTACGCGAGCGTGCGGCTGGCGGATGCGCGGGCCCCCAGCGCCACCAGGGCGCCGGCGGATTCGACCAGGTCGCGCGACCAGACCAGGTGGTACCCACCCAGGTCGTTGCGGGTGTTGCCCCAGGGGATCGACAGGCTGGCGACGGTGGCGCCCGGTACCACGCGGTCCTGGTGGGTGCGCAGCACGGCGGCCGAATCGAGATAGAAGCGCCCGAGCTCGTCGCCGAGCTGCTCCGACGGACGCACGCAAGTCCGCAAGAACGAGCGCCAGTTCGCGATGTACTCGTCCCAGGCCGATCCGAAGTGCCCAACCAGCGCGGACGTCGCCTGGAGCGCGGCCTCTTCTGGGCGCCTCCCGAAGCCGAGCGCGATCTGCGCCACCCCATCGTCGAGCGGGAGCTCGATCATCCCCGCCACGTTGCCCTCGTCGGTCGAGTCGTAACTCCAGGTCATCCGCCCGTGGCGGGCGAAGTCCTGCCAGCCGTCGGACGCCCCCACGTAGCCGACACTGAGGCGCGACGGCCGAGGCTCGGCAGCGAGCGCGAGGGCATAGGGATCGTTTGCGGCGAAGAGGACGGGGCGCCCCTTGTAGAAGCCGGTCCAGGCCCGGTTGTGGGTGCCGCTGAACCCGAGGTGCGGGGCCACCAGCGGGTAGAGGCGCAGGGGATGGGCGGTGCGCGCCGGGTCGTCGGGCGCGAGCCGATCCAGCAGGCGGGCCTCGATGCGAACGACGTCGGCGTGGTCGTCGGCGCAGATCCGCAGCGTGAGCTCGTACCGCGGATGGCGGTGGACCGCGACCACCGCGGGCACGCCGGGCTCCACGAAGCAGACCTCGGCGTCCGTGTCGCGCTTGACTTCGCTCCAGAACCCCGCGTCGTCGGCGACGATGAACCCGAGGTCGCGGATCTGGGGCCGGTCGACGCGCGGCCAGTAGACCTCGTTGAGGATCCCATGACCGACGGTGAACCAGACACGGCTGGAGTAATGGGAGGTACCGACGGCGTCCTTGGCGCTGCTGGACCAGGTCGGAGGGATGCCAGGGGCGCCGGGGGCGCGACCGCTGCTCGGTGGGAGGGGGAGGATCGGGTCGTCGGGGGGTGTGTCGTCTGTCACCGGGGGAGCTTACCGCGGCGGTGCCGGGATGGCCCGAGCGCAGGCAAGCGATGTCGGGATCAAAGAAGAGAGGGGCGCGGCATCCGGAGGGGGGATCCGGGGGCCGCGCCTCGCTGCCGAGTGAACAATCGCCGCGCGCGCCGCTCAAGGGCCATGCGGCCCCTTCCGGAAGGGTATTCCGGGATGCGCCGGCCGCCGCAGTTCGTTGACGGAACGTTGACGCGCTTCCAATACACGCTTGTTGCAGATGCGGCACGATGGACCCGCACAAACGAATGACCGTTGCGACGGTCCATCCTGCGGGAGGATTTATGACGTCATCTGAACCACGCCTGGTCGCCCTCGACCTCGATGGCACGCTGCTCGATCCGGATGGCCGGATCCCCGAGCGCACTGGCGCCGCCGTCCGCGCGTTGCGCGACGCAGGTGTGCGCATCGTGCTGGCGACCGGTCGTTCGCCCTGGAGCACCGCGCCTATTGCCGACCAGCTCGACCTGCCCGGTCCGCACATCCTCATGCAGGGCGGCCTCGTCGCCTCGCGGCTGGATGGCTTGGAGGGCGCCACGCTGTGGGCCACCACCCTCGATCGCGACCTGGTCCTGGAACAGCTGGCATTCGCGCGCGACGAGGGGCTCGAGCCAATTTTGGGCTTCGAGCACGGGTACCGCGCCGAGCGGTTGGCGCCCGAGGTCCTGGCGCTCGCGTGGCCGAACTACGCGGAGGGTTCGCACATGCAGCTCGTGCCGTCCCTGGCGGCCGTTGCCGGCGAAGGCGTGATCCGCACGTTCCTGTTCACGTCGCCCGCCCGCCATGCGCAGGTAGGCGCAGCGGCGCGACGGCGGTTCGGTGAGCGCGTCGCGCTCACCTGGGGCGACGAGTTCGGGATCGAGCTGCTCGCTCGCGGCGTGAGCAAGGGCGCCGCGCTGCAGGCGCTCGCGACACGCAGCGGGATCCCCATGCACGCCGTGGCGGCGATCGGCGATGGGCGCAACGACCTCGAGATGCTGACACTGGCCGGACGCTCGGCGGCCATGGCGACGGCGCAGCCCGACGTTCGGGAGGCGGCGGCCATGGTGGCACCGTCCAACGCCGACGAGGGCATCCTGGTCGCGCTCGCGACCTGGTTCCCATGGCTCAACCGGGTGATCGACGTGGGCACGGGGGACGGGGTCAGCGTCGCACGATCGGCGGGCCCGAGCCCCGAGGGCACCCCTGCGATGGCGGCCAGCAGCGAGGTCGACGAGTCGGCGGCCTGAGCGCCTCCCTGCGCCGGGGAGCCTCCCTGCGCCGGGGAGCCTCCCTGCGCCGGGGAGCCTCCCTGCGCCGGGGAGCCTCCCTGCGCCGGGGAGCCTCCCTGCGCGGCCGGCTGCGGCACGCGACCGGTTCTATCCCCTGCCCTCCGGAGACCGCACCTCCGGAAACAGCACCTCCGGGTTGAGGAGTCCGGCCGGATCCAGCGCGCGCTTGATCGCCCGCATCGTCGCGATGTCCGCGGCACCGCGCGTGAGGCCGAGCCAGCGCCGCTTCGCGACGCCGATCCCGTGCTCTGCGCTGATGCTCCCGCCGAGTTCCGCTACCAGCCGCAGCACCGCTTCGTCCACACGTTCGTCGTCCGGAGCCGGCCCCAGTACGTTCACGTGCAGGTTGCCATCCCCGACGTGACCGAAGAGGATCAGCCGCAGCCCCTCGCGCGCGGGCGGACCCAGCCTCCTGCGCTCCCACGCCGTCTCGTGCCGCCGCGGGGTCTCGGCCAGGTCAACGGTGTCGCTCTCCACGGCGCGAGCGATCGCCCCGGGGAGCCTGTCCACCAGCTCCGGCAGCCTCGCGATCGGCACGCTCACGTCGAGCTTGTGTGCGATCCCCGCCGCGCCGATCGCTTCCGTGTGGGCCTCGCGCAGGCTCCAGAGCCGTTGTCGCCCGGACGCATCGGATGCCAGAACCGCGTCGACGACCTCCGGAGCGTCGGACAACAGCGCCGTGAGATCGTTCGACGGATCGGTGTCGGCGGCACATTCGAGGAGCAGGTAACCGGCCTGCCGATCCCGGAACGGCCGCCCTCCACCCCGATGACGCAGCACCAGTGCGAGCCCAGGCTCGAAGAAGAGCTCCGCGGCCTGCAGCGAGTCGAGCCGCAGCCGCGCCCGCCCTGTCAACGCCACGGCCGACGCGGCCGCGCGAGCCTCCGGCGTGCCGAGGGAATCACCGCGCCCGCCCGTTGCGGCCCCGCCGCCGGTCTTCACGGGGCTCGTCACGGGGCTCGTCACGGCGGTCGTCACACCGACCTCCGCGCCCGCCTCCGTGGGGCCGGCGGCTGGCACGTCAGCGGCCAGCGCAACCAGTGCCACGGCGCGATGCCGCGGCGAGCGGACGAGACGGAGCCTCGCGCGCGTGATCACCGCCAACGTCCCCTCGCTCCCCGCCAGCAGCTCGGGCACGGCGTACCCCGCGTTGTCTTTCAGCAGTCCGGGCATCCGAGAGACCACCTCACCGCTCGCGAGGACCGCTTCGATCCCCACCACCTGCGCGCGCATCGTGCCATGGCGCAGGACGTGCACGCCTCCGGCGTTGGTCGCGATCATCCCGCCCACGGTCGCCGAGTCGCGCGCCGCTAGGTCGACGCCGAACTCGAGCCCCGCCTCGCGGGCCCGCGTCTGAAGCTCGGCGAGCGTCACGCCGGCGGCTGCCGTCACCTCCAGCGCGGCCGCATCGACTTCGCCCAAGTCGTCGAGCCGACGCAGGCTGAGCAGCACCTCGCCCCGGTGCGGGACGCCACCGCCGACGAGGCCGGTGTTGCCGCCCTGCGGCACGATTGGAACGCCCGCGGCGGCACACGTCCGCACCACCCGCGCGACCTCCCCGGTCGTCCGGGGGCGCACGATCAGCCGCGCGCGCCCGCGGAAGCGCCGTGTCCAGTCGATCTCGTATCCCGCGCAGAGGGCAGGATCGACCAGGACGTGCTCCGCGCCGACGATCGCGGCGAGTTGCGCCGCCAGCGGGTCTCGGTCAGCGGTCGCGGCGGCGGGTGGCGGTGCGGCCGAGGGCGTGGGTACGGCCGAGGGCGTGGGTACGGCCGAGGGCGTGGGCGCGGCCGAGGGCGCGGGCGCGCGGCGGCGGGCGGACGGCGGGTCCGGGGGTCGCTCCACGGTCAGGGCCGCCCGGCGGGCATCGGGCGTGACCGCTCGTCACTGTGGCGCTTCCAACGGCTGAACATGCGCTGCTCCCATCTCACGCGTCGGTGACGAGAGGATAGCGGCCCCAGTGGTCCGAACGTGGGCCGGGTGGCGCAGCCCGCCGGCAGGCGACCGGTCCGGCGGCTGGAAGGGCGCAGCGCGCCGGCACTCGCCGGCCGATTACCATGCACGCGTGCCCACCGTGCTGCTGATCCGCCACGGCCTCACCGCCGCGACCGGCAAGATCCTCTCCGGGCGGACGCCGGGACTTCACCTCGACGAGCGCGGCATCCACCAGGCCGAGGCGCTCCGTGAACGCCTGCGGCCGGTGCCCCTCGCGGCCTTCGTCGTCTCGCCGCTCGAGCGCTGCCGGGAGACCGCCTCGCTCGTGCTCGGCGACCGCGCGATCGAGCTGCTTGACGATGAGCGGCTGAGCGAAGTCGACTACGGCGAGTGGACCGGGCGTGAGATCAAGGCGCTCGCGCACGAGCGACTGTGGGGGGTGGTCCAGGTCCATCCCTCCGCCGCGCAGTTCCCCGGCGGCGAGGCGCTGCGGGCGACCCAAGCACGCGCGGTGGACGCGGTCCGTGACTGGAACGCGCGCTTGGGCCCCGACGCGACCTGGGCGCTCTGCAGCCACGGCGACGTGATCAAGGCAGTGCTCGCCGATGCGCTCGGCCTGCACCTCGACCAGTTCCAGCGCATCCACGTCGACCCGTGTTCGCTCAGTGTGGTGCGCTACACGGCGCTGCGGCCCCTGGTGCTGCGCGTCAACGATACGGGCGACCTCGCCGACCTCCTGCCGCCACGAACGTCCCGCCGTCGCGCCCACCGCGGCGTCCCAGCTCGCCCCGCGACTGAGCCACCGACTGGCGCCTCAGCTGGCACGTCAACGGTCCGCGCGGCTGACCCGACGACCGGCCCCGCCAGCGACCCGGCGTAGACTCAACCGTGGTCGGCGCGCCCGCACCATCGGAGGATCGATGCCCCGACGCATCTTCAAGTTCGACACCCCAGACCGCTTCACGATCGGCACGGTCGGCGAGCCCGGCCACCGGACGTTCTTCCTGCAGGCGCGCGACGGACCGCGTCTCGTCAGCGTAGTGGTCGAAAAAGAGCAGGTCGCCGTGCTGGCCGAACGGATGGGTCAGCTCCTCGAGGAGATGCGCCGCCGGGGGATTGACGTGCCGCTCGAGCTACCCGCGACGAGGCGGGACACGGAGCCGCTCGACGAGCCGCTGATCGAGCAGTTCCGCGTGGGCTCGATGATCCTCGCCTGGGACGGCGAGGAAGGCGCAATCACCGTCGAGGCCCGTGCCCAGCGCGAGGAAGAGGAGGAGGAGCCCGACGAGGAGATCGACGACGAGGCTGCGGGGCCGGACGCGCTGCAGGTGCACGTGTCGGCCGAGGCTGCGCGCGTCTTCGTCGACCGCGCCTTGCGGGTCGTCGCCGCGGGCCGCCCCCCGTGTCCGTTCTGCGGGCTGCCGCTGAACCCCGAGGGTCACATCTGCCCGCGGAGGAACGGCCACATCCACTGACGATGGACCGGCCCCAGTTCGGCGCCGGCGCACGGCCGGCCCCACGCGTGGCCTCCGACCCGGGCCTCCTCGAGGTGCTCCGCGAGGGATCGCTGCAGGTGGTTGGGCGCCTCGCCGATGCGTCGAACGCGACGCTCTACTGCCGCGCCAGTCGTCCCGGACCGGACGGCTCGCCGGTCGAGCTGGCGTGCATCTACAAGCCGGTGCGCGGCGAGCGGCCGCTCTGGGACTTCCCCGTGGGGACCCTCGCCAACCGCGAATACGCGGCGTTCCTGGTCTCCGAGGCGACCGGGTGGGCGGTCGCACCCCCCACGCTCCTGCGCGACGGTCCGTTCGGGCCCGGGATGGTGCAGCTCTGGGTCGAGACGGACGAGACGGTCGACGTGGTCGACCTCGTGCGCCGCTGCGACGATCGGTTGCGCCGCATCGCCCTCTTCGACGCCGTGGTCAACAACGCCGACCGCAAGGGGGGTCATCTGCTCCCGGTCCCCGGCGGTCACGTGTACGGCGTGGACCACGGGATCTGCTTCGCGGTCGAACCGAAGCTGCGCACGATCCTCTGGGGGTGGCAGGGGTCGCCGATCGAGCGCGACGAGCGGGCGGGACTCGAGCGGCTGCGGGCCGCGCTGGAGACCGACCTCGCGGCGCAGCTCCGGGAGCTGCTGGCGGTGCGCGAGGTGAGCGCGACGGCGCTCCGACTGGACCACCTGCTCGCGACCGGCACCTTCCCGCTGCCCGATCCGGAACGTCCAGCGATCCCCTGGCCGCCGTTCTGACCTCACGACCATCGCCCTGGGCGCGCGCCACGCCGGCGCGTACCCGGGGCGGGCGGGCGTGCCAGCGCCGGCGGCCAGAGCGGCCGACTCCCGGACAGGACCCCTCGCTATCCGCCGCCAGCGGTCGACTGTCGCGTGATCTCGAGCAGCCGCTCCACCCGGTAGCCCGAGGCCGCGCTGGCGCGGCGCAGCTCGAGGGCGAGCCCGAGGGCACGGGCGACAGCCGCGCGGAACGCCTCGTCCGGACCCGGGCGAAGGCGTAGCTCGACCACCTGCAACAGGCACGACCAGTGCACCAGGCGGTCGAACGCATCCCTGTCGAACCACGTCACGCCGCCGTACTGGTTCACCCCGAGGTACCGCGACGTCGCCGCGTCGCCGAGCCAGGCCGCGGCACAGTGGGCCACCGGTCCCGGCCCATCCAACCACGGAGTACCGCCTGCCAGCCATGCCAGCACCGCCGGGTCCGGCAGGGCGAGCAGGACCCGCAGCGTGTCGACCGCGGGCCCGACGGCCGCGTCGTCCAGCCCCACGTCGCGCAGCCCGTCCACCACGGAGACCGCGAGACCCCACTCATCGAGCCACATGCGGCTGCGCAGGCCGGCCCCGTCGACACCCGCCACACGACCAAGTGAGCCCAGCAGCGCCCAGTCGAGCAGCACCGCCCACGTCGCGAGATCGTCGGAGAACTCGTCCCGGAGCCAGGCCGCGGCATCCGCGAACGTCACCCCCGGCCGATCGCGCCGGGGGACGTCGCCGGCCGCCGGGATCGTCTCCGGTCGATCGCGCCGGGGGACGTCGCCGGCCGCCGGGATCGTCTCCGGCGCCGCCCGCTCGCTCGCCGCGGGCAGATCCGGGACCACTGCCCCACCCTCGCCCGCCGACGTCGACGGCAGCCCCGGCAGTCCCAGTACGATCCGCAGCCTGCGCAGCAGCTCGGCCGCGATCGCGCCCGGATCTTCCCAGCCGCCGGCGGTCCGAACCGCCGCCTCGAGCGCGGCACGCGCCCGTGCCACCACCTCGTCGAGGGCCGCGTCCGCCGGCGCTGGCCCGCCCTCCGCCGCGTCGCGCCGCAGAGCGAGGAGGCGGTGCAGCATCTCCCCCGCCACGAGCGCGCGAACCGCGTCCTGCACAGGCCGCAACGCAAGCTCCCGCAGCGCTCGGTCCAGGCTTGGCACGCCGGCGCCGCCGAGCTGGCGTGCCAGTTCCGCGTACAGGCCCCCGTCGTCGTGGACCTCGCGCACGTCGAGGAAGACGTGGCACTGGTACGCGCCGAGCTCCACGTACAGGCCGCGCTCGCAGAGCTCACGGCTCGAACGCAGATACTCGAATCCTGTGCGCTGATCCCGGAACGCGCACCAGCAGCGCTCGTCGGCGGTCAGGCCGAGCCCCTCCCCCAGCGTCCGACGCACCAGGGTTTTCTCGTCGCCCGGGCCCTTCACCGCGTAGGCCACGGAATCCCGGATCCAGCCGCGCGCTTCCGCGTACCGGTTGTGGTAGACGACCAAGGAGCGCTCCCCACCGGCCC
This sequence comes from Chloroflexota bacterium, assembly GCA_021786385.1. GTDB lineage: Bacteria > Chloroflexota > Limnocylindria > Limnocylindrales > CSP1-4 > JAJYNJ01. The sequence continues at coordinate 14,630 of JAJYNJ010000045.1, forward strand.
GGTTCGAGTACGCGAAGACGTCCTCGTTGACGTGGCCGGCGGGGTCGACCAGGTCGTAGAGCAGGAAATCGCGCACCTCGGCGAAGAGATGGCGCCGGTGCAAGAGAGGGAAGATCTCGCGCTCGTGGCGCGCCACCAGCCACTCGTTGGGCTGCTCGTCCCAGTAGGCGCGCCGGAACTCCATGCCGTACTTTTCGGCATAGCCCTCGACCTGACCATGCCCGAACATGGGCAGGCCGGGCATCGTGGCCATCAGCGTGGCGATCCCGAAATACTTGTCGCCGCCGCCGAACTGCTCGATCGCGGTCCGCTCGTCGGGGTTGTTCATGAAATTCACATAGCGCTTCAGGATCTCCGGATCGAACTCGAGCGTGCGCTTGATCACGCTCCGGTAGTTCGCGTTCTCCTCGTCGCGCAGCATGTTCATGAAAGCGCTGTTGTAGACGCGGTGCATGCCGAGCGTGCGGACGAAATAGCCCTCCATCAACCAGAACGCCTCGGCCAACAGGAGCGTGTCGGGCGCCTCCGCCGCGACGCGATCCACCACCTCGCGCCAGAACTCGACCGGCATCTTGGCGTCGAACTCGGCGCGCGTCATGCCGTGCTCCGCCCGGGACGGGATCGCGCCGCCCGTGCCGGGCTCCGGGTACCAGAGCCGCTGGTAGTGCTTCTTGGCGAGCGTCATCGCGGCGTCGAAGCGGATCACCGGGAAGCGGCGCGCGACGGCCAAGATGGTTTGGATCACGGCCTCGCGCACGTCGGCACGCAGATAGTCGAGCTGCGCCGTGTCGTTCCACGGCATGCTCGTGCCATCGTTGCCGTGGTAGATGAAGCGGTTCTCGCCGGTGGCGCGGTCTGCGCGGCGAAAGACCACGGCCGCGTCGCTGTTGTCGTAGTAGTGGTCCTCGATCCAGAGCCCGATACGCGGGTCGGAGGAGAGATCGGGGCCGCTGAACGTATACGACGGAAACGGCGGCTGCTCGAGCGAGATGAACCAGTCGGGGTGCTCGATCACCCAGGCCGAGTCGATCCCCATGTGATTGGGGACCATGTCGCTCGCCAGGCGGATCCCGCGCCGCCAGGCCCGCTCGCGCAGGTTCTCGTAGGCCGCCTCGCCGCCCAGGTCGTCGGCGATCCGGTAGTCGAGGAGGGAGTACGCGGAGGCCACAGCGTCCGGCTTGCCGCGCAGCCGCTTGATCCGTTCCGACGCGCGACTGCGCTCCCACAGCCCGATCAGCCAGAGCCCGGTGAAGCCCCAGCGCGCCAGCCGGTCGAGTTCCTCATCGGGCACCTGATCGAGACGACGGATCTCGCGCCGGTAAGCCTTCGCTAGCTGGTCGAGCCAGACGTACGTGCTCTTGGCCATGAGGACCAGGCGCGGCATCCAGTCGCGGTCCACGCTGAAGCGCTCGGGTTCCAGCTCCTGGCCGCCGAACTCATAGACGCCCACGCGCTGGCCGCGCGTCAGGGCCGCCGCCTCGTCTGCGCCATGGAAGCGCAGCCAGAGCGCGCGCTCCTCCTCGCTCAGCACGTCGAGGCTGAGCGCCAGACGCCTGCCGAACAGCCCGGCGAGCAGCAGTCCCCAGCGCTCGCGGATATAGCGCAGCTGGCCGGCGAGCGATTCGGGCGAGGCGATCGCGGGGCTGCGCAGCAGCGGGATGAGCGTCTGGTTCTCGGGGCCGAACGGCGGTCGCGCGGCGAAGAACGCGCCCAGGGCCTCGATCAGCTCCACGTACGCCGAGTCGCGCGCGAGCGGCGTGTCGTCGAACAGCTCGCGGAACGGCGCGAAGGCCGGGTTGACGTTCGCGAGCCACAGCTGGGTAAGCTCCTCGAGCGCGACCTGGCGGTTGGGGAGCCCGTCGGTGGTACCGGCGAGCCAGGCGCGCGGCCCCACCTGGCCCTGATAGACGGCGCTCGGAGGATAGCGATCGACAAAGGCCTCGAGGGTGGCGTCGACGGTCGCTCGACCGAAGCGTGAATCGAGGGCGGCGAGGGCGGCTTCGAGGGCCGCCGGGTCGCGCTGCGCGCGGTACAGCCCCGCCACGTGATGGAGGACCTCGTCGATCAACCCCATCGCGTTGAGCTGCCCGGGCTGCACGGTGAGCTCCGGACGGCGGGCCGCGTCGCGCACCAGGTTCATGCGGCGCGCCAGATCGCGCGTGGCACGGAAGTCGGGCAGGACCACGTTGCCGGTCAGCGAGAAGAGCGCGCCGCTGAAGCCGTATCGGTCGCGCGCCTCGCGGGAGACGTGGAACTCCATCGTGGGCGAGGATAGCAGCCGGGCGACCCGCTACGGGGCGGCCGGCGAGGGAGACGGCGTCTGGCCCGTCAGGATGCTCAGCTGCGCAAGCGCGGCCTGCACCAGGTTCATCTCCTGGCCGTACCGCGCGAAGTCACCGGCTCGGAGCGCCGCCTGGGCGGCCTCGAAGTGCGCATTGGCGTAGGCGACCAGCGTGCGCACGTCCCCGGACGGCGGCGTCGGCAGCGGACCGCTCGCCGCTGGCGCGGAGCCGGCGGGTGCGGCGGCGGGCCCCGGAGAGCTCCCGGGCCCGCCTCCCGATCCGGCCCCGGACCCGGTCCCTGCGCCCGTGGCGGGGGATGCCGCCAACAGGGCGTTCAGCGCATCGCTTAGCGTCGCCCCCCACGCGACCTTCGTCGGCGAGGCGACGACGATCCGCTGGAACTCAGGGAACTGGATGCTGGTCGACTGCAGGTAGATCGGCTCCAGGTACAACAGTGACTGCTGGATCGGCACCACGATGAGGTTGCCGCGCACCACCGTGGAGCCCGACTGGTTCCAGAGGGTGATCTGGGAGCTGATGGTGGGATCCTGGTCGATGCGCCCCTCGATCTGCGCGGGACCCTGGATCGAGGTGTCCTTCGGGAAGGCATAGACCACCACCTTCCCGTAGTTGGGGGCGTCCATGCGCGCGGCGATCCAGGCGCTCATGTTGGGACGGCTCGTAGGCACCATCGGCTGCAGCAGCAGGAACTCGGGCGCCGGCGCTCCTGGCATCCGCATCTCCACGTAGTACGCCTCGAGCGGCAGCTGCTGCGTGCTGGTCGACTCCTGGGGCACGGTCCAGAGGTCGTTCTGGTAGTAGAACGTGGCCGGGTCGGTCACGTGGTACGTGGCGTACATGCGCGCCTGGGCGTCGAAGAAGTCCTCCGGGTAGCGCAGGTGCGCCTTCAGCCACGCCGGCATCTGGCCCTGCGGCCTGAAGATCCCCGGGAAGACGCCCTCCCAGGCCCGGATGATGGGGTCCGCCGCGTCCGCAACGTACATCGTCGTGGTGCCGTCGTAGGCATCCATCACGATCTTCACGCTGTTCCGCACGTAGTCGAACGGGTCGCCCTGGAGGCCGCTCCCCGCCGGCAGCGTCGACGGATCGATGGCCTGGGCGTTCGGGAAATCGGCACTGGTCGTGTACGCGTCCTGCACGTACGCGAGTCTGCCCTGGTCGGTGATGACGAGGTAGGGGTCCTTGTCGAAGCGGAGGAACGGCGCGATCAGCGGCAGCCGGTCGGCCAGCGCGCGTCGGAAGAGGAGCTGGCTTCGCGCCGTCACCTGGTCGCTGATCAGCAGGTTCAGGTCGCGGAAGCGCAGCGCGAAGAGGAGCCGCGCCGCCGGCGACCCGATCCCGATGCCCGTCTGCCCGTGCCACGTGGTGTAGGCCTGGTTCGCGCCGCCGGTGGACGAGGATCCGCTGGCGCCGGTCGTCACCGGGTAGTCGAATTCCTGGGAGGCGGCGTCGACCACCACCCACCCGTTCTGTTTCTCCCCGAAGTAGATGCGGGGCTGGGTGATCGTCGGTGCGCCGCCCGTCGACACAGGCGGGATGTTGCTGATCAGCAGCTGCGGCAGCCCCTCGTTCGTGACCTCGTTGACGGGCGCCATGACTGCGCCGATCCCGTGCGTGTACGTGATGTGCTGGTTGACCCAGGTCTGAGCCGACGGGTTGTTTTCAGGCGCGATCTCGCGGGCAGAGATCCAGACCTGCCGCTGCTGGCCGTTGATCTGGTAGCGGTCGGCATCGACGTCGACGAAGTCGTAGTACTGGCGCACCGTCTGCAGCTGGTCGAGTGTGGAGGTGAGCGGGCGGTAGTCCCACAGTCGCGCATTCGCGAAGGTCGACTGATCGGCCGCGATGGCCGCCTGGGTGAGTTCGCCGGCCCCCTGGTACGGCTGCTCCTGCCACTGGTCGAGCCCATACGCGAGCCGCGTCATGCGGATGTTGTTGGTGATGTAGGGCTGCTCGACGGCGAGCTCGTTCGGCTTGACGACGAAGCTCTCGACGACCTGCGGGTAGAGGCCGGCAAGCACGACCCAAAGGGCCAGCCAGGTGCCGACGGCCCCGGCGATGGGCCACCAGCGGCGCTGGAAGGCCGAGAGGACCAGCACGACCGCGACCACGATGGCGACGACGGTGAGCGCGTCGAACGCGAAGAAGCGTGCCGCCTGATCGGCGTAGCTGACGCCGGTCGCCACGCCCTGCGTACTGTGCGTCAGGTTCAGGCGATCGAGCTGGTACCCGGCGGCTGCGGTGAGCAGCCAGAGCGCGGCCAGGACCGCCAGGTGGACCCGCGCCGCCCGGCTCGGCACGAACGACCCACGGGCCATCGCCGCCAGGTGGCGCGCGGCGGCGATCACGAGCGCCGCCAGCAGCACGCCGCTCGCCAGTCCCTGGACCAGGCGCAAGAACGGTAGATCGAAGAGGAAGAACGAGATGTCGAGCCCGAAGACGGGATCCGGCACGGTCTGTCCCGTCGGGCTGTAGGGCACGCGGTGGAGCCAGAGCAGCACGGTCTCCCAGGAGCCCGCCGCGACGCCCGCGGCCGTCACTGCGCCCAGGATGGCGATGCCGATGAGCGTCCAGGAAAGCAGCGGCGTCAGGTCCGGCGGCTCGGTGGCTTCGCCTCCCACGACGATTGGCTCGCTCGGGCCAAACGGCCCGAAGACGCGCGTGCTGCGGGTTTCGTACCGCGATGCCTCGTTGAGGCGATCCCAGAGGTGCCGGAGCGTGCCGCCGCCGGGCGGCGGTGGTGGTGCCAGCCGAGCGGCCACCCACAGATCGGCGAGGAGCACCGCGAGCACCACAGCCCCGACGCCGACGAAGAGCGCGACCTGCGCGCCGAGGCGCGTCCAGAGCACCTCCGCGTACCCCACGCTCTGGTACCACATGCCGTCGGTGACCAGATCGACCAGCGAGCCGCCGAGCGTGAGGAGGAGGAGCACCCCGACGACGACTGCGGCCAGCAGCCCGGTCGCGCCAATCCGGATCGCGCGCCCTCCGCGCGCTGCACCGCCGGTGGAACCCCCCGGCGGTGACCCGGCGCGACCCGCGCCGCGGCGACCGGATCCGCCGCCGCGTGCGCCGAAGCTGCTCGGGCCCGCGAACAGGTGACGGGACGCCGCTACAGCGGCACGGCTCTGGTGTGCATCCATGCGTCGGGCAGTGTACGCCGCGGGAATGCCACTCACGGGACCGGAGGACGGCGGATCGGTCGGCGGCACGGCGCGCGGCGGGAGCGCGGCGCCGGGTGACCCACGTCCCGGGTCCGTGCACAGCGGGCGCGGCGCACAGCGGGCGCGGCGGCGGGTGACCCACGTCCTGCGTACGTGCACAGCGGGCGCGGCGCCGCACCCCCGCCGTCCCACCCCCCCTTTGCACCATCAATGAACAGATCGTCGCCCGCACAGCCCCTAGCCGCGCCTGCACCGTCGGCACGACCCGGCCGCAGGCGCTTGGCACCGCCCCACTCGCTGGGCCGAGCCGCCGCACCGCCGCGCTGAAGGCCACGCGCGGGGCACCCCGCGGGACAGGGCCCCCTGCACGGGCCCCCCTTCTCGGCAGACCCTCCTCCGGCCGACTTGCTGTTCATCGATCGTCGAAAACTGCACCTGGGGGCGCACGCGATTGGCACGGCTGGGGCTGGCGCGCTCGAGCCCGGCGCGCCCGAGGCGTGCTCGAGCCCGGCGCGCCCGAGGCGTGCATGAGGCGAGCCCGGCGCGCCCCAGCCCGGCGCGCCCCAGCCCGGCGCGCCAGCCGCCGCTTGTCTGTCGCCGAACCCGGGCCGCCAGCCGTCGGCGGTTCTCGTTCGGCAGAGCGGCGGTAGAGTGGGCCTGTGGCTGTGGGATGTCTGACCGATCGTCGTGCGCGGCATTGCGCCCGCCGGCTGCCCGTCTGCGCCCACCGGCTGCCCGGCTGTGCCCGCCGGCTGCCCGTCTGCGCCCGCCGGCTGCCCGGCTGTGCCCGCCCACAGCCGAGCGGCACAGACCCGCTGCCGGCTGCGCCCTCCAGTTGGGCGCACCAATCGCTTGCCACCGTTTCGTGGACGCCTGCGAGCTGCCGGGCAAGGCCTACCCCGCGCACCAAGAGGCCTCGGCACCGCATCGACACGGCCGTCCGCCGCACCGGGACCGTCGAGGGCCGCGCGGCATGACCGAGCGGTTCGACGTCGCCATCATCGGCGGCGGCATCGTCGGCCTCGCGACGGCCCACGCGCTCCTCCGCCGGGCGCCAGCGCTCAAACTCGCCCTGCTCGAGAAGGAGCATGAGCTCGCGACCCATCAGACCGGCCACAACAGCGGCGTGCTCCACTCGGGCCTCTACTACCGCCCCGGATCGCTCAAGGCACAGCTTTGTCGCGAGGGCAAGGCCGCCGCCGAACGGTTTGCCGACGAACACGGGGTCCCGCGCCAACGAACGGGCAAACTGGTCGTGGCCGTCGATCCCGCGCAGCTGCCCGCGCTGGCCGAGCTCCGGACGCGCGGCGAGGCCAACGGGATCGCAGGACTCGAAGAGGTCGGCCCCGCCCGCATCCGCGAGATCGAACCGTACGTGACGGGGTTGCGGGCACTCTGGGTCCCCGAGACCGGCATCATCGACTTCCGGGCCTTGGCGCTGGCGCTGGCCGACGAGATCCGGGCACTGGGAGCACAGGTGCTCACCGACCGGCGGGTGGTCGGCCTGCGCCGTCTCCCGGAGGTCGACAGCCGGTCAGCAGGCAGCACCGGTGGCCGAGGGGAGTGGCTGGTGGCGACCTCCGTCGACGCCTACCTCGCGCGTGGGCTGATCGCCTGCGCCGGGCTGCAGTCCGATCGGATCGCCGCACTGACTGGGCATGCCGGCAACGAACGGATCGTGCCGTTTCGCGGCGACTACTATCACCTCCGGCCGACGGCACGCCATCTGATCCGCGGACTCGTCTACCCGGTCCCGGACCCGGCGTTCCCGTTTCTCGGCGTGCACTTCACGCGGCGCATCGACGGCACCGTGTGGGCGGGACCGAACGCTGTGCCCGCCTTTGCGCGCGAAGGCTACCGGCGCACAGCCGTCTCGCCGCGCGACCTGGCCGATCTGCTCACGTGGCCCGGGTTCTGGCGTCTCGCCCGGCCGTACCTGCGGACGGGGCTCGCGGAGGCATGGCGCGATCTCTCGAAGGCAGCCTTCCTACGGGGCCT